>NZ_JASATK010000001.1:0-1067857 GCF_038440275.1 Bacillus sp. OTU2372
TGTTTTATGATTAAACTCGTTTTTGCTTCTTCTTCTACATTATCTAGTTTTGAGAGAATGAAAAAAATTTTTTCTCTTGCAAAATATGAAAAAGACATTATAATAAAATAGTGTCGAGAAAATAGTCTGGTAATAATGGCGAGAAGGTCACACCCGTTCCCATACCGAACACGGAAGTTAAGCTTCTCAGCGCCGATGGTAGTTGGAACTTTGTTCCTGTGAGAGTAGGACGTTGCCAGGCTGTAATATTATTCCGCAGTAGCTCAGTGGTAGAGCTATCGGCTGTTAACCGATCGGTCGTAGGTTCGAGTCCTACCTGCGGAGCCATTTTATGGAGAGCTGTCCGAGTGGCCGAAGGAGCACGATTGGAAATCGTGTAGGCGGGTAACCCTGTCTCAAGGGTTCAAATCCCTTGCTCTCCGCCATAATATATCGGGCCCCTTGGTCAAGCGGTTAAGACACCGCCCTTTCACGGCGGTAACACGGGTTCGAATCCCGTAGGGGTCACCAATGTTTTTTTCTAATATCGAAAATAACTCTTATTAAATGGAGGATTAGCTCAGCTGGGAGAGCATCTGCCTTACAAGCAGAGGGTCGGCGGTTCGATCCCGTCATCCTCCACCATAATATTTAAGTTTCTATTATCGCGGGGTGGAGCAACGAGCGTTGCTTCGGTGAATAATCTGCGAGTTGTATCAATCGAGCTTCTGCTTGAATAAGCATTCTGAGATTGATACAGTCCATGTAAACTTGGAGCATGGAAGAACTATATATTTTCTATTATCGCGGGGTGGAGCAGTCCGGTAGCTCGTCGGGCTCATAACCCGAAGGTCGCAGGTTCAAATCCTGTCCCCGCAATTCGGTCTGGTAGTTCAGTTGGTTAGAATGCCTGCCTGTCACGCAGGAGGTCGCGGGTTCGAGTCCCGTCCAGACCGCCATATGATGGCTCAGTAGCTCAGTCGGTAGAGCAAAGGACTGAAAATCCTTGTGTCGGCGGTTCGATTCCGTCCTGAGCCACCATTTATAAGGTTTTGCCGGTGTAGCTCAACTGGTAGAGCAACTGAATCGTAATCAGTAGGTTGGGGGTTCAAGTCCTCTCGTCGGCACCTGAAGCTGGCAAGTTTGTTTTTATAGTGGAGGGGTAGCGAAGTGGCTAAACGCGGCGGACTGTAAATCCGCTCCCTCCGGGTTCGGCGGTTCGAATCCGTCCCCCTCCACCATTTATAGGGGTATAGTTTAAAGGTAGAACGAAGGTCTCCAAAACCTTTGGTGTGGGTTCGATTCCTACTACCCCTGCCAATTATATTGTGGCGATTGTGGCGAAGTGGTTAACGCATCGGATTGTGGTTCCGACATTCGTGGGTTCGATTCCCATCAGTCGCCCCATAATATAACCAATTCTTATAAGCATTGGGCTATAGCCAAGCGGTAAGGCATCGCACTTTGACTGCGACATGCGTTGGTTCAAATCCAGCTAGCCCAGCCATTCTGCGGAAGTAGTTCAGTGGTAGAACACCACCTTGCCAAGGTGGGGGTCGCGGGTTCGAATCCCGTCTTCCGCTCCATAATATCCGGCGGCATAGCCAAGTGGTAAGGCAGAGGTCTGCAAAACCTTTACCACCGGTTCGAATCCGGTTGCCGCCTCCAAAATTTCTAAATAAGCAATAGCCATTATATTTTGCCGGGGTGGCGGAACTGGCAGACGCACAGGACTTAAAATCCTGCGGTAGGTGACTACCGTACCGGTTCGATTCCGGTCCTCGGCATTGCTTTAAACAACATAATACGCCGGTGTGGCGGAATTGGCAGACGCGCACGACTCAAAATCGTGTTCCTCTGGAGTGTCGGTTCGACCCCGACCACCGGTATCAGTTGGTTTGAAAAAACGTTTCCCACTAGGAAACGTTTTTTTGTTTTAACTTAAATTATGTTTGAGTGTATTTTTTATTAAATTAGGAATAATAATTAGATAAATAGATTGGCAGAAAAAAATTATTTCTAAAAAAGGCTCTTCAAAATATAAAGTTTGAGGGAAATCGACAAAATTTGCGGAAATCACTTGACTCCTTAATTCAATTTGTGTAATACTTATTAAGTCAGTTCGTTCAATATTTTGTCAAATATGCGGGTGTAGTTTACTGGTAAAACCTCAGCCTTCCAAGCTGATGTAGTGGGTTCGATTCCCATCACCCGCTCCATACATATTAACTAACGCAGTGTATCGTTACATTAAGAGAACGATGCATTGCGTTTTTTTATATTTACAGGAAACAATAACTGGCGGATGACATTTAATTACTATCTGCAGCAAATCAACTGGCAGCTAAACAAAAAGATGCCGATATTACTGGCATCCAACAATTTGATATGAAGCTTCTCCTCCATGTACCTGTGTAAACATGTTCATTAAGGATTCAGTTAACTTGGCAGCATCCTCATCACTGGATGACGGACGCAGATAAATTATTTGCAAGGCATTCCTTGTATTTACCGTAATAGGGGCCTTATCAGAATCAACAAACGGACTTCCAAATGGTCCAGTTGCATCGGAAGACAGAATTAAATGCTCCAAGGAGTTGCTCCTTCCGTTCAAGCCGTTGTATGCCTCGCCCTCCTTCCCAATCCGAATCACCACAGGAGCTTTTAACAGATCATAGTCGTAAACACCGATGGGAACTTGATATTGTAAGGAGAAAAAATTATTAATATCAATCGCACTATGGATAGAAGAAAGATAATTTTGCTTTTGTATCCTTCTAAATAATGCCTCAGCTGAATGACGATATCGGTTAGGATCCTTTCCTGCTTTTTTAAAAATATTTCTCCATTCCTTTATGCCGGGAAGATTTGTTAGCTGCTTGTTTTCCAAATCAAAAAAGATTGATTCTTGGAAAAGCTGGAGCCTGCCTTTCACCATTTGTGGAGAATCTCCTACCGTTATATTTCTATATTCAATTACCCCAATTTTAAAATCGGGTATTAGTTCGCAGATTTCCGCATTAAAACGAATTTCCAACCATTCCACCTCCAAAATTTAATGAAAATAGTTTATCATAAATAGATGTGCAACTAATAATTCAACAACCTAAATAGATAAAAGTCAAAGACGGAAGGAGGAGATAACAGTGGATATTCATGAATTAAAAGAAGAACTTATTGCCTATAGTAAAGAAATCGGTATTGATAAAATTGGGTTCACGACAGCGTCTCCATTTTCCCAATTAAAGAACCGTTTGTTGAGACAACAGGAACTAGGCTATCAATCGGGTTTCGAAGAGCCTGATATAGATAAGCGAGTAACCCCTGCAATGCTGCTGGAAGGTGCTCAGTCGATTATTTCCATTGCTCTTGCTTACCCCGCGAAAATGACAATGCGGGTTGAAAGCAAAAAGGGGGAAAGAAGAGGAATCTTTAGCAGAGCTTCATGGGGGCTTGACTATCATCATATTCTTCGAGACCGGCTCACTAAACTTGAAGAATTTATCATAAATAAAATACCTAATGCCAAGTTGAAATCAATGGTTGATACAGGAGAACTCTCTGACCGTGC
Source organism: Bacillus sp. OTU2372 (assembly GCF_038440275.1). Taxonomy (NCBI): domain Bacteria; kingdom Bacillati; phylum Bacillota; class Bacilli; order Caryophanales; family Bacillaceae; genus Bacillus; species Bacillus sp. OTU2372. The sequence continues at coordinate 3,551 of NZ_JASATK010000001.1, forward strand.
TGTAGCAGAACGAGCAGGGATCGGCTGGAGCGGTAAAAATTGTTCCATTATAACCCCGGAATTTGGCTCTTACGTTTATCTAGGAGAAATGATTACCAATATACCTTTCGAACCGGATACACCGATTGAAGACAATTGTGGCTCTTGTACTAAGTGTTTGGATGCTTGTCCAACTGGTGCTTTAATACAGGGAGGTCAGATTAATGCCAATCGCTGCATTTCCTTTTTAACACAAACAAAAGAGCTTATTCCCGATGAATTCCGACAAAAAATAGGGAACCGTGTTTATGGATGTGACTCATGTCAAACAGCATGTCCGATAAACAAGGGGATAAACTTTCATTTTCATAAAGAAATGGAACCCGATCCTGTAGTGGCAAAACCCTTATTAAAACCAATCCTTAAATTAAGCAATCGTGAATTTAAAAAAAGGTTCGGCTCTATCTCAGGAGCTTGGAGAGGAAAGAAGCCAATCCAGAGGAATGCTATTATCGCACTAGCTCATTTTAAAGATGAAAGTGCCGTTCCCGATTTAATTGACGTCTTAGAAACCGAAGCTAGTCCGGTCACTAGAGGGACGGCGGCTTGGGCGCTTGGGAAAATCGGCGGTGAAACAGCTTATGCGGCCTTAAGAAAAGCCAAAGAACTAGAAACAGATATCGAGGTCCAATCAGAAATAGAAAAAGGCTTAAATTTTTATAACAATTAAAGGGCAAACCAATTGGTTTTGCTCTTTTTTAATAGTTAAATCCAACCTTCTTTCATATGTATGAAGGGAAGGGGGTGGATTGTCTTGCGGCATTTACTTCAAGACTTATTTGAAAAACGGGTAAATCAATTTGTTTCTAATAAGCGAAGTCATAAAATATTTTTTCCAAAGGCTGAAATAAAACAGGATTCGGCAGCGAAACGATCAGCAGAGATTGTAAAAGTGAAAGCGGCAGGGAAAATCATCGAAGAGTCTAAGGAGGATGAGTTCCAAACTGTCAAATATCATGCCCACTACCAATATTTAATTAAACAAAATGGAATTCTTTATATGGAAGAGGAAATGGAAGAAAGGTTAGCCAAGTTTTACAAAAATAGCTTAGTAATGGATGAGGAAATTAAGCCGAACCTAGAGCAAGATGATATTCCGACAACAGATACTAGAATCTTGGCTTATGAGAGCCAAGACGAACGGCTAAGCTATGAATATAACCGATTAAAAGCGGTTCAATATGCAGAACGCTGGTGGAATAGCTATAATCCTGCTTATAAAAAGTTTCAGAATGATTGTACCAACTTCATCTCTCAATGCCTTCACGCTGGGGGAGCTCCGATGCGAGGCTATCCAAAGCGGGATGCAGGCTGGTGGCTGCAACATAGTAACTGGAGCTATAGCTGGGCCGTAGCTCATTCTTTAAGGCTATATTTATCAAATTCAAGAAGCGGCCTTCGGGCAAAAGAAGTCAGCAGCCCGGACCAGTTAATATTGGGAGATGTCATTTGTTATGATTTTGAGGGGGATGGAAGGTTCAACCATAACACTCTAGTTACTGGTAAGGATGCTAACGGGATGCCTTTAGTGAATGCCCATACCTATAATAGCCGGATGCGATACTGGGCCTATGAGGATTCATCGGCCTATACTCCAAATATCAAATACAAGTTTTATTCCATCATCGATGAATGATTCTTGAAAGCACGGGACAGAGTGGTATAATTGCTTTTAGAGTTTTAATATGAGGTGAATCTTTTGGCTATACACGTAGTTTTATATCAACCACAAATTCCTTCTAATACTGGTAATATTGCTCGGACATGTGCAGGAACGAATACTCAATTACATTTAATTCGCCCTTTAGGATTTTCTACAGACGATAAGATGTTAAAAAGGGCAGGTTTAGACTATTGGGAACATGTAAATATCACTTATTACGATTCCCTGGATGAATTTTATGAAAAAAATGCTGGTGGTGCCTTTTTTTATATAACGAAATTTGGACAAAAACAATTTACCAGTTTTGATTATAGTGATACGGCTAAGGATTATTATTTCATTTTTGGGCGTGAAACCACAGGCCTTCCAAAGGACATTATTCAAAATAATCTTGATACCGCACTAAGAATTCCAATGATTGAAAATATCCGTTCTTTAAATCTTTCAAATACAGCCGCGATTCTTATTTACGAAGCATTACGTCAACAGGATTATCCAAATCTAAAATAAATTAGTACGGGAGGCCAACAGATAAGGCCTCCTTCTGCTAAAAAGAAAGGATTTTTGCTATGAATGATGTAATCTCAACCATTCTCAACCATCGCTCGATTCGCCATTTTGAGGATAAGCCTTTAACGGACGAGCAAATTCACACGATCGTATCCTGTGCCCAGGCAGCAGCAACATCGAGTTTTATTCAGGCATACTCCATTATTGGTGTGAATGATAAAGAAAAGAAGAAAAAATTGGCTGAATTAACAGGAAACCAAGAATATGTAGAGAAAAATGGGTGCTTTTTTGTTTTTTGTGCAGATCTTTACCGACATACGATAATTGGGGAAAAGGAGCATAAAAACGTGGCCCCATCGCTTGAGAGCACAGAAAAATTTATGGTAGCAATGATTGATACTTCCTTAGCGGCACAAAATGCTGCGATTGCTGCAGAATCTTTAGGGTTAGGAATCTGTTACATAGGTGGAATTCGCAATAACTTGGAAGAAGTGAAAAAACTTTTACACCTACCGGACCGAGTGATTCCATTGTTTGGGCTTGCTGTGGGCTATCCGTCTCATATTACAGATAAAAAGCCAAGACTTCCGCTTAAACATGTTTTTCATGTGGATCAATATGAACAGGATATGGAGAGATATAATGGTCAACTAGATGAATATGACCAGTTGATTTCAGATTATTATGAGACAAGAACAAACGGGCAAAGAAAGGATCGCTGGACCCAACAAATCGCCAATATGCTTTCGAAACAAAATAGAATGTATATGAAAGAGTTTATACAAAAAAATAAGCTCGATTTACACTAAAAAATGACTGCCAGCAAGTGGCAGTCATTTTTTACGAGATAAGAAAGTATAAAAGGTTTTAACTTCGAGAATTGTCCAGCTCCAGCGCCTAGCCCCTCGAGGTCACAAGTCAATCCGTACAAAAGGTTAAAAGGCAACCTTTCGGCCGGCTTGTCTTGTGCTTGTCGGGGCTGACCAAGGCGCTTGCGCTTTTCTTATTTATTAGTACCAGGTTTGTCGTTATACCCCGCTGTGAAGATAGCTGCCAAAAACGCAACCATTACTAAAATAACGATGAAAGTATTCATGTTATGTATTGCCCCCTTTGTCCCGTTTTTAAATAAGATTGTTTAGCTAAAGGACTACTTGATAAGTGGAACCCGCTAAACGGACGCTTTTCTGACACATACAATTTTATTATAGCCTAAGATTTTAAAATGAAAAGAGCAATATTCCTTTTAATGAAATAAAAAAGATAGACAATATCTCGAAATGGTTACGCATGTTCAAGTCTTTTAGTGCATAGAGTATATTAATCGTCTCTGATAACCTACAGGGGGAGGGCCATATGGACATTTTAAAAAAAATCGAGAGGTACCGTGAAGAAGAGGAAAAACTTCGCTGGGAAGGAACATTCGCTGACTATTTATTGTTGTTGAAGGAAAAGCCGTGGGTAGCACAATCTGCACATTCTCGAGTTTATAATATGATCAGGGATGCAGGAATTGAAGAAGTTAAAGGGACGAAGCAGTACAATTTCTTTAGTAATCAATTATTTGGCTTAGAAGAGTCGCTAGAAAGACTTGTTGAAGAATACTTCCATCCTGCTGCCAAAAGGCTGGACGTAAGAAAGCGGATTTTACTATTAATGGGTCCGGTGAGCGGCGGTAAATCTACCCTTGTTACCATGTTAAAAAGAGGGTTAGAAAACTACTCACATACGGATAGGGGTTCCGTTTTTGCCATCAAAGGATGTCCAATGCATGAAGATCCCTTGCATTTAATTCCGCATCATTTGCGGGCAGATTTCTTTGAGGAATATGGGATTCGAATTGAAGGAAACTTATCTCCATTGAACATGATGCGCTTAGAGCAGGAATATGGAGGTAGAATTGAAGATGTTTTAGTGGAAAGAATATTCTTCTCAGAAGATAAGCGGACTGGTATTGGAACCTTTAGTCCGTCTGATCCAAAATCTCAAGATATTGCTGATTTAACAGGAAGTATTGATTTCTCGACCATTGCAGAATATGGCTCAGAATCAGACCCAAGGGCCTATCGCTTTGATGGAGAACTAAATAAGGCGAACCGAGGGATGATGGAATTTCAAGAGATGTTAAAGTGTGATGAGAAATTCCTCTGGCATTTATTATCACTAACTCAAGAGGGGAATTTTAAAGCAGGCAGGTTTGCCTTAATTAGTGCTGATGAGCTAATTGTTGCTCACACTAATGAAACAGAATACCGTTCCTTTATTTCAAATAAGAAAAATGAGGCACTTCATTCTAGGATTATTGTGATGCCGATTCCTTACAATTTAAAGGTGTCTCAGGAAGAAAGAATTTATGAAAAGATGATTAATGAGAGTGATGTTTCGGATGTTCACATTGCACCGCATACGTTAAAGGTTGCTGCGATGTTTACGATCTTAACCCGCTTAAAGGAACCGAAAAAGGGCGATATTGACCTGCTGAAAAAAATGCGTCTCTACGACGGTGAGAATGTAGAAGGATTTAATTTGGCAGATGTGGAAGAACTGAAACGCGAGTATCCAGATGAAGGGATGAGTGGAATAGACCCTCGTTATGTTATTAATCGCATTTCATCGACCATCATTCGTAAAGAAGTACCGTCCATTAATGCCTTAGATGTATTAAGATCGTTAAAAGACGGACTTGACCAGCATCCATCAATTACGGCTGAGCTGCGAGATCGGTATATGAATTACATCTCATTAGCGCGGAAAGAATATGACAATATTGCCAAAAACGAAGTGCAAAAGGCGTTTGTATACTCCTATGAAGAATCAGCTAAAACATTAATGGATAATTACCTTGATAACGTTGAGGCTTACTGCAATAAAGCAAAGCTGCGTGATCAGTTAACAGGGGAAGAAATAAATCCGGATGAAAAACTAATGCGTTCGATTGAGGAGCAAATCGGTATCTCTGAAAATGCTAAAAAAGCCTTCAGGGAAGAAATTTTAATCAGGATTTCTGCTTTTGCAAGAAAAGGCAAGCGGTTTGATTACAATTCCCATGATAGGCTCAGGGAAGCGATTCAAAAGAAATTATTTGCTGACCTTAAGGACGTTGTTAAGATTACCACTTCATCTAAGACACCAGATGAGCAGCAATTGAAGAAAATTAATGATGTTGTCGCTCGCTTAATTGATGAACATGGCTATAATTCGACATCAGCAAATGAATTACTTCGCTATGTAGGAAGCTTACTAAACAGATAATTTGGGTTTAAAATAGTACGGACTGGCAGATAAAACACTGTCAGTCTCTTTTTTTCCAATAAATAAATTTCTATTAACCTAATCTTTTAGACAAAAATTTCTCTATGTGTTTATCTTGTCCAATTAATAGGCAATCAACCAATTGTCAAAATTATTTGTAAATTATTCGCTACTTCTGCATAGGATAAAGTAATCCATCATTTAATTGATTTTTTTCATTCGCGTTATTTTATGTATTTGTTAAAAAAATTGTGCAGTATGGAGTAAATTTTTAATTTAATAAGGAGGGGTTTATAGTGACTGTCGATAACCATCAATTTGTGATTTCTAGAGAAGATTGGTCCCTCCACCGTAAAGGCCACGATGACCAACAGCGCCATCAAGAAAAAGTCCAGGAGGCAATCCGCAACAATCTTCCAGAATTAATTACAGAAGAGAGTATTATTATGTCTAATGGTCGCGATATGGTGAAAATTCCAATTCGTTCATTGGACGAATATAAAATTCGCTATAATTATGATAAAAACAAACACGTGGGCCAAGGTGACGGTGAGAGTCAAGTCGGTGACGTAGTAGCAAGAGACGGTTCGAGCGGGCAAAAGGGGCCAGGAAAGGGTCAGGGTGCAGGTGATCAAGCAGGAGAAGACTATTTTGAAGCAGAAGTATCTTTAATGGAACTAGAGGAAGCACTATTTAAGCAATTAGAGCTGCCGAACTTAAAGAAAAAAGAGGAACAAGAACATCTAGTAGAAAATATTGAGTTCAATGATATCCGGAAAACCGGATTAATGGGAAACATCGATAAAAAACGTACGATGATGTCTGCTTTTAAGAGAAATGCGATGAGTGGCAAGCCTGCTTTCCACCCAATTTACAAGGATGATTTAAAGTTTAAGACTTGGAATGAAGTAGTGAAACCTGATTCAAAAGCGGTTGTGATTGCGATGATGGATACCAGCGGTAGTATGGGAATTTGGGAAAAATATATGGCCCGAAGCTTTTTCTTCTGGATGACACGGTTTTTACGAACAAAATACGAAACAGTAGAAATTGAATTTATTGCTCATCATACTGAGGCAAAAGTAGTTACAGAAGAAGACTTTTTCTCTAAAGGGGAAAGCGGTGGAACCATTTGTTCATCCGCCTATCGAAAAGCTTTAGAAATCATTGACGCTAAATATAATCCACGGAAGTTCAACATTTATCCATTCCACTTTTCTGACGGTGATAACTTAACATCCGACAATGCCAGATGCGTGAAGCTCGTAGAGGAATTAATGAAAGTATCCAACATGTTCGGCTACGGAGAAGTAAATCAATATAATCGCCATTCCACATTAATGTCAGCCTATAAAAACATCAAGGATGAACAGTTCCGATATTATATACTCAAGCAAAAAGCAGATGTTTTCCATGCGATGAAAAGCTTTTTCCAAAAAGAAGAATCCAAATTATACGCTTGAAAAAATTGACAGGAGAATACTCCTGTCAATTTTTTTTGCGTTGTGCGATAGATAAAATAGGGTAAAAATGGCTTTGAGAATTGTCTAGCTACAGCGCCTTTTTTCCCTGATCAAGGCGCTTACGCTTTTCAGACATTACCAATAATACTTTCCCTAAAAAAACTAACAATAAAAAGGCAAGATCATTTTGAAAAGAGGGGGTATTACCGTTGATAAAAAAACCAGTTGGATTACTATTAACAGCAGTCCTTACGATGGGGCTCGCTGCTTGTAATAATGATAACCGTAATGATATAAATGACCGTACAGACAATCGTGTCGGATTTGATTCAAATGACAGAAATAATCGTGTTGTAAATGTTCGTAATAATCGAGATAATGGCATCGATCATAACGGACCACTTACAGAGGATTATTCAAACCGTAACAATAATGAACCTGATTTAGATACAAATCTCTTTAATGATAAGCGAAAAGTCAAAAGGAATAACGATGATACGATTTCTGCCTATTATACAAACTTAAATAGCAGTCAATATCCACACACTCAAGCCGTTTTAATTAGAGATGCGAAATATCAGTATATTACGGTGGATCCTAGACAAAAAAACTGGTTCCAATTTGGCTTTATTCAACCAGGACAAACGAATACACAGCAGCAAAGACCTGCGGCACAGGCACCAGCTCAACAGCAAACAACACGGCAGGCACCGAACCAAGCACCTGCCCAACAGGCGACACCTGTACCTAGACAGCAGCAGACCCAAGCACCAAGTGGTGCTGCACAAAATCAAAATAATACGGTAACGTCAGGAACTGTGAGCCAATATGTCCAACAGGTCATCGATCTTACCAATCAACAAAGAACTAAAAATGGTTTGCCAGCCTTAAAAGCCGATACACAGCTTAGTGGTGTTGCTCAAAAGAAGGCAGTGGATATGCAGCAAAATCATTATTTTTCGCATACCAGTCCGACCTACGGATCTCCATTTGACATGATGAGAGACTTTGGCGTCACTTATAAGTCTGCAGGTGAAAATATTGCTCAAGGACAACGAACACCACAAGAGGTAGTAACCGCTTGGATGAATAGTGAAGGTCACCGTAAAAATATTTTAAGTGCTAACTTTACACATATTGGGGTAGGATTCGAACAAACGGGAAAAAACTGGTCCCAAATGTTTATTGGCAAGTAAGAAAAAACAAAAAACAAACCGACAGATTCTAAACTCTGCCGGTTTGTTTATTTCCTTTAATCGGAATGGTTGGGAATTGAAAGTGAAAAGTGGTTCCTTTTCCAACATCACTTTCCACCCATATGGATCCATCCATGGCTCTGACAATGCTATAAACCACCATCATGCCCAAGCCAGTGCCATTTTTTCCTTTGGTAGAATAGAATGGTTCCCCTAACCGTTCAAGCTGCTGTGGAGACATTCCAACCCCGGTATCCTTTACCTTAATGGTTACATCATTTTGACTATATTCGGTAGAAACATGTAAATATCCGCCATGCGGCATTGATTCTATCGCATTTTTCAGAACGTTTACAAAGCATTGTCTAAACTTTTGTCCATCTCCTTTAATAAATCCTATTATGGAAAAGTCAGTGATAATTTCAACTGAATTTTGGTTTGCTATAGGCTGCAGAATACTGATAATTTGCCGGAGTTCGCTTTTTACATTTAGTTCTTCAAGAGATTCGAGTGCGGGTTTTGCAAATGTCAAATAATCCTGAATAACCCTCTCAGCCGAAAATAATTCTTCCTTAACGATTGCTAGATATTCCTTTCTTTTTTGTCTTGATAAATAATCGTCTTGCAACAGTTGAACAAATCCACTTGCCGCTGTTAGTGGATTTCTAATTTCATGGGAGATAGCAGCCCCCATTTGCTCGACTGCCTTTAATTTCTCCGCCTTAATAAGCTCTTGCTGCATCTCGTTAGTCTTTCTTATAAATTCAATTCCATAGGAAATGATGCCAATACCTAGAGACGGGATTACAAGATAAGCAAACCATGCATCAACAAGGTTGAGCGGTGCATCATCAAAACTCATACCCAGCACTGTCAGTATACCAAGGATCATTCCCATGCATATGGTGCATAAAATTCGCCGGGCGGGAGCTTGTTTAAAAAACCAAGGGTGGAAGCGCCATAGGATAAATGCAAGTGGAATATAAAGAGCCAGGGTTTGCCAAAAGCCAATATTGATTCCATAAAATCCTCTTATAGCAACCATGGCTCCGATCAGTATAGGCCCGATACCGACATATAAACCGCCAAGAACTAAAGGAATCATTCGTAAATCAAATCTAGCGTATGAAACAGGTGCGTAGGAAAATTGAATGCATAACCATATCGTTAAAATAAACAATCCTATGTAAGAGGGCTTTGATAGGGAGAATTTTTTACTTTTTTCAAGATATAATAAACCAACAAATAGTAAAATAATCATAAGAGAAAGATTGAAGAAAAGGTGTTTCGTGATTTCCATTTTCTCACCATCCATAATGAGCTCATAGGAAAATTTTACATTTAATTTTGGCAAGTTACAACAAAATTCGCAAAATATTTTGAAAAAGTGACATATGCATAGTTAATATAAAAAAATAAACCTGGAAGCGATTCACGTTGGAATCCTTCCGGGTTTTTCGTTTATAGAAATGGTATTTCTGCCTCGTGTTTTAGAAAGGTATAAAGCAGAATCAGCTTCTTTAATTAATGAATCGGGAAGGATTGATTTGGTAGGATACATGGTGGCAATTCCAATGCTTAAAGTAATAATATCCGCTATTTCAGAACTTTTATGAGGTACTTTGAGTGAATGAACCGTATCTTTAAGCTGCTGTGCTGCTTGCAACCCCTTCTCTCTGTCTGTAGAAGGCAAAATCAGTGCAAATTCTTCACCGCCATATCGACAAAATGCATCTCGTGAATGTTCTGGAAACAACTGATTAACTGCTTGAGCAATCGTCTGTAAACACCAGTCTCCTTTTAAATGACCATATGAATCATTGTATTTTTTAAAGTAATCTATATCAAACATAACTAACGTAATTGGTGCATGTTGGTCTAGTGCATTAGACCATTCGCTAAGAAGGGTTTCATCGAAAAAACGGCGATTAGCGATTCCTGTTAACCCATCCATATAGGATAAACGGTTTAGCAGTTCATTTGCTTCTTGGAGCTTTTGTTCAGTTAGTTTTCTTTTTGTAATATTTCTTGAAACGATGATGACTTTTTTCTCGCCTTCTTCTTGATAAGGAACACTTTTTAAAGTTGATTCTATCCAAACGTAGTCACCAAACTTGGAACGGTAGCGATAAGTAGATTCGGCTGAACCTCTTTGCAGTGCTCTCTCGAACATGTTATTTGTTCGTTCAACATCGTCAGGATGAATAAAGGTCTCCAATCTTTTTCCTAAAAGCTCGGGATATTCAAATTGAATGACCTCTCTTACTGCTGGTGATATGTAAATATATTCTGATTGATCATTGTGCATGGTAATCATGTCACTGGAATACTCTGCAAGTAAACGAAAGCGTTCTTCGGTTTCTTTTACCCTGATAAGGCTATGTTTTAATTGACTTTGAGTCTCATTGGAATCGACGACAAATACAAAAAAATGATATCCAAACAAACCGCCTGCCAATGAGATAAGATTATGCATGGTTAACACATTTCTAAGGATTTCTGAATTATCAATACGGATCATGAAGATAATTGATATGATCACTAAACCGCATAGATTCATTATAAAAGCTTTTGCGGTGCGATGAATATTTAAGGCTGAAATAAAGCCGCAAACAATTCCTGTTAAAAATGCCCCACTGGCAGGAAGAATAGCAGAACTGTTGAAACCAAATAGTATAATTCTTCCGATAGCGATTAGTATGGCTGCAATAATTGCCGGAATATACCCGCCGAACGCTCCTGAAATCACTATCGCCAAGTGGCGTAAATCTGCATAAATGTTCGGACTAACCTGTATAGAAAACGACATTAAAACATTTCCAAGAATTCCAAAACATATCCCCCAATAAAGCTTAGAGGATAAGGGTGAGGTTGGATATAATGGCTTGTCTTTAAATAACACACCCATTAAAGAAAAAGAAGCAATTAAGAGTGCTGCATTTGAGACGAAATCTTTGAGCATGTAATTTCTCCTGAAATAGAATAAAAGTAAATGTTATGGTACCATATTTTTGTCGAATAATGACAAAGCATTCCAATTATACTATAATTTTGATATTTTTAACAAAGCAGTTAGGAAAACAAAGTGAAATAAAAAAGCTTCCTTCAAAAAGGAAGCTATCTTAACTCTGTACTAAACTTGAACCAATTCTTTCGAAAATACTTTTGCTGCTATTCGTGCATTTCTTTTACCTTGTTCCAGTAGTTCAGGTACTCTTTGCGGATTTAAATCAAAACCTTCGGCCACAATAGTATCACTTACTTCCATTCCTAAGAAGCGGAGAGCAATTTTTAAGTATCGATCCCCCGACTCCAATTCCTGCATTGGTGTTCCGGTATACTGGCCGCCTCTTGTTTGAATATGAATCGCCTTCTTATTAGATAAGAGACCTTTAGGGCCATAAGCAGTATGAACAAAAGTTTTTCCAGAAATAAATAAATTATCAATATAAGCCTTTAATATTGCAGGTGAATTCAAATTCCACATAGGGGAAACAAATACATAATAGTCATACGTAATAAACTCATCGGCAAGAGCATGCATCTTTGAAATTTTTTCTCGTTCCGATTCTAAAAGTTGATCAAGTGTATATCCATAACCTGCTAACTTTCCTCTAGCCGAAACCAAATCTGCATCCATTTGTGGAAATTCAAACGTAAACAAATCTATTCTGTTAATCTCAACATCCGGACATTCTTCCTTAAATACTTCTAGAAATGCTTCCCCAATTTTTAGCCCTTTTGATTTCTCTAAACCTTTTGGGTTTGCAGTAACATATAGTAATTTTTTCATATTAAGTCCCAACCTTCATAGTTAATAATACTTATTACTCCAATTATAGAAAAAATACAGTTCGTCAATATTGAACAATTGGTGAACTTCATGAATATTAAGTGACATGGAGATGTTTGGGAACCTGAAAAGACATTTAAAGATTGGCAAAATTTATTATACAAACGCTTACAAAAAGTTGTTGACTCCCTATATAGCGGATGATAAGATAAGGGTACACTAATTAGTTAGTTCAATAAACTAATTAATGGAATCTCGAGATGCAATTTATATTTTTTATTTAAGTATTTTTGAAAAGGTTTCCAAACTCACAAACTCAAACACTTAAGAAGATTATGGAGGGGAAAAAAATGGGTCAATCGGCACAAAAAGTAGAGACAAATCCAACTGCTGAATTCAGAAAGTTTGGTATGAAAGATAAACTGGGTTATATGTTTGGTGACTGGGGTAATGATTTCTTCTTTATTCTTGTAGCATCTTTCTTAATGGTTTACTATACAGATGTTTACCATTTGAATCCGGCTGTAGTCGGCGGATTATTCTTTTTTGCACGTTTGTGGGATGCAGTAGCAGATATTTCGTGGGGACGCTTTATTGATACAAGAAAAGCAGGGAAAAATGGAAAGTTTAGGCCATGGATTTTTAGAATGGCATTTCCACTAGTTATTGTTGGTGTGTTAATGTTTGTTCACATTCCTGGTATGTCAGATGGATTTTATCTTGCGTATGCATATGTAACGTATATTTTATGGGGAACATTGTATAGTACAGTAAATATTCCTTATGGATCAATGGCTTCCGTAATTACAGGTGATCCCGTTGAACGTACAGCTCTATCAAGCTGGAGAACATTAGGTGCAAATTTAGCAGGTTTAATTATTAACGTTGTTGGTCCTCTTATTTTGTTTGTAAACAATAAAGCAGATGCTAATCACTTCTTACTAGGTGCGGTTATTTTCGGTATACTTGCACTCGCTTGTTATATTGCTTGTTATAAATTATCGATTGAACGTATTGTCATGGATGAAACCACTAAACCAAAGATGAACTTAGGACAAACTATGAAGGGTCTTGTTAAAAACAGACCATTAATCTGGTTCCTTCTTGCTTCCTTATTGTTCATGATTTGCTTCATGTTAATTGGTGCTGTAAACGTTTACTTATTTAAAGATTACTTTGGAAATGCTAAAGCATTAAGTATGGTTGGTCTTCTTCAATCCGTAGCTGTATTTGTTGGTATGCCAATGGTGAAACCGTTAGTTGCGAAGTTTGGTAAGAAAGAAGTGGCTTCAGGCGGTCTATTACTTGCTGCTCTTGTATATGGTGTTTTATATTTCCTTCCAAATTTAACGGGAACACAATTTATCGGAATCTTAACAGTCGCTATGTTTGGTTATGGTATCTTCAATCTTGTTATTTGGGCTTTCGTTACAGACGTTATTGATTATCACGAGTATTTAACTGGTTTACGTGAAGATGGAACCGTTTACTCTATCTACTCAATGGCCCGTAAAATTGGTCAGGCAGTTGCAGGCGGATTGGGTGGTGCAGCCATTGGAGCAGTGGGTTATAATGCAACACTAAAAGCACAATCAGCTGAAACACTTCAGGGGATTCATACACTTGGAACGCTAGTACCCGCAATTACACTAGCTGTGGTGTTCCTAATTATTGTATTCCTATATCCATTAAACAAAAAGCGTACAGCACAACTTACCATTGATTTAGCTGAAAAGAGAAAAGGCAAAAATTAATTCATAGATCATCATGGAGATAGCTAAGATCCTTTAGCTATCTTTTTTTGTTTATCATTATTAATGATCTTTAGATTAAATCAATAAACTACTAGAATGAAAAAAATGTTGATAAACGCTTCCAAATTGGTATTGACGAATTATAAAGAGTGGTGTTATTCTAACTATGCAGCCAATTAGTTAGTTCAATAAACAAATTAATTAAACCGTTTTCCTTAAAAAATCTGCCTTCTATTATTGGTAGTTTTGTAAAGGGTTACAGGTAAGAGTAAATTACTTCACATGAGGGGAAGATGAACACAATGGATAATAGTGGCTCAAAGAAATTAACCTTAAAAGAGAAAGTTTCATACGGTTTAGGTGACGTCGGTAATGGATTTATGTTTGATATGGGGCAAATTTATTTGCTCAAGTTTTATACCGATGTGTTAGGAATTTCGGCTTATTGGGGAGGACTAGTATTTTTAGTTTCGAAAATTTTTGATGCGTTTGCAGATTCTACTGTCGGTGCCTTTGTGGATAAACGGAAGATAGGTAAAAGAGGTAAGTTCCGGCCGTTCATCTTATTTGGATCAATCCCACTTGCCATTATGACAGTCATCTCTTTCATGGCACCTGACTTTTCAGGCACCGGAAAAATTGTATTTGCGTTTGTTACTTATATGGCATTTGGGTTGGCCTATTCGATTGTGAATATTCCTTACGGATCACTCGCGGCTTCTATGACCCAAGATTCTGTTGATCGTGCCTCTCTTGGATCTTTTAGAGCCATTGGCAGCCAATTTGCAATGCTCATTTCTGGGATGGTCGTAATCCCAATTGTTTTATATTTTCCAAACCAAAAATTAGGATATACCGTGGGAATTGGTACTATGGCATTAATAGGGGTTATCTTCCATTATATTTGCTACCGTAATACAAATGAAAATGTAATCAGGGAGCCTAAAGTAGAGAAAGAAAAAGTTCCGATGTCAAAACTTTTTAAATTATTGCTTAGTAACAGACCGCTTATTGCTCTTTGTTTTGTTTGCTTATTTATGGTAGCAGCAAGTAACCTGCGTACGGCTGTTCAGTTATATTACTTGCAGTATAATTTAAAGAATACAGGTCTTATGACATTGCTTTCTTTTACTAGTATTGGAATCGCTGTCATTGGTTCGTTTTTTATTCCAGCACTTGTTAAAAGATTAGGAAAAAAGAATACATTCATCATGGGTCTTTTAATTGGAATTGTCGCAGATGCCTTGAACTTTCTTTTACCAGCAAGTGTACCAGCTTTCCTTACATTACTTTCAATAGGAAGCCTGGGTCTAAGCTTCGCGATGGGGTTACCATGGGTTATGGTGGCAGATGCAGTCGACTATCACGAATGGAAAACAGGACAACGGACAGAAGGGATTGTATACTCAAGTTACAGTTTTTTCCGTAAGTTAGCACAGGCACTAGCTGGTTTTATTCCAGGCGTTGCCCTTGGGTTAATCGGATATGTTCCAAATGCAGAGCAAACTGTCGGAACACTCCTTGGAATCAAAGGGTTAATGTTCCTCGTTCCAGCCGGACTAAACTTAATTGCAGCAGTAATTTTAATTCTTGTTTATAATTTAACAGAGGATCTTTATATAAAGATTATTGATGAACTAAAAAATAAACCAAAAACTAATGATAGTTTAAGCGCTTAATTGACATGAAAAACCCCCTTCCAGCAATAGCGGAAGGGGGTTTTTCTCGAAGAATCCCCTTAAATGGTTGCGCTTCCATCTTTATCTGTTTTCAAATGAAAAGGTAAATTTAACATGGGAACATCAAGAAATTGCTTGATCGCAAGGGCGCAGGCTCCAAGAATGCTTGATTTCCTGCCAATTGATGAGATCCTCAATTCACGGTAATGGCTGATAGATGAGTTCAGATTTTCTCTTATTTTCTTGAGAGAATCTGGATACATACGCAGAAGTTTACTATCAAGCACAATTACATCTGGGTTATACATGTTAATCATATTATTCAAACCAATTGATAAATAGAAAATAAATTGCTCCATTACATCAAGTACTTCTTCATCGCTTTCATTTAGCCATTCTTGAATTTGTTCATAAGTCAATTTCTCAATCTGTCTTTTTTCGGACAGATATTCAAAAATACTTGATTCTGATGCATATTTTTCCCAGCATCCTTTATTTCCGCAATTACACGGCTTACCTCCAGGAACGACAATCATATGACCAATTTCTCCTGCATACCCTTCGTGACCACGAAAAAAATCATTATTCATCATCATGCCAAGACCGATTCCTGAATAAAGGGTTGTACATAATAAATTGTCTGTTTCATGATGTAGAAATACACGCTCTGCAAAAGAGCTGAGATTGGCATTGTTTTCAAGATGAATCGGGATACCGATTTCTTTTTCTAAATCACTTTTTAAATTCATTTCATGCCATTTCAGCCGCGGAACATAGTGAATGATCTCTTCTTTTGATACCAAACCATGGATCGCGATAACTATTCCAACAATCCCATAGCGGCTTTCATTAAAATCAGCTTTGAAACTTTTGATTTGTTCAACCAGCAGCAGAAGAATGTCTTTATAGTCTGTAGTATTTATTTTGACACTATTTGATGAGATTGGACAACCAAGAAGATCTGATATTGTAAATGAAATTTCTCCATAATCAAGATCAATTCCAAGTGCATAGCCAGCATGTCCATTCAACGAAAGCATAATCGGTTTTCTTCCAACTGTATAATGCTCAAGATGGGTCTCTATAATGAGACCTTCTTCTAATAGATCTGCTACCTGGGCTGAGATGGTGGCTCTCGTCAGGTTAGTGGCTTTGGATAGATCGGCTCTTGATATCATGCCTTCTTTAACAATTTCTCTAATAATGAGAGAGCGATTAATTTTCTTTATGTATGCCGCATCACCGGTAACCATTTATATCCTCCATTTCGGGCATTTCCTTTTGTGTATATTCCTATTATATCAGTTCTTTTTAACAAATGACTGTTATAATTCAATTAATTACTAAATAGTTAATTGACTAAACATATTAAACGTGTTAAATTATCTATGTAATTAATTTGTTTATTAAACAAATTAAAGAAGTTGATGAACTTTAGTTTTTAAAAAAAGATATATTAACAATTCTGTAAGGGTTTACAGTGGGTAAGCTAATGATATGAATTTAAAGTAAAAGGAGAGAATTTCAATGAAAAATTTTATGGATCAGCACTTTTTGCTAGATACAAAGACGGCGATTAAGCTTTATGATAAAGCCGCAGCTGAGGCACCTATATTTGATTTCCATTGTCACTTGGATCCAAAAGAAGTATGGGAAAACAAGTCATATGAAAATATAACTCAGATTTGGCTGGGTGGAGACCATTATAAGTGGAGAACTATGCGGATGCATGGCATTGGCGAGCGCTACATTACAGGTGATGCCACTGATTGGGAAAAGTTTGAAAAGTGGGCAGAAACGGTTCCGCATTTAATTGGCAACCCTGTTTATCATTGGACTCACTTAGAATTAAAAATATTCTTCGGAATTGATAAGGTATTAAGTCCAGAAACAGCTCGTGAAATTTGGGAAGAATGTAATGAAAAATTACAGAAGCCTGACTTCAGTGCAAGAGGGCTAATTGAGAGATCAAACGTAAAGTTTATCGGAACAACTGATGATCCAATTTCTGCTTTAGAATACCATCAACTATTGCAAAATGATGAAACTTTTAACACAATGATTGCTCCAACATTCCGTCCGGATGGTGCGCTTTTTATTGAACGTCCAACTTTTACA
Organism: Bacillus sp. OTU2372; assembly: GCF_038440275.1. Taxonomy (NCBI): domain Bacteria; kingdom Bacillati; phylum Bacillota; class Bacilli; order Caryophanales; family Bacillaceae; genus Bacillus; species Bacillus sp. OTU2372. The sequence goes on from NZ_JASATK010000001.1 coordinate 21,018, forward strand.
AGCTGGCTTGAAAAATTGGCAAATGTTTCAGGTATTAAAATAGATTCCTTAGATGGGTTTTTAGCAGCAATGAAACAACGAGTTGAGTATTTTCATGAAAATGGGGGCCGTGCCTCTGACCATGATATTCAAAAAATGGAGTACGTAGAAACAACTAAGCAAGAGGCTGAAGCCATTTTTAATAAACGTGTAAGCGGTGAACAACTTTCAAATAAAGAATTGACTGCTTATCGTATTTTCCTCTTAAAGGAACTTGGAAAAATGTATGCAGAAAAGAAGTGGGTTATGCAGCTTCACATGGGAGCCATGCGGAACAATAACACAAGAATGAAAGATCTGCTTGGAACAGATGTAGGATTTGATTCAGTTGGAGAAGCTAATATGGCGGAGGGCTTATCTCGATTCCTTGATGCCCTTGACCAAGAAAAGGCACTTCCAAGAACTGTTTTATTTAACTTGAACCAAAAAGATAATGTCGTGTTAGCGGGAATGATGGGGAATTTCTATGAAGAAGGTGTTCCTGGAAAGGTCCAATTAGGTTCTGGCTGGTGGTTTGTTGACCATATCGATGGTATGGAAAGACAAATGAAAGATTTTGCAAATGTGGGTGTACTAAGCCATTTTATTGGTATGCTGACAGATTCTCGCAGTTTCCTTTCATATGCACGTCATGACTATTTCCGTAGAATTTTATGTAATATCCTTGGAGATTGGGTGGAAAAAGGGTTAGCACCAAATGATATGAATCACATGGAGAAAATGGTTCGGAATATTTGCTATGATAATGCTGAACGCTTCTTTTTGGAACGCTAAGTGTGCTGACGGATTTTCATTATTTTGATTATTATTTTAAATTATAAAAAAATAAGCACTTTTTTATTGTCATAAAGGAAAGAATATGGTTATCTATAAAGAATAACAACGAAAGAGGGATAGTATGTCAAAACAACAAATTGGTGTAATTGGTTTAGCAGTAATGGGAAAGAACTTGGCCTTAAATATTGAAAGTCGTGGATATTCAGTTGCTGTTTTTAACCGCTCATACGATAAAACAGAAGCATTCTTAAAGAATGAAGCTGAAGGAAAAAACTTTGTTGGTGCTCATACAGTAGAGGAATTTGTGAATTCCTTAGAAAAGCCACGCAAAATTTTATTAATGGTTAAAGCTGGTACCGCTACTGATGCAACAATTGATTCTTTAAAACCATACCTTGAAGAAGGCGATATCCTAATTGATGGAGGAAACACATTCTTCCAAGATACAATTAGACGTAACAAGGAATTAGCGAATGCTGGCTTCCATTTTATTGGTACAGGTGTTTCCGGAGGAGAAGAAGGGGCACTTAAAGGTCCTTCTATTATGCCTGGTGGGAATAAAGAAGCATACGAGCTAGTCCAGCCTATTTTAGAGGCTATATCAGCTAAGGTTGGGGGCGATCCATGCTGCACCTATATCGGACCAAACGGTGCTGGTCATTATGTGAAAATGGTTCATAATGGGATTGAGTATGGAGATATGCAATTAATCTCTGAAGCGTATTTCATTTTGAAAAATGTTCTAGGCTTAAATGCGGAAGAACTTCATAACGTATTTTCTGACTGGAATAAAGGCGAATTAGATAGCTACTTAATCGAAATTACTGCAGATATCTTTACAAAGGTAGACGAAGACACAGGTAAACCAATGGTAGATGTAATCCTAGATACTGCAGGCCAAAAAGGTACTGGTAAGTGGACAAGCCAAAATGCCCTAGATTTAGGAGTGCCACTTCCAATTATCACAGAATCAGTATTCGCTCGCTTTATTTCCGCAATGAAAGAAGAGCGTGTAAAAGCGAGTAAAGTATTAACTGGACCAGAGGTTAAGCCATTTGAGGGAAGCAAAGAAGAATTAATTGAAGCTGTTCGCAAAGCTTTGTACATGAGTAAAATTTGCTCGTATGCTCAAGGTTTCGCCCAAATGCGTGTTGCATCTGAAGAATATGACTGGAACCTTCGTTACGGGGATATTGCGATGATTTTCCGCGGAGGCTGTATCATCCGTGCTCAATTCTTACAAAAGATCAAAGATGCATACGATCGTGATTCGGAACTAGCGAACCTTTTATTAGATCCATACTTCAAGGACATTGTGGAGAACTATCAACAGGCGTTACGTCAAGTAATTGCAGTGGCGATTGAGCGTGGGATTCCTGTACCATCATTTGCAAGTGCAATTGCTTACTATGACAGCTACCGCACTGAAACACTTCCTGCAAATCTTTTGCAAGCTCAGCGTGACTACTTTGGTGCTCACACGTATCAACGTGTTGATAAAGAAGGCGTCTTCCATACAAACTGGATGGAGTAAATACTTCCTTTGTTAAAGTGATTTATAGAGACTAAACTGGCCCATAAGGGTTGGTTGGTCTCTTTTTTTGTACGTTTTGTTTTTGACTGGAATTTTTTTATAAAAAGCAATATAAGACAAAAAAGAGGGATTTTTGAGCATTTTTAGAGAATGATTTTTACTACAGGGTGCAATAAAATAAAAGTATGGTTCGTTGACAAATCAGTTGTTAACGCTTACTTATAGGGGCGTGGAACTAATGGATAAGTTGAGTTCATCTACTTATAGAAGAAAAGTAATGGATGAATGGATAACTGCTTTTTATCGGGTACAAGGTTTAGACAACACATTTAATTTTCACTCACACCAGGAATATGAGATTTATTTTTTTCATTCAGGAGATTGTAAGTACTTAATTAACAATCGAATTTATGAATTACAGCCTGGTGATATTATATTGTTGGATGGGATGACATTGCATAAACCAAATCCAGGTATAGGCAGCACCTACACAAGAAGTATGCTTCATTTTTCACCTACTTGGCTCCGTGAATTGTTGGGTACTCTTGGAATCCCTAATTTATTAGATCCCTTTAAAAAACTTAACAATTGCTTACTACGAACAGGTTATGATGAATCAGGGCAAATTGTTGATGGAAAGATTAAGGAAATAGCAGCTTCGTTGGAACTAATTGATGTAGACCTGCAAAGGACTGGTAAGAAAAATGAGCTATTAGAAGCCGAGGTCAAACTTGAGTTAATTCAATTATTGTTAAGAATCTATAAGATGAGTCAGAAGGAATTATCTCAAATACCGAGCAAAAAGACGGATAAGGAAGCTCATGCTGAGTCAATTGCATCCTGGATTAATGCACACTATGTCGAAAAGGTTAGTTTGGAGCGTATAGCGGCAGAATTAAATCTCAGTAAGTATTATACCTCACATGTCTTTAAGGAAGTTACAGGTTTTACGGTAATGGAATATGTAATGGGGTGCCGTCTCAACCAGGTGAAGTATCTATTGGAGATGGAACCCAATCTCACTCTAACAGAGGTCTCGCAGTCAGCTGGATTTGAGAGCGTCGCTCATTTTAGTCGTTATTTTAAAGAAAAAATGGGTAAAACACCGTCACAATACCGGAAGGAAAAACTAAAGTAAAAAATCCGCGTTATAGAAGGAGGAATAGGGAAAATGGATAATGATTTATTGATTTCCGGTTTTTCGGATGAAATCTCTTCTGATTTTGATACACAGCTTGAAGTGGTAGCAAAATTAGGGATGCGTTATATATCCTTACGGGGCGTAGATGGAAAAAATATTGGTGATTTTACTGTGGAAGGGATAAGAGAAAGTGTCCAGCCACGGCTTCAAAGAGCAGGGATTGGTGTTTCTTCGATTGGATCGCCAATCGGTAAGGTGTTCATCAATGATGAAGAGGGATTTGCCAAACAAAAGACCATGTTAGATACACTTTGCCAGATTGCTAACTTATTAGATTGTAAATACATCCGTATTTTTAGCTTTTATATTCCAAAAGGTGAAGAAGCTGACAACTACAGAGATGAAGTAATTGGCAAAATAAAAGAGTTTGCAGCTATTGCAGAAAAATTTGGTGTTATCTTATTACACGAAAATGAAAAGGACATTTATGGGGACATTGCTAGACGCTGTCATGAGATTTTAAAAGAGGTTGGCTCTGACCATTTTAAGGCTATCTTTGATTTTGCTAACTTTGTTCAATGTGGTGAGGATACCCAGGAGTGCTTCGATTTATTAAAAGATGAAATCGTCTATATACACATCAAAGACGCTGTCACAACAGATAGTCAAAACGTGGTCTGCGGTACGGGAGAAGGTAAAATACCTGAAATTTTGGCACAAGCAATTCAAAGCGGTTACAAAGGCTTCCTAACCCTTGAACCTCATCTTGTTCGCTTTGATTCTTTAAAGGACTTGGAACTGGAAGATGCTGCAGAGATTATTAAAGATAACAAAGGCCTTGATGGTGCAGGTGGATACAAACTTCAATATGAGTCACTATTAAATATTCTTGAAAAAATAGAAAGCGGGGAAAAATAAAATGGCAAATGTTAGATTAGGAATTATTGGCTTAGGAGCACAAGGTGGGGCTTACGCAGGATTTCTAGCAGATGGAAAAGTAAAAAACATGGTTCTTGGGGCAATCTGTGACAATGACCCAGCCAAAAAGGAATTGGCAGCAGAAAAATATCCTGAAGTTCCATTTTATGATAATTATATCGATATGCTTGAAAGCGGTAAAGTTGACGCTGTAGTAACTTGTGTTCCACATTACCTTCACCCTGAAATGGGAATTGAAGCACTAAAAAGAGATATCCATGCATTGGTAGAAAAACCAGCAGGTGTTTATACAAAACAAGTAAGAGAATTAAATGAATTTGCTGCAACAAAACCAGAATTAACCTTTGGAATTATGTTTAATCAACGGACAAATCCACTCTATCAAAAGGTGAAAGAGATTATTGATAATGGTGAAATTGGCCAAATTCGCCGTACAAACTGGATCATTACGACTTGGTGGAGACCACAAGGCTATTATGACCAAAGCGCATGGAGAGCAACATGGGGCGGTGAAGGCGGCGGTGTCCTTGTCAATCAGGCACCACACCAAATTGATTTGCTTCAGTGGATTTGTGGTATGCCTAAAAAGGTCTATTCTAATGTAAAATACGGCTACCAAAGAAATATCGCTGTAGAAGATGAAGTAACGACAATCTTAGACTATGGTAATGGCGCAACAGGAGTATTTATTACGTGTACGCACGATATTGTGGGAACTGACCGCTTTGAAATTTTAGGAGATAAAGGAAAAATTGTTGTTGATGATAGCAAAAAAATAACCGTTAAACGTCTAAAAAAATCTGAATCTGAAATGAGCGCAACAATGAGCTGGGCAGATGTAACAAAGATTTTCATGGGTCAGGGCTTATCTGAAATATATACAGAAGAAGTAATTGAATTTGAAAGTGTTTGGGGCGGTCAGCATATTGCTGTAATGGAAAACTTTGCAGCGAATATTGTGGAAGGAACTCCACTACTTGCACCTGGCAGTGACGGAATCAATGGCGTTGCCCTGGCAAATGCAATCCACCTATCGAGCTGGTTAGGTAAAGAAGTAGAACTTCCAATTGATGAGGAGTTATACTTTGCAGAGTTGAGTAAAAAAGTGGAAGAAGAAAAAGAGAATCCAATTAAATAATCAATTTTATTAATCTATAAATCTAAACGAACCCGGGGAGTCTTGTTTCCTCTCCGAGTTCATTTTAAAGGGGAATAGCTGATGCTCAAAATAGGAGTAATAGGACTTGGCGATATATCAAAAATTCATATTCCAGCTATACAAGCAAACCCTAATGCCGAGTTAGCGGCAGTATGTGATCTTGATGAATCATTAAGGAATACCGTACCTGATGTAAACTTCTATACTGACTATCAAGAAATGCTAAAAAGAGAATCATTGGATTGTGTGCATGTATGTTTGCCGCACTATCTTCATTATCCAGTAACAAAAGTCTGTGTTGAAAATGGTGTTCATGTTTTTCAGGAAAAGCCCTTGTCTTTAAATACAAAAGAAGGTTTGACTTTAGCGAAGCTAGAGGATATGCATCAGACTAAAATTTGTGTCTGCTTTCAAAATCGCTGCAATGAGTCCTTTGAATTGCTGCAAGAAATTATTGCTAGCGGTCAATTGGGCAAGATGATCGGGATAAAAGGATTAGTTACTTGGTATCGACCAAAAGAATATTACGATGTAAAACCTTGGCGGGGAAAAATGGAGCTTGCCGGCGGTGGAGTGATGATTAACCAAGCCCTCCATACAATCGATTTAATGCAGCTGCTTGGTGGTGAGATTGATTCGATTAGAGGGTCCATCGATCAATTATTGGATTATGGGATTGAGGTTGAAGATACAGCTTCAGCTCATATTCAATTTAAAAATGGCGCAAAGGGATTATTTTTTGCCACAAATGCCAATGCAGAAAATTCAAGTGTCGAGCTAGAGGTATCCTTTGAAAAAGGAAAATTCAACATCAAAGATAGTGTTTTAACAAAGATCAATGAAGAAGGAAAGAAAGAAAAATTGATTGAAGATGCAAAGATGCCAGGGACAAAATTCTATTACGGGGCAAGCCATATTAAACTAATTAATCAATTTTATACCGCAATAATAAACAACTCTCAGAATTATGTAAAGGTTAAAGATGCCCTTACATCGATTAAAATGATTGACGCAATTCGCCAATCCTCAGAAGAAAAAAGGATAATAAAAATGGAGGAATTACAGTATGCAAACAGCTAAAATTGGCGTTCAAATGTTTAACCTTAAAGAAAAAATCGTGGAGCTAGGTGCATATGAAACATTAAGAAAGTTAAGTGAGCTTGGCTATCATTATGTCGAGGTAACTCAAATTCAAATGACTGAAGAAAATGTAGCTGAATTAAGAAGAGCTAGTGTTGATTTTGGGATCAAAATCGCTTCCATTTCAGCTCCTTTAGATACCATGCCAGGCATGCCAGGTGAATCATTGACAAAGAACTTTGATAAAATTGTGAATGATTGCAGGCTTTTAGATTGCAATTTTATCCGAATTGGCATGATGCCGATCCAATTAATGGGTCATAAGGACCAAGTTATGGAGTATATTAGAAATGCAGAAGCGATGGCAGAAAGACTAGCGGGGCATGGAATAGAATTATATTATCATAACCACCATATTGAATTTGAGAAATATGATGGAAAATGTTTATTGGACATTATGAAAGACAACACTTCTAAACTGGGCTTCGAATTAGATGTTCACTGGGTTCAACGAGGTGGCGAGAATCCGATTAATGTAATTAATAGATTTGCAGGACGAGTCTCATTAATCCACTTAAAAGATTATCGAATTGGAAATATGAATGTAAGTGAAGAAGATTTTAAAGATATGTCTAAGTTCATGCAAAAGTTCACAAATATAATCGAGTTTGCGGAACTTGGTCAAGGTAACTTAGACATAAAGGGTATAATAGAAGCTGGTATTGAAAGCGGTGTACAATATTTCCTAATTGAGCAAGATGATACTTATGGCCGCGATCCATTTGATACGTTAAAAGATTCAGGGGACTATTTAAGAGAGTTAGGTTATGGAGATTGGTTTTAAATTCAATCAGGTATAAAAAAGGCAGGTGTCAGGCACAAGGTGTCTGGCACTTTTCTTTGGATAGAGTTTTAGACATAAACCAGTGGACGTTAATTAAAAAAGGCCCTCAGTGACAAGGGCTAATTGAGTGATCCTTATAAAGTTAAACTAAGCTCAGAAACCCCTAAAAACTTTTGAATTCCTAATGCACATGCTCCCATGATACACGCTTTTTTTCCGAACTCAGATACTAACAGCTCAGAGTAATGACTTATAGTAGAAGTAAGCTGGGCTTTAAGTTCTTCAGCAGCATTAGGATACAAACGAAGCAATTCACTATTCACGACCAAAATTTCTGGGTTATACAGATTAATAAGATTATTTAATCCGATGGCAAGATATTCTATAAAATGCTCCATTTCTTTAAGAATTGTTGGTTCTTGCTCTTTTAATCCAATCAGGATATCCTCGAAACTAAAATCAAGTATTTGTTGGTCTTGGCATACACGACGGGTAAGGCTATTTTCTGAGGCATACTGTTCCCAACAGCCTGAATTTCCGCAGCTGCAAGGCACACCATTAGGCACAATAATTATATGGCCAATTTCTCCTGCATATCCATGATAGCCCTTTAACAATTCACCATTTATCATAAATCCAAGTCCAATACCAGAATATAGGCTTACAGATAGTAAGTTGTTACTATGATGGTGTTTGTAGACCCTTTCCGCAAATGAACATAAATTTGCATTATTTTCAATGTAAATATAGATGCCAAGTTCATTTTCTAGATCTTTTTTTAAGTTTTTGTTTTTCCATCCATGTTGAGGAACAAAATAAATTATTTCATTGGTATCCACAATTCCATGAATTCCAATGACGACTCCAATAAGGCCGTAATGAGTTTGTTCACATTTGGATTGGTAATCTTTAATCTGCTGGCTTAGTATATCAAAAATGACTTCGTAATTAGAGACTGGCAGGTCGATAACATCCGTGTGAACGGGACAACCACCCAGATCAGCCAGAGTAAAGGTAATCGTAGTCTTATCAAGATCAATTCCCAAGGCGAAACCGGCTTTTTCGTTAATTGATAACATAATCGGTCTTCTGCCTAGACTTTTGTGTTCTAATTGTGATTCGACTATAAATGCATGATCCAATAGCTCTGAAACCTGGACAGAAATAGTTGCTTTATTAAGTCCGGTAACTTTAGCGATCTCTGCCCTCGAAATTGATTTATGCTCAATAATTGTACTTAAGATTAACGATCTATTCATTTTTTTGATTAGTGATGCATCACCAGTGAGCATAAAAAACCTCCTTGTCTTTTTAAAAGAAAATATCACATATTTATTTATTGACGTATGAAAGCCATAATGATATATTATACAGGTAATTAGTTTGTTTGGTAAACAAATTAATTGAGAGATCCAAGAATATTTAAAAAAAGGTCAATTTGAAAGGGATTACAATTAAGAACTCATGCTCCCTGTTCATACATTGAATAGATTACAAAGAGGTAAACTTAAATTAAACAAAGGAGTGATTTAAACTATGGGAATTCTTCAAGAACTATTAAAGGATATTCCGGTACCCAAAATGGCTAAAGTGAAAGTAAAGTTTGAAAACAATAAGATTGACGAACTTGGGCAAGATTTAAAGTTGAAATTAAACCGGGTACATATTCAAGAAAAAATTCAGCCTGGGATGGAAATTGCCATTGCTGTTGGGAGCAGGGGGCTTGACCGGCTCGTAGAATTAACAGCGGTAACGGTGCAATTCCTAAAGGAGCTGGGTGCTAAACCATTCATCGTTCCTAGTATGGGTAGCCACGGCGGTGCAACGGCCGAGGGACAACGTGAGGTATTAGCACATCTTGGCGTAACAGAAGCTACTGTAGGATGTGAAATCCGCTCATCGATGGAGGTTGTAAAAGTTGGGGAATTGCCTAACGGTTTACCAATCTATGTTGATAAGTTTGCGTCAAAAGCAGATGGAATTGTGGTCATTAATCGGGTAAAACCACATACAGCCTTCCGAGGACCGGTCGAAAGCGGAATTATGAAGATGATTAGTATTGGTCTAGGGAAGCAAAAAGGTGCGGAAGCATGTCACCAAATGGGCTTTAAATATATGGCTGAAAATGTGCCGGCAATGGCAAAGGTGATTATGGAAAAAACACCATTCCTGTTTGGAGTAGCAACAGTCGAAAATGCCTTTGATAAAGTGGCAGTGCTCGAAGTACTTACTCCTGAGGAAGTTTTGGAAAAAGAACCTGCGCTGCAAAAGCAAGCCAAGGAGTTATTGCCGAAGCTTTTCTTTGACCAGCTGGATGTCCTTTTGATTGATGAGATTGGTAAAAATATTAGCGGGGATGGCATGGATCCCAACATTACCGGGCGCTATCCGACTCCGTATGCATCTGGCGGACCTGATGTAAACAAAATGGTCGTGCTTGACATAACCGTTCAATCAGAGGGAAATGCGAATGGAGTAGGGACAGCAGATTTTACTACCCAGCGGCTGGTAGATAAGATGGATAAAGAAGGCACTTATGCGAATGGTTTGACTTCAACCGTTTGTGCACCTACAAAAATTGCTACCACCTTGCCAAATGATAAAATGGCGATTCAGGCAGCCGTTAAAACCTGCAATATCTTAGATTTTACAAAAGTTAAATTAGTAAGGATCAAAAATACATTAGAGCTTAGTCAGATTGAAGTCTCTGAGCCTTTACTTCCATACATTGCGCAGCATCCGAATATGGAGCAAATTTCAGATTTATATGAATTCCAATTTGATGATAAAGGAAATTTATTTTAAAGAAGAGGAGAGATAAAGAATGGCAAATTTATTTGATTTAACAGGGAAAACAGCAGTTGCAATCGGGGGAAATGGTGTATTAGGATCAGCAATGGCAAAAGGATTAGCGGAACATGGAGCAAGAGTAGCCATTGTGGGCCGTAATTTAGAAAAGGCTGAAGCTGTTGTTAAGGAAATTACCGCAAATGGCGGAGAAGCAAAGGCGTTTCAAGCAGATGTTAGTTCTCGTGACTCCTTAATGAAAGTAGCAGATGAAATTGACCAATGGTCAGGCGGTTGTGATATTCTCTTAAATGCACCGGGAACGAATAGTTCAACACCATTTCTTGAACTTGAAATGGATGAGTATGATAAAATTATGGAAATTAACCTTAAAGGAATTGTGTTAGCTTGTCAAATCTTTGCGAAAAGGATGATTGAACAGGATAGAAAGGGAAGTATTATTAATATTTCCTCTGTATCTTCAACCACACCGCTTTCTCGGGTATTTACGTATTCTGTATCAAAAGCAGGCCTTAATAGTGTGACCCAATATTTAGCTCGTGAGTTTGCACCAAATGGGATTCGCGTAAATGCCATTATTCCTGGATTTTTCCCAGCCGAGCAAAATCGAAAAATATTAGATGCAGAAAGAATTGAAAATATTATGAGACATACACCAATGAACCGTTTTGGGGAAGCGGAGGAACTTCAAGGTGCAACAGTTTGGCTTGCATCAGAGAAAGCTTCGAGCTTTGTGACCGGTGCTTTGATAAGAGTAGATGGCGGATTTGGAAGCATGACCATTTAGTTTAGAGTTCACATAAAATGGCTGTTTTCTAAATATGTTAAAGATGATCGTCATCAATAGAAAATTGGGGGAGTTGGGGAAATGCTGACAGAGAAGTATAAAAAATTACAATCCATTCTCCGTGAGATGAAATCAGTTGTTGTTGCATTTTCAGGAGGGGTAGATAGTACGTTTTTGTTAAAAGCTGCGGTTGAAACATTAGGTACTGAGCAGGTACTTGCGGTTACAGCAGACTCTGAAAGCTATCCCTCAAGTGAATTGGAAGAGGCAAAGAAACTAGCAGAAAAAATTGGTGCTAAACACCAAGTCATCGAAACATCGGAACTAGCAATCCCAGGATATGCAGAGAATAATAAAAATCGATGCTATTTTTGTAAGAGCAGTTTATTCGATCACTTAATCCCTGTGATGGATGAAAAGGGGTTTCAAAATGTGATTTATGGTGTCATCGCTGACGATATGAATGAATTTCGCCCTGGCATGAAGGCAGCTAAAGAAAAGGGGATTCGGGGTCCGCTGCAAGAAGCGGACCTCTATAAAGAAGAAATTAGAGAACTTTCCAAAGCATTTAATTTGCCAACCTGGAATAAACCATCTTTAGCCTGTCTTTCTTCAAGAATAGCCTATGGTGAGTTTATTACAAAAGAGAAATTAACCAAGGTTGAAAAGGCTGAGGATTATCTAAGATCACTTCAAATTCGCCAAGTACGGGTAAGAACACACCAGGATATTGCAAGGATAGAGGTAGAACCAAGCGATATGGCTATTATTTTAAATCAGCATGTACAAATAGTTAAACAACTTCAAGACTTTGGATACAAATACATTACCCTAGACTTAGTTGGTTATCAGAGCGGAAGTATGAACAAAGTTCTATCTAAATAGTATTTGCCTCGGGTTATGATAAGAGTAAAAGAGAAAAGGCTTTGGAAGAATCCAAAGCCTTTTCTCTTAAAAAATGGATGATTATAAATAAAGGAAGATGAAATTTATGTCAAGTGAATTTGTAATCGGGCTTGATATTGGAACAACAAGTGTAAAAGCGTGTGTGTTTACTTTAAACGGAAAATTAGTAGCCGATGTAGAGAAATTGAACACATCCTTTTATCCTCATCAAGGCTGGGTGGAGCAAGACCCTATTGAAATTGAACAATCTGCAATCCTAGCAATTAGAGAAGTCATAGAAAAAGCAGCCATCGACAGAAATGAGTTAGTTACAATAGGTTTTTCTGCTGCTATGCACTCATTAGTTTGTATCGATGAAGAAGGAACACCTATTTCTCCAGCACTCATTTGGGCGGATGGCAGGAGTTATGAACAAGCTGAAAAGATAATAAACACAAGGGGAGATAAGGTTTATTCCCAAACCGGAACTCCGATTCACCCGATGACACCTTTTGTTAAGCTAGTCTGGATGAAAGAAACAGAATATGAACCTTACAAAATAGCCCAATACTTTATGTCCATTAAGGAATACTTACTGCAATGCTGGTTTGGTAAAAGGGTGATTGACTATTCCATGGCATCAGCAACAGGATTATTCAACCCGGAAACACATAAATGGGAACAAGAATTATTAGAACTTGCTGGTATAAAAGAAAAGCAGCTTTCAGAAATTGTTCCTCCTACGAAAACCCTAACAGGCATTAATCAAGCAAAGGCTGAAGAAATGGGAATAAACCCGCAAATGCCCTTTGTTGTTGGCGCTGCAGACGGCCAATTGGCAAATCTTGGCATAGGAGCCATTCTACCTGGAGAAGTGGCTGTATCTGTAGGTACAAGTGGTGCTATCAGGCAGCTTACAAAAGGAGTAAGGATTAGTGAAAATCAAGAAACTTTCTGTTATTCCTTTACAGAGGACACCTCTATAATTGGCGGCCCAACTAACAATGGTGGAGTAGTCTTGCAATGGCTAAAGGACCTTTTAGAAGACGATCGAAGTTTTACAGATTTTCTAGCCGATGCAAAAAAGGCTGCGCCGGGGGCAGATGGAATTCTCTTTCTTCCTTATCTAAATGGTGAGCGAGCTCCTATCTGGAACCAACGGGCAAAAGGGAATTTCTATGGAGTTTCCATAACTCATAAAAAAGAACATTTTATTCGAGCCGTGCTAGAAGGGATTACTTTTAATCTCTATCAAATAGGAAAAACCTTGGAAAGGTTAGCAGGAGAGCCGCAAAAGATTTTTGTTAATGGCGGTTTAGCCAGATCTCCATTATGGCTGCAAATGATGGCGGATATTTTTGAAGCAGAGATTTATGTTTCGGAAAGCCACCACAGTGCTGCCTGGGGCGCTGCATGGACAGCCCTTGTCGCGATTCATAAAGTAGAATCTTTTGAAGATATTAAAAAGAATATACCGATGGGGAAAGCGACCTTACCAAATAAGGATACTAGTGAAATCTATAAGAGGATTTATCAGAATTACATCGAATTGGCTAAAGATATGAAAAAGTATTTTAGATAGGAAATTTAGGGGGAAGCTTATGCTTGATGAGATATTAAAACAAGTTCAAACAGGATCCCTTAGTATTACAGAGGCTAAAGAAAGATTAGCGACCTTTGAAAATTTAGGCTTTGCTAAAGTGGACCATCATCGTAAGAAACGTCAAGGCTTTGCTGAGGTCATTTATGGCGAAGGAAAAACAGCTGATCAAATCATCTCGATTGTTCAAGCTTTAAGGGCACGGAATAACGAAATCCTTGTCACAAGAGTTTCTAAAGAAAAGGCAGAAGTTATCCTGCAGACTTATCCTGAACTTACTTATAATGAAACAGCACATATTCTTTTTTGGAAAGATGAAACGGGGCCAATAAAAAAAAAACAAGGATACATTGCTGTAATAGCCGCAGGTACCTCGGATTTAAGGGTGGCCGAGGAAGCGGCGGTTACTGCAGAAGTTTTAGGCAGCAATGTTCATCGCATTTATGATGTAGGAGTTGCAGGAATACATCGTCTATTGAACCATGCTGAGGAAATTCAACAAGCAACTGTATCCGTTGTGGTTGCAGGAATGGAAGGAGCCCTTCCAAGTGTAGTTGGCGGTCTTGTCTCACATCCAGTAATTGCAGTACCAACAAGCATTGGTTACGGAGCAAATTTTCATGGGTTATCGGCCCTGCTAACGATGCTAAACTCATGTGCTTCAGGAATAAGTGTTGTCAATATTGATAATGGCTTTGGCGGCGGCTACAATGCAGTCTTAATTCACCAACTTGCACAAAAAGGGGAAACCGTAAAAAATGAAGACACTATACTTTGATTGTTTTTCAGGAATAAGCGGGGATATGGTCCTCGGTGCGCTAATCGATGCAGGAGCAGACCCGAATCTTTTAGTGGCAGAATTGAAGAAGCTGCAAATAGAAGATGAATATGATTTGAAATGGAAAAGAATTGTTAAGAATGGAATCACCAGTACGAAATTTGATGTGATTTTACTAAATAGCACTATTCAGCATCATAATCACCACGAGCACAGCCATGATCACGAACATGAGCACAGCCATGATCACGAACATGAGCACAGCCATGATCACGAACATGAGCACAGCCATGATCACGAACATGAGCACAGTCATGATCACGAACATGAGCACAGCCATGATCACGAACATAAACATACCCATGCTCATGAACACCATGATCACCATCACCATACACATCGTGCATATAAAGATATTGTAGAGTTAATTGAAGCAGCTGAATTTTCTATTCAGGTCAAAGAAACGGCTCTAAAGATATTTAAAAGAATCGGGGAAGCGGAAGGACATATCCACGGGATTCCTTTAGAAAAGGTTCATTTCCATGAAGTAGGTGCTATTGATTCCATTATCGATATTATAGGCGCAGCGATATTAATTCATCAATTAAACGTTGATACAATAAAGTCATCCCCTATCCCAGTGGGAACGGGAAGAATCCATATTGACCATGGAGTTTATCCTGTTCCAGCTCCTGCAACACTAGAAATTCTAAAAGGAGTTCCAATTGAGGAGTCAGACATAAGGGCAGAGTTAACCACACCAACTGGAGCGGCCATTATTGCTGTACTCGCTGAAGAATTCGGGCCCATCCCTTCAATGAAAATTTCTTCAATTGGCTATGGGGCAGGAACAAAAACCTTTAAACAGCATCCCAACGTACTTCGAGTAATTATCGGTAATTAAGAAAGGCGCAAGCGCCTTGATCAGCCCCGACAAGCATAAGACGAGCCGGCCGAAAGGTTGCTTTTTAACCTTTTGGACAGATGGGCTGTAGACCATCGAGGGGCTAGGCGCTGGAGCTAGACAATTCTCAAAGTTAAAAACATTTATACTTTCATATCCCATAAAATAAAAGCTGCCATATATTTGGCAGCTTTCTTTAAGCCCATTTGATCTCTTTTAATAGTTGCTGCCTAAATAATTGAATGATAAATTCATTGTAAAAATCATTTCTCACAATTACCTGATAGTTGTTATTCGGATGAATGTAATAATGGATATCGGTTAAAACTCGATTATCATCAAAATATTGCCGTACTTTCATAAGTTTTTTCTTTAACTCACTATCAAATAGCGTAATAAAAAACTCAATATCATTACCATTTGTCGTTTCATTTAGTTCAATAAGCTTTTTGTCGTACGTATACTCGACTTTCATCAAAATCCTCCTATATTAAGTATCTTAAATAAATGTAAATTGTACAAATCACAATAGAAAGGATCATTAATGGAAAAGCAATTAGCAGAAACTTTCCAAACGTAATCGGATATCCTTCCTTTGCGGCAAGACCTGCTACAATAACGTTGGCGCTTGCACCGATCAATGTACCATTTCCCCCAAGACATGCTCCCAGAGACAGGCTCCACCAGAGTGGTTCCAAATTTTGAATGCCCAATTCTCCCATATCCTTGATCATCGGAATCATCGTGGCTACGAATGGAATGTTATCGATAAAGGCTGAGGCAATCGCACTAACCCAAAGAATTAGAATTGAGGTGGATGCCACATCTCCGCCCGTCAAATGAACGGAGTAATCAGCTAGTAGAGAAATAACTCCTGTTTCGATCAATCCTGAGACAAGAACGAACAACCCGATAAAGAAGAAAATGGTTGTCCACTCTACTTTTAAAAAAGACTTATCCAAATATTCTTCCCCTGTTAATAGAAGTAAAAGAAAGGCACCTGCTAACGCAACGGTCGCCGATTCAATATGAAGCAGTTGATGCAGGAAAAATCCCAAAATTGTTAAAAGTAATGCTGTTAATGACTTGATTAATAGTGTTTTATCCGTAATTTCTTCCTTTTCGTCTAAGTCCATTAAACTAGCTTTCAATTCTGATGATGTTCGGAGCTGTTTACGATAGATAAAGGCTAGAATACCGACATTTACAAATAAAATGAAAAAAGAAATAGCAGTAAGGTTGTTGATAAATGCCATAAACGTTAATTCTTTCACTGCGCTTCCAAGCATGATATTTGGCGGGTCGCCAATTAAAGTAGAGGTTCCGCCAATGTTGGAAGCGATAATCTCGGTAATTAAAAACGGAATCGGATTTACCCGTAATTGCCTTGTGATACTGAATGTCACGGGAACCATTAGCAGGACGGTAGTGACATTATCTAAAAAAGCTGAGCCTAATGCTGTAATAATCCCAAGGGCTAGTAGTATCTTCAACGGATCGCCTTTAACCTTTTTAGCTGCCCATATGGCGATATACTTGAACAAGCCTGTCTCAGATGTAATGGCGACAATAATCATCATCCCCGTCAATAATCCGAGTGTATTAAAATCAATGTGATGTAAGGCCTTTTCTTGACCAACAATCCCTAACAGGACCATTATAATTCCACCAGCCATGGCGATAATTGTCCGGTGAATCCTTTCAGTGACAATAAAGGCGTAGGTAAATAAAAATACTCCTATTGCAATGATTGATTGTGTTGACACGTATGAACCACTTCTCCCTTTGTATTTTTACATTCATTGAAAAATGCAAAAAGGAGCCTGTTTTGACAGACTCCACCACAAATCAACATATGTATTATATGTCTTATTGTATTAAACTACACATAGGATGTAAAGGGTCTATTCCTAAAGTTCTGAGGTATTTACAAACCTAATTTCTTAATAAAATCAACCATCTCCTCATGCTCCTCTTTTACTAGTCTATATAATCCTTTATCTGTTTTGACTAGAGATTTTCCATTTTCGTCGGCAATTGATTTTGTGTATGATTTTTGGGCAACTATCTGCCATTTTCCGTTCCGATGGCTTAATTTAAGATCAATGATTCCAAGTCTGCTACCAAAGGCAGCAGCCATTACGACAGGTTTACCGTTGATTTCTCCTGTCTCCAAATTAGTATTTGGCAGATTTTTATAGACAGGACCTGGGAATACGCTATGTGAATGACCTGCTAAAACAACATCGATTTCAGGGATTTGAGTTAAGTAGTAAACGGAGTTTTCCGTATCATCTTGATATGGTTCACTACTAATCCCTGTATGGGCTAGTGCGATAATAATATCAGCCCCTTCTGCCTTTATAATTGGTACAAACTCCTTAGCTGTTTCAACCATTGGTTTCGCAAACACTTTTCCTTCAAGATTTGCCTTGTCCCACTTCATTATATGGGTAGGCATCAAGGCGATAACGCCAATTTTCAGTACATGTGGTTTACCGCTCTGATCGACTATTTTTCTTTTTAAAATGGTATATGGTTTAAAGTAGGGTTTATTTGTTTTTACCGAAAACACATTTGCATTAAGGACAGGCATCTTTGCCCCCTTTAAAGCAGTCTTTAAAAAGCCTAATCCGTAGTTAAATTCATGATTTCCAATCGCAATTGCATCATATTTTAAATAATTAAATGCCCGGTAAACGGGATGTGTTTTTCCTTTATGCATTCCTCTGATTCTGGCCAAATACTCGCCGAGTGGATTTCCCTTTAAATGGTCTCCATCATCAAATAACAAAGTGTTTTTACTTTCCTTACGTGCTTCCCTGATAAGTGTTGACGTTTTAACCAGACCTATTCGATTGTCTACTTTTGTTTGATAGTAATCATAATTTATCAAATCCGCATGTATATCAGTCGTTTCTAAAATCCGCAAATCGACCAATGTCTGACTAGTTATTCCTGTCTCGGCTGCAAAAGTATTAGATGTATAGGTAAAGAAAATAATCGGAAGAGAAAGTAAAATTATTATTCTTCTTTTCATAATAATTACCTCCTACATGTCTTGGTGTAGAGTAATCTTAGTATTGGTTTTTCTTTTCAATTTATCCACGTCAGTTGCATATGCATGCATGATACTCTAGAAAGTGATTTCGCTAAAAATATTTAAATCCAAACAAAAGCCAGCCAACTAACTGGCTGGCTTTTTACTCCGATTCTGCTGACGTTTTAAATGATGGCCAAAGAACCACCAATTCCAATCACCCAAAAGCTTCATTAAAGCTGGAACTAAGACCATTCTAATAATGGTTGCATCAATAAAAATGGCAATTGCTATACCCACCCCAAGCTGCTTTACCGGCATAACCCCTGTAAAAGCAAACGCCCCAGTTACGACAATCATGATAGCAGCCGCAGAGGTGATGATTTTACTAGTAAAGGTTAGCCCGGAAATAGTGGCTAAGGTATTGTCACCTGTTTGAAGGTGAAATTCCTGAATCCTAGAGATGAGAAAGACCTCATAGTCCATAGAAAGTCCGAAGACGAGAGTGAAGACAAATACAGGTAGAATTAAGGCAATATCAACAGGTCTCATTCCAAAATGACCCTGTTGGAAGATCCAAACTACAATCCCGAAAGTACAGCTCAAGCTCAATACATTCATTAAGATCGCCTTAAGAGGAATCAAAATGGAACGAAACGCAGTCATTAATATCACAATGGTTGATAACACAATTAACAGTAATCCATAGGGTGCCTTTTGATAGATCTCGGCAAAAATCTCTTGTTCAAATTTGATAGGGCCACCAAAAAAGGCTTGGACGCCAAGTTTTCTTTGTGACCAATCCTTTACCCAATCCCTAGCTTTTGCAGAATGCTCTTCAGTGTTTAAATAAACTTCCAAAAGTATTTCATTGTTTCTGATAAAGTATTCTTTTAATGGAGCAAGCTGCGCTGTGTCCCCATGTTGGAAAAACTGATATAGCTTTTCTTCATCCCTTATTCCTGTTGCAGAATAAGGGGAATAAACGGTATTAATGAGCTTATCCTTTTCAATTGAGCGGATAATTGTACTTATTTTTTTAAAATTATTCCTTTTTGTAACCGGCCCATTTGTTTTAAGCACAATCGTTACTTTTTTTTCGTCGCGTTTCTCGCTTGCAATAAATTGCTTCTGGAATGTTTCAAGTGCTAACCGAGAAGGGTAATCGGCTGGCAGAGAATCCGTACCAGGAATAGCCAAAACCAATTGCTTTACTGGTGCTAGTCCAGCTAAGAGAATGGTGAGTGAGAGGACAACCATGATAATCGGATGATTCATCACCATTTTGGCAAATCGGTACCAAATGCTATTTTCCTTTTCCGTAACTCGAAGCACACTAAATTTATTTATACTTTTCCCTAACAGTGAGAGTAATGCTGGTAGAAAGGTTAATGCTGAAAACGCAGAAATTAGGACGACCAGCATCCCCCCTAGGGCAACATTTTGAAAGATGTCGATTTTAATAAACCAAAGCCCAGAAAGGCCTATAAAAACACAAAGTCCCGAGAAGATAATCGATCTTCCAGCTGTCCTAACTGTTACTTCTATTGCTTTTTGAATAGATTTGGTTTGCAATTCCTCTTTGTAGCGGTTAATGAACAATAAGGCAAAATCAATACTTAAGGCAAGACCGATCATTGGAACAATGTTAAGAATAAAGATCGTTAAATCAAATTGATAACTAAAGAAGTAAACGGTGCCCATCGTGATTAAGATGGAAACCACTCCAATAACAATTGGAAGGGCGGCAGCGACAAGGCCTCCAAATGCAAAGATAAGCACTACTAATGCGATCGGCAGACCAATCATCTCTGCCTTTCGTAAATCTTCTTGGCTGGCAACATTTAAGTCCTGAACGATTATTGGTTCTCCAGTCATCGTAACCTTTAAACCATGTTGGTTTTTAAGAATCCTTTTTAATTTTGCGATTTCCTCTCCAAGATTCTCGGCCTTTTTCTCAAAAGTAAGCAGCCCATAGGCATAATTGTCTTTAATCATTCCATCTCTATCAAAGGGAGAGGTGATATCTCTGGCAGAGTCAAAGTTAGAAAGCCTACTAAATGTATTTTGGATAAACTGATGAAATTCCTTATCTTTGATTGTTTTTTCTCTCTCGAAAACCAGGATAATGGAGGATTTAGGATGCCCAAAGTCTTTTTCGAGGATTTTTCTTGTTTGATTATATTCTCCCTTGTATTCAAAGCCATTCCCACTTAAAACAGTAGGTAATTTAAGGGCAAAAAGGCCGAAAAAAAGAATAACCGCTATCCAAATGAGCAGTACCCATTTGCGATTCCTGTAGATAGAACTTCCTAATTTATCCAATGTATTGGCCTCCTTTAAAGAATTATCCCTTTTTGTTCTAAATCAGGATTTGAAAAAGGTGCTTCCGCTTTTCGTAAATTTTTCCCTAATTTAATTTGAAAATTCACTAGATAATTAATGTGAAAAAATGTTCAAAGTAAGTACCACAAATGTAAAAGATCAGTGAATTACATCCCAGTTATTTGTTACAATAAAGAAAATCAAAAACTATATAGGTGATAAAATGGAACAAGATAAATTGAACAAAGTTATTGAAGCGGCAAAGTTATATTATTTATTGGATTATAACCAAAATGAAATTGCTAAGATTTTGGGTGTTTCCCGTCCGACTGTATCACGTTTGTTACAGCAGGCAAAGAGTGAGGGCATAGTCAAAATTTCTATAATGGACCCGACTGAGAATGTTGAAAATTTAGCTTCCCAATTAGAAAAAAAGTTCCATTTAAAAAAAGCGATTGTCGCTTCTATACCACAATATGAAGACCATATTATTAAAAATTATCTTGGTGAAATGGCTGCGAATTACTTGGAGGGCATTGTTAAAGATGACGACATTATCGGAGTTACATGGGGGACGACTCTCTATCATATTGCAATTGAACTAAGACAGAAATTTGTAAAAAACGTCAAAGTTGTCCAATTAAAAGGCGGTGTAAGTCATGCGGAAACCAATACATATGCATCAGAGATTCTATATCTATTTGGTAAGGCATTCAATACGACACCACTAAATCTTCCCTTGCCTGCCATAGTCGATCATGTAGTTGTAAAACAAGCAATGGAGGCAGACCGCCATATCCGAAGAATTTTAGAAATGGGAAAACAGGCTAATATTGCTCTGTTTACAATAGGATCGATTAAGACAGACTCTTTATTGTTTCAATTAGGATATTTTACTGACAGTGATTTGGAATCAATTTCAGGCAAGGCAGTTGGTGATATTTGTTCGCGATTCTTTGATAAGGATGGGCAAATTTGTAATGAGAGCTTAAATGAAAGGACCTTGGGTGTGAATCTTGATGAGCTAAGTAAGAAAGAATATTCCATTGTTGTAGCTGGGGGACCCAACAAAATAGATGGAATTTATGGTGCCTTAATCGGAAAATATGCAAATGTTCTCGTTACCGATCAATTTACGGCAAAATTCCTGCTTGATAAATAGTCAATACATTTATTGTTGAATATGAAGATGTTGATTTTACATTTGTTCATATATGTGTTTACAAACGTTCATGTTGTTTGTTATAGTTATGTTGTTATAAAAATGGATATAGAATCTGTATAACAAAAAAATATCAGGGGGAAATTAAGATGACTCAAAATATTGTCAAAATGATAGATCATACATTATTAAAAGCAGATGCAACGAAAGAAGAAATCCTTAAAATTATTAATGAGGCGAAAGAGTATTTATTTGCATCTGTATGTGTTAATCCAACATGGGTTAAAACAGCAGCTGAACTGCTTGCAGATACTCCTGAAGTAAAGGTATGTACAGTGATTGGATTTCCATTAGGAGCATCAACTTCAGAAACAAAGGCATTTGAAACGAAAAATGCGATCGAAAACGGTGCGGATGAGGTGGATATGGTTATCAACATTTCTGCGCTAAAGGATCAACAGGATGAAATAGTTGAAAAAGATATTCGTGCTGTCGTTGAGGCGGCAAAGGGTAAAGCACTAGTTAAGGTAATTATTGAAACATGCTTACTGACAGACGCAGAAAAGATTAGGGCTTGTGAACTTGCTGTTAAAGCAGGGGCTGACTTTGTTAAAACTTCAACTGGATTCTCGACAGGCGGAGCAACTGCCTCGGATATCCGTTTAATGCGTCAAACAGTAGGGGCTAATGTTGGAGTCAAGGCTTCAGGCGGTGTTAGAAGCCGTGAAGATGCGTTGGCGATGGTGGAAGCTGGAGCTACCCGAATTGGTGCTAGTTCAGGTGTTTCCATTGCTAAGGGGGAACTTTCTAATAACAACTATTAATTAAATGTGAGGGTAACATTTATGAAAGAAGTTATATTGGCCTTAATTGCTGGATTAATTGTAGGAATGTTATTTAGGTTCTTAAAATTACCTTTACCAGCACCGCCTGTATTTTCTGCCGTAATAGGTGTATTTGGTGTTTATTTTGGCGGTGTTGTTCTAGATTGGATAATGAAGTTAGTACATCATTAATTTTTAGCTGAATGGCCAAATGAAAAAAGAGAAGCTATTTTTAATGAATATCTTCTCTTTTTTTTATTTATCGGAAAGAAGATTAATATGAAAAATTAAGGAATGAGAATTATGTTAAAAAGGATTGGTTTCATCGGGGCAGGAAAAATGGCTCAAGCTATGATAGAGGGAATAGTAAAAGCAAATGGGGTTACTAAAGACAATATAATGGCTAGTGCTGCAACTGAAAGGACACTAAAGGCCGTTTCTGAAAAATATGGTATTCTTGGATCATTAAACAATAAGGATGTGGCACGGTTTGCTGACATTCTCATTCTAGCAGTGAAACCTGACCAGCACGCAGGAATTATCAATGAAATTAAGAATGAAATAAATCAAGGTACTATTATTGTCACGATTGCAGCGGGGATTACTTTAGGAGACATTGAACGTTTATTTGGTTTACAGGTTAAATCCGTACGAACTATGCCTAATACCGCTTCGTTAGTGGGGGAAGGAATGAGTGCCCTTTGTCCAAATAAATATATCACTGAAGAAGAGCTAATGGCGGTAGAACAATTGTTTCAATCCTTTGGTCAAACGGAGCGTTTGGAGGAGAACCTAATGGATGCGGTACCGTCTATCAGTGGTTCATCACCGGCCTATGTCTATATGTTAATAGAAGCAATGGCGGATGGGGGAGTACGACATGGAATTCCACGAGATAAGGCCTATCGGCTGGCGGCACAAGCTGTACTTGGGGCTGCCAAGATGGTTCTGGAAACAGGCAGACACCCCGGAGAGCTGAAAGATCAAGTTTGTACACCCGGGGGAGCAACAATTGAGGCAGTTGCAACTCTTGAAAGTAAACAATTTCGGGGAGCAATCATTGCAGCAATGGAGAGCTGTACCAGTAAGGTGAAAATTTTAGGATGATATTATCTTGGATTCCATAATAGGAATCCTTTTTTTATATTTTTTTAAAAAAATTCGACCTTTTTCGACCTTTCCGTAGTATTTCTTATCAATTCATAATACACTCAAGATAAACACAAACTTATCACTAAAGAGTATTACCAAAGTGATCAGTTTCCCCTAATTAAATTGAGGTGCAGGCAGTTAATGGACTTAAATAAATATAAGTATTCACTTGTTCAAAAGGTAAACAGTCAGTTGTCTATGTGGTTTGACACCAAGTCCGAAATCAGCAATTTAGAAGTTTATCGATTTCTACATTCCCTTTACAGCAGTGCAGGGACGTTACAGTTAGTCGGTCTCCACCAGCTAATTGGATTTTTATTAGAGCAAATCAAAGTAGAAGAGGAAAAACTTTGGGAAAAAGAAGAATTACGAACGTTTTTAGAGGGATTATTTAATCTGACAAATGAATATGAAATTCACTCTAATAAGGAAGCGGTGAAACATATTGTGCGCCGCCATGACGTAAATGTTCCACTCATTCAAATCATCGATGATGATATTTCGATGCTCATTCTTCTCAAAGCTGCCTTGGAGGAAAAGGGTTGGATAGTAGTTGTAAATTCAGACCCTGCTAAGGCAATTTCGCAATACTACGATTTAAATCCTGACTGTGTAATTATCGATATAAATTTACCTGGAATCAGTGGACTTAAGTTACTGGAGGAGATTGAGCATCATACACATCAACCCTTTGTACCGAAAATTATGATTAGTTTGATGAATGACCGGGAAACAAGAATCAAGGCATTCAAACTTGGTGCCGATGATTTTATTGAAAAACCGATTGATTTAGAAGAATTGACTGTTCGAATTGCCCGTCATTTAAAAAGAAAAGAATTATTTAATCAAGCCCTATCAGCAACAAAAGCAGACAGCGATCCACATGAGGAAATCGTAAATGACTGGACGGACGAAATAACCAAAAGAAAATTATTTGTTTCTATCATTGATGATGATCCTATTATTAGGACCATGCTGATGCGAATTCTTAATGTAATGGATTTTTCTAATTTTGATGTAAGTTTAGCGGAATTTGGAGATGGGGTACAGTTTTTCAAATCAAATAGATTAGAGGAAAAAGGAGACCATTTTTTAATAATTGACGGTGTGATGCCAATAATGGATGGGATTGAAGTTTTACAAAAGGTCCAAAAGATAAAAGGTAGTCATAAAGTTCATGTCCTTATGCTGACCGGGAGAAAAAGCGTAGCAGATATTGAAAAGGCCTTAGCACTTGGCGCTGATGATTATGTCACTAAACCCTTTAGCATTAAGGAGCTGCAGGCTAGAATACAAAGGTTAATTAAAAGGATGAATTAATTTGTTTACAGATGAGTTGCTGTTCCTTTCCGTTTTAACCCTATCCTTAGTAGGGATTCTTGTGTTTTTGCTTGGGTATTTAACAATCAGAAAAATAATTGAGATTCAGAAAAGAAAAAAGATTGAACATTATCGTGAAATCTATAATCCTCTTATTTCTTCGATCTTAATTGAGGGTAGTTTTTCAAGGAAACTAACTCCAGAAACGGTTCTACAACAAAAGGCCCTTGAACAATTGCTAAGCAGGTACACAAAGGTAATTGAAGGGGATGAGGAAAAGAACCGTTTATCAAAACTAGCATCGATGTACTTATCGGATTATTATCAAAAACGGCTTCAAAGCCACAAATGGAGTACTAGAATGAATACACTTTATCATATTGAGGATTTTAATATGATAAACCTTATGGAAGATGTTTTCAGGTTATTAAACAGGAAACAACTTACACACCAAGAGAAGATACATATCTTGAGAATATTGGCTTTATTTCAATTTTCTAAGCTATTTGACCTATTGACCACTAAATATCAAGACCTCACCGAATTTGATTATCTCCATATCCTAATGCCATTAGAACAGAAGAAATTTGACCAATATGTACTCCATTTTCATCAAGCAGGCTTGCCGCTTCAAAAAGCAATAATGGATGTGATTGCAAGTAAGCGAGAGGTCAGCTATAACCATTTCTTAGAGAAAACTTTCTCGAGCTATTCTGGAGAAATAAGGTTAAGGGCCTTAAAGGCATTGGCCGAAATTGGATATGTAAAGAATAGTGATCCATACTTAGAACTCCTCTATTCAGATAAATGGGAAGAACGAATGGTTGCAATCAAATTAATTGGTTCATTGAAAGAAGAAAAAGCAATACCGAGGTTGATTGAGCTAATGCATGACAGGACATGGTGGGTTCGGTCACAGGCTGGACAGGCCATCAGTCAATTTAGTCACGGTAAAGAGATCCTTCGAACTGTTTTAGATTCGTCAAAAGATACATTTGCAAAAGATATGGCCTGGGAATGGCTGCATAAAGGGGTATAAACGGATGCCATTTATTCATTGGGGAGATATTGTAACGGCTTTTACCTGGTTTATTGCAGTTTATATGGTAATAGTCATTATTTTTTATTCGGTAATTCTTATTATCTCGTGTTTTCAACTTCGAAAAGAATACCAGCTTGATCGAATACAGGCTTACGAAGATTATTTAGAAGAAATTTATACCAAACCTGTTTCAATTATTGTTCCTGCTTACAATGAAGAAGCTGGTATTATTCAAAGTGTTCGCTCACTATTAAGTGTAAACTATCCATCCTTTGAAATAATTGTAGTAAATGATGGTTCCAAGGACCAAACCCTGGAAAAGATGATTGAATTCTATGATATGAAGGAAATCAAAAAAGTGGTTAGAATTCAAGTGAATACTAAACCAATCAAAAAGATATATCAATCAGCGATTCTATCCAACCTTTTCCTGATCGACAAGGAAAACGGAGGAAAAGCAGATGCCCTTAATGTCGGACTTAACTTCTCTCATTATCCTTATTTTTGCTCTTTGGATGGTGATTCGGTTCTTGAAGAAGATGCTTTTTTGAAGGTAATGAAACCAATTGTGGACTCGGCTGAAGAAGTAATTGCTTCCGGAGGCAGTGTGAGGATTGCCAATGGCTGTGAAATTCAAAATGGTCATCTTCAAAGTGTTGGCCTATCCAATAAGCCATTGGTAGTGATGCAGATAATTGAATACTTACGAGCATTCTTAATGGGGAGAATTGGTCTCAGCAGACACAATCTCCTCCTTATTATCTCTGGTGCCTTTGGTGTTTTTTCTAAGCATTGGGTAATTGCCGCAGGAGGCTATCGAACCGATACGGTTGGTGAAGATATGGAACTTGTGGTGCGAATACATCGTTTATTAAAAGAAAAGGGACTGAAAAAGAAGATCGTATACGTCCCGGATCCTGTTTGTTGGACAGAAGTGCCTGAGGACATGACATTTTTGCGGAGACAGCGAAGAAGATGGCATAGAGGGCTATTTGAAAGTTTATGGACCCATCGTAAATTAACCTTTAATCCTAAATACGGATCAATTGGTCTTCTTGCATTTCCTTATTTTTGGATTGTAGAGTTTTTCGGCCCGATTATTGAGCTATCTGGCTATATTTTTATGATATTATGCTTGCTTCTCGGGGGAACCTACATCGAATTTTCCATTTTGCTGTTTTTACTTTCTTGTTTGTATGGGTCGATTTTTTCAATGGCTGCCGTCCTTTTAGAGGAGTGGAGCTTAACCAAATATCCAAAGGTAACAGATATCCTTAAGCTTTTTCTATATTCATTAACAGAAACGATCTGGTATCGGCCTATGACCGTTTTATGGCGCTGTGAGGGGGTCTGGCAAATCATAAAAGGAGATACAAGCTGGGGAGAAATGAAAAGAAAAGGTGTATCAAAATGAAAAAATCAATCCACCTATTTGTCTATACTATGATTTTCTTGGTAGTTCTAACAAGCCCTTTTTGGTTATGGAAATTACAGCCAGAAAAAAATTTGAATGTGCTAATTGTAGATAAAACCGTACCTAATACGACATACCGGGAACATAAGGGATTGGTGTGGGTTTTAAACAATGCCAAGTATTTTAAGAAAGGGCAAGAACCCTATTCAGCAAAAAATGATTATAAAGGATTTGTGCCGAAAAAAAGTAAGCAATATACTATTGTCCCTTTACCCAAGGATTTAAAAAAATATGATGTTTTCTATTTGACAGATCAGTACGGTGTCTATAAAAACGAATTTTATGGACAGAATCCCACTGGTCGAAGGTCAGTCAAGGTTTATGGGGGTCTGACACTAAGTGAAGTTAACCAAATGAAAAAGGCACTTATTCAATCAAAATCCAAAACTTTAATTGCAGAATTCAATACATTTGCTAGTCCAACATCCGAACCGGCCAGAGCGGAAATTTCAAATTTGCTTAATGTGGAGTGGTCTGGATGGATTGGCAGATATTTTTCTGATTTGAATAGTAATGAAGTACCTCAATGGGTAAAAAAGAATTATCAAAAACAAAGAGAAAAATGGGCTTTCAATGGAGAGGGATTTGTATTTGTAAGTAAAAATAATTATGTGGTTGTAATAGGGGAAGATGACCTCCACCATTCAGGACTCAATTTTAAATTAACCAGTCTAGGACAAAAACACTTTTCGCAACAAATAGACGGGACGTATCAGTATTGGTTCGATATTATTGATGCGAAAAATAATAATGAGATCTTAGCGAATTATCAGCTGCCTGTTTCGAAAAAGGCCAGTGAGAAATTAAAGGGGTATGGAATACCCAATCAGTTTCCTGCTGTCATATATCACAAAAATGCGAGATACTCCTCCTATTATTTTTCCGGGGACTATGCTGATGAAGCAGATGTGCCGGGGATTTATCAGACACAAGGTTTGGATAAGTGGAAAAAGACATTCGGGCCAAATCATTCTTTTTATTGGACAGCCTATGTTCCGATGATGAAAGATATACTCAAAAATGGGTTAAAACACGTTGAGACCCAAGAGAAAATCGAACTGGTTGAAGAGAATGGAGTAAAGACTAATAGTAAAACCAATGCTTCCTATATCCAAATTCAAAAGAATGGAAAATGGGAGAACTTTTTAATTAAGGGAGTGAATATGGGGATTGGCAGACCTGGCTACTTTCCTGGAGAAGCGGCCATTACAAAAGAAGAATATTTTCGATGGTTTCAAGAAATTGGAGCAATGAATGCCAATGCCATTAGGGTTTATACTCTGCATCCTCCTCAGTTTTATGAGGCTTTTTACGAATACAACCAAATTGCGAAAAAACCGTTATATTTATTTCATGGAACGTGGGTTAATGAAGAAAATCTGATCAAGACACAGGATGCATTTGCAAAGGTAAATGTGGATGATGCCAAGCTGGAGATAAAGAATATGGTTGATATTATTCATGGAAATGCTAATCTTGCCAAACGGCCAGGTCATGCATCAGGTGTTTATAAACATGATATCTCAAAGTTTGTCATCGGCACGATTATAGGAACAGAATGGGACCCGGCAATGGTGGAGAACACCAATACCAAGCATTCTGGAATGGCTCAATTTAAAGGGGACTATTTTGAAACAGTCCATGCCAGTCCGTTTGAAATTTGGCTGGCCGAATTGATGGATTATGCAGCAGAGTATGAGTCAAAGCAATATAACTGGCAGCATTCGATGAGCTTTACGAATTGGGTTACAACGGATTTGCTCAAACACCCGTCAGAACCACTTGAAACAGAAGATATGGTTTCTGTTGATCCCAATCATGTAAAGGCATCAGGGTCTTTTAAAGCCGGGCTTTTTGCTTCTTATCATATCTATCCATACTACCCAGATTTTCTTAATTACGAAAAGAAGTTTCTGGATTATACGGATGCTGCTGGAAAGAAAAATAATTACGCTGGGTATCTGAATGATCTGCGTTCAGCACATCATATGCCAATTTTGGTGGCGGAATTTGGTGTACCTTCTTCAAGAGGATTAACTCATAGAAATCCTTACGGTATGAATCAGGGATTTCATTCAGAAGAAGAACAAGGACAGATTGATCAGCATTTATATCAATCCATTGTATCAGAGAAATATGCGGGCGGACTTGTATTTACTTGGCAGGATGAATGGTTTAAGCGG
This sequence comes from Bacillus sp. OTU2372, assembly GCF_038440275.1. Classification (NCBI taxonomy): domain Bacteria; kingdom Bacillati; phylum Bacillota; class Bacilli; order Caryophanales; family Bacillaceae; genus Bacillus; species Bacillus sp. OTU2372. The sequence continues at coordinate 50,815 of NZ_JASATK010000001.1, forward strand.
ACATGGAACACAATGGACTTTGATAATCCGGACCGCCGCCCTTATTGGAATAATCAGCAAACAAATGAACAGCATTTTGGTTTGCTTGGATTCGAACCAGGGAAGAAGGAAACATCTATAGTTGTCGATGGTGCTTCAGAAGATTGGGAAATCGCCGGTACAAAATTAGGTTACCAATCTAAGGGGGATCAACGGGTAAAAGAGGTGCGTTTCGCATCTGACAGCGGCTACTTGTATTTCTTACTAAAATATAATCAACCTGTAGATTTTAACAGCGGAGGCACATATCTATTGCTCGATACCATTAGAAACCAAGGGCAAACAACGATTTCGATTAACCAGCGAGCAAAGATAAAAACGGATTACGGAATTGACTTCCTTATCAAGCTCCAGGGTCCAAAAGATTCACGAATCTTGGTTGATAGCTATTATGATACCTTCTATTATCAGTATGGAAAACTTTTGAAAATGATTCCTGAAGAGCCATATGCTCAAAGGAAGGATAATGGGGTGTTTAATCCTATTCGGCTGGCATTAAATAAACAACAAACAATCCCTTCAACAAAGAAAGTCATTCCGTTTCAGGATTATGAAACAGGGGTTTTACAATACGGTAATGCTAATCCAGCCAGCAAAGATTTTGATTCTTTAACAGATATAAGTATGAGCAAGGATAAAAAGGTAATAGAAGGAAGAATTGCTTGGCAGCTATTAAATGTTAAAGATCCCAGCTTAAAAGAAGTAATGGGGGATATTTGGAAACAGGGATTGTCAAGCTCTGTGGAGACTAGTGGAATTAGGGCTGCGGTTGTAACAACAGCGAAAGGCAGTGTACAACAAACCATTCCTAAGACGGTGAATGGGCAGCTCAAACAAAAGGGTTCACTATTTTATAACTGGAAATCATGGGACCAGCCTGAATTCTATGAACGGTTGAAAACATCTTATGAAATAATGCAAAAAACATTTGGTAACATGGATGAATCAAACTAAATAAAAAACCTTAAACCACCGGTGCTTTGCTTCGGTGGTTTTAAGGTGTTAAAGGTTTCTTCTAAATTGTAAAATCGAAACAAAAAAACCAGAGAAGGTTCTCTGGTTTAAAGTTAAAAGAACAAATTCAAAATAAAGTAAACAATGGCTGCAATCAATGCTGTAATTGGAAGGGTGATGACCCAAGTAATTAACATTCGTTGAGCTGTATCCCATTTAACGCCCTTTAGACGATGAGCAGAACCTACTCCTAGGATACCAGAAGAAATTACATGAGTTGTACTAACTGGTAAATGAATATACGTAGCACCAAAGATAATAGCAGCACCAGTTAAATCTGCAGCTACCCCATTAATTGGACGTATTTTCATAATTTTTCCGCCAACTGTTTTGATAATCTTCCAGCCGCCAATTGAGGTTCCTAATCCCATCGCAATTGCACAGGAAGCTTGTACCCAGAAAGGGATTCCTGCATCGGGTGAAAGATATTTACTAGATACAAGTGCTAAGGTGATGATCCCCATTGATTTTTGGGCATCATTTGTTCCGTGTGAATAAGATTGTAATGCAGCGGTTGCGATTTGGATATAACGGAATCTTTTGTTCGTTTTTGCTAAATTAAAATTTCTAAATGCCACTTTAAAGATACTATAAATAATATATCCCACAATAAAAGCTAAAATTGGTGATAAAATTAGCGCTTCAATGATTTTGATAAAACCAGTGTAGTTTAAGGCATTAAATCCTTCTGCTGCAATTGCCGCGCCAGCAATAGAACCAATAATTGCGTGAGAAGAACTGCTTGGAATTCCAAAATACCAAGTGAGTAAGTTCCAAAAGATAGCTGAAAGTAATGCAGCTAAAATTACCACTGACCCATTGTGCAATGTAAATGGATCAACGATATCCTTAGATACAGTTTTAGCAACCCCGGTAAACGTTAACGCTCCAACAAAATTCATTACCGCTGCTAATAGTATGGCTTGCCGCGGTTTTAACGCTTTAGTGGAAACGGATGTGGCGATTGCATTTGCTGTATCGTGAAAACCATTTATAAAATCAAATGCAAGGGCACCAATGACAATTAAGATTGTTAAAATTAGTACAAGACTCATCTTTTTGCTCCTTATGCATTTTTCATAATAATGGATTCAAGGGTATTAGCTACAGTTTGACAAAAGTCTGCGATATCCTCAAGATCTTCGTAAATTTCCTTGTATTGAATAATACGGATTGGATCTTTTTCCACAGTGAATAGATGTTTAATTGACTGTCTTAAAATATTATCGCATTTTGATTCAAAATCCTTAATTTTAATGGCATGTTCCCGTATTTGAGCTAGCTTTTTGTTGGATAGTAATTCAACAGCCTTCTGAATTTCGTGAACACTGCCTTGAATTGCATCGACAAACTGTAACATAAATTCATCGGCTTCTGTAATGGAGTACATTTCAAAAAGGGCCGCACATGCTTCAAGTCCGTCTAATACATCGTCCATGCTCATCGCAAGCTGGAGAATGTCCTCACGTTCAATTGGAGTTATGAAGGCATCATTTAGTTCTTTAATGACTTCATGAACGAAGGTATCACCTTTGGATTCATACTCTTTCATTTTCTCAGAAAAGATTTTTAAATCACTGATATTTTTTAATTTATATTCAGTAAAAAAATCCACACTTTCATCAAGATTTGATGAAATATTACTTAGTAATGCTGAGAATTTATCTACCTTTTTAGCCATAAGATTATACCTCCAATAATTTAAACAATGTATGTTTTCTTTCACACCCAAATCATTTTAGCTGAAATATGTCGGAAAGAGAAAGATTTTACGTTAAATTTACAAAAACTTAACATTAGAATTTTCTGAATTTATCTATTGCTGACTATATACCCAAGAAGTCCTTTATTACTTTTGCCTTGTATTATAAATTTATGTCGTGCAGATCTGTATTTTTTTAATCCATTATTTATTTTTTTATGAGTATAAATAACAAAAAAGGGTACTTTATAGGTACAGGCAGTAAACAATGGTTTAATTAATTAAACAACACTGTCTTAGGAATAAACAAAAAAGTGAAATGAAGAATACTAAAAAGGAGTGTTCTAAATGAGTTTCATTTGGTCATTAATTGTTGGTGGTATAATCGGCTGGTTAGCAGGTTTAATAGTCGGAAGAAATATTCCGGGGGGCATTATTGGTAATATCATCGCAGGTTTTGTTGGTGCATGGTTAGGAACAGCAGTATTGGGAGACTGGGGACCAGATGTGGCTGATTTCGCCATAATACCTGCTATCATTGGTGCCGCCGTATTAGTACTTCTTTTAAGCTTCATTATGCGTGCCTTTAGAAAAGCAGACTAAAACAAAATTAACAAAGAAAAAGGATGTCTCCCTAATCGAGGCATCCTTTTTCTATATTTTATTTATATCAATAGCATGAAATACTTCAGACAAATCGATAAATGGGGCATGACATATAATGGATTCTTGGGTAAATGGATTTGTGAATTCAAGCTTTACGGCATGGAGAGCCTGCCTGTTTGTGATCGGTTCACCTCCATATAAACTATCACCAATCAAGGGATGACCCAAATGACTAAAATGAACTCTAATTTGATGAGTTCTCCCTGTTTCCAGCCAACATTTTAGGAAAGTAAAATTCTTTTGTTTATTAATATCTAAGACCTGATAATGTGTAATCGCAGCCTGTCCATTAGGTGAGACTCTGCGTCTAGTCGCATGATGACGGTCCAGCCCAATCGGCATGTTTAAGGTGCCTTTCCGCTGTTTAATTTGACCGTGCACAGCGGCAATGTAAGTTCTTTTGATGTGGCGTTTTTCGAGCATTTTATCTAAGATCGCACCCGCTAGTCCGTGTTTTGCAAAAAGAATTGCCCCCGATGTATCCCGGTCTAATCGATGGATTTGGCGAACATTACCGGATTCTCCTTTTGATAGCAAATAAAAAGCTACAGCATTCATTAATGAATCCGTTTCTTTAACCGGGTCATTTGGGTGTGTATTCATAAAAGGCGGTTTATTGACAATTAAAACATGGTCATCTTCAAACAATATATTTAACTCATGATAGTTCGGGGTAACATGAGGATCTTCCTCTTCAAAAAGATGGAGTTGAAGTTTTGCACCGGCTGTAAATGGTAAGTTCCAATTAACTCGATTTCCTTCCATAAGTACCTTATTTTCAGATCGGAATTGATGCGTTAATTTTTTTGGAGCCTCCCAAACTTGTCGGAAAAGGTGTTCAACGGTAATACCTTCCCACTCCCTTGGAATAATGATTTGCAGCCATTCGCCAGTTCGTTTGGTTATGTACATTATTTTCTCCTTTTATCAATTGTCTAGGTCCAGCGACTTGGGGCTCGGGGTCATAAGCCACTGTTCAAGTCGCTTTCCGCTTTTCTTAAACTGTGGTGATAATTACCACCCAAAGTTCACTACGAATTATGTTATTCTTATGATATATATTACGACAGAAATAAGCGATGGCAAAGGTGGGTTAGATAAGTGAAAATAGTTTTTGCCTCGACACCAAGTCAAGAAGAAGAAATTAATGAACTGGTGAGGTACGTTTACTCTAATATTTTTCCTCTTTATTTTAGTGATGAAGAAATTAGTCAATTTGAGGAATTAAAGGTCTTGGATACGTCTTTGGATTTTAATACATTGAAAGATGCATTTCAAGTTATGACAAGCATACAAACAGTTATTTCAATTTTAGAGTCGTCACCGCTGGATGAACAATACGAAATGGTGTTTAACAAAAATGTTGCTACTCTTAAAGAATTTGGACTGTTTTTCCCTTTCGATTTTGAGCAGTTTATGGAAGGAAAAAGCCTAAAAAGTTCAATGCTGAGTATTTATAGCAAAGCAGACAATGAACTGATTATATAAAAGTAGTAAAGCAAAAGCCTGTAATTTTTTACAGGCTTTATTTATTTCTTGCTCTTATTGTGATATTTTTGAGATTATAGTATAAGTGGCTTTTCCTGTACTTTGCGAAAAATGTCGGTTTTTATCCTGTCATTTTTAGAGGAAAACGGAAGTTAAACTTCGAATTATTGTATGGACAAAAATAGGAGGGATTACATCTATGGAATGGAAAGCGATTGCGAAAAGTTGGCTCGATTTTGAAGGGCTAGACAATGAGTTAAAAAATGAATTAGAAACATTAAAGGGAAATGAAAAACAACTCGAAGAAATATTTTATAAAAATCTTGAGTTCGGTACGGGTGGAATGCGCGGAGAAATTGGTGCAGGAACAAATCGCATGAACATATATACAGTCCGTAAAGCTTCTGCAGGATTAGCAGCATACATAGAAGAGCATGGTGAAGAGGCGAAAAAACGCGGAGTAGTGATTGCCTATGATTCACGTCATAAATCGCCAGATTTTGCGTTGGAAGCTGCTAAAACTCTTGCTTCTAAAGGAATTCAAACATATGTATTTGATGAGTTACGACCTACACCAGAACTTTCATTTGCGTTAAGACATTTGAATGCTTTTTCTGGGATTGTGGTTACAGCGAGCCATAATCCACCTGAATATAATGGTTATAAAGTTTATGGCTCAGATGGCGGCCAGCTGCCACCTGAAGCGGCCGATATCGTAATTGCCAAGGTTAATGAAATTGAAAATGAATTACTAATTGAAGTTAGCAGCGAGGAAGAATTACGTAATTCTGGTCTAATCAAAACAATCGGTTCTGAAATTGACCAAGTCTATATTGAAAAGTTAAAAACCATATCTGAAAATCCAACTCTCGCTGAAGAGACCGATATTAAGATTGTATTTACTCCATTACATGGGACAGCCAATAAATTAGTCCGAGCTGGCCTTGCGGCATTAGGCTATCGTAATGTATCGGTTGTAAAAGAACAAGAATTGCCTGATCCTGAATTTTCAACTGTAAAAAGCCCTAATCCTGAAGAGCACGCTGCTTTTGAATTAGCGATTCGCGATGGAAAGAAGGTCGGAGCGGATATTTTAATTGCAACAGACCCTGATGCAGACCGACTTGGAATTGCCGTTCCTAATGAAGAGGGAGAATATATTGTATTAACAGGTAATCAGACCGGTGCTTTATTAGTGGACTATCTTCTTTCTCAGAAACAAGAAAAAGGAATATTGCCACAAAATGGGGTTGTATTAAAAACCATTGTTACATCTGAGTTAGGACGGAGAATTGCTGCTGCATTCAATTTAGAAACAGTTGATGTTTTAACAGGATTTAAATTCATTGCAGAAAAAATCAAGGAATATGAAACAACAGGAGAGCATACCTTCCTATTTGGCTACGAAGAGTCTTACGGCTACTTAATTGGGGACTTCGCACGTGATAAGGATGCTGTTCAAGCAGCGCTGCTCGCTACAGAGGTTTGTGCCCATTATAAAAAACAAGGATTAACCCTTTATGAAGGAATGTTGCGCGTATTCGAAAAATACGGTTTCTTTCTAGAGGGACTTCGTTCTTTAACACTGAAAGGAAAAGAAGGGGCAGAGATGATTCAACGCTTGTTAGCCTCTTTCCGTAATGAGCCATTGACAAGTTTGGGTTCACTTAAGACTCTTGCTAGCGAGGATTATTTGACTCGTACCAGAGCAACAAGAGATGGCGAAGAATCCATTGAATTACCTAAATCTAATGTTTTGAAATATATTTTTGAAGATGGATCATGGGTATGCTTACGTCCGTCTGGAACAGAGCCAAAAGTTAAATTTTATTTTGGTGTCAATAGTGCAAGTCTTGCAGAAGGCAAACAAAAGCTGCAAACCATTGAAAATGACTTTATGGAGTTAGTAGATAAGAAAGTAAAAATGGTTCAAACTATTTAATTTATCGGGTGTAGATTAGCGTTATCAAGAATAAAACGGCCTCCATATAGGAAGCCGTTTTTTTTGGTGGAATTCTATTTTCCCGGTAGAAAATTTTTCTTAACAATTTGGTATCCACTTTTTTTTTCAGGAAAGACTATACATCGGTAAGCCATTTTCATCAGGATCAAGTGATTCATTAGCATGGTCAATGTAACGGAGAAGATTATATAATTTTGTCTCAATCACGGTGTAGTCTCGTTCAAAATTATATGCGTGCAGGAATTGTTCAATCTTTTTCGATAAAAATTGGTCCTTTGTCCGGACCATTAAAATTAATAAATTGTCCCATTCGGATCTATGCGTATAATATAACGCTCGGTCGTAATCCAGTTTATTCATTCGTTTTTGCCTCCTCCATATTAGGAGTTGACTATATTTTATGACATTCCCCGGATAACTTTCACAGAAAATGTTGGACACCTGATGTTTACGCTGTTTTTAAGATTTACCAGTATAAAAAAGTTTTTTAAAGAAACGTGGTGCCTTAATTGGGTCGATTAATTTGTGTGCTTTTCTGCTTATTCACACTAACAAATTCTGCGGCTGATGCGAAGATTGTAAAAGTGGATAAACCGTACTCATACGAATGTCTGCAACAAGATCTGAAACAAATTAGTAAAAAGTACCGGGAACATATTGAAATTAAAACAATTGGAACAACGCATTTTGGAAGGGAAATTTGGGGAGTAAAGTTAGGAGAGGGAAAAACTAATATTGTATTGATTGGTGCTCATCATGGACGAGAGTGGTTGACAAGCGCCCTTTTGATGAACATGCTCGAGAGTTATGCCGAAGCATATCAGAGAGGTAAGAGAATTGGGTTTAGGTCAACAGATATCCTAAATCAGGTTTCTATTTGGTTTATACCAATGCTTAATCCGGATGGAGTGACCATTCAACAAAATAATCTCAAATCATTTTCGCCGGATTATCAAAAACAATTGTTACTGATGAATGAAGGCTCAAGAAATTTAAAGAGATGGAAGGCTAATGGGATAGGAGTGGATTTAAACAGACAATACCCCGCAGGCTGGAGAAGGCTTAACCAAGAACAGTCAAACCCAAGCTATGCATTTTATAAAGGTAAAAAACCTCTTGAATCCAAAGAGGTCATTGCTTTAACCAATTTTATTAGAGAGATAAAACCTTCGATTGCAGTTGCTTATCATACAGCAGGCAGGGAGATTTTTTGGAATTACAAAAATGGAAAACATATGAATCGTGATTATAAGGTTGCAAAGAAGGTATCCAGGCTGACCAACTATAAATTAGCAAAACCAGACCCAGAGGCATTTGGCGGTGGCTTTACAGATTGGTTTATTACAACATATCACAGACCGGCTATGACCATTGAAATTAGTTACCTAGTTGGGGAAACTAGTCCGCCCCTGTCAGTTTTTAATACCGAATGGAAGCGGAATAAATATGTCGGTCTTCTTCTTGCGAAGGAAGCAAAAAAGATGGGTCAATAAATTAAATAACTAATAATAAACTTTTATCCTAAACAGTAGAATCACAAAAACATAACGGCTTGCATTGTTTTTTGGCCATCTCTCTCATCAATCCCACCTTTTCTTCATACATTGTGTTAAGAGGAAAAGGGGGAGTGAGGAATGAAAGTTGAAGATCGCAAGCAGCTAGAATATGCAATTAGTGAAATTACCGAAATTGCCAGAGGCTTTGGTCTGGATTTTTATCCAATGCGCTATGAAATCTGTCCAGCTGAAATTATCTATACTTTTGGTGCTTATGGTATGCCAACTCGATTTTCACATTGGAGCTTCGGGAAACAATTCCATAAAATGAAACTGCATTATGATTTAGGTCTAAGTAAAATTTATGAGCTCGTAATAAATTCTAACCCTTGTTATGCATTTTTGCTTGATTCTAACACCCTTATTCAAAATAAGTTAATCGTTGCCCACGTTTTGGCTCATTGTGATTTCTTTAAAAATAATGTCCGCTTCCAGAATACCAAGCGGGATATGGTAGAAAGTATGGCTGCTACTGCAGAGCGAATCCATAAATATGAAATACAATATGGAAAGAAGGAAGTAGAAACTTTTTTAGACGCTGTGTTGGCAATTGATGAGCACATTGACCCTTCTCTAATGAGGCCGAAACTTTCATGGTCCATAACAGATGTAGATGACGATGAAGATGATGAGCAGCGAAATGTAACCCCATATGATGATTTATGGAAGCTGGATGAAAAGGAAAATAAGGTAATCAGCAGCCCGAAGAAAAGGAAGTTCCCGCCCAAACCGGAAAAGGACTTATTATTATTTATTGAAACCTTTAGTCGAGAGTTAGAGGACTGGCAGCGCGATATTTTAACCATGATGCGTGAGGAAATGCTCTATTTCTGGCCGCAGCTTGAAACGAAAATCATGAACGAGGGTTGGGCTTCATTTTGGCATCAACGGATATTACGCGAATTGGACTTAACAAGTGGTGAAGCGATTGAATTTGCAAAACTGAATGCGGGAGTTGTTCAGCCATCCAAAACGGGAATCAACCCTTACTACCTTGGTATAAAAATCTTTGAGGATATCGAAGAAAGATATAATAACCCAACTGAAGAGATGAAACGAAGAGGTGTTCAGCCAGGGTCTGGCAGGGAAAAGATGTTCGAGGTGCGGGAAGTTGAATCAGACATATCTTTCCTGCGTAATTACTTAAACAAAGATCTAGTGATGAGAGAGGATATGTATCTTTTCCAAAAGCAGGGAAGGGATTATAAGATCGTTGATAAAGAATGGGAACATGTCCGTGATCAATTAGTGAATATGCGTGTGAACGGAGGATTCCCTTACATCACTGTCAATGATGGCGATTTCTTGAAAAATGGAGAGCTGTACTTAATGCACTGGTATGAGGGTGTAGAATTAGACGTAAAGTATCTTGAAAAGGTACTTCCGTATATTCACCAGCTTTGGGGCAGACCTGTCCATATAGAAACCATGATTGAAGAAAGAAAAATGCTGTTTTCCTATGATGGTAAAGGTGTACATCGAAAATATTTATAAAGTAAAGGCAGCTATTTTAAATAGCTGCCTCTTTGCTTATGCCTCTAAACTGTTTGGAATGGATGGAGGAGAGGATCCTGTATTAGATAACAACAGATTCTTTCTCAAGTGCCTCTTCTACTGAAACATATTTAAATCCTAGGTCTTTTGCCACTGCTTCATAAGTAATATCCCCATTTGCAACATTAACGCCAAGCTTTAAAGCAGCATTTTCCGAAATGGCTTTTACAACCCCTTTATTAGCGATTTGTAATGCATATGGAACGGTAACATTCGTAAGGGCAATTGTTGAGGTTCTTGGAACTGCCCCAGGCATATTGGCAACGGAATAATGAACCACACCATGTTTGACAAAAGTAGGATTATCATGTGTTGTTACATGGTCAATGGTTTCAACAATTCCGCCCTGGTCAATCGCGACATCGACAATAACAGATCCTGGCTTCATTGTCTTCACCATTTCTTCAGTTACTAGTTTCGGAGCCTTTGCACCTGGAATTAACACCGCTCCAATGAAAAGATCGGCTTCCGCAACTGCTTCTGCGATGTTATATGGATTTGACATTAATGTTTTAACTTGATTTCCAAAAATATCATCTAACTGGCGTAAACGGTCTGCGCTTAAATCGATGATCGTTACATCAGCACCTAGCCCAATTGCCATTTTAGCAGCATTAGTTCCAACAATACCACCACCAAGAATAGTTACCTTACCACGGTTAACTCCTGGTACGCCAGCTAGAAGGATTCCTTGACCGCCATTATTCTTTTGTAAGAATTGTGCACCAATTTGTGCGCTCATGCGACCGGCTACTTCACTCATTGGGGTAAGCAGCGGAAGAGTTCTGTTCACAGAGACTGTTTCATAGGCAATGGCAAGAACACCTTTATCTTTAAGTGCCTTTGCTAAAGCAGGTTCAGCAGCTAGGTGCAAATAAGTAAATAGGATTAACCCTTGGCGGAAATACTGATATTCACTCTCTAATGGCTCTTTTACCTTCATAATCATTTCTGATTTTGTCCAGACATCTTTAACATTTTCAATGATTTCTGCGCCCGCTTTTGAATAGTCCTCATCAGTGAAACCGCTTCCAACACCGGCGTCTTTTTCTACTAATACATTATGGCCAGCTTTTACTAATGAAACAACACCAGCTGGAGTTAGTGATACACGATTTTCGTTATTTTTAATCTCTTTAGGTACACCAATAAACATATCTGAAGTCCTCCCTAATACTTAAAAGTATTTCCTTGCTATGGCTAAAGTATAAAATGTTTTTCTCGGAAATACTTTGTTTAGAAAGTAGAAAATTTTTTATCCCATTTGGAGATTTTCACAAAATGTTCAAATCTATTTATATTTCTCGAGCTTTAGGTCAATATAGAGAAGCATTTTCTGGCTAGGGTCCTTAAAATTCACATCGCCAATTTCAGAAATCCGCTTTAACCGATAATTGAGAGTGTTCGCATGAACATTTAGTTCCTTAGCGGCATCATTTATATTGTTATCTTTATTTAAGAAAACCTCTAACGTTTCAACTAAATTACTATGATGTCTTTGGTCATATTCTTGCAGCCTTTTTAAAGAATAATTTTCAGAAGCCTCGCTTTGTCTTTTTTCCAAAATAAGTTCAAAAAGTTGATAAATTCCCAGTTTTTGATAATTAAAAATTTCTTTAGTTTCTGCTGGAAATTTTTCTTTAATTGATAAAACACTTAAGGTTTCTTTATATGCTTGGCCAATTTTTTGATAATCATCATAAATACTGCTGTATGCAGGAGTGATTCCTTTAATCTGGTACCGCTCGTCCATTGTCGAAACAAAGGTCTGAACAAAACGGTTAAACTCTTGATAAGGCTCTTTATTATTAACAGCGGAGATTAAGACAATTAGTTGATTACAGTCAATTGTATAGAGCAGAATTTTCATCAGTTGACTGGTTTTTAATAAATAAGAGATGTTTTGTTCTACTTTACTTGTTATGTTTTCAGGAAATTGAAATACCGCAATAACAAAGGAAGGGGAGGGAGTAATTTTCAATGCATGAAAACGCTCATAGATGTCCTTTTCACCCTTCAAGTGTCCTGTTAGTAGTTTCCAGAAGAATTCCTGAGAATGTTCTTCTTTTTTATTTTTCCTTGTTTGTAGCTGTAAAAGTTTATTTTTGGCCGAATCTGCCGCTTTTTTGAGTAAATCAAAATCCTTATCAGTTAAGGTTTTGTCAATTTCTATCGCCCAAATAAAACCTAATACCTCATCTTGCTTCCAAATAGATATAGCAACTCTATTATTAAGTCCAATATCATCCATATTCTTAACACGGATGGGTTCACGGGTTTGCAGAAGGGCTGGAATGGTTCCTTCTTTCCATAATTGATTAATCACCTTCTCAGGCACTCTTCGTCCGATGATGGTATAGATCCTTGCGGGGTCAGTCCGTTCATCATGTGTGCTATAGGCAAGAAGTCGATGGTTAGCATCTTCAATAGTAATCGGGCAATTTAAAACTTGGCTTATTAAATCAGCAAATTCTTCTAAACTATCAAAAGCGGTTTTAAACGGATCATGTTGTCTCGTATTCAAAATGAAAACCTCCACAATGTCTATCACGGAAATGATTTTATTCTTTAGTAGGTAAGAAAGTATAAAAGTTTTTACCTAGAGAATTGTCCAGCTCCAGCGCCTAGCCCCTCGAGGTCACAAGCATATCCAGTTGCGGCTCCTTGGAACTCGAAGCCTAAGCCACCCCCTGAAGAAGGCAAAAAGCACCTTCTTGCAGGGTGCGTCTTAGTCTAGAGTCCCAGGGCAGTCGCCTCACATTTAGGTCAATCCGTCCAAAAGGTTAAAGAGCAACCTTTCGGCCGGCTCGTCTTGTGCTTGTTGGGGCTGACCAAGGAGCTTGCGATTTTCTTAGTTTAATTCTACAAAAAGTTATAGTAAATTTCTCGATATTCTACAAAAAAGATTGTTCATAGAAATGTTAAAATAATGTCAGAAAATGTTCAAAAATTTTTTCAGTAGATTTGAAAGCGCTAACAACAAAAAAGAGGAGGATGGTCAGTCGCATTAATTGCTGATAAGTAGTATGATAATAATTCATAAATTATTTTTTGTCAAAAGTCGAACAAGTGGATGAATGGGAAATTGAAGTTTTTTCAGGAGGAGATTCATAGATGGGGAAAAACACTCAGAACAAAGAACTTCATCGCGGTTTAGAGGAAAGACATATAACGTTAATGTCTCTCGGTGCAGCTATTGGGGTAGGATTATTTCTTGGTTCAGCGTCTGCGATCAAAATGGCGGGACCAGGTATTTTGGTTGGTTACGCATTTAGCGGGTTAATCATGTTTTTTATAATGAGAGCCTTAGGTGAAATGGCAATTCAAAAACCGGTAGCCGGTTCTTTTAGTAAATATGCTCGTGATTATTTAGGGCCACTGGCGGGATACATAACAGGTTGGAATTATTGGTTTTTATGGGTCGTTACTTGTATGGCTGAAATTACTGCCATCGGTATTTATATGGAATATTGGTTTCCAGCTGTTCCAAGATGGATATGGGCGTTAGCAGCACTTGTCATTATGGCGTCAGTCAACTTCCTTGCTGTTAAAGCGTATGGGGAATTAGAATTTTGGTTTGCCTTAATTAAGATTATTACAATCATTGCTATGATCCTAATCGGTGTCGGGATGATTATCTTTGGTCTTGGGAATGGCGGAATTGCAACTGGTGTCAAGAATTTATGGGAGCATGGCGGTTTCTTCCCGAATGGAATAAAAGGTGTGTTATTATCCCTGCAAATGGTTATGTTCGCCTACTTGGGAATTGAAATGATCGGGGTTACAGCTGGAGAGGTAAAAAATCCGGAAAAGTCGCTTGCAAGAGCAATAGATACAGTCTTTTGGCGGATTCTTCTATTTTATGTTGGAGCACTGTTTGTAATTATGTCAATTTATCCATGGGAGGAAATTGGTACAAAAGGGAGTCCATTTGTACTGACCTTTGAAAAAATTGGCATCCCTGGGGCGGCTGGTATTATAAACTTTGTTGTTCTAACTGCAGCTCTTTCATCTTGTAATAGTGGTATTTTTAGTACAGCTAGGATGCTATTTAACCTTGCTGAGCATGGTGAGGCACCTAAAAACTTTGGTAAGGTTACCAAAAGTGGTGTTCCCGGAGTGGCTGTGGTTGCCTCTGCAGGAGCTTTACTGATCGGGGTTATCCTAAATTATATTGTCCCTGCAAAGGTATTTACTTGGGTTACGAGTATTGCTACGTTTGGTGCGATTTGGACTTGGGGAGTCATTCTTTTATCGCAAATTCGTTATCGCCAAACTCTTAAACAGAGTGAAGTAAAGGCACTAAAATATAAAATGCCATTATTTCCTTATACATCATATCTCGCCTTAGCCTTTTTAGCGTTTGTCATAGGATTGATGGGTTATAATCCTGATACAAGAATTGCTTTAGTAATCGGACCGTTATTCCTAGTCTTCTTAGTAGCAGTCTACTATATCAAAGGTTTTCATAAACGAGATAAGATAGAAACTAATGTAAAAAAACGAATCATTTAAACAGGAAAGAGCAGTAAGTCGTTTTAATTGGACTTGCTGCTCTTTTTTTACAAAAATATCTAATACTCAAATGTTAGGATGTTCCTTTCTTTCACATACTATTATTGTAAAAAAAGGAGGGTATTGTGATTGAAGAGGAAGATTGGATGGCTATTAACCTTAATTATGGTTCTGTCACTCTCAAGTCTAAATGTAAAAGCTGAGACGAAAGGCAGTTCTTCGTTAAACCTGTATGATCAAAATACCATGTCTGTACTTTGGTTTCAAAACTCAGCCGAAGCAAAAGCTTTATATTATCAAGGTTATAACATGGGGAGAATGCGATTAGATGAACTATTAAGGGACCGACCTAAAACAACCGGATTAAAACCCGCAATTGTCCTAGATATTGACGAGACGATCCTTGATAACAGTCCGCATCAGGCGTGGTTTGTCCTTCATGGCAAAGGAGTCCCGTTCGGCTGGAATGAATGGTTTAGACGTGGGGAAGCAAAAGCCTTGCCTGGTGCAATTGAATTTTTGCAATATGCTAATGCAAGGGGAGTCGATATTTTTTACATATCGAATCGAAACGAAACGGAAAAAAAAGCAACCATGAAAAATTTATTAAATGTAGGTGCTCCTCAGGTAATTAGTGAGCATGTGTTATTACAACAGCCCGGAGAAAGAGGGAAGGAGACCCGCCGCATTCAGGTAGCAAAAACTCGCGACATTCTTTTGTACTTTGGAGACAATTTAGGTGATTTTAGCGGGTTTGATGGGTTAACGGTTTCAGAAAGATCTCATGAGGTGAATAAACGTAAGGATGAGTTTGGCCGTAAACTGATTGTTTTCCCAAACCCAATGTATGGCGATTGGGAGGGTGCTATTTATCAATACGACTATAGAAAAACAAATGAAGAAAAGGACAGGCTAAGAAAGAAGTTACTAGAAATTTATATACGGTAAATCCATAAAAAAGAAGACACCTATTGGGGTGTCTTCGCTTATTTTAGGAGATAGATAAGGACAAGTTTATTGTTTTACATTTTTCAAGATGTTTATCGCAAAGACTATAATCCCAATAACTAGTAATGTTCCACCAACAGCAACTGTAGGTCCGGCACTATCTACACCGGAGACCAAAAGGGCAAGCCCAATCATCATAATTGGAAGTGAGATATTATGGAGCCAAAAATGAACCTTCGCAAGTTTTGTTTCAGCCGCATTTGGAAACCCGACATAAATCAAGCCGGCAAGTGCCATTGACATCCATCCTAATAAATTAATATGCACATGAACAGGTGTAAGGTCAAAGGCTTCCGTCATCGACATATACATACCAATGAGTACCCCAATAACAAAATAAATCACAGAAATTTTAATCAATTTAACTGCCATTTTCCTGCCCCCTTATGTTGAAAATATGACTATAGTACTAAATATGAAGGGAGGAACTGAAAAAGAACCATTTTCTGGTAGGGGCTTTTGGAAGATCTCAAAAAAAAAAGCCTTAATATATAAGGCAAATTTAAAAGAAAGCTCTAAACCCAACTAAGATAAGTCCTATCAAAAATCCGCAAACAGCTCCATTAACCCGGATCCATTGCAGGTCTTTTCCAACGTTATTTTCGACCATGTTAATCAATGTTTTATCATCCAATTTGTCTAAATTTTCTTTGACAAGCTTACCAATTTTAGAATGATTTTTATCTACAAAGGAAGAAAGTTTTGATTTAATCCACGTATCAATGGCCTCTATTTTTTCGGGGCTATTTTTTAATTCTGTTAGCGTGTCATTTATAAATGGAAGTAAGTAATGATTTAAAAAGCCAGGTTCTGCAACGAAATCGATAGCTTTTTGCTGAAACTGTTCCAATATATCATTAATTTGCTCTTGTGACTCCCATTTAGTAATGGCATGTGATTTCAAATTCGAAAGTTCTTCATAGATTTTTTCGTCTGTTTTAATTGATTCAAGTTTATTTCGGATATGAATCAATAAAGTTCGGCGATTTGGGTTATAGGGGTCACTGTAACTGGCAACCCCTTTTTGAATTAGGTTTTGGATAATGTTACCCAATTTTTCCTCGTTAACAAGATTACTAAAAGATTTCAGGGCAAACTGCATAAAGCCATCTGCTTTGATGTTTTCCACAGCATCCACTGCCATTCCGCCCAGCTTATATTTAGTGGAATCTTTCGCGGCCCATTCATCGATTTCCTTGAGAATGTAATCTAAGGTCTTTTCGTCGTATTTTCGTTCTGTTACTTGCTCAATAAGTAAGGGAAGATATTTTTTTATATCCCAGTCATCTAATTTAGCTTTTAGTTCTTTTTCGATAATTGGTGTTAGCTTTCTTACCTCTATTTTTTTAATCAAGTGTTGAACAAGCGTGACGACATTTTTTTGCAGCGGTTGGGAATTCATTTCAGTCTCTAAAATCTCTATAAGCTTATTTGTGAAAGCAATCGTATTGATTTTTTTACGAATACTTTCCTTAGTAAGCCACTCATTTTCAAGCATGGATATTATTCCTGCAGTAATTCTTTGCCGGTTCTTTGGCAGCAGGGCAGTATGGGGAATTGGAATTCCCAGAGGATGCCGAAAAAGTGCAGTTACTGCAAACCAGTCTGCTAGTCCACCGACGAGCCCTGCTTCAAAACCCCCCTGGAGGATATTTCCCCAAAATGAATCCTGCAATGGAATGGTAGCAATAAATCCGATTCCCATGATTATAAGAGAAATAGTCGCTAAATGATGCGATTTATTTTTCTGTTTTACCATCTTTGTATCCCTCGTTTTTAAATTTTATTAATTAGTTAGTGCTATTATCTCAATATAGTTGAAAGAAAAGCAAAAAAAACTACCTAAAAGAAAGAAATTCCTCTCAAAGTTGAGAGGAGTTTTTATTCTCGGGTCTAATATGTGTGATGAGACCATCTAAATCGGTAATATAAAACTGTGTAACAGGGGCCTTTTTTAAGTAGTGTTCTTGGAGGAGAATATAATAGTTTACCCTGTGCAGCGGATCAAAATTTAACATAGGATATTCTTTATGGTCCTTCACATATTGATCAACCGCCTTTTGGACCATATCCATTTCAATTGGTATTAGTTTTTCATTCTCTTCGAATAGATCATAGGTTTCCTTCGACATATAAAATTTTTTATAAGGAATTCCGCCAAGATAGGGAGCAAGCTTCTCAAAATCAATGCTATTATCATCTTGAACTAAAATGGTACGGAAAACTCCTTTTGGAAGTTTATCAGAATATTCCCTAATGGCTTTACGCACTTGGTCGATCGTAACCTCGATTGGTGGATAGTTAATAATAGAGTCATTATTAGACTTTTTATCATCTTTAGTTGTATCGCCTGGCATTTTAATATTTTTGGGGATTTTTGAATATAAGGTTAGTCCACCAACTCCGATTACCAACAATATTCCTATTATGGTGAGGGTTGAATCAATTTCATACCAGTTTTCAAGAACCACTCCCAATTTATAGCCAACATAAACAAATATAGGAATGATGGCTATACCAAAAATCATGAAGTCCGACCCCTTTCTTTGAAAGTTTTAATAATAGTGGGAACTATTTAGTAAGAGGAAATTTATGTCATATTTATTATACCTAAAAAAGTTATTATTGTAACATAGATCCAAATTTATTACTATTTGAAAAAAAAACAAGGTTGGATAGCTTGGAATTAATATTCAAGCTGATGTTGAGGAGGCATATAAACTATTTGGAGAATCCAAAAGACCAGCCATTTTAAACACGGCTGGTCTTTATCATACTAATAAATGGCTTTTTCTTTATATGTAATTTGAATTTCCTCAAGTGCTTCATCAACAGATAAGTATGTCTCGGTGTCTTTAAAAAACCATACATCATTTCCTTCTACATAAAAGGTAATTCCGTTCATTTCTTGTGCATAGCCGGCATCTGCAGGCTGCTCAATTGAAAAAGCAAGACTATAACCTTTATTCTTTTCTCCAAAGCCTGCATATTGAGGAAACAGGCGAATACTGATTGGCTTATTCATTTCAAATTCCTTCGTGAACCATAAAGCTGCTTTTTCATCGATCGATATGAACATATTCTTTACACAAACCTTTTAAGTTAATTATTCGTCATAAGGATAGATGAAAGGTTAAGATTAAAAATGTAAGCCCTCTATTCCTTATAGTGTAAGACTATAATATTTATAGTGAAATTAATGTGATTATATTCACATAAATAGGTTAATTAATTAAATGTTCAATTTTTTGTTAGATTGTTCAAATTATAAAGGGCAGAATCTTTTTAAAATGGTTAATAAATTTAACTATTGTTGACGATTATGTGAATACGACCAGGGAGTTTATCCTTTGGAGGGGAATGTGCTGTTTTTGTAACATATATACAGTGAAAATGATGTTAAAATTAAGGAACAAATAGAAGGGAGGTTTGTTCAATGGGCAATGAATTTGAAAAATTACCAGAGAACGAACTGGATTTAAGAAGCTTAATTCAAACATTCAATGCTACATTAGAAACCATTGAAAAAAGGCTCTCAAGATTAGAAAAAATGGATAGCATTGAACATAGGGTGGAAGTAAATCAGATTGATTTGTCTGATATTAAAGATTCACTGCAGAGGATTGAAGAGACACACGGCATTGAGCTTCAGCATGTAAATCGCCGGCTTGACTCCCATTTAGTGAAAATCGCGAAGCTAGAAGAAGAAATGATCATCTCAAAAAATAAATAATCTTAAGTGGAGACTGTTGTCTAATACAGTCTTTTTATTTTTGTCTATTTAAACATAGTAAAAGCAAAAAAATAGACCGAATGATTCGGCCTATTTTTCTATGAAAGAACTCCTGATTTTGTTACTGCCATTTGTTGAGTATTTGATTCTTCATTATTTGTGTTTTTTGTTACTTCAATATACTTGATATGATGCTCATCCATATCTAGAATTTTAAAGGTATATGAATCGTGATGGATGATGTCGCCTTCTTTAGCTTCATAATTCTCAGTTAGAATCCAACCGCCTATTGTATCGACATCTTCATCATCAATTTCAACGCCTAATAAATCATTAATCTCACTTACTAAAACCTTTGAATCGATGATGTAATGATTTTCCTTAATCTTACGGATTTCTGAAATTTCATCCATATCAAATTCATCCCGAATTTCACCAACAATTTCCTCGAGGATATCCTCAACCGTAACAAGTCCTGATGTTCCACCATATTCATCCATTAAGACCGCCATATGAACACGATCTTTTTGCATCTTAACTAATAAATCATGAATAGGAATCGTTTCTATTACTCTAATAATCGGTCGAGTAAAGTTTTCTAGAGTTTGTGATGAAAGATTTTCATTGCCAATTAAATCAGTCATGATTTCCTTGATATTGATTAAACCAATAATATGGTCTTTATCGCCATCAATGACAGGATATCTGGTGAATTTTTCTTCCCGTAAGACCTGAAGAAATGT
Source organism: Bacillus sp. OTU2372 (assembly GCF_038440275.1). Lineage (NCBI taxonomy): Bacteria > Bacillati > Bacillota > Bacilli > Caryophanales > Bacillaceae > Bacillus > Bacillus sp. OTU2372. Next base: position 70,796 of record NZ_JASATK010000001.1, read on the forward strand.
TTCTAATGAATCGTCCTTTGATAAAGAAACCATCTCTGTTCTAGGTACCATGATTTCCTTGGCAATCCGGTTATCAAATTCAAAAATTTTATTTACATACTTAAACTCTGATTGGTTAATTTCGCCACTTTTATAGCTTTCAGACAGGATAATTCGAAGTTCTTCCTCCGTATGGGCAATTTCATTTTCCGATACCGGCTTTAACCCGAAAAGACTAGAAACAATCCGTGCAGACCCATTTAATACCCAAATAAAAGGGTACATAATCTTATAAAATAAGATTAAGGGACGTGACATGACTAAGGTAATCAATTCTGCCTTTTGAATAGCAAGAGTTTTAGGTGCTAGCTCCCCAACCACAACATGAAGGAAAGTAATGGTCGCAAATGCAATGCCAACTGAAAATATTTGCGTTGCGCTCTCAGGCAAGTTCAATTTTAGGAAAAGTGGGCTAAGCAAATGCTCGATTGTCGATTCCCCAATCCAACCTAATCCCAAGGCAGTTATGGTTATACCCAGTTGACAAGCAGATAGATATTCATCTAAGTTTGATATCACTTTTTTTGCGGAAACAGCCCTCGAATTTCCTTCTTCTATTAACTGATCAATTCTTGAACTTCTGATTTTGACGATCGCAAATTCTGAAGTTACAAAAAAGGCAGTTAAGGCAATTAAAATGGCTATAATAACCAAGTTAAATATGTCCAAATAAGTTCCCTTAGCCCGTTGGTGGACGGGTAAGGTGTCACCTCCCAGTTATTTAAAAAAATTAAGTCGTAACACTTAAAAGTGATTTCATAAGTACTGTTCGAAGCAGACTAAGATTGTTGGTCAGCTTTTCTTTCTGATCCTCATCCAATTTTTCTAAAATGGGGATTAGGTCAAACAAGTCGCTATGCAGCTGCCTCATTTGCTGCGTTACAGCACTTACATGCTTTTCAACCTCTGATTCCTGCAGGTTTTTTGCTTTGCGCATTTCTAGTTTTCTTTTAATCTCGTCTAATGGAAAGTGCAGACATTTACATTCCTCTATAAATTTCAAATCATCCAGTGCTTCATCCGAATAAATGCGGTAGTTTGACTTAGAGCGTTCTGCCTTTAACAAGCCAATAGACGTATAATAGTCAATGGTACGTTTCGACACATGCGCTATTTCTGCTATTTCACCAATCCGATAGACAGCCCCATCTTACCACCTCTATATTTTACAAATTAACAATAATTATAAAGAAATTAAACTGTACAGTCAAACGTTCTAGTTTAGATAGTAATATATACTTATATTTTATGGGGAATTGCCGTAAGTATGAATATAAAAAACTAAATATTACAAAAAATGTGTAAAAAAATATAACGCCTCGATTTACTCGGAGGCGTTTTTATCAACCTTACTTACTTCAATATAGACTATATGATGACCTTCGATTTCTTTTATTTGAAACGTGAAACCTTCTTTTTCAATTGAATCACCCTTTTTGACATCAAACTTTTGCGTTAAAAACCATCCGCCAATTGTGTCTACTTCCTCTTCTTCAAGCGTTGTTCCCAGAAGATCATTTACCTCGCTTATTAGAACTTTCCCATCTAAAATATAATGATATTCACCCTTTTTTTGGATAAGAGGAAGCTCATCCAAATCAAATTCATCTCGAATCTCACCGACAATTTCCTCGAGAATATCTTCAACGGTGACAATCCCTGCAGTACCGCCATATTCATCAGATAATACCGCCATATGGGAGCGGTTTTTTTGTAATTTCACTAAAAGTTCCTGAATAGGGATATTTTCAATTACATGAATAACAGGTTTGATATAGGGGAGAAGGGGCTGTTCCCCAGTACATTTTTGCTGAATACAATCGGTAAGGACCTCTTTAATATTCACCACTCCCAGAATATTATCTTTATCACCGTCAATGAGGGGATACCGGGTATATTTTTCCTCGCGGACAATTTCGATAATTTCCTCCATTGTCGCATCTCTTGAAAGGGTGACGATTTCAGTCCTTGGTACCATAATTTCCTTTGCAATTCGATCGTCAAATTCAAAAATATTATTCATATAACTATATTCCGAATGATTGATCTCGCCGCTTTCATAGCTTTGCGACAGAATTATCCGCAGTTCTTCTTCAGATAAAACAATCTCTTGCTCAGAAGTTGGTTTAATCCCGAATAATCCCGTTACAAACCGGGCAGACCGGTTTAGAATCCAAATAAAGGGGTACATCAACCGATAAAAAAGTATCATTGGTTTTGCAAAAAGCATAATGATTTGTTCCGACCTTTGAATCGCAAACGTTTTTGGTGCTAATTCACCAATAACTACATTGAAAAAGGTAATGATAGAAAAAGCAAGAATAAAGGAGATCACTTGTTTCAATGATTGCGGTAACTGAATCCAATTAAAAATAGGTTCTAAAAGTCTACGGACTGTTGGCTCTCCCAACCAGCCCAAGATTAAGGAAGTAATCGTAATCCCGACCTGTGTGGCTGATAAATACCCATCTAAATTAGAAATGAGTTTTTTTGCTGCTTCTGCTTTTTTATTACCTTCTGAAATTAATTGATCTATTCTAGTCGTCCGCACCTTTACCATCGCAAATTCTGATGCAACAAAAAATGCGGTAAAGGTAATCAGTATAGCGATAATTAAAACGTTCATCCAAATCATTTAGCACCTTACAAAGGGTAAGGCATGCCACCTCACTTACTTTTTACTCTATGTAATGATTATTCCCTATAATTCCAACTTCTAACTTTTTCAAATTGCCAAGTTTTCTTTTATTATTTCAAATATGACTCTTATTAGCAAATTAGCTATCAATTCAACAAAAAAAGCAGCCATGTTGGCCGCTTGATCATTGGTATTATGGTACTAAATATGCACAGTCTTCCATTCCCGCGCCAGCATGCTATAAATAATAAGGTCATGAAAATGACCGTTTAAATGTTCTCCATCACGAACCGTCCCTTCCCTGACAAACCGCAGCCGCTCTGGAATGGCACGGCTTTTTATATTATTTACTCCGCAGCGGATTTCAATCCGGTTTATACCTAATTGGAAAAAGCAATAATTCAGCAGGGCTTTAACGGACCTTGTAATAATTCCATGACCTTCCGCTTTTTTAGCTAAATAATAACCAATACTCGCCATGCTGTTATACCAATCAATTTGGTGCAAACCCAAGGAGCCGACAAGCTCCCCCCGGTAAAGAATCCCTACATTAAGGCCGCTGTTTTCAGCAAATTGATTAAGCCATACCGGGATTATGGTTTCTATCTGATAGGGGGAGGCCATACTATCCACCCATGGCATCCATTCCCGTAAATGTTCACGATTCTCCTCAATAAGTTGGAAAAGTGTTAAGGCGTGATGCCGTTGAAACAATTGTAACTCAATCTCATGATCCACTTTTAATGTAAACATAGGCCTATTCTCCTGATGATGATTTTTGGTACATCATATGCGCGTGCAGGCCGGAATGGGAGATGAATTTAAAAAGAAAAAAATCCCTGCTTATTTGAAAGTGGGATTCGATGTCCTCTATAGATTAATTTCCTGCTCATCACTTAGGTCCAAAGCAACTGGCAAGTAAATGGAAAACGTTGTTTTATCTTGTGAAGAGTCGCAGGTTAATTTTCCTTTATGTTTTTCAATAATTTCTTTACAGACAAACAAGCCGAGGCCAGTCCCCAGTTTTTTTGTAGTGAAAAACGGTTCGAAAATGGTTTTATGCAACTCAGTTGGAATGACGGGCCCATTATTTGAAATACTAATTTTTATCGTTGTATTGTCTTCTAATAAACTGTTTATCTCAATCGTCGGATTTGCGACCTCGTGGTGATTCAGAACATCAATGGCATTAAAAATGATATTAATAAAGACCTGCCTGATTTCATCTGCATAGCCATTCAATGTATAGTCGCCGTCTAAATGATTTTGAATTTTAACTTTACCGTCCAAAATACTAGGGTAGAGGAAGTTTAAAACCTCATCAATTAAGTGGTTTAATTTGAAAAATACCTTTTCCTTACCAATAAGCTCTTTTTTCGAAAGTAACAAAAACTGGGAGATACGAAAATTAAGCTGGTCCAATTCACTTGAAATGATATCTAAATATCTCATATTTGGATAATCGGCTTTCAGTAATTGAATAAATCCCTGAACAGATGTAAGTGGGTTTCTAAATTCATGAATAAAGCTTGAAGTCATTTGGCCGAGAAGTGTTAAGCGATCCTGGTGGGTTGAATCAATAAACATCGTCTTTTCTTCAATAATTTTATTCTTCGCTTCAGAGTAATGGGATACGGCAAAATATAAGAATTTATCAAAACAAAAGTTAATATCATTAATAGATTTTTGTAATTCGGACCATGTCAGTCCAGTCTTACTTAAATAGCTATATAAAATTGTCCTCCCGATATTGACATTGTATACAAAATCACCAATGTTAATGTCGGCCATAACCCGTTCCTTTGATATGGCAATGGCGATTTTTTCGATAATCGTTAATAATTCTTCCTTAGATATGGTATGCATCGTTAGAATAACATCTAATAGGGCTTCCCCATTTTCACGTATTTTACCTTTAAAGGGATCACCATGATATATCATGATTGCATTTTCCCATTCTTGTACTAATTGCTTTTTGTTATGAGCAAAAAAGGCGATTAAATCCGTTTGTTCTCCCGTAAACATGTTGTTTCCCCCTATTGGTTTTAACCAAACTGATTACCATGATAATTCGCTGAAGAATGAAAAAATCCTTTATGAAATTTAAGGAAAAAATTTTTATCCAGTGAAATGTTATTAATTATCCATAATTTATAATGTCGTATATAACATTCTCTATAACAAATATCTTGTTTAATTAGTGGTAGAGTAGTATATTTTCTATGGATACAATTGAATACTTCCACAGGGGGAGCTGCTTTCTGGGCGGCTGAGAGTGAACGTTAGCGTTCTGACCCTATGAACCTGTTAGTTAACACTAGCGTAGGGATGTGGTTTGCTTAAATACAAAGCAATTCAGACATTCCAAGTTCTGAATTGCTTTTTTTCTTCCACATTGTTATGGCAACATATAGTCTTTCGGAAGAGATCAAGCGGGTCTATTTATATAGAGGGGGAAATGTTTAGTGAATCAAACAAGAAGTAATACTTTATTTATTGCAGAAGTTGCTGTATTTACTGCACTTGCTTATTTATTAGATTTTGTCGCGGGAATTGTATCTTTAAGAATTTGGCCGCAGGGTGGTTCCATCTCCATTGCGATGGTGCCGATATTCCTGATTGCCTATCGCTGGGGGATAAAGGGTGGACTTTTAACAGGCTTTTTATTAGGTTTCCTTCAGTTTATTCTAGGGTTTTCCCAAGTTTATACGATTGTACAAGGGATTATTGATTACTTTATTGCTTTTACAGTTGTTGGTTCCGCAGGAGTTTTTGCACCTGCCATTAAAAAATCAATCAATGAACAGAACAATGGTAAATGGATGGCTTATGTAATTAGTGGGGCATTTTTGGGAAGTGCACTTAGATATTTTTGTCATGTGATTTCTGGGATTGCCTTTTTCGGCGAGTATGCTCCAAAAGGCCAGCCGGTAGCTATCTACTCTCTACTATATAATGGAACCTATATGCTGCCTAATTTCATTATTAGTGCAACCATTACTATTGTACTAATTAGTGCCCTTCCAAAGAAAATGATTTTGCAAAAAAGTCTATAATAAAGGAAAAAAGGAAAGGATTAGTTCTTTTCCTTTTTTTTATATAGATATCGATGACCTTCTGAATATATTTTCGAACTTTTGTCAAATTTATCATGCTTATTAACTCAAAAAAGTGTTAAAATACAATTAGAAAGATAATCATTCTCAATTAACGTAGATAGGGTGATATACATGTTTGGTTCTTTAAAAACAGGAGATAAAGGAAAAATAATTGACCTATCTCATGTTGGTCACCTCGTTCAAAGGCGCTTACTTGATTTAGGAATTACTGAAGGATCTGAAGTCTGTGTAAAATGTGTGATGCCATTTGGCGGCCCAATTATGATCGAATCCTGCGGCCAATGTGTAGGGATTCGCCGAAAAGAAGCCGTTCAGATTGAAGTGGAGAGAATATAATGGAAATCGCTCTAATTGGAAACCCGAATACTGGAAAAACTTCATTGTTTAATAATTTAACAGGTTCCTATGAGTATGTTGGCAACTGGAGCGGTGTAACGGTTGAAAAAAAAGTCGGAGTTTTCAAGAATAATATTGGACAATTAATAGATTTACCGGGAGTATATACTCTTAATCCTTTATCAAAGGATGAGGGGGTTGTAACTTCGTTTTTTTTAACTGAATCAGTTGACCGGTTATTAAATATTTTAGACGCATCACAATTAGAACGTAATTTACATTTAACACTGCAATTACTTGAGTTTGAGAAGCCTGCACTTATAGGTTTAAATATGATTGATGTTGCCAATAAACGCGGCATTCATGTTGATGCTCCGAAGCTGGCCAAAGTTCTAGGCGTTCCGGTTGTGCCTGTCGTGGCTCGGAGTGGAAAAGGGTGTGACAAGCTTGTAGATGTAATCTCTACAAAATCCATCCAGCCTGCCAATAAGCACATAGTCTATTATGGCAAAGAGGTAGAAGAGGCGATTACGGCAATTACCGGTGAAATTAGTGGGAAGACCGGCCACTCTATTCGTTTTCTTGCTATTCAATATTTTGAGGGAAATCAATATGTTCAAAACTATGTAAACAGTATCGCCAATCCTCAAAGAATAAATGATATTGTGAGAAATTTGGAAAACAAGATTCAAGCACGATTGGATGGAAAGTCACTCTCTAATTTTATTTATTTAAAACGAAAAAAAGTCATTGAAAAAATCGTTGCCGAAGTAGCTAGCAAAAGTGACTCAGGTTTACCACTATCTGAAAAAATTGATAGCATTGTAACGAATCGCTTTCTTGGGATGCCAATCTTTTTGCTGCTCATGTATTTCATGTTTATGCTGACATTTGATTGGCTGGGCACGCCTTTATCAAATGTGCTCGATGCCTTTTTAACGGGACCTGTCACGTCCGGGTTTGAGGCGGTCTTAAGTTCTATTCATGCCTCAAATTTTATTCATGACTTAATTATTGAAGGGTTAGTAGCTGGAGTTGGCGGCGTACTTGTGTTTGTACCGCAAATCTTTATCCTGTTCTTCTTTATTTCCTTATTAGAAGACTCTGGTTACATGGCGCGCGTAGCCCTTGTAATGGACCGTATAATGGAATCAGTAGGATTAAATGGCAAAGCTTTTATCCCAATGATGATTGGCTTTGGCTGTAATGTTCCTGGGATTATGGCGGCTAGAACGATTGAAACTCCTCGCGAGAGACTATTAACTATACTATTAACACCATTAATGTCATGCTCAGCCCGGTTACCGGTATACGCCTTATTTGTAGGATCCTTTTTTGCAGGCCATAAGGCATTTGTTGTTCTTAGCCTATACTTGTTGGGAATTGTAGTAGCATTGACGTTAGCCAAAGTATTTTCTAAAACTCTGCTAAAATCTGAAACATCTTTATTTGTTATTGAACTTCCTCCATACCGACTTCCACAGTTTCAATCATTATGGAGAAGTACTTGGGATAAAGGGAAAGGATTTGTTAGAAAGGCGGGAACATTTATTTTTGCCGGTTCCGTCTTTATCTGGCTATTATCTTATGCAGGTCCTAATGGCCTGAAAGTTGATATGGACCATAGCTATTTAGCTGCTGTTGGTAATATAATTGCCCCTATTTTTAATCCGATTGGCTTTGGAACCTGGCAGGCATCTGCTTCCTTAATAACAGGTTTCCTGGCTAAAGAAGCGATCATTTCAACCATGAATATTATTTACTTCGTTCCAAATGATGCAAGCCTGCAAGGGTTGTTGGCTAATTACTATACTCCGCTGGCAGCCTATAGCTATATGGTCTTTATCCTATTGTATATTCCTTGTTTGGCAACGACAGCAACCATTTATAAGGAAACCGGTTCTAAGAAATGGACTGCTTTTTCGATGATTTATGCGTTCGTTATTGCTTATGTATTGTCCTTGGTCATTTACCAAGGAGGAAAATTATTTGGATTGATGTAAAATCTTGAAGGGGTGGACCCAATGATTGCGAGTATAATAATCGGTTTGGCTATTTTTGGATATGCTGCCTGGGCATTAGTGAAATTCATTAGTAAATCCAAAAAGGGAAAATGCGCCGCCTGTGATTTGAAAAATTCATGTTCCAGTCAGTGCGGTATCCCACCACGAAATGCGTAAACGCCCTGGTCAGCGGCGTATGGCCTGGAGTTAGACAAATATAAAAGATAAAGTACTTAAACTGCTAAGTGAAATATAGCAGTTTTTTTTCTTGAAATTTGAATAGTCCTATAAACTTGTGTAAAATTACACTAGAAGAAATTGAAGGAAGGGCTTACTGTGACCAGGGATGAAATTATTATACAGGTTTCTGAGAAGCTTCGGCTGATTAGGACAGAAGCGGGTTATACCCAGGATAAAATGGCTGATATTATCGGTATTTCGAAGAAAACCCTTGTACAAATTGAAAAAGGGAGGGTTCTGGCTGGCTGGTCGACAGTTGTTTCCATTTGTGCCCTTTTTCGAGAAACGGAAACCGTCCAATTTTTATTTGGAAATGAACCCCTAGAGGTATTAGAAACAGTTGCCCTAAACGGAATCGACCTTCGTAAAGCAAAAACCCTTGGCGGACGAGTTTGGTGGAGGGGGATTTCGCAAAAAAACGGCTTTATCCTTCAGCAAAATATATTAAGTAAGCATTTTCGGATTCTAGACGATCAAAACTATCGTATCTTTTCAAGCTTTGATGAAAAGCTTTCTAGACAACGCTTTAAAGAACTGGCAAAAAGTGAATAATAATGCGAAAAAAAGATGAGGCCTCGGCCCATCTTTTTTTCATAGTGATGTTTTTTTTCAAATTTTTACAAAGACTAATAAATAATCGAAGAGTATTCCTGTTAAAAGATTACAGCTAAAGGATGTCCTCATAGTGATTTTTACAGAAAAAGTAATTGTTCTTTTTAAGCGGTTGAGGAAGTGGCATTTGTTTCAAGTGATTTTGTTGTTGATATTGATTCTAGTGTTAGTCTTTTTCGGTCTTCTTTCTTATTTCTCAAAGGATGCAGATATTTCAGGATTAAAGAATGAGCTGCCACAGCCGACTGTTTTTTATGATGTAAGTGGAAAAATCGCCAGTAAGGTATCTGCTAATAAGAATGAAGGGGTTCCAATTAAGGAAGTCCCGAATTCCTTGAAGAATGCCATTATTGCGATTGAAGACCATCGATTTTACCAGCATAATGGAGTTGATTTAATCGGAACTTCACGTGCACTGTTTCGTGACATGAAGGCAGGAGGGATGGTTGAAGGAGGCAGTACGATTACGCAGCAATTAACCAAAAATACGATTCTTACATCAGAAAAGACCCTTAAAAGAAAGTTACAAGAGGTATTTTTAGCCATTGCTGTTGAACGTGAGTATTCTAAACAGGAAATCCTTCAAATGTACGTGAATCAAATTTACTTTGGTAATGGTGCCTATGGTGTTAAACAAGCGGCTAGCAAATACTTTGCGAAAGATGTGCAGGAATTATCAGTAAATGAATCTGCCCTACTTGCCGGTTTAATTAAGGCGCCATCAGCTCTAAATCCCTATAAGCATTTGGAAAAGGCAACAGCAAGACGCAATCTAGTCTTATCTGAAATGGAGAAGCAAGGTTTTATCGATACTGAGCAATATCAACAGGCAAAGGCGGACAAGGTTGTCTTAATGAATAGAGGAGACGATCCGTTTCGTGGAAAATACCCTTATTACGTTGATCAAGTATTAGATGAAGCCGTAAAGCAATATGGCTTTACACAGGATGAATTATTAACTGGCGGTTTCCAAATTTATACGGAACTTGATCCAAAAATGCAAACCGCAATGGAAACAACCTATCAAAATAGCTCCCTATTTCCTAAAAGTGCGGATCGCCTTGTCCAAAGCGGCGGTGTATTACTCGACCCAAAAACAGGCGGGATCAGGGCCATTGTTGGTGGAAGAGGAAAGCATACCTTTAGAGGGTATAACCGTGCTTCCCAACTAAAGGCACAGCCGGGCTCTTCGTTTAAGCCAATTGTTGTATATACACCAGCCCTAGAGCAAGGCTGGAAGATTACCGATATGCTAAAGGATAAACTAATGAAGTTTGGATCTTATCAGCCAAGTAATTATGACCATCAATATGCAGGTGAGGTTCCTATGTATGAAGCGGTCAAGGAATCAAAAAATGTTTCTGCTGTGTGGCTCTTAAATGAATTAGGGATTGAAAAGGGAGTTGATGCTGTTAAGCGGTTCGGGATTCCATTGGATAAAGAGGATGATAATTTATCAATGGCTCTAGGCGGTTTGCATAAAGGGGTATCACCCTTAAATATGGCTGAGGCATTTTCTGTTTTTCCTAATAAAGGAAGTCGGATTAAGGCGCATGTTATTAAAAAAATCGTTGATTCAGAGGGGAATGCAGTCGCCGAGTGGAAAGAAAAAAAGGTCAGGGTAACATCAAAAGCTGTAACCGACAATATGACGACCATGCTTCTTGGTGTAGTGGAAGAAGGAACAGGAAAAGCAGCGCAAATCCCTGGCAGGGAAACAGCGGGAAAGACAGGATCTACGCAGGTACCAATTAAAGGAATAAACGGCTTGAAGGATCAATGGTTTGTCGGCTATACGCCACAGTTAGTCGGGGCGATATGGGTCGGTTATGATAAAACAGACGCTGACCATTATATAACCCCAGCTAATGGAACTGGTTCAGCTGTTGTCTTTCGTACAGTGATGGAAGAAGCATTAAAGGGCACCCCGAGCCAGCGTTTTAATGTCCCACATATCGCTCCATTGATAGAAAAAAGGAAAAAAGAAGAAGAGAAAAGTAATTTTCAAGAGCATTTCAACAATGAAGTCCAAAAGTGGGAAGACAGATGGAATAAACAAATCGAGAAGTGGAATAAAAAGTGGAAGAATAAAGGAAAAGGACATATTGATTAACGAATTTGCTGGGAAGAGAGGGTTTGGCTTTAATGGATGTCTACCGGTCACTTCCAAAAAGCTATATATTCACAAAAAATTCACTTCAAGTCACAAAGGTGTAATTTATATCACTTGCTGCATCCTGTCTTTATGATATTTTAAAAACAAAATCAAAGGGTGGGATATATATGTCAGAATACTCGGTTGTACTAGCGATTGGTAGTCTTCTAATTCTTTCCTATTTTATTGGATATACACTCATTAAATCTTAGACTGCAGACATGTGTCTGTAGTTTTTTTAATCGTTTGGAAATTATAAAATTTTCGCTTGTGGATAACTGTTAATAAAAGGATTGTCGACGTCCAGCTCCAGCACCTAGCCCCTCGATGGTTTACAGCCACTCAGGGAATGAAGGCAAAGAACGCCTTCTTTCCCTGAGCGTCTTATGCTTGTCGGGGCTGTTCAAGGCGCTTGCGCTTTTGTTCTTTAACAAAAGAAATTATTGCGATGTTAATAAATTAGGTAACAATGGATATATATATTGAAGTAGTCGAAAATGTGAGGTGGAAGGTTTTGGACAAATTTAGAATTGAGAAGGATACTCTAGGTGAAATTCGAGTTCCCGAAGATAAATATTGGGGAGCTCAGACACAGCGGAGCAAAGAAAATTTTAAAATTGGTGAAGAAAAAATGCCTATTGAAGTCATTTATGGGCTGGCATTTATTAAAAAAGCTGCGGCGATCGTTAATTCAAAATTAGGGAAGCTTGATGAAGTTAAAATGAGTATTATCCTAAACGTATGTAATGAGATACATAATGGGGATTATGATCAGCATTTTCCATTACTTGTTTGGCAAACCGGCAGTGGTACCCAATCTAATATGAATGTCAATGAAGTGATTGCCAATCGGGCAAATCAAAAACTTGTCGATATGGGAAGAGCAGAAAGAATTCATCCAAATGATGATGTAAATATGTCTCAAAGTTCGAATGATACGTTCCCAACAGCCATGCATATAGCAGCTTATATGAAAATTACTAGCCACTTAATCCCAGAGATTTTAGAACTGAAAAATACTCTACAAGAAAAAGAGAAGTCTTTTGCTGACATTGTCAAAATAGGCAGAACCCATTTACAGGATGCAACCCCACTTACCCTTGGCCAGGAAATCAGCGGCTGGAGGGCGATGCTTGAAAAAGATGTACAGATGATTAAGGAAGCTAGCCAGCATCTATTGAATTTGGCAATAGGAGGAACAGCGGTAGGGACAGGCATTAATGCCCATCCACAATTTGGACAAATGATGGCTGAGGAACTTAGCAAGCTAACAGGTTATTCCTTTAAATCTTCGGATAATAAATTTCATGCATTGACAAGTCATGATGAAATTGTTTTTGTGCACGGTGCATTAAAGGCATTGGCTGCCGATTTAATGAAAATGGCTAATGATGTCCGTTGGCTTGCCAGTGGACCACGCAGTGGAATAGGAGAGATTAGCATTCCTGCAAATGAACCGGGAAGTTCCATTATGCCGGGAAAAGTCAACCCAACACAAAGCGAAGCCTTGACAATGGTTGCCTGCCAGATTTTTGGGAATGACGCTGCGATTGGTTTTGCTGCCAGTCAGGGTAATTTCGAGTTAAATGTTTTTAAACCAGTTATTATTTATAATCTCATTCAGACAATAAGGCTTCTTAGCGATGGGATTCATTCCTTTAATGAAAATTGTGCAATAGGAATTGAAGCAAACGTAGAAAAGATTAAAAATAATGTCGAGCGGTCGTTAATGTTAGTTACAGCGCTTAATCCACATATTGGCTATGAAAAAGCAGCTGAAATTGCAAAGCTTGCTTTTAAGGAAAATTGTACCCTAAAAGAAGCAGCACTTAAAACTGATTACGTAACGGAAGAACAATTTACTGAGTGGATCCAGCCTGAAAAGATGGTGTAATAAGAAAATCGCAAGGCGCTTAGACTTTGGCTTGTGACCTCGAGCCGATGGCGCATGGAGCTGGACAATTCTCGAGGTCAAAAACTTTTATACTTTCTTTCTTATCTCAAAACTGTGAAAGCCCCCTCCGTCAACAGGAAGGGGCTAAGCCATATTATTAATTTGTACAATAAAGTTTTTTAAAGATTAGCGTTGGAATCCGCCGCCAAGTTGAGATTCTGCCATAGCTACAAGACGCTTAGTGATTTCTCCTCCGACAGAACCGTTTGCACGTGAAGTAGTATCTGCACCAAGATTTACGCCAAACTCTTGAGCGATTTCATACTTCATTTGGTTAAGTGCTTGTTCTACGCCTGGTACTAAAAGTTGATTAGAGTTGTTGTTACTTGCCATAGTTGAATAACACTCCTCTTATTAATTTTGGGGTCAGTATGGAATTGAACCATAATATTGCCACCTGGCCTAACCCATATTATCAATGCTGCTGATAAAGAATATTAGTAATTGGAGATAATTCATTTTGGTTGGATGATCCGGAGTTGCACCGGATACTACCCTTGTTGTTGGCTTCATCCATCGGTGTAATTGTTGCTTTGTAATCTTTATTATGATTAATTTTTAGAGTTCTATTCAAAAAAATAAATTAGAAATTTATTCCATTACATATGAAGTTTAAGTTAACACAAACTAAGATTATCTTATAAATAAAAGGGTGAAGAATAGTGGCGATATGCCCGGTATGTAATGGATTAAGGGAAGTCTATTTAATGTGTACGAATTGCGGAGAACCTATGTTAGAAGCGGGGAGGCTCATTGATTTTTTTGATGATTACAGCCCCTATATGGAAATTGATTTAATGAAGCTTGAGGATGGATATCCAGATACGAATTCAGGTCAAAAGTGCCCGCATCTATATAGATGCCCTGCCTGTCATCATGATGAAGTGATTTTTATAAAAGAATAACCCCGTTACCTTAGATAACGGGGCCGATTCTCTTTAATATTTATCTTTCATTAATTTCTAATACGAGATTCCGTATCAGCATCAAAGAAATGTGCTTTATTTAAGTCAAAAGCAAGATCAACAGTTTCTCCAGGGTGAACATCAGCACGTGAATCTAAACGAGCAACGAAGTCCTGACCGCCGATACTAGAATATACCATTAATTCTGCACCAGTTAACTCGGCGACATCGATATTGGCTTTAATCTTTGTTCCAGCTGAGGCTTCGATAAAGACAGGCTCATCATGGATATCTTCTGGACGTACGCCAAGGATTATTTCTTTTCCAACATAACCTTGCTCACGAAGGAATTTCATTTTTCCTTCTGGAACAGCAATCGTAATATTACCGATAACAAATTTTCCATCTTGAAGTTTACCATTAAAGAAGTTCATTGCAGGTGAACCGATGAAGCCGCCAACAAAAACATTCTCAGGCTTTTCATATACTTCTTTAGGAGAACCAACCTGTTGGATAACACCGTCTTTCATAACGACCAAACGTGTTGCCATTGTCATCGCTTCTGTCTGGTCATGGGTAACGTAGATCGTAGTAGTATCAAGACGGCGGTGAAGCTTAGCAATCTCTGCACGCATCGCAACACGAAGTTTAGCGTCCAGGTTTGATAATGGTTCGTCCATTAAGAATACTTTTGCGTCACGAACAATCGCACGGCCTAAGGCAACACGTTGACGCTGACCACCTGAAAGTGCTTTTGGCTTACGAGTTAAATAAGCTTCTAATCCAAGAATTTTTGCTGCTTCTTTAACACGACGGTCGATTTCATCTTTTGGAAATTTACGTAACTTCAATCCGAATGCCATGTTATCATATACAGTCATATGTGGATAAAGAGCATAGTTTTGGAATACCATCGCGATATCACGATCTTTAGGAGCTACATCGTTTACTCTTTTTCCATCAATGTAAAAGTCACCTTTTGAAATATCTTCAAGTCCAGCGATCATTCGAAGTGTTGTAGATTTACCGCAGCCAGATGGACCTACAAACACGATAAATTCCTTATCTTCGATATGCAAGTTGAAATCCTGTACAGCCGTTACTTTATTATCGTAAATTTTATAAATATGATCTAATTTTAATTCAGCCATTTTTTCTTCCTCCCTGTGTAAGTTGTATCTTTAGTTTACAGGGAATGAAAACATTTACATATGGACAGGTTGCACAAAAAGTGAAAACGCTTTTTTGGGCATGTTGTCATTTTTTTTGTTCATATAGGAGGCAGGCTAAGAAGACGGTAAAAGCTCCGTAAAAATCTTTGAGGCTAATACCTGTTTTTTCAACAAATTTATCGATTCGATACTGTAGCGTATTTCGATGAATATATAATTTTTTGGCTGTCATGCTAGCGTTTAAATTGTTTTCAAGAAAGACTTTAATCGTTGAAAACATTTCATAATCCTCGTTAAATAAGTCAATAATTTCTTGACTAACTTTTGCTTTTAATTCAGGGGACAACTGATAGGCTATATATACAGGTAATACCCGTTCAAACGTAAAGATATTAAATAAGCCCATTTGTGAAAGGGCAAATGTAAAATATTCTTTCTCTTGGTGAAATTTGCTAGGTAATTGCCTTGAAAAAAGGATTGGTTTACCGATGTAAAAAGAAATTTTTACATAAAAATCGCTTTCTAGTGTTTCAGACATAGAAAGGATCTCTTCCTCTGAAAGTGACATCGTATTCTTATCTTCTATCACAATCCCTCGGCTTCCGCCTTCCCAAATAATGATTATATCTTCAGTGAAAAAACCTTTCAAAGCTGATTCTATTTCAGGCTGATTTGTTTCAGCTCCGTTTATGTTGAATTGAATTATTCTTAGAGAATTTCCAGCTAAGTGACTAGGCATGGGACCATTTGAATATAGAAAGTCATGCCACGCTTTTACAGCTGGGTGGAGGTTTGAACTTGGAAATTCTACCAAAGTATAGAGTACTGTAAGGAGGTTTAATTCCCGTTCATTTAGCTCTGTTTTAGGAATCCCAATCCATTCATCCTCTGATTCACTGCAAAAGTAAAGAAACCGTTCTGATGGATTTTTAGGCTTGCTGGGAAAAAGGATGGAATTTTGATAGAGTGGCAATAATTTTTTTATCATGTTTTATTTCCCCGTTTATTAAATTTTTCAGGCTTTAGGAAATATTATACCAATAGTGTGGCAGCGCATAAAAGATAAATGGCTGTACCTGTTAAATTATTAGGTACAGCCACTACACCATTATTCAATTTCTGCTGGTGGTTGTTCTTTAGGAAGATCATGCGCTTCTTCAATATTTGCAGCATCCTGGCGGGCATGGACTGAACCTCCAGACAAGCCTTCATTGATCATACGGTCTACATCTACATAAGCCTTATCTCTGCCTTCATAGGCTGATTCATTATTGGTTTTATTATTTTTACTCATCACAGACACCCTTTCCTCCTAAAAAATGAATCATTTGAATTTTTATCCTTTCTGGCTCAGGGTATACTCCCTTGCACAATAAGAGATTATTACCTTAGTGTGAGGCAAAGGGTGAGAGTTCATGCATTTTTCTCTTTATTCATAAACATGAAAAAGCATTAATTCGTGAATTTGGCCCTTTAATCGTTCAAGGTCCACTTGTTCTGGCGCAGTTCCAGTCCATTCAATGGTTCCAGTTTGGTGATAAATTCCGGTATATCTCTTTTTTTTATAATAAAAGGAAATTGACCAGCCAGGAATATTTTGATTTGAAAATAACGGATTATATTGAAAGTGCATAAGCATGGGAAACATCCTCCTTAAAGACGGTTATAAGTATAGCTTACCTTGTCTTATAGATGATGGATATCCTTTTTTTAAACTCAGGAAGATTCGTCTATTAGTTGGAGAAATAAGCGGCACAGGTTTTCGATTTTCCTTTCCTCAATATCCGTTTCATCAAAGCTCATCGGTTTTGAATTTACCTCATAAATATAATATCGACCTGTTTTACTTAATCCTGCGTCAATGGTAAACTCACCGAAGTAACCAAATTGGCTGGACAGTGATTTACCGATATTAGATATAATCGTCTGAAAAAATTCATCATGCTCATTTGATTGAAACAGGTGATAGGGAAGGAGCCTGCCTCCTGTTGGGATATGAGTTGTGATTTCCTGCTCCTGGGAAAGCCGGATTCCCACGCCTGTTAGAGTATAATCATCCTGATTGCCGTGTGCTAAGATACGAAAATCAAAACGTTTTCCTTCATACTCTGCCGAAAGAATTTCTTCCTGGGCTAGATATTGTTTCTTAAATAACTCTTCGGCCCATTTCTCCCAAAAATGAGTAAAGGATGGGTAGCTGTCTTGTTTATTAATGCCCTTAAGTTGAATTTCTGAAGGGCCGTTCAGTCTTAAACGAACAATACCTTTTCCCTTTGAGGATTGCGTAGGTTTTAAATAAATACCCCCGAATTTCTTTAGAAAGTCTAATAATTCATATTGCTCCTGCACAAGGATGGTTTCTGGTAAATAATCTCGAAGGATGCTATCCTTTTTTAATAATTGGAAAAGTTTATATTTATCGATAAAACAAGGATTAAAAAAAGGTATTTTCTTTTCCTGTAAGTACGCAAATAACCATTGGCTCTTTACATCTTTTTCTGAAGAACGAAACGGGATTCGATTATAGACAAGATCCGGGAGAGGAAAGGATCCTTTTTTCCAACAGTTTTCTTCAGGCGAATAGGAATATCCGTTTATATAATTAGTTTCCACTTCTTCCGGTATAAAGACAAAGCTTATTCCATTAAGTGAAATAAGCTTCTTTTGTATTTCTATAAAAAGTGGACCATTTCCGGCAATGGCTCCATCTGATTTACTTGCTGTCAAGATTCCAATCAATGGCGTGCTGTTACTTTTCATTTAAATAATTCCTCTGGATGTAATAAGGACTGCTCCGTTATAAAAACGGCAAAGGCAATCGATAATTTCCGGGTTAATAAATCAAATTCTTTTAATTCCGGATGACTAAAGATCGACCTGCCCGGTTTTGAATTTGCTTCAAAAAGCCAAACATCTCCGTTTCGGTCAATACCTAAATCAAAGCCAATCTCACCAATTATTCCTTCGATATTTTTATCGAGTGCTTTACTTAGCAAGAGCGCGGCGTTACTTAGTTTTTCACGATAAATTTCTGCTTCTTCCTTAGGGAAAATTTCGCCAATTGTTTTGATATCCCCGCCGCTTCGTGCGTGGGTGGTTACACTGCCTTGACCGGCAATTTTTCCGGCAATGGCTGTTACCTGCCATTCACCGTTTTCGTCCTTATTAGTATGGACGCGGAAATCAACCGAACGTTGATCATTTCTAAGCAGATGAATCCCTTGCTGGACTAACATTCTATCTAGTGATTGTGCTGCAAACACCGATTGGAATAATCGTTCCAAGCTTGAGTATTTACGTAAACGATTAACATCTGCTTCATCTTGATACCGGCAATAATAATCGTCAGTGTGTTTGTCGTAGATGACTTGATGAACACCATGACCAAGACTGCCATTCTTTGGCTTTATAAAAATATGACCATACTTGGATAGCATCGTTTCGATTGAAGAAAAGGACGTAAATGGAAAAGTTTCTGGCAAGTAGGCTGTAACGGAAGAGTCTTGTTGCAGTCTTTCATAGATATCAAGTTTATTAAAGAAACCGGGATTGTACCATGGAATCAGATATTCTTTTTGGAGACGATTTCTCACTTTAATTAATTTAGGGTTTTCCTCACTTTTTCGATTCGGCAGGCGGTCATAGATAACATTGGGGAAAGGGACTTCGACTGTTTGCCAAACATTCTCTTCAAAAAAGTATCCTTCTATTGTTCCCAACTCCCAATTAATATGCTGTTCCCCAAAAACAAAGGCAAGCGCACCGACTGATCGATTTACAGAAAGGAGTTTCGCAAAAAACAAGGTCCGTTCACCAATAGGCTGTTCTGGGTATGAAGTAAAACCAGCAGTAAATATGCCAACTAACGGACCAATATAGAGAACTTCATCCTCTAGAAAGGCATGTAAGGGGACTTTAAAATAAGGAAACTGAATCGTCTCTTGGATTTTCCTGCTAATGACAATTCGGTCATTTTTATCAGGATGAGGAAAAAATTCCACATCCATTGATTTTGATCCAAAAGCAATTCTTTTAATCTGTTTATCCTGAATTAAATTAGAAGGGCAAAAGACGATTAATTGATCATTTTGTGCAACTTCAATGAGATAATGTTTTCTCATAATAGACCTTCCTTTCCGTTTGATCCGTCTCTGAAAGGTATTTTCCGTAAAGGAGCGGTTGGGTGTATAGAGATTCTTGTAATTCAGGGTTTGTAGATAGTAGGACCTTCCTTCCTGGTTTAGAGTTTATATCAAGAATCCAGATCGATCCGTCTTTGGCAATGCCAATATCAACACCAATTTCAAATAGTGGCATAAACGCACTCTCTAAGGTAGTAGGGAGGCAGTTGAGTATATAAGTAAGCTCCTCCCTTATATATTCAGCCTTAGCCGGCGGCAGGGAAACGAGCCACTCTTTAAAATTAATTACGGTCCCCCCGGCAGCTAAGTTTGATAGAATACCGCCCGTAGTTCCAATCCGAATTCCCCGCCCTTGTTCACCCCAGATTCCCAGCTCATTTTTTTGCAGCAAAATCCGAATATCAAAGGGTTTGTGTTCCTTATTTGATAGCTCCAAATACGGTTGCAGCAGATAATGGCGCTGTTTCAATAGAAGTGTTAACCATTGAATAAGCCTTGCTTCATTCGGAAAAATGCGTGAAATAATTCTTTTTTGCTTTTCTGTTTTAACATGTATCGTCTTTTCATTTTTCTTTAAATAGTAAATACCGTACCCCTGGGAACCATTGATCGGTTTTAATATAATTTTTTTCTTTAAAGTAAGTTCCTTTAAAACACTTTCAACATCTGAGACGGCTTGTGTTGAAGGTAAATAGGAGGATAGGGCAGTAGTCTTTAAAGCTTGATATAGTTCGAATTTATTAGGTAAGCCATAGCCTAAAAATGTAATATCGCTACGGCTTTTTAACCAGGTTACGATGGGCAGGCATAGTTTGGAATGTTCATCCTCTCCATAAAAACAGCGATCATAAATGATAGTTGGGACAGGTGCTTGGCAAGGGATCCAAGAGTTTGACATTGAATCAAACCTCCTCCCTTTTACATGAAGGTTATGGGGATTGATATCGGATGGGATGAACCGGAATACCTCCATTCCCAATAACTCTGCACGGTTGGCCAACTCGTTAATATAAGCATTTTCACTTTCCAAATTTAATGTCATAATACCAAATGTTAGCAATTTACATATCCTCCTTCATAAAGGCTGTATCAAATGCAAGAATGGTGCAGAACAGAATAATGG
Organism: Bacillus sp. OTU2372; assembly: GCF_038440275.1. Taxonomy (NCBI): domain Bacteria; kingdom Bacillati; phylum Bacillota; class Bacilli; order Caryophanales; family Bacillaceae; genus Bacillus; species Bacillus sp. OTU2372. The sequence goes on from NZ_JASATK010000001.1 coordinate 91,234, forward strand.
CCTTGGCAGAGGGTCTAATTTTTGTTAAGCCATCCTCAAAGTTTTTGGAAGGCTTCGAATTAACCTCAATTAACCATGGTTTTCCATCTTGATCAACACCAATATCAATACCAAGCTCACCAATAACGCCTTGTGAATTTTGGCTTATAATGGAGGCAGCCTCAAGTGCCAATTCCTTCATTTCGGCTAGAACTTCTAAGGCTTTATTATCGTTTAGACAAGTCTTTAATGCGTTTAATGGTCGTGTAAGGGTGCCGCCTCTTGCTAAATTAGAGACAAATTCTTGTTTTCCGGCAATCCGTGCCACAGTTGAAGTTACCCGCCAATTGTTATCCAGATTTTGATGGCATAGAACTCGGAAATCCATCGAAGATGATTGATAGGACATCAATAAAATACCTTGTTGAATAATATAAATACGATTATGGATAAGTGGCTTAATTTGTTGAAATAGTTCATCCAATGAAAATAATTCTCTTTGTTTAGCCGGCCCAGATTTTAATGAGGTTTCAAGAGAATAACAGGAACCTGGTTCACGACTTACCTTAATAATATTTCTGCCCTGACTTCCATGGATAGGCTTTAGAAACAGGGTGTCATATTTTTGTATCATTTCATAAAAATGATCTTTCGAAAAAAGCTTTGTTTTCGGCAGATAGGAATCAAGATTCCTTATGTCTTTTAGGTGTTCGTATACTTCCCATTTTGAAAGAAAACGGTCGTTAAAAAACGGAATCAATAATTGATTCACTTTTGCTCGAAATTGTTTGAATTCTTTTTTATACTCTAAAGCTCTTGAATGAATCCGGTTATAAATGACATCAGGGGCAGGCAGCTGTGCAGCAGTCCATTTTCCATCTATCAAGTAATATCCTTGACTTAAAAACTGTTGATAGGAAAAAACATAAAAGAACCCGCCAGTCTCACTAATTCCTTGTTGAAGCTCCTCACAAAACAAATGTATGGAACGAAAGTAAGGTTCATTATTTTGGTTATCAATTGAATCTGTTAATAATGCTGCGACAGGTCCGAGCTTTAATGTCTGACTCTCGGGAAGAACCATTGCTTGAAATTTAAGAGGGTGAATGGGGAGATAAAAAGATTCCATTAAATCTTCGGAAAAATAGATCGTATTATCTGGTAAGTCTTTGGTTTGAACTTTAATTGGAATGGTTTTTCTGCCAATCGAGACGTTTATCTCGTGCATATTTAATTGGAGCAGCTTAAACAATTGGGCAGACATCTGGATAACATCCTGATCTTTGTCTGATAATTTTATTGGAACGACTAGGATCGAGGTTAACGAAAATGACATAATCACTCCTCATTTACTGGGATTTTGGGCATTAGGTGATATAAGTAATTTATGTAAATGCTTGAGGAAAGGTGATTTGAACATTCTCGCATTTAATTGAATAGTTTGTTATAGTTGTGAAGATGTTTATACAAAAAGGAGTGGCTTAAAATGGCAGTAAATTTATATGATTCCGCCTATGCATTAGAAACTGCAATTCGTCAAAGTAATGAGTATATACAATTACAGCAGGCTTATAACGAGGTAAATAAAGACCCTCAGTCAAAACAAATGTTTGACCAGTTCCGTCAAATGCAAATGAATTTGCAGCAAAAACAAATGATGGGCCAAAATATCTCTGAACAGGAAGTCCAGCAGGCACAATCCACTGTTGCCCTTGTTCAGCAGAATCAGAAAATAGCCCGGCTAATGGACGCAGAACAACGAATGAGCATGGTGATTGGTGAATTAAACAAAGTTATTATGAAACCATTGGAAGATTTATACGGAAATCTGTAAGATTAGTTGAAAGCCTTCGGTCCTAAAACCGAAGGCTTTTGCATTTCTGTTCTATATGTTTGTGGAAGGTCATAAAAGTGATATAAAGGCATTTTCACCAAGAACAGGGGGCAACATAATGATTTATCGCTTGCTTGCGCTAAATATCGATGGCACTCTTCTACAATCGAATGGCAAAATTCATAAATCAACAAGGGAAGCAATTGAATATGTTCAGCAAAAAGGAATTTATGTAACATTGGTTACATCGCGGAGCTTCCCTTCAGCCAAAAAGGTGGCGAAGGCGTTAAAAATTACAGCACCGCTTATCACCCACCAAGGGGCATTTATTGCAAATACCTTGGAGAAACCAGTTTATGTGAAAAGAATTAATGAGGACATTACGTATGATACGATTCGTTTTTTAGAGGCATTGCCGTGTCAAATTAGGCTAGTCCACGAGCAATTTTCATTAGCAAATAAATTAAAGCTTCATAATCAATTACTGGCCAAAACTGTATTTACTTCAGGAGACCCCGTTTTCTATTCCCAACAATTTGTGTCTACCTTAAGTGAGTATTTACACGACCAGCCGGTAACGCCTCCAAAAATAGAAGTGTATTTTGAAGATGAGCGGGACCTTAATGATGCCATCCAGGCATTAAGAAAAATGTTTACAGAGATTGATGTGATTCAATTGGATTCACTCAGGCTTGATATTGTTCCAGCCGGTGTTTCCAAGCTAATAGGATTAACATACTTAGGCAATCAACTAGGAATTAAGCGAAGTGAAATGGTGTATATTGGTGATGGACTTGATGATATCCCCTTAATCGAAGCAGCGGGTTTAGGAGTTTCGATGTGGAATGCCGACTTTGAGGTCAAGAGGTCATCCGATTGGGTAACAAGGTCCAAAAATGAACATGGTGTGGCCTACATGGTAAAAGAACACTTCCGCAAGCAGCAGCCTATTGAGTTCTTAAGAAAAATGAAAATCATTAAAAATTAAAAAACAAAGATATCAAGGCAACTTTAGAAGCCAATAAAGGTCAGGATGGAAAAGTACTGGTCTCTAATCAAAATCTCCTGCTTAATTTAGCAGGAGATTTTTAATTAAAAGAAAATTTGACCTTGAGAATTGTCTAGCTGCAGCGCCTAGGGGCTCTTAGGTCTAAGCTTATCCAGTTGCGGCTCCTTGGGACTCGAGACATAAGCCACCCCCTGAAGAAGGCAAAAAGCGCCTTCTTACAGTGTGCGTCTTAGTCTAGAGTCCCAGAACAGTCGCCTCCACATTTAGTTCAATCCGTCAAGAAGGCTAAAGAGCAGCCTTCTCGCCAGCTCGTCTGTAGCCTTGCGCCCCTAGGAAAAAATGAACTACTTTTTTCCCTGGTCAAGGCGCTTCCACTTTTCTGTTAAAATTCAATATATTTAGAAAGCTTGTTTTTATTCTAATCATTTCCATATATAATGAAAGTGAGTGAATAATAAAGGGGAGGAGATTTCCCATGTCAATTAATTTTGAAACAGATAAGGTCAATTTGCGAGTGAATAATCGTGTTGCCACCATTGAATTAAACCGGCCAGATGCATTAAACGCCATGGATACGGACGTCATCAAGGGGCTAGTTTATAAACTGAAGGAAATTAGTGATTCAGATGAGATTGATATTTTAGTAGTAACAGGAAAAGGAAGAGCCTTTTCATCCGGTGGAGATATTAAAACAATGCTGTCCAATATGAATGAAAGTGATTTCTTTCCTGTAATGGATTGCATTAGCGAATTAATTATTACCCTTTATAGCCTACCAAAACTAACTATTAGTGCTGTTTCGGGTGCGGCAGCAGGTTTAGGATTTAGTTTGGCGCTTGCCACTGATTATATTATTGCAGACAAAACTAGTAAGCTGGCGATGAATTTTATTGGTATTGGCTTAATACCCGATGGCGGGGCACACTTCTTTTTGGAAAAAAGATTAGGAGAGACGATGGCTAAGCAGGTCATTTGGGACGGAAAAATGTTAAGTGCTGACGAAGCATTTAAAATGGGATTAATCCAAGAGGTAGCTGAAAGCGGCCTTCAAGAAACGCTGGAGGCAAGGGTGCAAGATTGGCTGAGCCGACCGGTTCAGGCGATGATTAAAACTAAAAAAATAATGGCTGAGAAGAATCGTCCACAATTACTTAAAGTGCTGGAATTAGAAAAATATGGCCAGCAAAAAATGCGGGAAACGCTTGACCACCGTGAAGGTATCAGGGCTTTTATCGAAAAAAGGAAGCCGTTCTTTATAGGGAAATAAAACAAACAAAGAAGCCATAGGGCTTCTTTGTTCTGGTCAGGGAAATTAAAGATTTACTACTTGTGAATATTTTTTTACAGGTTTAGAAACGTCCAGCTCCAGCGCCTAGCCCCTCGATGGTCTACAGCTTATCCAGTTGCGGCTCCTTGGGACTCGAGTCATAAGCCATCCCCTGAAGAAGGCAAAAAGCGCCTTCTTGCAGGGTACGTCTTATGCCTTCGTCCCAGGACAGTCGCCTCCACATTTAGGACAATCCATCCAAAAGGTTAAAAAGCAACCTTTCGGACGGCTCGTCTTATGCTTGTCGGGGCTGACCAAGGCTCTTGCGCTTTTGTTCTAGGAATGAAATAGTAAAAGCTTGCCGCTAGGTGAGGTTAATCGATGTGTCTTTTCTAGCAACTGTTTCTCTTGCAATAGCTGTTCCCCTAGTTTCTTTGCTGCCTCATCATTCCCGGCTTGAAGACTCTCATCTAATAATTTTTCCCCATTTGCCTCAAAGACTGTTAATTTATACGTTTTCATCGACAACCCCCCATATATATCATGATTATTTTGGAACTGGTGTTTACTAATGCAGCCGTTTCCACCTTTATATTATTTTCACACAATTATTTAAATTTTTCAAAAAAAATAAACAGAAACCAAATTATGGTATATTCGTATTAAAGAAGGAAAGGGGTGCGTAATATGGTACTCAAACTTGAACATGTTACCAAGAAGTTTGGTCAATTTACAGCTGTTAATGATTTATCGATAACAATTCCTGAAAAAGAGATGTTTGGTTTCTTAGGGGCAAACGGGGCCGGTAAAACGACGACATTTCGAATGATATTAGGACTGCTGGACAGTTCGGCTGGCCGTATTACTTGGGATGATCAACCAATTGACTATTCCACCAGCCATCTGGTTGGCTATTTGCCTGAGGAAAGAGGCTTATATCCTAAATTAAAAGTACGTGATCAAATTGTCTATTTAGCCAGATTAAGAGGAATGCAAAAGACTGAGGCATTAATTGAACTAAAATCGTGGTTAGAGCGTTTTAAAATCCTAGAATATGAGAATAAAAAGGTTGAAGAGCTTTCGAAAGGAAACCAGCAGAAAATCCAATTTATTGCCGCGGTGGTCCATAAACCTAAATTAATAATCTTAGATGAGCCGTTCAGCGGACTTGACCCTATTAATGTAGAGATGCTAAAAGAAGCCGTTTTAACCTTGAAGGAAAATGGAGCAACGATTGTGTTTTCGAGTCATCGGATGGAGCATGTAGAGGAGATGTGTGAACATCTATGCATTTTACATAAAGGGAGTCCGGTCGTAAGTGGTTCCTTAAAGGAAATCAAACGTGAATTTGGTAAAAAGAATTTAGTGATACATGCCGATTTTTCTTTAGACTCATTAAAGAGTTTCCCTGGGGTAGTTAAATCTAAAGTGACCATGGAGGGCATTCACTTGCAAATTGAAGGGGAGGATGTTGCAGGAAAAATCCTTAAAGAAATTGTTGATAAAGGGTTTATTCGCAAGTTTGCGCTAGAAGAGCCATCATTGAATGATATTTTTATTGAGAAAGTAGGTAATTCCTATGAATAGCTTCTGGATTATCTTATTTCATACCTATCTTAACAAGCTCAAAACGAAATCGTTTCTTGTCACGACGCTATTAACCATAGTTATCGTTTTAGCGATCACTAACATTAATAGTATCATAGATTTATTTGATAAAAATGGCGGTAAGGAAAGGGTTGCCGTAATCGATCAATCTGGCCAGCTTTACGAGCCATATAAGCAGCAAGTAAGAAGTGTTAATAAAGAAATTCAACTGACTTTTTTCAAGGGCAGTGAAGAACAAGCAGAAACACTGGTCAAAAAAGGTGAGTATGCAGGGGTTATTCAACTGAGTGTAAACGAGCAAAAGTTACCTGAAGCTACCTATAAAGCCAAGAGTATCGCCGATTCTTCCCTATATTCTGATCTTCAAACAGGACTGCAGCAGCTTAAAACGACGCTTGCGGCCTCACAGATTAATTTGGCGCCAGATCAGCTCCAAAAGCTATATGACCCCGTTTCCTTTAAGAAAATCGCACTTGAGAAAAATGCAAAGACGGAAGAGGAATTAAATCAGGCAAGAGGGTTAGTCTATGTCTTACTATTTGTTATCTATTTTGCCGTTATTATGTATGCCAACATGATTGCAATGGAAGTTGCAACCGAGAAATCTTCACGTGTTATGGAGATATTAATATCAAGTGTTTCTCCAATTAAACAAATGTTTGCAAAAATAGTCGGAATTGGATTATTAAGTCTGACACAATTGGCCGCTTTCTTGTTGGTTGGTTATTATTCATTTACGAGAAATATGGAATCATTAAAGGATGGCTTTTTCGGTGTGTACGGATTTGGAGGAATTCCTGCTGGGACAATCTTCTACGCTGTTATTTTCTTTATTCTCGGCTATTTTCTTTATGCCACACTCGCGGCCTTTTTGGGGTCCCTAGTCAGCCGGATCGAAGACGTACAACAGATGATTACACCGATGACCTTATTAGTTGTTGCTGGATTTATGATTGCCATGTTTGGTCTAGGTAAGCCTGATGCTCCGTTTATAACTGCAACATCTTATATTCCTTTCTTCACACCGATGATTATGTTTTTGCGTGTAGGTATGCTGACGATCCCGGCCTGGGAGGCAATATTAGGAATAATTATCCTAATAGCAACCATTACGATACTGGCTATTTTTGGTGCCCGGGTGTACCGGGGTGGTGTCTTAATGTATGGAAAATCCAACTCTTATAAAGACATTAAAAAGGCATTACAATTAACAAAAAAGGAATAAGAACAAAAGAGTTTTACCATTTTGGTAAGACTCTTTTGTTTTAGAACATGCATTCGCATTTTTGCGGTAAAGGTGCTACAATGGAGAAAAGGAAGTGAAAGGAATATTTTATGAAAAAAATATCGTTTATTCATGCAGCCGACCTTCACTTAGACAGTCCGATGGTTGGGTTTAAGCATTTGCCAGAGAATATCTTCACTAGAGTAAAAGACAGTACGTTTACTGCATTGAAAAAACTAACAGTTACTGCAATTCAGCGGCAAGTTGATTTTGTCATTATTGCTGGGGATATATTTGATGGTGAGGATCGCAGTTTACGTGCACAAGCTCGGTTTCGGAAGGAAATGTTTAAACTTAGCGAAGAGAATATCCCTGTTTATATCGTTCACGGAAATCATGACCATTTAAACGGTTCTTGGGTTCACCTTGACATGCCAGAAAATGTTCATGTTTTCGGCAGCAAGGTTGAAACAATGGAGCTGCAGACAAAAAGCGGTGTAATCGTTCATCTTTACGGTTTTAGTTATGGAACAAGACATGTTTTTGAGCGAAAAATAGATGAGTACCAAAAAAAAGATGGCGCAGATTACCATATCGGTATCCTCCATGGAAATGAAAGTTCCGGGACAGAGCACGCTAATTACGCTCCATTTACAGTAAAAGACCTTGTCCAGAAAAATTTTGATTATTGGGCGCTTGGACATATCCATAAACGTGCTGAATTGTCTTTGAACCCGCCCATTATTTATCCCGGCAATATCCAAGGAAGAAATAAAAAAGAGTCTGGTAGTAAAGGATTTTATCATGTTTCTTTTACAGATTTGGATGCAACAATGGACTATATTGAGGCCTCCGATATTATTTGGGAGGAAGTAACCGTTAATGCAGAGACCGCAGTTAGTTTTGACGATCTCTTTCATTTATGCCAAACAGCCATTAATGGACTAAGAAAGGAACATACTGGCACACTGTTAACCTTTCTGTTGAAAAATACACAGCTTGCTGATACCCGGGAACAAAAAAGCATTGATAATGAATTGCTTGATCTTCTTTTAGAAGATGAAACTGAAGAAGAATCCTTTGTTTGGGTGACGGACTTGAAATTGACGGAAAAATTGCCTATCGATAAAGAAAAAATAAAGACCGAAGCCAATTTCTATGGAGAACTATTTGAGACCATCGATCAGTTTGACCAAATTGATCAGGCATTAGCGCCCCTCTTTGAGCATCCATTAGGGAGAAAATACTTGCCACAGATAGTAACAGAAGAGAAAGATGAATTGCTTGAAAAAGCAGAGAAAATATTAATTGAATTACTTTATCAGGCCTAATTAAAGGAGAAGAGGCATGAAAATTCTTGAAATATACATATATGGATACGGCCAATTAGAAAATGTAACAATAAAGTCTCTTTCAGATTTTCAAGTTTTCTATGGCGAGAATGAAGCAGGAAAGACAACCTTGATGGCCTTTATTCATGGCATTTTATTTGGTTTTCCTACCAAACAGTCATCCGAGCTGCGCTATGAACCAAAACATAGCACTAAGTACGGTGGAAAGCTTAGAATTTATCATGAAGAGCATGGATACGCTGTGATTGAACGTGTCAAGGGGAAAGCCGCAGGGGATGTAAAGGTGATGATGGATAGTGGAGCTGTCGGCGGTGATGAGCTCTTAAAACATTTGCTGGGAAACTTTGATAAAAGTTTGTTCCAAGCCGTTTTCTCCTTTAACTTACAGGGACTTCAGAACATTCACCAAATGAAGGGGGAAGAGATTGGTAAGTTTTTATTTTCAGCCGGAACCTTGGGTACTGAGCAGCTATCCAAAGCGGAAAGCTTTTTACAAAAAGAATTAGATGTTCGTTTTAAGCCATCAGGCAAGAAACCCATTTTGAATGAAAAATTACAGGAACTTCATGAACTAAAGGGTCAATTAAAAAAGGCTGCAGCCAAAAATAACGAATACGAAGAACTTCAACGGAAAAGTGAAACATTGAAGCTAGAGATCCTTCGAATAAATGATACGCTTCAGAAAACAGGCGAAAGGATCAATAAAATAAAAGAATGGAAGAGAATTGAATCTGTTGTAAAGGAAGAAATTTGGACCGAAAAAGAATTATACGAGTTAGGTGCAATCGATTTCCCTGCACGTGGGATTGAAAGAATGGAAAAAATAAATCAGCTGATCCATCCGTATAAAGCGGAGATTACGAGTATCGCCAATAGAGTAGAACGTTTACAGGAGGAATTAGCTGGTATTAATCCGGATCTTGAGTTTCTTAAAAACGAGCCTTCCATTTTAACATTGCTTGACCAAGTTCCAATTATGGAGCAATTAAGGAATGAAAAACAGCAATCTGAACGGAAACTCAGAGATTATGAAGAAAAGCTTTCGATAACAAGAGAAAAACTTCATTTGCCTTTGTCCGAAAATGAAATTCTAAAAATTAATACAAATATCTACATGAAAAATCAAGTAGAAATGGTTACCCGTAAAAAGCAAAAACTAGAAGAAGTGAAGGACGAATTAGACAATCAGTATCAAGAAGAAAAAAGGGCACTTGATGAAGTAGAAAAAGAGGTTCGTGGTGCTGAGGGTAAGATTCTGCCGCAAAAAGAGAGACTATTACTCGAGGAGCAGCTAAATCAGAAGAGTGATAAAAAAAGCCTAGAATGGGAAATAAAATCGATACAAGACAAAATAGAATTCTATCAACAAGAACATGAACGAAATCAAGCAGCCAAAAACAAGTTAAAGAGCGACCGTAAGCTTCAGTTACTTCTCTTTGAATTAATTCTATTCGGAGTATTTTTGTATGGATTATTTACAAAGCAATGGTTTCTGCTAGCCGTTGGCGTGTTAGGTTGCATTGGGCTTGTATACTTTTTGGTAAAAGGAGGGAAGCAGACTAAAGAGGACAGCATTTGGCAAACGATTAATGGCCTAAAAGAAAAGGAAAAAATATTGCAAGAAAAACTTCAATCATCCCAATATCTCGATATTACATTACTCGAGAATCAATTAATCCTTGATAATCAAAGGCGTCAAGAACTGCAATTGTTAAAACTGAAGCTTAAGCAGCAGCAATCCCAATTTGAGAAGATCATTTCTAGATTTGAAGAATGGGAATTGGCAGCAGCACAAAATAAAGAAAAAATTCTTTCCATAAGTAAAGAATTAAATATTCCAAGTTATATTGCAAACAGTTTTTTAGACGAGGCTTTCGAGTATATTGAACAGTATAAATCCATAACACGAGATAAAAATCAGTTTGTACTTAGGATAAAAGAAATTAATCAACAACTCTCCTTAGTAGAGGAGGGCTTAAGATCATTTGAAACACGCTTTTTACAAGAAAAGGGCCTTGATTTACACAATTCTGCCTATCTATTACGAAACAAACTCAAAGAAGAACATGAAAAGCTTATTATGAGCAAAGAGAGAGTCCTAAAGCTAGAAGAACTTAAAGCAGATTTAAATCAAAAAGTGCAGGAACTAGAACTTTTACAAACAGAACATACTAAACTCTTACTAGCTGCCAAAGTAGATTCGGAACAGCAATTCTATAATTTGGGGGAAAAGGCTAAAAAGCAAGAAGAATTGCTTGAGAGACGTCGTCATCTACAAAACCAACTACAATATTCTATTCTCTCAGGAGAGGATAAAGAAGGATTTTTGTCCGTACATGACAGTGCAGAGTTAATAAAGCAATGGGATCTTGAAATAAAAGATTTACAAGAAAAGTTAAAGAAGGTTCAGGATGAAGTGGCTGCCAATAATTTTGAAATTCAAGTTCTCGAGGAGGGCGGGATGTACACTGACATCCTCCATCAATTTAAACAAAAGAACTATGAACTGGCAGAGGCAGCAAAGGAATGGTCTGTCTATCGTTTGGCGCAAGAGGTATTGAAGGAAACAATTGATAAATATAAAAACGTTCATTTGCCAAGGATGCTTTCCAAGGCAGAGGAGTATCTGTATTTTTTAACAGATGGAAGTTACAATAGAATCCATTTGCAAAAGTCAGGGACAGGTTTCCTAGTTGAACGGAATGACCACACTGTCTTTGAAGCAAATGAATTAAGTCAAGCAACAACTGAACAGTTATATGTATCCATTCGTTTGGCCTTGGCTACGAGTCTTTATGAAAAGTATCAGTTTCCGATTATAATTGATGATAGCTTTGTTAATTTTGATGCGAAGAGAACGCAAAAGGTAATTGAACTTCTTAGTAGATTGAAACATAATCAGATTCTATTTTTCACTTGTCATAACCATTTATTATCTTATTTCCAAAAGGAAAATATTCTTTGTTTGGAAAAAGGTACTGTTCAGATTACTTAATAGAGTCCTAGCTGGATATGTTATACTCTAATTATCGGAGGGGAGAGTGAAGAGGTTGAGCAAGGGTGTATTACAGTATGATGTAGGGGCACAGGTTGATTTATACCTCCTTATAAAAAGTTCGACAAAAGGGATTGCCAGTAATGGTAAACCATTTTTGACATTAATTCTGCAAGATCAAAGTGGGGAAATTGAGGCAAAACTCTGGGATGCTGGGGCTGATGATGAAAAGAATTATTCAGCACAGACCATTGTAAAAATATTAGGGGATGTTCAAAACTACCGCGGTAAAAGTCAGTTGAAAATTCGCCAAATCCGAAAAACCGGCCCTTCTGATGGTGTAAGGCTTGATGATTTTCTTGAGACAGCACCTGTTAGTCAGGAAGAAATGATGAGCAAGCTGACCCAATATATATTTGAAATGAAAAATCCGAACATCCAGAGAATCACCCGTCATTTAATAAAAAAACACCAAAAGGCATTCATGGAATATCCTGCAGCAACCAAAAATCATCATGAATTCGTTTCAGGGCTTGCTTATCACGTCGTCAGTATGCTGGACCTGGCTAAAGCGATAGCATCTTTATATCCTAGCCTCGATAAAGATTTACTCTATGCCGGTGTTATTTTGCATGATATGGGAAAGGTCATGGAATTATCAGGTCCTATTTCAACATCATATACTATTGAGGGGAATTTACTTGGACATATTACTATTATGATCACTGAAATTGGTAAAGCGGCTGAGGAACTAAGCATTACTGGGGAAGAAGTATTAATTCTCCAGCACCTGGTTTTAAGCCATCATGGTAAAGCTGAGTGGGGAAGTCCAAAACCACCATTAATAAAGGAAGCCGAAATTCTTCATTATATAGATAATCTTGATGCAAAAATGAACATGCTTGACCGGGCCTTAGAAAGAGTCAAGCCAGGGGAGTATACGGAGCGCATATTTGCATTAGATAACCGAGCCTTTTATAAGCCGGTTTTCCATAAATAACGTCAAAAATAACCCGAATCGGGTTATTTTTTTTGAAAAAAAGAATATTTTAGGTGTCGCTGAAATATGTTGTAGTAAAAGAAATCTAAAAGTGGACAAACAGTAGCGAAGGGAGCAGGAGACATTGATGATACCTATTTGGATTTATGCAGTAGTGGCAGGAATAGTAATTAGTGCCCTAATGGCGATTAAAACGGGGCGGGAAGAACGGCAAGTAGAAATGGAAAGTATCGAACGTGAAGGGGAAATTTATATTGAACGGCTCGAGCGTGAGAAAGAAATGCGAGAGGAATTGAAAGCAACAGGTGAATAAAATGAGTGGCAAAGGAAAAAACATAAAGCGCGATGTAAAAAAAGCGGAAGTCCCTTAATAGGTCTTCCGCTTTCCTATGTTTATTATTGCGCTGGAGTTGTCGGTGCATTTAGAGCATCTTTTAAGTCTTTGTCATTTACTTTTACGTCAGCTGCTTTAAGTTCGTTCTGCATTGCCTTATTAATATCATCACTTGTTAATTTAGATGATTTTACCTGATATTCAATATCCTTCTTCATTTCATTATAAGACTTCTTCTCTTTTTTCTCAGTAACCTGAATGATATGGTAACCAAATTGTGTTTTTACTGGTGCACTAATTTCATTTACTTTAAGAGCATATGCCGCTTTTATGAAATCAGCATCGTACTGGTCTTTATTTGTATTATTGATGGTACCCAGATCACCGCCGTTTTGAGCAGAAGCCGTATCCGTTGAAGATTTTTTTGCAACATCCTCAAATTTTGCGCCGCCATCAAGTTGTTTCTTAACGTCAAGGGCTGTTTTTTCATCTTTAACAAGGATGTGGCGAACCTTTATATCAGGCTGATAGGAAGCATAATAATCCTTTAATTCTTTATCCGTTACCTTAACATCTTTCATTGCTGCCTTTTCTTGTAACATTCCAAGTTTCATGGTTTTCTTCAAATCTGCTTCGTTTTTGTAACCATACTGGGCAAGAGTAGCATCAAAATTTGTACCAAGCTGCTCTTTTAAATCTTTCACCTTCGCATTTAACTCTGCATCCGTTACTTTGTACTTTTTAGATAGCACCTTTTCATATACAAGTTGTTGAAGGGCTTGCTCACCGTATCTGGCCTTCATTGTATTGTATAGTTCCTCTTGAGTAACATTCCCAGCCTTACTTTCTGCCACTTTTTCAGAACTAGTTTGATTACATGCACCTAATGCAAGTACACTGCCAGCCATTGTAAGGGCTAATATCCATTTTTTCATGCTGAAATCTCTCCTAAATAGTTAAATTCTGTGAAAAGGTTTGTCCACAATGATTACTATAACATAAATGGGTACTGCTGCAAAAATATTAGTAAGCGTTTAGCGAAATTTCAAACAAAAGAAGCTACTTGGACTTTTCCAGAAAAAATAAGCTAAGTGCCTAAACGAAATTAAACCTTTATGAATAGTATATCTTAGCAAATGAAAAAGGAGGTTTTATGATGAGTGCAGGATATGGCGGAGGATTCGCTCTAATTGTAGTCCTTTTCATCCTATTGATTATTGTTGGGGCTTCTTGGGTTTATTAATGTAACAAAATGACAATGAGGGGAGGTTAAATTATGTCTGGTGGAGCAGGTTACGGTGGAGGATTTGCATTAGTTGTAGTCCTTTTCATCTTATTGATTATCATTGGAGCTTCTTGGATTTACTAAGAAAAAATAATAAAAATAAAAAGCGATGAGAATTACCTCATCGCTTCGCTTTTTTTACTCTTATTACATATCCCCAAATTTTATTTATGGATTATGTATATAGGATTTCTAAGTATGATGAAATCAATAAAATGGTAATGAGAACATTAATGGTACGGAATACCTTATGCTGGTTCTCTTCCGGTATTTCCTTTTGGATACAAAGGGAATTGGTCATTTTATTTACATAGAATAAAATAAATATAGCGAAGACAATAAAAATGGAGATCATCGATGATTCCCTCCCAGATGGTTTACTTATGATTTTTCAGCGATATATTTTTTGAAATCTAACTGGTATAGCTTTATAAGGAAAGCTTCCGCTTTTCTATATACAATATCAAAAAACATAAGAAAAAGATAGTAAAAAAGAATGGAAGTTTTCTAGAATGTTATAGAGTCTAAATATTTGCAATTTTTTTTTGATTATCGTAAAAAAAGGTTTACCCATCTCTTTAAAAGGTGAATAATGAACATAGGTAAAGTAAGGTATTAAAAAGAGGTGTTAATATGAATGAACAGGATATTCTTTTACAACGGATTAATCTTCTTGAATTTCATCAGAGGTTATTAATAAAATTGCTAGACAATCCCAATTATGATTTTTATCGGTTAATTATTGAAAACGGGATCTCGGAGCAGGAAGCCAACAAGTTCTATTATTTGTGTGATAAATTGAACATGAAATTGGCAGAACAAAAAGCGGAAGGCTTCGTTCATTTCCATCCGCTTTTTAAACAATTATCTGCTACGTTACCAGCTAATTTGAAAATTGAAGAGGTCGTAAGGGCCTGTTTGAAGCAAAAATTGTTCGAGCCTCTTTTTGAGGAGATACAAAAGTACCTATAAGACAGGCCAATTTAAACTAGTTCTTGTTCCGTTTTTTTGGCCTTCTTCAGTGTGCCATTTTCTTCAACAAACTCACTTTCGATATTATGGAAAGACCGTTCAAAGATTTCCATGAAATCTTCGCCATAAATATTGCGGACAATGGCCATCATTTCAATAATATCCGGAAATTTTCCATATAGTTCTCGAAGGGGTAACGCCCCTGAAAAAGCAGCATTTCCTTTTGGCTGATAGGTTTCCATTGATTGAAGCAGAATCTCTTCGCCTTTATCTGTCAGTTGAATATACGTATTTCGCTTGTCATTTTCCTTTTTTGAAAATTTCAGCAATCCTCGTTCTTCTAACTTTTTCGAAAAATTAAAAGCTGTTGAGACATGCATGACCCCAAATTTTGCAACGTCTGAGATGGAAGCTCCATTCAAATGGTAAGCGATCCAGAGAATATGGTGTTCATTAATATTTAAATCATAGGGTTTAATCCATTGCTGCCAATCTTTTTCAATTGATTTCCATAGCGCTTTGCTTAATTGTGTTATTCGCTGACTAAATATCATCGCTTCCTTTAACGAATATTGTTTCTCAGTCATCCCCATTTTCACCTACTTTTAATTTCTCTATTTTCATTATGCCAATAAAATAAAAATTAATAAAGTATAAATTCACAAAATTTTTAGAAATCACACAATTTTTATCTTGTTTTTTATGTTTTTTGTGTAATATCTACTTAAAAGACAATTTCGGAAGGTTTAATTTGACTATTTACTATTATCTAAAAGTTTTTCATCTAATTCTTGAATGGTTTCTTTCATCTCAATAATTTCTTTTTGAATTTTTTGTTGCTGAGGACGCACTTCTTCTTCCCAGAGTGCAAGAGCAATCTTAACATCTGTTAAAAATGTTGAAATTTTTGTCCTGCCTTCTTTTGTTGCATGTAAAGCAGAGCTTTTTAAGTCCAATAAATTATGCTTGAGGACCTGTAATTGATTTAGAGCAACCTGGCTGTTTCTTTTCATTTTAACCCTGGTTACTTTGCCTGAATTTGGTGTGGTTAGTAAAATACTAATACCAGCAGCAAGCCCTCCGGTCAAAAATCCGTATAGAAAAGGTTTAACTTTCATTTTTCTTACTTCCTCCAAAAAGGCAACTTTTAAAAGCATTTGTAGTAGTTTTTAATATAGTACTCCCTTTACGTTTTCCCTTACACAAGTCCTTCATAGGAATGAACGATGTATCATATAAATAGTTACAACTATTGTTCGAAAATGATTCAAAGTAGGGGGAACAAAGGGATGAAGACTGCAGCTTTGACTTTTTTAATTTTAAGTGTAATCATGCTCTTTGGCACACTTAAATATTTAGTTGAATTAAAAAGACCAGGTGTCTATCCACCTAAACAAGTAATAAAGAAAAGGGCTGCCGGTCTAGCCGGCTTTGCCTGTATTTGTCTATTGGTTGCGCTGATGCTCTCGTATTTTTCATAGAAGTAATTTAAGAAAAGAACCCCATGGGGTTCTTTTCTTAAAAAATCCCGTGGGTTACTTTTGAATCACGGAAGCTGATGTTAATTTAGTTCTCTTAACAATCGATTGAGCTACTGGATACAAAATAACCATAACGACCGTATTTAGAACAGTTGCAGGTAATACAGCTGCTACAAATAACGCTGTAAATGGGGCAGGTAAGCCAGCTATAAAGAAGGCTGCACCTAAAAATACGCTTCCTGATACCAATGTACCGATGGCGGTTAAAACCCCCACACTAATAATCGATTTTCGATATTTGTTTAAGGCTAAAAATAAACCGAAAAAGACTAAAGCTGTGATTGGCTTATCAATGATATTCGGAATTGTACCACCAGGAAAACTAGTTGTGATGCCAGACAATACACCAGTTACAATTGCAAGCAGCATGACACTTTTTATTTCTGGAATAAGGATAATTCCTAAAAACATCATAGCTAGCATCATATCCGGCTTAATACTAAGGAAAGCTGGCATTACAGTGTGCAACACGACCCCAATCCCCGCTAAAAGTGCTAAAACAACAAGATTCTTTGTATTCATTTCTCATCTCTCCTCTGCTATCCTAAGCTATTAGTTTCTCCTGCAGTGCACTCATTGCCTACAGCGAAAAACTTAAACTCATTATACCATATTACGATAATATTTTTAAAGAATTAATTTTCAGAAAATTTATGTTTAACCCTTGTTAAATAAACTATAGTTGTTTTTGAATCTTTGCAGCCATGTCCTGTAACACTTGTGGAGTATAATCACTTTGATTGTTTTTCCAGACAGCGCCGAAGCCATCACCTTTTCCATAGCGCGGGATCAAATGCAAATGGAAGTGAAAGACGGATTGTCCTGCATGTTCACCATTATTATTAACGGAGTTTAACCCAATAGGTTCAAATTCCTTTTTTAACGCATTGGCAATAGAAGGTACTACTTCATATAGGTTCCTGGCAATTTCGGGTGTTAACTCATATAAGTTTTCTTTATGTATTTTCGGAATAACAAGGGTATGACCTTTTGTTACTTGACTGATATCTAAAAATGCTAAAACATGTTCATTCTCAAAAACTTTTGCAGCCGGAATTTCTCCCTTTATAATTTTACAAAAAATACAATCACTCATAACATACAGCCCCTTTTAAAATGTTTGTATTATTTTACCATGATTAACCTAAAAAGAAAAAGACAGGATCCGCGTGGAATCCTGTCTTCCCGAAGGGGAATGCTTCAAATCTGCGTTCATTTAGGAATGTTCTTTGATAAACACCTCATTTTTCATAGAGTGTTTTTTTATAAAGATACATCATTGTTCAAGCTGACCATCCCCTATTTGTTTTTATTGGTTACCTAACCTTTAAAAACGGGTTGTGATCTGCGGTAAACACCTCATTTGCTTATTTTTTTAAGATAAACAGTGGTGTTACTTGAACTCTAAATGGTTAAAATGCACATTGTACAAAACAACCATCCCCTTATCTGAAACGAATAGGAAGCTCACTTGTTTGAAAGGAAATTGTCTTTAGCAGACACCTCATCTCAAATTTTGATGAATCACTTCATCGGAATAAGTTATTTCCCCTTCGAATACTATGATGTCCGTTTGCTGAAGTTTTATACAATAAGTTTAAGAAAAATTGATTTTCTATTTTTTACGGGTGTTATTTGTTAAAATTAAAATTAATGGATTTACGGTTTTTGAATTCATCATTACATAGAGAATTCTTTCTAATCGCGATAAACTTGAAACGGAAGGACGTTTTATAATGGCTTTATTAACGATTGATCATCTAGTCGGTGGATATACAAGAAATCCTGTATTAAAGGATGTTTCCTTTGACGTAAAAGAAAAGGAAATTGTCGGTCTTATCGGGCTAAATGGGGCAGGAAAAAGTACTACAATTAAACATATTATCGGGCTAATGGAGCCTCATAAAGGTTCCATTAAAATTAATGGTCAGTCCTTTATGGAAAATAAAGAAGCTTATCGCCGTTTATTTACGTTTGTTCCCGAGACACCGGTTTTATATGAGGAACTTACCTTAGATGAGCACTTAAGGTTAACCGCGATGGCATATGGTTTAGATGAATCTACCTTCAAAGAGAGAATTGCCCCATTGCTAACAGAGTTTCGGATGGAAAAACGCTTAAATTGGTTTCCAGCCCATTTCTCAAAAGGGATGAAACAAAAGGTAATGATTATGTGTGCCTTCTTGGTTCAGCCATCCCTGTATATAGTGGATGAACCATTTGTTGGGCTCGATCCTCTTGGGATTCAATCACTACTTGATTTAATGAAGAGGATGAAAGATAACGGTGCAGGAATTTTAATGTCAACCCATATTCTTGCAACAGCAGAGAAGTATTGTGATCGTTTTGTTATACTACATGAAGGGAAAATCCGGGCTAAAGGAACACTTTCTGAATTAAGGGAACAATTTATGATGCCAACAGCATCTTTAGATGATTTGTATATTCAATTGACAAAGGAAGAAAATTATGTTTAATGAAAATAAGCTTTGGAGGGACCGTGCCGGCGGTCGCATGAAGGACTTAGGAAGATATTTACGTTATATTTTCAATGGTCATATTGTGATTGTCTTATTATTTTTAATTGGAACCGCCGCATTTTATTACCAAGAATGGATTAAGACTCTTTCGCCCAATTTTCCAGCTGCGTTGGTAATAGCGATTCTTATTGGAATAATTGTTACATATAGCCCGGTTTATAATTTTTTACTTGAGGCGGACAAGGTGTTTTTACTTCCTTTAGAGGAGAAATTAAAAGGGTATTTCCTTCGTTCAGGATTTGCAAGTTTAGTGTTTCAAGGGTATATCCTTTTATTAGTTCTAGCTGTCTTAATGCCTATCTATGCGCATGTTAGCGAAAATGGATTCGGCTCGTTTATCCCGTTTTTGCTCGTTTTGCTTTTGATAAAAGCTTGGAATCTAGCTGCAAACTGGAAAATTCAATTTTACGTAGAAACATCTGTACACCGCTGGGATTTCCTAGTCCGTTATTTGATTAATACCGTATTTACTTATCTCATGTTTAAACAGGCAAATCTCTTTATCCTCATTGTAATCGGGATAATCATGATCTTTTATTATTACTCCTTTCACATTAGGACAACAAAGATGGGGTTAAAATGGGATTTATTAATTGATGCTGAAGAAAAGAGGATGGCCTCTTTTTATCGACTGGCCAATTTATTTACAGATGTTCCAAAATTAAAAGATACGGTTAAAAGAAGGAAATACCTCGATTTGTTCATTGGCAAAATTCCATTTTTGCAAGAAAAAACGTACCTTTATTTGTTCGCTAGGACATTTTTACGTTCATCCGATTATCTGGGATTGTTTGTTCGGCTGACCGTGATTGGCTCACTTGCTATCTATTTTATCTCATTCGGAATCGGACAACTTGTGCTTACCATTTTATTCGTATACTTAACCGGATTTCAATTGCTGCCATTATGGAATCACCATCAAAATAAGCTTTGGGTGGATTTATATCCGGTCTCACAGAGAGACAAGACAGTGTCATTTCATTTCCTATTAATGATAATATTAGTGGTGCAATCCTGTATTTTTGCGTTATTAATTTTGATTAAGGGAGAATGGTTCTATTCACTGCTTGTTTTAGGAGCCGGTCTGGTGTTTAGCTATTTATTTGTTTATTTTTACAGTAAAGGTCGTTTGAAAAAATAATCTGAGTATTCCCCTTTTTTAGGGGATTTTTTTTTGGAACTATTGGGCGGTTCGCTCGTATAGATTCATAATATAAAGTGAGAGGAGTTGGTCCAATTGAACGAGTATGAGGTAAAAGTTTATGAAGAAGTGGAAGAATGGAAACGAAGATTGATCAGACGGTCAGGAATGATGAATCGGTTATCCAAGAAAGCCCAAGTGAAAATAAATGAATGGATTCCAGAAAAGGTCCATGAAATGATGACAGAAAGCATTAAGGCAATGGTTAAGGCAACCTTATTTGGGTCGCAGCTCACCACTAGTAAAGTGCAGGCTAATCCTTTATCCCTCGCTGAAAGAGATGAATTAGTTCAAAAAAAGATTTCCGTCTACCAAAAGACGGCCATCGTTGAAGGAGCAGGAACAGGGGCAGGAGGAATTTTGCTGGGACTTGCCGACTTTCCGTTACTCCTAACGATTAAAATGAAATTTTTGTTTGAAGCTGCCGCAATCTATGGTTTTGATACAAAAAAGTATGAAGAGAGATTATTTATTCTCCATGTGTTTCAATTAGCTTTTTCAAGTGATGAAATTCGAAAAAACACTTTATCAGAAATTGAACATTGGGAACATAGAAAAATAGAACTCATCGAAATGGATTGGCGCAAGTTTCAGCAGGAATACAGGGATTATATTGATCTCGCCAAGCTTTTTCAGCTTGTGCCGGGGATTGGGGCGTTCGTGGGTGCCTATGCTAATAATAATCTTCTAAAAATTTTAGGTGAAACTGCGATGAATGCTTATCGATTAAGGTTGCTGCAAAAAGCCCCTGAACAATAAAGTAAGGGGCTCTAAGATGTTTATTCGCTTTGGACATTCAGTGCCACTGAACCTAATGTTTTAGCAGCTATTAACATGGCTTTTTCATCAATATCAAATTTTGGATGGTGATGAGGGTACCCATCTTCTTCCCTGATTGGTTTTGCTCCAGTAAAAAAGAAAGTTCCCGGAACTTTTTCTAAATAATAGGCAAAATCTTCTCCACCCATTTCCTGTTCTGTTTCCACAATGTTTTTAACTTCTGGAACAAACTGAGCACAACGGATGAGAATCCCCGTTTCCTTCTCATGATTAACCACAGGCGGATAACCTCTAAAGTAGTCAAACTGATAGGAACTGTCTGATGCATAACATGTACCATGGATGATTCTTTCCATTTCCTCCTCAATAAACTGTCTGACTTCTTCATTAAATGTCCGAACTGTCCCTGTCAGCTTTGCTTTGTCAGCAATCACATTAAAGGCATTTTCAGCAATAAATGAAGCTACCGTAACCACTGCTGCATTAACCGGACTAACTTTGCGGCTGACGATTTGCTGCAGATTCACGACAAGCTGTGAAGCTGTCACAATGGCATCTCGAGTTTTATGAGGCTGTGCTCCATGCCCGCCTTTCCCTTGGATTTCTATTTCAAAACGATCGGCTGCAGCCATCATCGGCCCTGTTCGGAATTGAATGGTACCTGTCTGTTCACTTGCCCATAGGTGTGTCCCAAAAATGACATCCACTCCTTCTAAACAGCCGGCTTCAATCATGGATGCAGCGCCGCCTGGTGCATATTCTTCGGCGTGTTGATGAATAAATACATAGTTCCCTTCTAACTCATCTCTAAGTTCATTTAATGTTTTTGCAAGAATAAGCAGTGTAGCGGTATGGCCGTCATGTCCACAAGCGTGCATGACGCCGGGTACTAATGATTTGTAGGGTACATCTTTTTCATCTTGAATCGGTAATGCGTCAAAATCTGCTCGTAATGCCACCGTCTTACCCGGTTTTTTACCATAAACCTTTGCCACTACACCATTGCCGCCGACTTGTCCCTTTACTTCTATATTCAGTTTCTCATAATAGTCTTGAATAAACCTAGCAGTGTTATATTCCTGAAAAGATAATTCCGGATGCTGATGAAGGTAGCGGCGGATGGAGACCATTTCATCGTAGTAACCTTCTAATTTAGTGAATAGGTTGTTTAACATATGTAATCCCCCTTATGGTTAAAGTTAAAGAATGTATTTTCAAACAATTTTAACACTTTTAATACTATTATATAGATTTTTATATTGATTTTTTATACTTTTAAAAGTATGTAAACAAGGAGATTCAAGGGGTTGGGGGAATAATTTTGAAAAAGAAATCGTTTGTTTTTCTTATAATAGCTATTTTAAGTACTTTATTTACCTCTATTAAAGTGTCTTTACACAGTGCTTTTTGGATGGATACTTATGTCGGAGATTTGTTTTCACACGTACCCAATAGTGCAGATCCATTTTTTATTCAGGTGACGGAAATGGGAGATAAAAAAGGAATTGGCCTTATAGCATTGATCATGTTAGTGTGGTTATTGCTAAAAAAACGGAACTATCCTGGGGCAGCAATGCTTGCTTTATCGCTGGCTTTAGCAAATGAAGCTTATAAGGTATTAAAAGATTGGTTTGTTCGTCCTAGACCTGATTTAGAGCACCTTGTTGAGGTTAAAAGCTACAGTTTTCCTAGCGGCCATGCGATGGTTAGTATGGTGCTTTACTTTACAGTTGCTTATTTATTAATTGAGGAAATCCAATCGAAAACTGTCAAATGGCTGGTTGCTATTCTAGCTTCCTTATTAGTGCTTCTGATTGGAGCAAGTCGGATCATTCTGCAGGTCCATTATCCTTCCGATGTGCTTGGAGGTTATGCCTTTGGCTTTATTTGGGCTGCAATTTGGATATTTTTATACAAATATTTTAAACATCAATATAGGAAGAAGAGGCCGAGCTAATGCCGGCCTTTATTTTCGTTTAGGAAATTATAAAATTTTCGCTTGTGGATAACTGTTAATAAAAGGACTGTCGACGTCCAGCTCCAGCGCCTAGCCCCTCGATGGTCTACAGCCACTCAGGGAATGAAGGCAAAGAACTCCTTCTTTCCCTGAGCGTCTTATGCTTGTCGGGGCTGTTCAAGGCGCTTGCGCTTTTGTTTTTATATTAAAAACATAGCAACAATCGTAGTTACAACCAGTCCTATTAATACTGGGAGTAGGTTTCGTCTGGCTAATTCAAACGGATCGACCTTACAAATTGCTGCTGCAGGAATTAAGGCCCATGGTACCAAGGTTCCACCGCCCACCCAAATGGCGGCGATTTGTCCAAGGGCAGTTAGTGTTGCGGCACCTTTTCCAATGGCTGCAGCAAACAAACTGGCAATCGATCCAGCGAGCGAAATGCCTGAGAAGCCTGAACCATCTAAACCGGTAATTGCCCCAACGGTTGTGAGTGTCACAGCACCTACCACCTTACTAAGAGGAACAATGTTGGCAAGGGCAATCCCCAAATCGTTCACAATTCCTTGGGAAGCTTTCGGTAAATAATCTCCAATAATAGTTGTGAAACCGCTGTCACCTAAATAAAAGAATGCTGCAATTGGAATAACTGGACCAAACACTTTAAACCCAAATTGAAAACCCTCAATTAAATATTGAGTTGTTTTTTCTAGGCCTTCGTTCTTGTGACTCATAATGGTAATGAGAAGAAGGATAAGGATGGAGGTTCCACCAATTAGGGCTGTAGCATCTCCACCGGTTAAATTGAGGACGGACATAGCAGCTACATCCGCTGCAAATAGAACTGGTACTAATATTGCGAAGAAACGTCTCTGGGAGAGTGATAAGAGAGTGGGTTTATTCCTTTCTTCATCAGGTATATCTTCTAATACTGATGAAGCTGTTTGAAGAGTTCCACGCTTCATATCTCTCCTTAAAAAGTAGAAGGCGGTAATGGTTGTTACTAACCCCATAACAAAAACTAGTGGAATGCTGGCTTCTATGACATCTTGGATGGGAAGTCCGGCAGCATCCGCTGTAAGTTTAGGAGCCGCTTGAATAACAAAGTCACCTGATAGGGCTATTCCGTGCCCGAACAAATTCATTGCCATGGCGACCCCAAGTGCAGGAAGCCCCGCTCTAATTGCTACCGGCAGCAGGACGGCGCCAAGCAGGGCAACAGCAGGAGATGGCCAAAAAAACCAGGAAATTACCATCATTAGGATCCCAATCGTCCAATAGGCAAGCCCTGGATTACGGATTAATTTTCGAAATGGTGAAATCATCACATCATTTATTCCAGTGGACGTTAGGGTATGGCTCATAGCGACAATAATCGAAATAACAAGAATAGTAGATAATAGTTCGGTTATTGCATAGCTAAAACTGTTAAAAATACTGCTGACGGAGTGGCTTAAACTGCCGGTGGCTGTCAAGGCAATTAAGAATATCCCGACAATACACACAATGGTTGTGTCCCTTCTCATGACCATAAAGCCAATAATTAATATTATAAAGACCACATATATCCAATGCAGGGCTGTAAGTTCAATAAGCATTGAAAATCCTCCTTTCTAATCTAAAAAGGGCTATAGCCCTTTTTAAGGTGTAATACAGAATATGTAATCTGTATCAAGTGGTGAGATGGAGGAATAAAAAAAATGGAGCAAAAACTCCATTTTAGGTTAAGATTAACTGTTACCTGCGATTGTATATTTGTTTATATATGGTGAGCTTGTGAAGATTTTTTGCTGCCCGTCGAAACCGGCTTTAAGTGCATCAAATGTGGAATTAGAACCCTGCCATTTTTGATACAAGGCTTTGTTTTCCCAGACAGTCATAATAATATAGGGATTTGAGGATATAGGCCGAAGCAGTCGTAATGCTGTTAAACCTTGGGCGGTTACTACATTTCCCGTCAGCTGTTTAAACTGGTGTTCAAATAAAGGACGGCCTTCATCGGTAACGGAAATGTTATTCATAACAACAAAACCCTCTTTATTTAAGTCTCCATAGGATTCTAAAACCTCATACCTGCGTGGTTCATTAAAAACGGTTTGGCCTTTGGTTTCATGCAGCAGTATTGCCCCATTTTCATTCAGCATCGCCAACATTCGCTCATTAGGATATTTACTTTCGATCTTCTGTAAAAAGTCCAGTGTTCCAGCCGTAATATAAACATTCATTTTTGTCAC
Source organism: Bacillus sp. OTU2372 (assembly GCF_038440275.1). Classification (NCBI taxonomy): domain Bacteria; kingdom Bacillati; phylum Bacillota; class Bacilli; order Caryophanales; family Bacillaceae; genus Bacillus; species Bacillus sp. OTU2372. Next base: position 116,347 of record NZ_JASATK010000001.1, read on the forward strand.
CCCTAATTAATAAATCTTCCATATTTTATACATATTCAATCTCGGTATGCTCTCTATTTATTTACACAATTTTAGTCACTTAAAAACGACTTTTTTTTGACAGATCATTTCGTACGCTATACAGAAATACGAATAATCGTTATATTGAGTACAGCTATGTATACCAATGGTTTTTAATTTTACCTGTAATATATTAAAATGGAAAACAGACAGTCTTTGAAAGGTGGATATTCTTCATGACAAGAACAATTAATGAAACATTTTTAAAAGCCGCTAAAGGAGAAAAGACAGACTATGTACCTGTATGGTATATGCGCCAGGCTGGCCGCTCGCAGCCAGAGTATAGAGAAATAAAAGAAAAATATTCCTTATTTGAGATTACACATCAGCCGGAGCTATGTGCTTATGTTACACGCTTGCCTGTAGAACAATATAACGTCGATGCCGCCATTTTATATAAAGATATCATGACACCGCTCCCAGCTATAGGAGTGGAAGTAGAAATAAAGGGTGGAGTTGGCCCGGTCATTGATAAACCGATTCGCTCTTTAGCTGATGTAGAAAAATTAGGTGAAATACATCCGGAAGAAGACGTTCCATATGTGCTCGATACGATCAAATTACTAACACAAGAACAGTTAAATGTACCATTAATCGGTTTCTCTGGTGCGCCCTTTACACTTGCCAGTTACATGATTGAAGGCGGTCCATCCAAAAACTATAATAAGACCAAAGCTTTCATGTATGCAGAGCCAAAGGCATGGTTTGCATTAATGGACAAACTTGGCGATATGATTATTACATATGTAAAATCGCAAATTAAAGCTGGTGCAAAAGCCATCCAAATCTTTGATTCATGGGTTGGTGCCTTGAATGTAGAAGATTATCGGTACTTCATCAAGCCAGTCATGAATCGAATTTTTACTTCCTTAAAAGAGGAAAATGTGCCGCTCATTATGTTCGGCGTAGGTGCAAGTCACCTTGCCTTAGAATGGAATGAACTTCCGCTCGATGTGGTTGGTCTTGATTGGCGTCTGCCCATTCGTCAGGCTAGAGAAATGGGTATCCAAAAAACTGTACAAGGCAACCTTGATCCGGCGATCCTTTTAGCTCCTTGGGAGGTTATTGAAGAGAAAGCTAGAGAAATATTAGATCAAGGAATGGCCCAAGATGGATATATCTTTAATTTAGGTCATGGTGTATTCCCATCGGTCAATCCAGATACGTTAAAAAGATTAACTTCCTTTATTCATGATTATTCGGGATCCAAATTAAGCCGTTAATTCTTAAAAGGAAGTCGTAAAATTGGTAAGCAGTCCAATTTTTTGGCACAATATAATAAGCTGTTTCAAAAAGGCATTAAAGGATAGTACGCCTATAATGCCTTTTTGAAAGATAAGCGTATAAAAGTTTTTAACTTTGAGAATTGTCTAGCTCCAGCGCCTAGCCCCTCGATGGTCTACAGCCAATCCGGCCAAAAGGTTAAAAAGCAACCTTTCGGCCGGCTCGTCTTATGCTTGTCGGGGCTGACCAAGGCGCTTGCGCTTTTCTTACATAAACCTGAAAAAGTAGGACTTAAAACGAGGTGCTTTTGAGATGACAAAGAAACGAATGGGTCTGTTAGTAATGGCATATGGTACCCCATATTCATTAGATGATTTAATACCATACTATACCCATATTCGCCATGGCCGTAAACCAACACCTGAACTGATAGAGGATCTCAGGAACCGTTACGAAGCAATTGGGGGAATCTCTCCATTAGCCAGAATTACCTTAGATCAGGCAGAAAAGCTTGAAGAACATCTTAATCAGATCCAAGATGAAATTGAATTTAAAATGTATTTAGGGTTAAAACATATCGAACCATATATTGAAGATGCAGTTAAAAAAATGCATGAAGATGGTATTGAAGAAGCTGTAAGTCTTGTGCTTGCCCCGCATTTTTCAACCTTTAGTGTAAAATCATACAATGGAAGAGCGGTTGAAGAAGCAGAAAAATTAGGTGAACTTAAAATTAAAACGATTGAAAGCTGGTACAAGGAACCGAAATTTATTAGCTACTGGGCTGATAAAATAAAAGAAATCTTTGACCAAATGCCTAAAACTGAAAAGGAGCAGGCTGTTTTGATCGTTTCTGCCCACAGCTTGCCGGAGAAGATTCTTCAATTTGGCGACCCATATCCAAGTCAGCTGAAAGAAACGGCTGAATTAATAGCCAAACAGGCTGGAATTGAAAACTTTGAAATTGGCTGGCAAAGTGCCGGCAATACACCAGAACCGTGGATTGGTCCGGATGTACAGGACTTAACGAGAGAACTGTTTAATCAGAATCATTACAAGTCTTTCGTTTTTGCACCTGTAGGATTCGTATGTGACCATCTTGAAGTGCTTTATGATAATGATATTGAATGTAAAACAGTAACAGATCAATTAGGGGCAAAGTATTATCGACCGGAAATGCCTAATGCTAAAGGCGAATTTATTGATTGTTTAGCAACTGTAATCTTAAAAAGTTTAGCTTAAATGGAATAGACAGGAATTTTTATGGAAGCAGGTGAGTCCGTGGCGGAGGATAAAAAGAAGGTTGTTATTGTTGGTGGAGGAATAGCTGGACTAGCATCAGCTTTTTATCTGCAAAAAATGATTCTAGAAGATCATCTCCCCATCGAAATTCAGCTGATTGAATCATCACACCGTCTCGGCGGCAAATTACAAACCGTCAGAAGAGACGGGTATACGATTGAAAGAGGTCCTGATTCTTTTTTAGCAAAAAAAACAAGTATCATCAAGCTGGCAAAGGAAGTTGGTATGGAAGGCCAATTGGTGCCAAATGCAACGGGTAAATCATACGTTTTGGTGAACGACAAGCTTCATGCAATGCCCGGCGGATCAATTATGGGAATTCCAACAGAAATTGGACCATTTATAACAACTGGTCTTTTTTCCGTTCCCGGTAAACTAAGAGCGGCAGCTGATTTTATTTTGCCTCGTTCTGAGAGCGGAAAGGACCAATCTTTAGGTCAATTTTTCAGAAGAAGATTGGGAGATGAAGTAGTTGAAAATTTAATTGAACCATTATTATCCGGTATTTATGCCGGCGATATTGACCAATTAAGTCTCATGTCAACATTTCCACAATTTTATGAGGTCGAACAAAAATACCGAAGCTTAATCATGGGGATGAAAAGAACAACGCCATCACAGCCAAAACAAAAGGATACGATGGACAAGAAAAAAGGCGGATTTTTAACCTTCAGAACAGGTCTACAATCATTTGTAGAGGCGATTGAGGCTAGGCTTAATCCCAAAATAATTTTAAAAGGCCACCGTGTTGATAAAATAATCAAATCAGAACATGATTACGAAGTTCTTCTCAACAATGGAGAGTCAATTAAAGCTGATACTATTATCGCTGCAACACCACACCAGATAACTCAATCGATGTTTTCGGATTATCGTTTCTTTGACCCATTTAAATCGGTGCCGTCAACCTCAGTTGCAACCGTTGCATTAGCTTTTCCTGAGGAAGCTATTAAAAATGATATCGATGGGACTGGCTTTGTTGTTTCAAGAAATAGTGATTATTCGATAACTGCCTGTACTTGGACACATAAAAAATGGGAGCACTCCACACCAAAGGGAAAGGTTCTGCTCCGCTGTTATGTTGGAAGAGCTGGGGATGAGACAATAGTGGACTTGTCAGATGATCAGATTATTAAAAATGTCCTTGATGATTTAAAAAGGACGATGAATATTACGTTAAATCCTGACTTTTCGATTGTTTCACGTTGGAAAAAGTCGATGCCTCAATATACGGTGGGACACAAACAACGCTTAGCAAAGATTCAGGAGCATATGAAAAAGGAATTACCAGGTGTTTTTTTGGCTGGCGCCTCTTATGGAGGAGTAGGAGTCCCAGATTGCATCGATCAGGGTGAAACAGCAGTCCAAAATGTATTAGAATTTTTAAAATGAAAAAATCCAATCAGGAGCTGTCCAATAAGATCAGCTTCTTTTTTTATAGAATGAATAGATGCCGTTTTTTGAATATATTAAAGTTAGACTAAGATTTGGAGGGGATTTCATGAAATTGACCGTTATCGGATATTGGGGAGGTTACCCCAAGAAGAATGCTGCAAGTTCTGGTTATTTATTGGAACATGAAGGATTTCATTTACTAATTGATTGTGGGAGTGGTGTTCTCTCAAAACTGCAAAATGTCGTACAACCTGAGGAATTGGATGCAGTCATCCTCTCACATTACCACCCGGATCATATTGCGGATATTGGAGTTTTACAGCATGCCAGGTTAATACAAGGCTTCCTTGGAAAGGAGCTTCCTAATCTGCCTGTTTACGGGCATTCATTTGATGAACATGAATTTAGCAAACTGACCTATAAAACCATTACTAAAGGAGTACCGTATAATCCTAAAGATATCCTATCAGCAGGTCCGTTTAAAATATCATTTTTAAAAACGAATCATCCCGTTTCCTGTTTTGCAATGAGAATTGAGGCGGGTGGAAAAACCCTTGTTTATACTGGGGATAGTTCATTTAAAGAGGAATTTATTGAATTCAGTCATGATGCAGAAATCCTTTTATGCGAATGTAACTTTTATGGAAATCAAAACGGCAAGTCTGCTGGGCATATGAATAGTATTGAGGCGGGGCAGCTTGCACAAAAGGCTGGGGTAAAGCAACTAATTCTTACGCATCTGCCCCATTATGGGAACCTTGATGAGCTAATTACGGAGGCATCCCGGGAATATAGCGGTATAATAAAACTTGCAGAAGAATTTCTATCTATCACACTATAAGAAAGGGAATATGACCATGTTATTTATCGATAACAAAGGGATTACTGATCCTCGTATCAATCTGGCGATTGAAGAATATGCTTTGAAAAATCTGGATATAAACGAAACATATTTATTGTTTTACATAAATGAACCATCGATTATTATTGGAAAAAATCAAAATACGATTGAAGAAATAAATACGGATTATGTGGATAGGAATGGAATTCATGTCGTCCGCAGATTATCTGGTGGTGGTGCCGTTTACCATGACCTGGGGAATTTAAACTTTAGTTTTATTACAAAGGATGACGGGGAGAGCTTCCATAATTTCCGTAAATTTACCGAGCCAGTGGTTGCAGCCTTGCAAAAACTAGGGGTAAACGCGATGTTGAGCGGTAGAAATGATTTAGAAGTTGAGGGCAGGAAAATATCTGGTAATGCCCAATTTTCTACAAAGGGCCGAATGTTTAGTCATGGAACCTTGATGCTTAATTCGGAAATAGAGAATGTGGTGTCAGCTCTAAAAGTTAAAAAGGATAAGATTGAATCAAAAGGAATCAAATCTGTTCGCAGCCGAGTCGCTAATATTTCCGAATTTTTAACAGAAAAAATCAGTATAGAAGAATTCCGTTCTTTACTGTTAAAGAATATTTTCGGCGGACAAGATGAAATATCAGAATATATTTTAACAGAGGAGGATTGGGAAAAAATCCACCAGCTTTCAAAAGAACGTTACCAAAACTGGGACTGGAATTATGGAAAATCCCCAAAATTTAACCTTCAGCATTCGCATCGTTTCCCAGTAGGTTCGGTTGACGTTCGCTTAGAGGTAATTAAAGGAAAAATTGAAAATTGCAAAATATATGGTGACTTTTTTGGTGTTAGTGAGGTAAGTGAGATTGAGAAAAGATTAACAGGCATCCGCTATGAAAGAAGTGAAATTGAGCAGGCTCTTGACGACATAGAGACAAAGCATTATTTCGGAAATATATCAAAAGAGGAACTTATTAATTTAATCTATTAAAGATCAGCGATGTCACTTAGACATCGCTGATCTTTTTCCATTTTTTACGAATTATACTTGAATACTTAAAATTCAAGCAATATAATATATTTAGAAAATTTAAAATGAATGATCATTCATTCAGGGGAGGGAAAAGATGTATCTTTCAGCTCAGCTTCAAGAAACCGCCAAGAAATTTGCCGACAAACCAGCCTATTGTTTTATGGGGCAGCAGAGTACTTATGCAGAATTAGAAACTGCTATCCAAAAGTTTGCTTCTGGTTTAGAAAAAATAGGAATCAAGCAAGGAGACCATATTGCCTTGTTATTGGGAAATACACCACACTTTGTCATCAGCTTATATGGGGCATTACGGCTTGGGGTAATCGTTATTCCCGTTAATCCTATCTACACCGTAGATGAAATTGGTTATATCTTAGATAATGGGGATGTAAAAGCGGTAGTTGCCCTTGATTTAGCATTACCACTTGTAGAAAAAATGCATACCTTACTCCCAAATGTAGAGCACTATATTTTTTGTGAAACCAAGCCCCATTGTCTCGTGCAATCAGAACTAGAGAAATTGTCTGTTTACTCTAAAATGAAATCGTTTACAGAAGTGATTGCCTCAGGGGAACTATCATTCCAAGGTCCAGCTCTGAAGGAAGATGATGTGGCGATTATCCTTTATACCTCTGGGACAACAGGAAAACCAAAGGGTGCTATGTTGACTCACAAAAATCTATTTAGTAACGCTAAAGATGTTGGCGATTACTTAAAAATGAATCAGGATGACAGAGTTGTCACGGTTCTTCCGATGTTTCACGTATTTTGTTTGACTGTCTCCTTAAACGCCCCATTACTAAACGGAGCAACCTTATTAATTGCGCCGAAATTTAGCCCAAAAGAAGTTTTCTCGTTAATAAAGGAACATAGGGCCACTGTCTTTGCAGGTGTGCCGACCATGTATAATTTCCTCTATCAATATCCTGATGGAGACCCTAATGATCTCCAATCCTTACGTTTATGTATTTCCGGTGGTGCCTCCCTGCCGGTTGCGTTATTAAAGAATTTTGAGAAAAAATTTAATGTCTTAATTTCAGAAGGGTACGGATTATCGGAAGCATCACCGGTAACCTGCTTTAATCCGCTTGATCGTCCGCGCAAGCCTGGTTCGATTGGCACATCAATTCTCCGAGTGGAAAATAAAATTGTCGACGAACTTGGGCAGGATGTTCCAATCGGTGGTGTAGGAGAGCTGATTGTTCGTGGGCCAAATGTGATGAAAGGGTATTATAAGATGCCAGAAGAAACACAAGCTGCAATTCGGAACGGCTGGCTTCATACCGGTGATATGGCCAGAATGGATAAAGAAGGTTACTTTTATATTGTTGATCGGAAAAAGGATTTGATTATTGTAGGCGGCTATAACGTTTATCCTCGTGAAGTAGAGGAAGTAATTTACAATCACCCGGAAGTGCTTGAGGTGGCCGTGGTAGGTATACCGGACCCTAATCAAGGGGAGACAGTCACTGCCTATGTTGTCAGCAAAAACCCCGGACTAACACGAGAACAGGTTCAAGAATATTGCAGAGAGCACCTAGCCAAGTATAAAGTGCCGACAACCATTGAATTTATAGATGAACTTCCCAAGAATACAACTGGAAAAATACTTAGACGGGCTCTTAAACATCAAATCTCCCAAAAGGTGAATAATTAAAAATTTTCTTGTAAAGGCAGGCATTTTCCCTGCCTTTTTAGAATTCTCTTAATAAAGGGAGGCGTTAAAATGGAGCAAGTTTTACTTGAGATTCAAAATCATGTAGCAGTCATCACCATTAATCGTGCAGAAGCACTAAATGCTTTTGATTATGACACTTTACTGGAATTAAAACAAAAAATAGAATCCATCCGAGTTAATCAAGAGGTAAGGGCGGTTATTTTCACCGGCGCAGGGGAGAAAGCCTTTAGTGTAGGCGCAGACTTAAAAGAACGAAGGAATTTAACAGAGGAGCAAGTCAAACGAAATTTAAATAAAATCAATGAGGTTTTTACCGATATTGATCTGCTGCCCCAGCCCACGGTTGCAGCTATAAATGGCTTTGCATTCGGCGGAGGGATGGAACTTGCTTTAGCCTGTGATTTTCGGATTGCAGCTCATGATGCGGTAATGGGATTAACAGAAACGAGTCTAGCCATTATTCCGGGTGCTGGCGGCACACAGCGGCTTCCTAGACTTATTGGCCAGGCAAAAGCTCTTGAACTCATCCTGACGGCAAGACGGCTTACAGCAAACGAAGCCGATCATTATGGAATGCTTACAAGGGTTGTCAATAGGAGTAATTTGTTAAGTGAATGTTTTGCTTTTTGTTCACAGCTGTTAGCTAACGGACCGGTTGCCTTACAGCAGGCTAAGTTTGCGATAAAGAATGGTATGAATGCGGATATGCATACTGGCCTGCAAATTGAGCGGAAGGCCTATGAGATAACTCTCCCAACAGAGGACCGAATTGAAGCATTACAAGCTTTTTCAGAAAAGAGGAAACCAAATTTTAAAGGTAAATGACACGGTGCCTAGCATCGTGTTTTTTTATGAGATAAAAAAGTATAAAAGTTTTTGACTTTGAGAATTGTCTAGCTCCAGCGCTTTTCTTATTCCGTTCTGAATAAAAGTTTGCTAAAATTTATGTTTATGAATGTTTAGAAACAAAGGGGGGAAATCAGGATGGCTGATTTTGCAGTAGGGAGAGAAACATCAGAATTTAAGAAGGGTTTTCAGGCGGGTGTAAGCATCGGGATTGGTTATTTTCCGATTGCCTTGACATTTGGTCTCCTTGCCAAAACATCAAGTCTGTCCATTTATGAAACCGTACTGATGAGCTTAATTGTGTTTGCGGGTGCTGCACAATATATTTCCTTAAGTCTTATTGCTTACGGAACAGGAATTTTTGAGATTATTTTAACAACCTTTATTGTAAACATACGCCATTTTTTAATGTCTGCCACATTAAATGAGAAGGTGGAAAAGGACCGTCTTCTTAAAAAATTGCTCTATGCTTTTGGAATTACGGATGAAACCTTTTCGGTTGCTGCAACAAGAGAAGATTCAGTATCTACAGGGTATATGTTTGGGATCATATCGGTCTCCTATTCTAGTTGGGTCGTCTTTTCGGGGGTTGGCCATTTAATTGGTGCCAGTCTTCCGCAAACACTGCAGCATAGTATGGGAGTAGCACTTTATGCCATGTTTATCGGGCTTCTTGTTCCGTCCATGAAAAAAAGTGCGAAGGTTATATTTTTAGCAGTCCTAGGGGCAGTTTTTAATTCCATTTTTACCCTAAGCCACATCATGGCACAGGGATGGTCAATTGTAAGTGCAACACTACTGTCTGCCATTATCATGGAGATTGTTGAGGTCCTTAAAAGTATGCATCGGGGGGTTCAGAATGAAGAGTGAAATATTATGGATGATCATAGGAATGGGATTGGTTACATATATCCCGCGGATGCTTCCGTTTCTCCTCTTTAAAGGGAAGGAACTTCCGCCATTTCTTCAAGGGGTACTAAAAAATGTTCCTTATGCCACCCTCGGTGCACTTATTTTTCCAGCTATTATCTTTATTCAAGACGACGACATTTGGTATGGGGTTCTGGGAGCAGCCGCTGCTTTTATCACTGCGTTTTTAGGAGCCAATGTAATAGTGGTCGTCCTAGGCTCGATTGCTGTCCTTGCCCTATACTCTTATCTTTTGTAGCCAGTAATAAGACTGGCTTTTCGTTTTCTTAGTTCTAAATCCTCCATTTTAAACTAAACTAAGTATAGAGAGGTTGTACAAAAAGGGGGACAAAATCATGGTGCGGAAAATGGGGGTCTATGCGGTTTTGGCCTTTTGTTTATATGGTTTGTTTATTTATTGGTATTTATTTCATTTTGCTGATACCTCATTACCATTTGAATTCCAAGGCTCCAAAGCAGACCCATCAACTTTCCTTAATGGAAGGGAGTTAGACTTAAGCGAAGAGTATTCAAAGATTAGAAATTTATTGTTTTTTTTATCGACTCCATTTGAATGGCTTTTCTATTTTCTTATCCTGCTATTTGGGTTTTCAAAGGCCTTTAAGCGTTGGGCAGATCAGTCAGCAAAGTATAAGGTATTGCGAATGCCAATTTATTTAATTTGGCTATCCTTTTTTGCATTTGTGGCCACCTTTCCTTTGAATTATATCAGCTATTCATTATCTCGGACCTATCATATTTCCACCCAGACCTTTGCTTCCTGGATGAAAGATGAATTAATTGACTTCTGGCTCAACTATGGTACCTGGCTGATTATTGTTCCAGTTCTCTACTGGCTAATGAAGAAAAGCCAAAAGCGCTGGTGGCTCTATGGCTGGCTGTTATCTGTACCTTTTACATTATTCATGATGTTCTTGCAGCCGGTTGTGATTGACCCGTTATACAATGATTTTTATCCTTTGAAAAACAAAGAATTGGAAACAAAGATTTTAGTATTGGCAGAGAAAGCAGATATCCCGGCACAGCATGTTTTTGAGGTTAACATGGCGGATAAGACCAACGCGTTAAACGCTTATGTAAGCGGGATTGGTTCAAATGCTAGGATTGTCCTTTGGGATACTACATTAAACAGGTTAAATGATGACCAAATTTTATTTATCATGGCTCATGAAATATGCCATTACGTTGAAAAACATATTTATTTTGGGATAGCTGGTTACTTACTGCTCTCACTGCTTGGACTTTATCTAACTTACAAAATTATGAACTGGGCTGTAAGAAAATGGGGCAAGGAACTGAAAATAGATGATGTTAGAGATATTCGCTCTTTGCCGTTATTTTTTATGATTTTATCCCTGTTATTATTTTCTGCGAGTCCACTGACTAATCTTGTTTCACGTTATGAGGAAACGCGTGCGGATAAGTATGCAATTGAAATGACCAAAAATCCGGAGGCTGCCATTAGCTCTTTCCAAGAATTAACCCGGTCTGGATTAAGTGAGGTAAACCCGCCATTACTAGTAAAAATATTCCGGTATACCCATCCATCGATGCTAGATCGAATTTCCATGCTTGAGCAATATGAAATTAAGCATCGTAATCAATAGTATGAGAGCATTTTAAGGCCAAGGATTTTTATCCCTGGCCTTTTCTAACGGGCGCTGGAGCTATTAAGTGTTACAAAATAAAAAACCGCCGTTGATAATGGCGGTTAACATTTTAGGTTCCGAATCGTTTGTTAATCTTCTTTAGCTCAATTGAAAGTAGCTGAAAGGTCTTTTTATCACGAGTATCAATGGCTTTGTCAATTTTTTGCAGAAGCTTTTCTTTTTCCACATTTAATTGGATTTCCGACAACAGCATCTCAATGTATAAATCTTGGACGAAGTTCTCTTTCATACGGGTTCGTTTCATGGCACCAATTTTCATTAATTCTTGGTATGATTTATCGTTCATGAAAATCACCTCTGAGCTTTTTTAAAGTATATGGTCTTTTTGTTATAATATCAATACTTTTTAAAATTTTCTAATAGTTTTATTCTTGACAAATAGTTGTGAATATTTTCTGAACAATACAAAGAAAGTGAGGGAGTTAAAAGTAAAAAGTGGTAAGATATGGTGGATAAATGTAACCAAAGGAGTTGGGATTTTGACACACAATCAAACCGGAGATTATATAGTAAATTCCTGTACCATGTATATAAAACCAGAAGAGTATGGAAATAAAGTATTTTCACTTATTGGTGAAGTTGAAGATGAAATCCTATCTCCGCTTAAACCATTCAGTATTATTCAAAAAAGCTGTGCTTATTATGGTGTCGATTATGAAGGCAGAAGGAAAGGGACACGGCTATTGATTGATTACTCACGTAAGCTTCCGATTCTAATTGAACCCATTAACAATATCTATACATTCTGTACCGCTTCCCCTGAGAGCCCTAAATGTATCTGGTTCTTCGCAGAACATATCAAAGATTATCGCCGTGTTTCCGCACGGGAAACATTGGTCATTTTCCGCAATAATCAATCACATATTTTCCCTGTTTCCTATAATACATTTAATACCCAAATGTTACGGACTTCTCACTTACAAATGAAGTTAATGCAAAGAGTGGAGTTTAGTCGGAAAAAATTAGCTTTTTTACTTCATGGTTCCAAGCCTTCAAAAGCATCAGAGAGTCATGAGCTTTATTTGAATAAGAAATAAGAGCTATTACGATAGGTGTTTTTTTGATAAGTATGTTTCTAATAATTCTTGTACTTTGTTTCGAATTCTTGGATTAAAATAATTATGATTTTCTTCGTAGCCCTTATAGATAAACATATACATTGTAAAAGCATCATCCCGTTTTATTTCAATTACCTGAAGTTTATTCTTCAGCATGTATTGTTTGACTTCAGTTAACTCCCGTTGAATTTCCTTCATGGTTTCTTCAATTAAATTCAAATAGGGCTTCTTTAATTTAAAAGGGCTGTTTGTTACTACGGATAAATCACGGTTAAGGATTATAAGTACCATCGGTAAATAAATAGCCTTTTCCATGATGTCACGCTCATCCTCCGGAATTCTGGTCATCTTATCTTCACCTTTCTTTGCAAAAGAACGAACAAGTGTTCTTTGTTAATTTTAACAAAAACAGACCAAAAAATGCAATAGGAGATTAATTTATGAAAGCTTGTCATAGGACGAGCTTTCTTTGTTGCAAAAATAGGGAAAGATATGAGAAAGTTTTTAGTAATAGAAGGATATTTAATAGGGGAAAATGAATTAACATGATGAAACTAAAAAAGAAAAACATCGTCATATAAAAGTTGAAGGGAAATAACGTGGACGAATGGGTGATAAACAAATGAGAGCTGATCGACATCAGAAAAAGAGAAGAAAAAGATGGCCGTCCATTTTACTTGTGTTCCTGCTGTTAATTGGTGGAGTAACAGGATATGCTTATTATCAATATAAACAAGGCGTTAATCAATCATTGAAAGACATTAATACAGATCAAAAAGAAGCTAATGTGGTTTATAATTTTAAAGGGCAGAAAGATCAGTATGGTGATACAAATGTCCTGCTGCTTGGAAGTGATGCAAGGGGAAACGAAAAATCGCGCGCTGATACCATTATGATTTTACATTATAACCAAGATAAAGGGACCTTTAAGCTAACATCCATTATGCGAGACAGCTATGTGGCCATTCCAGGTCATGCCAAACATAAAATTAACTCTGCTTTCGCACGCGGAGGCCCAGAGTTAATGCGACAAACGATTAAGGAAAATTTTGATATTGATTTACAATACTACGCTATTGTTAATTTTCAGGGATTTGTCCAGCTTATTAATGAAGTTTTTCCCAATGGTGTAGAGATTAAAGTTGAAAAAGAAATGTCAAAGAATGTTGACCCTCCATTAGAGCCGGGTCTTCAAAGACTAAATGGCAAACAGATGTTAAGCTTCGTTCGTTTTCGTCATGATGCTGTTGGTGACTTTGGCCGTGTAGAAAGACAGCAAATAGCTATTAAGGCCATTAAAGAACAATTAAGTGGTGTGAAAACTATTGCGAAACTACCAAAACTAATTGGGGTCGTTACACCGTATATAAATACCAATATGCCGACCACTGATGGGTTATTTATGGGAAAAGAATTCCTTTCAGGTGACCAAAATATTGAGACCCTTCGAATCCCCATTGATAATAGCTATACAGATCAGCGGATAAGTGGAGAAGGAGCAGTACTTGATATTGACGTGGAGAAAAATAAAGAGGCGCTCCATCAATTTATAACACAGTAAGATAAAGGAGAAAGCGGGATGGACTTCGAATCACTTAAAGCTTGGTTTACACTTGAACATATAATGAGCCTCATACAAGAGTATCGGGCTCTTGGACCGATACCAGGCATCTTGTTGATTATTGTGGAAGCATTTTTACCGTTTCTCCCTTTAGTTGTGTTTGTAATGGCAAATGCTAATGCCTTTGGTCTATGGTTCGGATTTTTGTATTCTTGGCTTGGGGCATGTTTAGGTGCAATGCTTGTTTTTTTTCTAATTAGAAAGTATGGGCAAAAACGGTTATTATCGTTTTTGCCCAAGCATCCAAAAGTCCGCAAACTTATGGATTGGGTAGAGAGTCATGGGTTTGGCCCGCTTTTTTTACTATTATGTTTTCCATTTACCCCATCAGCAGTTGTGAACATTGTTGCTGGTCTTTCAAGAATTAGCTTTGCTCAGTACATGCTTGCAGTGTGTATTGGGAAAATGGTGATGATTTTTACAATTAGCTTTATCGGTTATGATCTTCATTCATTGATAACTAAACCTCTTCGGACGGTCATTGTTTTGCTTGTTATTTTTATTCTTTGGTTAGTAGGGAAAAGAATTGAAATGAGAATGAATAAGCGTTTGGAAATTGACCATAATGGAGAAATAGATAGAAAGAAAGAAAAGGAGAAACGGAGGAGTTTCAATGAAGATTGAATGGAAAAAAGAAGGGTTAGAATGGGTTAAGGCTTTTGCGATTGGAATTATTATTTTTGCTTTTATTCGAACTTTTTTCTTTTCTAATTATATAGTAGAAGGAGAATCTATGATGCCGACTCTCCAGGACGGAAACAAACTCGTGGTTAATAAGCTAGGGTATCAGGTTGGCGAGTTAAACCGATTTGATGTGATTGTTTTTCATGCTAATGCCAAAGAGGACTTTGTTAAGCGGATAATCGGTCTGCCTGGTGATAAAATTGAGTATCGGAATGATACGTTATATATTAATGGCCACAAGTATGAAGAACCCTTCTTAGATAATTATAAAAGGAAATCCCCTGGTTTGAAGTTAACGGGAGATTTTAGTTTAAAGGAAATTACCGGTGAAGATATTGTACCCGAGGGGAAATTATTCGTTCTCGGTGATAATCGATTAGGAAGCTGGGACAGCCGTCAATTTGGCTTTATCAATGCCAGTAAGGTCGTCGGTAAAGTCGATTTGCGCTATTGGCCGTTAAATGAAATAAACGTTCATTTTTAATAAGGAATACTGACGACACGATTTAATGAATCGTGTTTTTTCTTTGAGACTGTCCAGCTCCAGCGCCTAGAGGGCTAAAAGCAGCCATCTCGCTGGCTCGCCTGTAGCCTTGCGCCCCTAGGAAAAAATGAACTACTTTTTTCCTGGTCAAGGCGCTTCCGCTTTTCTAGGTAGATTTACCATTATTGGTTAAAATCCGTCAACCTGAAATACAAACATTTGTACTCTTTTGTGATAGAATGGGAGATACAGAGTTTTTGGAAAAGGAGGTTTTCTTATGTCATTAAGAGTCATTACAGGCCGGTCCGGCAGTGGAAAAACTGCATTTTTCCTTAATGAAATCCGCGAACGTCTTTTAGAAAATCCGGAAGGAAAACCGATTATTTATATCGTACCGGAACAAATGACATTTTTAACAGAATATCGTTTGGCGACAGATTCGCTCGTTGGCGGGATGATTCGTGCTCAGGTGTTCAGCTTTTCCCGTCTCGCATGGCGGATTCTGCAAGAGACAGGCGGGATCACGCGTTATCATTTAAGCAGTGTTGGTATGAACATGTTGATACGTAAAATAATTGATGAACAAAAAGAAAATTTAAACATCTTCCAGCGGGCTGCTGATAAAAATGGATTTGTTCAGCAGCTTGAGCAAATGATTACTGAATTTAAGCGGTATTGTATTAGCCCAGAGGATCTAATCCAAAAAGCAGCACAGCTTGGAACAGATGGCTCCGTATCGAAAGCATTACATGATAAATTAACAGATTTAGAGAAGGTTTATTCGAAATTTGAGGATGAAATCTTTGGGAAATATATTGATTCGGAAGATTATTTCCGCCTTTTGGCAGAGAAAATATCAGTCTCGTCTTACTTAAAAGAGGCGGAAATTTATATTGATGGGTTTTACAGCTTTACGCCTCAGGAATATCAAATTATCGCAGAATTAATGGGTCAGTGTAAGCAAGTTTCGATTACGATGACAACAGACCGCTTGTCTGTTGATTCAGCGCCAGATGAACTCGATTTATTCCGCACTTCGGCAGATGCCTGTTACAGCCTTTATGATATTGCTAAAACATGTGGTTTTGAAATAGAAGAACCTATCATACTGAACGACCAAAAAAAGTGGCCATCTCCCTCCTTACGCCATTTGGAGGCACATTTTGATACTCGCCCACCACTGCCCTTTCATGGGGGAACAGAGATTCAAATTAGCCAGGCCGTTAATCGGAGAGCAGAGATTGAAGGAATCGCCCGGGAAATCCGTCATGTGGTTCAAACAAAAGGGTACCGTTATCGAGATATTGCCCTGTTAATTAGAAATGGCTCAGACTATCATGAAATCGTTGAACCGGTTTTTGACGATAATCAGATACCATATTTTATTGATCAGAAAAGGACTATGCTTAATCATCCCTTAATTGAATTAATTCGCTCAACGCTAGAAATCATGAACTCTTTTTGGCGCTATGAAACCGTATTTAGAGCGATTAAAACAGAATTGCTCTATCCTCTCCAGGAGAATCCTGCTAAAATGCGCGAAAAGATGGACAGGCTTGAAAATTATTGTTTGGCCTATGGAATTAATGGCGGCAAATGGACGAAAAAGGATCGTTGGGTTTATCGGAGAATAAGAGGTCTGGAATTAACGGGAAGCGGCCAGACAGATGCCGAAAAAGAGATGGAGAATGAATTAAATGAATTAAAACTTCTCATTACAGCTCCAATATTACGTTTGTCCAGACGCTTGAAAAAAGCCGATACCGGACGAAAGCTGTGCGAGGCGATTTATTTATATTTGGAAGAATTGGATATAGCCGATAAACTAGAGCATTGGAAAATGACAGCAGAGGAAAGTGGAAACCTTGTAAGAATGCGAGAACACGAGCAAGTATGGAATGCCGTGGTAGATCTTCTCGATCAATATGTAGAAATATTAGGAGATGACCAAGTTAGCTTAAAGGCCTTTGCTGCTATTTTAGAAGCAGGCTTTGATTCCTTACATTTTTCACTTATTCCCCCTGCACTTGACCAAGTCTTAATTGGCGACCTGGAAAAATCGCGGCTAAATGATAGTAAGATTGTTTTTGTTGTTGGCGTAAATGAAGGTGTATTACCAGCCAAAATCTCAGACGAGGGCATTCTTGCTGATGAGGACCGGGAACTATTGTTGGCAGAAGGAATGAATCTGGCACCAAGCAGCCGTACTCGTCTGTTAGATGAAAACTTCCTTGCCTATAAAGCTTTTACGGCACCCTCAGAGTTTCTTTATGTAAGCTATCCTCTTGCCAATGATGAAGGTAAAGCTCTAATTCCTTCGTCATACATTAAGCGTCTTAAGGAACTGTTCCCGGAGATTCAGGAGGCTTATTATGTTGCAGACCCTTCAGAACTTGACGAGGAGGGGCAGCTAGGGTTTGTATCTAATTTTACGACCACCCTTTCTTACCTAAACGCACAATTGCAATTGAAAAAGAGAAACTATCCCATTGCTGATTTGTGGTGGGATGTGTATAACTACTACCTCCATAGCTCGTGGAAAAATAGGGCAGCTAAAGTGTTCTCAAGTCTTTTTTATACAAACGGGACAGTCCAATTGTCCACTGAGGTAGCAGATGCATTATATGGTGATATCATTCAGGCTAGTGTTTCAAGAATGGAATTATACAATGGGTGTGCTTTTTCTCATTTTGCCCAGCATGGACTAAAGCTTCGTGAACGGCAAATCTTCCGGTTAGAAGCACCAGATATTGGGGAATTATTCCACGCTGCTTTAAAACAAATTGCTGAGACAGTAAATGAACAGAATATATCATGGGCAGAGTTAACACGCGGGCAATGTGAACATCTAGCAAAAGATGCTGTCAAAACCCTTGCTCCAAAGCTGCAAAATGAAATTCTACTAAGTTCCGAAAGACATCATTATATTCAGCGCAAGTTAGAACAAATCATTACCCGTGCCTCGATCGTTTTGAGCGAGCATGCAAAGGTAAGTGGTTTTTCGCCGATTGGATTGGAATTAGCTTTTGGACCGAATGGGGAACTGCCTCCACTAAGCTTCTCTTTGAAAAATGGCAAAAGAATGGAGTTAGCAGGGCGGATTGATAGGGTTGATCAAGCAAAAGCTGAGGATGATAGTGTCTTTTTAAGGGTAATTGATTATAAATCAAGTGAAAAAGATGTTAATTTAACAGAAGTATACTATGGTTTAGCCTTACAAATGCTTACCTACCTAGATATCGTCATGACACACTCTACTGAATTGGTGGAAATGAAAGCGAGCCCTGCAGGTGTCCTTTATTTTCATGTTCATAATCCCTTTATTAATACAAAGAAAATGCTGACCATAGATGAAATTGAAAATGAAATTATGAAAAAGTTTAAAATGAATGGGTTAATGCTTAGCGATCAAAGGGTAATCCAGCTGATGGACCAATCTTTGGAGTCTGGGGACTCACAAATTATAGCAGCCGGAATCAAGAAAGATGGAAATTTATCCAAAAAATCAAAGGTTGCCAGCTTAGAAGAATTTAATCAGCTAAGAAACCATGTCCGTACCATCTATCAAAAAACTGGGAACGCCATTATAAATGGTCAAATTGATATATCACCATTTAAATTGAAAGACAAAACACCTTGTACTTTCTGTTCCTATAAATCTGTTTGTCAGTTTGATGAATCTATTGATAGTAATCATTTTCGGATTCTAACACAACATTCAAAGGATGAGGTATTGGAATTGATCAAAGGGGAGGTTTCTGGAAATGAATAGTATTGTGATTCCTCCAAAACCAGAAGGGGTTACCTGGACGAATGACCAGTGGAAGGCCATAGCAGCGAGAGATAAGGATATCCTTGTCGCTGCAGCTGCCGGTTCGGGGAAAACGGCAGTCCTTGTCGAAAGAATCATCCAAAAGATTCTTTCGAAAGAAGTACCAATCGATGTCGATCAATTATTAGTCGTTACGTTTACGAGTGCTTCCGCTGCAGAGATGAGGCATCGAATCGGGGAGGCACTAGAAAAAGCAATCGACCAAAATCCAGAATCAAGAAATTTACGAAAACAGCTTAATCTTTTAAACAAGGCTTCCATTTCGACGCTGCACTCTTTTTGTATGGAAGTCATCCGTAAATATTATTATTTAATTGATATTGACCCCGGCTTCCGTATCTCCGATCCAACAGAGGCCCAATTAATTAGAGATGAAGTGATGGAAGAATTATTTGAAGAGGAATATGGAAAAAAAGAGAATGAAGCATTTTTTAATTTAGTAGATTCGTTTACAAGTGACCGCAGTGATGCTGCATTAATGGATATTGTTCGTTCCATTTACGACTTTGCTCAGTCAAATCCTCTTCCTGACCGATATTTGGAAAAAATAGTCGCTATGTATCAGGTGGAGGAAATAGCGTCTATTGAGGAGCTTCCTTTTATCGATGCACTCCTTTTTGATATTAAGCTGCAATTAGAAGCTGCTAAAGAAATGATTAAGCAAGCTCTTGAAATCACAAAGCAGCCAAATGGACCGGCACCTCGTGCGGAAAACTTTTTAGATGATTTAGAGGTTATTGACACTCTTATCAAAGCCGAGCAGGATTCCTGGAATACACTTTACCAGGCAATGCAAACATGGTCTTTTACAAGAGCTAAACAGGTAAAAGGCGATCACTATGATAAGGAATTAATAGAAAAGGCACAAAAACTGCGGGACAAAGCTAAGAAAAAAATTCAAGGTATAAAGGATGAACTCTTTTCTCGCCGGCCTGAAAGCTTTTTACGGGATATGGTGGAAATGCGTCCTTTAATTGCAACATTAGTTTATCTTGTAAAAGAGTTTTCAAAGCGATTTGAGAAGGCAAAGCAGGAAAAAGCACTGGTCGACTATAACGACCTCGAGCATTATTGCCTCGCTATTTTAACAGAGGGAATTTCGGATAAGGGTGAATTTCTTCCATCCGAAGCAGCCCTTGCGTACAGACTTCATTTTAAAGAAGTCTATTGCGACGAGTACCAGGATACGAATTTGGTACAGGAGACCATTTTGAAGCTGGTGGCACAGGATGAAGAAGAAAACGGTAATCTCTTTATGGTCGGTGACGTTAAACAGTCCATTTACCGTTTTCGCTTAGCTGAACCACAGCTTTTCCTTTCCAAATATAATCGTTTCACAGCGGATGGGTCCGCATCTGGTCTCCGAATTGACCTGGCTCAAAATTTCCGAAGCAGGAAAGAGGTCCTTGATGCCACTAATTATCTCTTTAAACAGATTATGGGGGTCAAGGTAGGAGAAATCCAATACGATGAGGCCGCGGAACTGCGGAATGGTGCGCCATATCCTGAAAATACAGAATTTCCGGTGGAGTTAATGCTCATTGACCAAAATGCTGAGAGTCACAAGTCTGAAGAACTAGAAATAGAAAACGAAAATGAAGCAGTAGAATTCGACACAGCCGATCTTGAACAATCTCAGCTAGAGGCAAGGGTAATCGCTGCTAAAATCAAGAAATTAATAAGCGATGGCGTTCCTGTTTTTAACGCTAAAGCCAAAACAGAAAGACCGTTAATGTACCGGGATGTTGTGATTCTTCTCCGCTCGATGACTTGGGCACCGCAATTTATGGAGGAGTTCAAACAGCAAGGAATTCCTATTTATGCAAATTTATCAACTGGTTATTTTGAAGCGACCGAAGTATCCATTATGATGTCACTTCTTAGAGTTATTGATAATCCGTATCAGGATATCCCACTTGCCTCTGTACTGCGTTCACCTATTGTTGGGTTAAACGAGGAGGAACTATCGAAAATACGGATTGGCAGGAAACGTGGTTCGTTTTGGGAGGCTGTTACTGCCTTTTGTTTAAGTAAAACTACAGAAGTAAATGAACCTTTTTATGAAAAGGTTCGAGCCTTTTTTGACTTGTTAACAGAATGGCGCTCGTTGGCAAGACAAGGTTCGCTCTCAGAGTTGATCTGGCAGTTATATCGTGATACTCAATTTTATGACTTTACTGGCGGGCTGCCTGGCGGGAAGCAGCGGCAGGCGAATTTACGCGCTTTATATGACAGAGCTCGACAATATGAACAGACATCGTTTCGAGGACTGTTTCGATTCTTACGTTTTATTGAGCGCATGATGGAAAGAGGAGACGATCTCGGGGCAGCCAGAGCGCTTGGCGAGCAAGAGGATGTTGTCAGAATTATGACCATCCATAGCAGTAAAGGATTGGAATTTCCTGTTGTATTTATGGCGGGAATGGCACGAAACTTTAATATGACTGATATTCGCAAACCATATATGCTCGATAAAGAACATGGATTTGCAGCGAAATATGTGAATGCTGAAAAAAGGATATCATATCCATCACTGCCGCAAATCGCCTTTAAGCAGAAAAAAAGGATGGAAATGCTCGCTGAAGAGATGCGAGTTCTATATGTTGCGATGACAAGGGCAAAGGAAAAGCTGTATGTGACCGCAACATTAAAAGATGCTGGCAAACAAATTGACAAGTGGAAAGACGTTTCCTTGCATAACAAATGGCTTTTGAAAGACTATGAGCGAGCTTCTGCCATGAGTTATATAGATTGGATTGGACCTGCACTCATCCGACATCAAGATGCTAGCGAACTATGGAATGGAGGAGAGGCTAATTGGCGGATGTCGGAGGAAATCTCAAACCATCCATCTTCATGGAAAATAACGTTACAACATGCTGATGAAATAAAAAAACAGGCTATTTCCATCGAAAATGAAGAGGATCACTTTCTTAAAAAGGTTGAAAATTTAGAGCAGGTGCCATCTAATTCAAATCTAACGGATGAAATACATGCACGGCTTACGTGGGAATATCCTTTTCCTGGTGCTGCAAGTCATCGGTCAAAGCAATCAGTTTCGGAAATAAAACGTGTTCGGGAATTAACGGATGAATATAGCAGTACAGAATTGGTTGGGCGTTTTCAAAAATCCATCATGAAACGGCCTAAGTTTATGCAGGAGAAACAATTAAGTCCCGCTGAACGTGGGACAGTCATGCATATGGTCATGCAGCATGTGGATTTGACAAAAGAAGTGAATCAAAAAACAATTGTTGACCAATTAAATTGGATGGTTACCAATGAACTATTAACCCCTGAACAAAGTGAAGTGATTGATGCTAAATTAATTGCCCAATTTTTCACTTCACCGCTTGGACAAAGGTTTTATAAGGCCAAAACTGTTCACAGGGAGGTCCCCTTTACGGTTTCCTTACCTGCAAGCAAGGTTTATCCCGATTGGAATGAGGGGGATGAATCTGTTTTTGTTCAAGGGATTATAGACTGTATCTTAGAGGATGAAGATGGTCTGGTGTTAATTGACTATAAATCAGATGGGATAACGGACAGATATAAAGGTGGTTTCCAGCAGGCTAAAGTAATCCTTGAAGATCGCTACAAATTGCAAATAAACTTATATACGAAAGCGATCGAACAAATTTGGAAAAGAAATGTAGTTGAAAGGTATCTATTTTTCTTTGATGGTGCCCACATATTGAAGGTAGAAAAATAAAAAAAATGACATAGACCATTGTGGTTTATGTCATTTTTAGTTATTACCCGCTATAGGCTGGTCAATCAGATTCGTGTCAAGTACATTGGTGCCGCTTAAGCCGTTATTCGTCACAATTATTCCTCCGGTATTAAATGCACCCGAGCCAGCATTCGTTTTAGAACTGCTTTTCGGGGAGATATAAACAGTATCACCAAATTGTACAATTCCTCCGCCTACATTAACAATTTGTACTGGACCAAGGATTGCTGGCATGAAAAACATCCTTTACTATTTAACTTACAGTTTTGGGCCATACATTAACATATGCATTATCCCATATCTTGTTCATGTCCGAGTGGAAGAAGCTGGCGGATATGTTTAATTCTTACCTCCATTGAAGCATGTTTTGTGTTTCCAATATGGACAATAGATGAATTTGATACGGCTGTAATATTAATATTATTTGCTTTAATAATGGGTGTTCGATTATGTGTTATAAAAGAGATAGATTCATTGATAGGAGGGAGTTGGAGCGGCATTCTAAAAATGGCATACGAAGGAAAGTTGCCCTCGTTTCCGAAAAATATTTCAGCTTCCCTTTGAACGGCAAGAGCTCGGGAGAATCCATTAAGGATGCAGGAATCACCAAGTTGAATAACTGATGAGAATGAAAGAATTATGTTCTTAAAAGTGTCGACACTAGAGATTCGGGTTAGCATAGCCTGGAGTCACGTCCTGTTCTAATGGAACAAAAGGTCCGATAATCAGAGACTCTGGAGGGGTGTCAAAAACAGAGGCCAACTGAATGGTCTCCGCATCGCCGACTAATAATAAGGAGGAGCTCGCAACCCCGATAACTTTTATGTTTTCTACATGAAGGATATGGTTGTAAACTTCAAAATTCATTCTGGCTTCATTCCTTTCATATTTTCAGGCAGGTTATTTAAAAAGGTCCAAACGCCATTTTGGATTTCCTGTTTGATTGCGGTAATGACAATTTCATCAATTGAAGGATCATTCTCATCGGACCGAACTTTTCCTGTGTTAACTTTTAGATGATGATCAATTCTGTTAGGCAGCTGGCGAATAATATCTTCCTTTATAAAAGCTAGATAAGAATCGTTTGGTTGAAGAGCTAACCTATTTTGAGCATCAAAAATTATTTGTGGTAAGTCAGCTTCTAAATAATGATAAATGGCTTCTTCTATCTTTATCGATCTCTGCATTTGCTCTTTTGGAGATATTGGTGATTTTAATGACTGGTTTTGGACGGCAAAGTCTTCGATGTTAGACAAATCATTTGGATTTAAACCAATATTTAATGTGCCTTCTAGGGTCTCTACTTTCAATTGATCAAAGCTATATTCAATTCTATCTACATGAATCGTGGGCTTTTCTTTAACCTGTTTGAAATCCTTTTGTAAATTTTGGATGGCTTGTTCTAACGCAGCAATCCTTTTTTCTTGGGCTTGAATATACATTTGCATCCATTGAAGATATTGGTTCAAATCCTGATACATATAAATCACCTCACAAGCTTAATCCCCTATTTTTAACTATATGCACAATCAACACTCGATTTGCATAATTTAAATAAGTTCAACAGGAATAACTTTTTTTATTTCCCCTTTTTAAGAGGTTCGAACAGCTGCTTGTAGAGGTACTGAAGGGGCTAATAACATTTGTGATCCAGATGGGTAGAATGGTAATCCTCCGGGCTTTATTCCTGACGGTGCAGGTTTTGTAAACCCTCCTGTATTAAACAAATTGGCTTGAGGTTTTATGATGCCAGCACTGCCGATTTGTAAAACACTGGAGTTGGTTATACCTCCAATTTTAATGAAATTTATATGAATGGATTGCTGGATATAAAAATTCATTATTAAATCCTCCAATCACTACATATTCAGGAAATTGTTTTGATCAATGACATCTGGGTCACTTGTATTTGTTGAACTTAATTGGTTATGAACGTTTAATTGTTCACCGGTGTTAAAGGAACCAGCACCAGCATATGTTTTAGCAGTAGCAAATGGCATAATTTTATATACATCCCCAATGTGAAAAACAGAACTGCTCCCCAGTGTGATAACCTGTGCAACTCCAACAATCGCTGGCATAAACAACACCCTTTTTTATTTTCAAATTTTCTCCTAAAAGATAGCATCTAGAGTTAGCGTTTAAAATTTCTTTATTATCTTATGACTGGGCATTTGTAATGTGAATCATTTGCCCAAATTATATTTATTAAACAGTTCTGTTTATTCTATTATATAAGTGACTGGTTAATTCTTTACGGAGGGATTTATATATGAGGTTGGTAACTTTTGCGTATAAGATCAACCATCTGTAGGAAGTAATTTCTAAGTAGTCTGTTACGATAAATGCCTTACTTATTTTCGTAATTTAACTTCTCCTATGGTATGATAGTGTGGAGCAGCACATACATAGGGAGGAATTTTTCGTGATTCATGCACATATTACAGCGTGGGTTTTAGCTCTAATATTATTCTTTGTGGCTATTTCATTAACTAAAAGCGGTAAAGCAAAGGGAGCTAAAATTGTTCAAATGATTTTAAGAGTACTATACCTGCTGATTATTGCGACAGGTGTAGGTCTACTATTCTCAGTGTACAAAATTGATGTGTGGTATATTTTAAAAGCGGTTGTGGGTTTATGGATTATTGGTTTATTTGAAATGATTCTTGGCCGTGTCATTAACAAGCGAAGAACTTCTACTTTTTGGATTCAGTTTGTTGTTGCATGGTTACTAGTACTCTATTTAGGATTTGTAAAATTGCCAATGTCATTTTTACATCCATAATTAAAAAAGCTGTCGGAGTTCCGGCAGCTTTTTTGATTTAAAGTGGGGTGATAAACGATTCACTAGTGACAACTTGTTAGTTTGGTTTTAATATTTATGATAGGGGGGAATTTACATATGCTAGTAAAAGTGTTTGCAAATCTCCGGCAAATTTGCGGAGGGGTAACGGTAGAGGTAAAACCTGACGGTAATCGCGTAATCGATGTTTTAGATAAAATGGTAGACATGTTTCCAGATTTACAGGCTGAAATTTTCACGTCTGATAAAACGCTGCTTCCGTTTGTTCACGTATATGTAAATGGAAGGAACATCATTCATCTTGATGACCTTGAAACTATCGTAAAGGATGAAGACCAATTTGCCCTCTTCCCGCCAGTTGCAGGTGGTTGAGATGGTAGAAAAAGATTTAGAGTTTCGCGGTATAAACAAAGACCATCTCGGCATGTATTTTCAAGAACTTGGGGCAAAACAGGTAACTGATATTTTTCCTTATATTTATGAGGCCGAAGGGTGGAGCGGCCAAATCTTATCAGAAGAGGAAATTTCATTTACGGCCATCTTTAAAATTAATGCTGTAAAGGTCCGTTTTATGGCAGAAGATGAGGATAAGCTAGTGCGGGTGATTAAGAATTATCGTTATAAAACAACGAGGATAGGCGGATAAAAAAGCATCTGCGAAATTTACATTCGCAGATGCTTTTTTCATACTACACCAGCTGACTTTCTGAATCGATAATGCCTAATTCACGAAGCTTTTGCTCAGGTACTAGACCATCTTTCCAGCCGCGGACTTGATAATATTCTTCAAGCATAATATCCATCCGGCTTACATGACCTGCACTGTTGCCTGATGCTGGTTCTTCAGTAAAGCGTTTTGGAAGGAAATCATCTTCGCGTGTATTGAAACCAGCAAGGTTATTATAGTAACGTTCAAGATTATATATTCTTTCCCCGGCCTTCATCACATCATCAGCAGTCATTGGAATACCGGTCATTGTACTGTATTGCTCAGCATAGTGCTCAGCGTTTTCCGAGAATGAAGAGAACTTACAAATATTCATAGAGTCTGAGAATGCAAGCATATCTTGGAATATTTTTAATAGTTCCCCTTTACCTTCTGGTTTTAAACGGTCAGTGGGTTCAGGTATACCAGCAATTTCACTTGCTACGGTATAGCCGCGTAAGTGACATGCACCACGGTTACTAGTGGCATAACCAAGTCCGATACCTTGGATTCCACGTGGATCGTAGGCAGGAATAGACTGACCTTTAACCGACATAGAAAGCTCTGGTGCACCCCAGGCAGCTGTTGCACGGGCAGGGCCTTCAGCAAGAATACCACCGAAGCCTTCACGAAGAGCGATTTTTCTTGTCAATTCAATCATGGAGTCGGCATCGCCCCAGATTAATTCTTCCGTAATGATTCCTTTTTCAAATGCTTCCATTGTAACGGAGAAGCAATGACCAAGCTCGATGGTATCGAGGCCATATTCATTGCAGCGGTCAATTAAATAAGAAATTGCTTCGGCATCACTTAGAAGGCAGTTAGAGCCAAGAGACCAGGCAGATTCGAATTCAACACTCTCAACCCGAGTTTTGTACTTGCCATCTTTTACTTCTACTTCGATTTTGCAGCCAACCGGACAGGCATGGCAGGTGTTATTAGCAACCCGAAGATGTGTATTAACATATTCACCACTATGTTTTTCTGCTTCATCCCAGTGAGTTAGCTGTGAGTTTTTAGTTGGAAGCGCTCCCACTTCGTTGATTAAGTTTGTAAGCACATTTGTTCCATAGACGGATAAGCCACCTTTGTTTGGTGCTGTTAAGCCACCATCTAAGATCGCTTTAACCGCTTTCTTATTGGCTTCTTTATATTCAGCCTCTAACGTAGGAGCCGGCATATTTCCCTTTTGAGCTGCCTTAATAACAATCGCTTTTAATTTTTTATAACCAGCCACTGCTGCAGTACCGCCACGGCCTGCTGCACGGTCATGTTCATTTATAAAGGAAGAAAAGCGAACAGTGTTTTCCCCAGCTTGACCAATCGTCATCACACTTAGGTCTTGTTCACCGTATTGGTCTTTCATAGCCTGAATAAATGCCCTCGTACTTGTTCCCCAAAGATTGGAAGCATCGCGGAGTTCTGCTTTACCGTCTTCAATATAAAGGTAAACCGGCCTGTCACTTTTCCCTTTAAAAATAAGATTATCAATGCCGGCCCATTTTAAACGTGCAGCAGTCCAACCGCCAATGTGAGAATCTGTAACCGTTTCTGTAAGTGGAGATTTGGTTACGACACAAAGACGCCCGCTCATGGATGAACGTGTTCCGGTAACAGGTCCTGTCATAAAACATAAGATGTTTTCAGCGGATAATGGCTCGACTTCTGGGCCGTTATCTAATACATATTTGACACCGAGACCACGGCCGCCTATGTATTTTCTGGCATCATCTTCATTGATGGGTCTGTAATCTACTGTTCCACTTGTTAAATCCACTAGAACCTCTTTGTTTTTGAAACCGCCAATACTCATATCTTCCCTTCTTTCTATTATTCTTTTTATATAAATCTCCTAACCTTCTTACTAAAAAAGTTAAAAGACTTCTCCAAAATTTGCTAATAATCCAATTTAAATTATACACTCTTTCAAATTGTAATAAAATTAAAAATTTTAGTTATAGATTATAATTATTTGATAAGATAAAAGTATATGAATCTATTACAGCTGGACTTGAATTGGGATAGAAAAGAGGGAGCACAATGAATGATTTATCACGGTATTCTAGACAAATCCTTTTTAAAGCGGTTGGAGAAGAGGGACAGAAGAAGATGCTGAAGGGCCGCGTTGCCATTATCGGGGCAGGTGCACTAGGTACTGTTATCGCCAATCATCTTGTCCGATCTGGGGTTGGGTACTTAAAGCTAATCGATCGAGATCTAGTGGAATGGTCTAATTTGCAACGGCAAATTCTTTATACGGAGGAAGATGCACGCATGCAGCTTCCAAAGGCCGTTGCTGCTCAAAAAAGGCTGTTAGGTATCAATTCTACTGTTACGGTGGATGCCGTTATTGCTGATTTAACTCTAGACAATGCCGAGGATCTATTATCAGGTATGGACGTAATTGTTGATGGAACTGATAATTTTATGACCCGTTTTTTAATTAATGATGTGGCAGTAAAGTATAGAATTCCGTGGGTACATGGAGCGGCAGTAAGTTCACGGGGGATGTTTGCTGTTATAAAACCAGGGGTAACTCCCTGTTATCGTTGTCTCTTCCCAAACGTTCCAAGCAGCAATGGAGAAACCTGTGATACTGTCGGGGTATTGTCACCATTAACCGATATCATCGGATCCTATCAGGCTATAGAAACCATTAAACTACTGTTAGGTGCAGAAACGACTCCTAATTTAGAACAAATTGATATTTGGGATCATTCATCCATGCAAATGGATATATCACAAGGAAAAAATCCTAATTGCCCTGCTTGCGCACAAGGCCAATTTGATTTTTTGGATCGCTCCTCAGGACATCAGGTTGCTTACACCACACTTTGCGGCCGTGACACAGTGCAAATTAGTCCGAGACATTCTAGAGAGTTGGAGTTAAAGAAGACAGCAGAGAATCTTCGGAAAAGTGGAAAAGTAACGGTTAACGAATTTTTACTTCGCTTTTCTTCGGGTGAAGAAGAAGTATCCATTGTAATCTTTAGAGATGCCCGGGTTCTAATTCATGGTACAAATGATATTGTAAAAGCAAAACAGCTGTATGCAAAGTACATAGGGAGTTAATAACAAAAGGCTGGGAGTATTCTCAGCCTTTTGTACAAAGATTAGAAGATATAAATTTCTACTTCGAGAACTGTCCAGCTCCAGGCGCCATCGGCTCGAGGTCACAAGCTTATCCAGTTGCGGCTCCTTGGGACGCAAGGTCTAAGCCACCCCCTGAAGAAGGCAAAAAAACGCCTTCTTACAGGGTGTGTCTTAGCCCAGAGTCCCAGAACAGTCGCCTCCACATTTAGATCAATCCGTCCACAAGGTTAAAGAACAACCTTTCGGCCGGCTCGTCTTGTGCTTGTCGCCGAAGTCTAAGCGCCTTGCGCTTTTCTTAGTTAGGATATCATTTTTTCAATCACTAGCCGTTTTCCGGTGTTTAATGTGAATTCAAACCGATCATTGACTTTTTCAAAGTAGCAAAAATGATGCTGAACATTACAAATTTGCTCCTGATTGTCAAAGACCATAAAATTCACCCCATCTTTTCGATTTTCGTCCGATAAAAAAGACAAATGGTTATAACAATAGATGCAATCATAAATCGAAAAATTCAAGGAATTTAGTGTCGTAACAAATTGGAAAAATGCGTCATCATTCACCCCATCCAAAAGGCGCTCAAGAGAGTAAATCAAGTGTTTTCTCATTCTAATGGTATCGTGATCACGAAGCATAATCGCTTCCTTCCCACAGTGAATTTTTCCGGGTTCACCCAATATCCCTTTCTTCCATCGGTTCAACCGGAAGACCTCAATTTCTTGATGAACGAAATCATCTAACATCGTTGCTTCTTCTGTTTCCTCATCGAAAAAAATCCATTGATCATTAATTTGTTCGACTGTACCTACATTGTAAGCTCGCTGTTGAAAATCATATAGTTTTAATCGTTGTTGTCGACTCATCACTAACCTCCGTACACAGTTGCTTTCCTTTTTCTTTTTTGACATCTTCCTGTCTTTTTAAACAATGGTTATTTCTAAAACGTAAGTATAAAAATTTTATCCAGAAGAATCCGCGTTCCAGGCGGCAATTTATACCATTCTAATTAGGACAATTAACCATTTAATCTGGGCTGAATAGTATAGAGCATGTAATACCTGTTCAGTTATTCATATCTATTTGTAAGGGAGTGAGATGCGAATGTGCGGAATCTCAGGATGGGTTGATTTTAATAAAGCGATAAAAAACGAAACAGAAACCCTTGTAAAAATGGTGAATACATTAGCAAAAAGAGGTCCGGATGAAACAAATATATGGCATGATACACACGCCGGTTTTGGACATAAAAGGCTAATTGTGGTTGATCCTGAAGGTGGAAGACAGCCAATGACCAAACACAAAGAGGGTTATGATTACACCATTTGCTACAATGGGGAATTATACAACACTGAAGATATTCGCAAAATCCTTCTTACTAAAGGATATTCGTTTAAAGGCCATTCTGATACAGAAGTTCTGTTAACAGCCTATATAGAATGGGCGGAAGAGTGCGTAAATCATTTAAATGGTATCTATGCCTTCGCCATTTGGGACCCAAA
Source organism: Bacillus sp. OTU2372 (assembly GCF_038440275.1). Lineage (NCBI taxonomy): Bacteria > Bacillati > Bacillota > Bacilli > Caryophanales > Bacillaceae > Bacillus > Bacillus sp. OTU2372. The sequence continues at coordinate 146,854 of NZ_JASATK010000001.1, forward strand.
AAGGGAACAACTCTTTATCGGACGTGATCGTCTAGGGGTCAAACCGTTATTTTTCACAGAACGCCAAAAAGGGATCATATTTGCCTCAGAAATTAAGGCGATTTTAGCTCACCCGGATATCAAAACCGAAATCACTCATGAGGGACTGGCGGAGGTCCTTGGAGTAGGTCCATCAAGAACACCGGGATCAGGTATTTTCAAGGGAATGAAAGAACTACGGCCTGCCCATGCTTTAACTTTTTCACGAAACGGCTTAAAGATTTGGCGTTATTGGAATGTAAAAAGTGAGGAACATAAAGAAGATGTGGAAGAAACAGCAGAGAAGGTCCGCTATTTAGTGACGGATGCTGTCACAAGACAGCTAGTTTCCGATGTACCACTATGTACCTTTTTATCTGGCGGTCTCGATTCCAGTATCATTACAGCAATTGCTGCAAAAGGATTTGAAGAACAAGGAAAGGGACAGCTTCATACTTATTCGATTGACTATGAAGGAAACGACCAGTATTTCACCTCGAATGAATTCCAGCCGGATGCAGATGGAAAATTCATTCAAATGATGACAGAAAAGTTCGCTACCCAGCACCATAACAAGACCATCTCACAAGCACAATTAGTTCATGACCTAGTAGAGGCCACTGCCGTTAGAGATTTTCCTGGAATGGCCGATGTTGATTCCTCCTTGCTTTGGTTTTGTAAAGAAATTAAAAAGGACTTTGTTGTTAGTTTGTCTGGCGAATGTGCAGATGAAATTTTCGGTGGATATCCATGGTTTCATCGTAAACAGGATTTAGAGCGGCCAGGATTTCCTTGGATGCGTTCGGTAAATGAGCGGCAAAATCTGCTGAAGCCGTATTGGCGTGATCAACTAAAATTAAGTGAATTTTGTATGAAACAGTATCAACAGGCCATAGCAGAAACACCAAAATTGGAAGGCGAAAGCTTTGAAGAAGCCAAGCGAAGAGAATTATTTTATATCAATATGACTTGGTTTATGACCACATTACTCGATCGAAAAGACAGAATGAGTATGGGGGCCAGCCTTGAGGTAAGGGTTCCATTTGCTGATCATCGTCTTGTAGAATATTTGTGGAATATCCCTTGGGACATGAAAATGTATCGCGGCAGAGAAAAAGGACTTCTTCGTAAAGCATTTGAAGGAATCCTGCCAGAGGAGGTTCTTTATCGGAAGAAAAGCCCGTATCCAAAAACCCATAATCCGGAATATACAGCTGCTATACAAAAATGGATGGAGACGATATTACAGGATAAATCTTCAATATTACATGAATTTTTCCAAAAGGACCAGCTCCAAAGTATTGTAGAGACCGGCGGGAATTCATTCAAAGAGCCATGGTTCGGTCAGCTTATGACAGGGCCGCAATTATTAGCCTATCTTGTGCAGTTCCATACATGGTTTAAGGACTATGATATTAATATAGTGAATTAGGTTTTAATCTTTAAAGTACGCTTAATCTAAAAATAATTATTAAAATTTGGAATAAAAGCGGTATTAGATTAAAATGTTTATTGGAAGAGGAATCCTTACCTCTTCCTTTTTTAAGGAGGAAAAAGCCGTGAAAAAAATAACGCTCTTATTATTAACCTTTTTGCTGTGCTCATCTTTTCCTGCCCATGCAGAGATAAAAAAAGAAAACCGCTTATGGCAGGATGAATCCATTTACTCGCTTATGATAGACCGCTTTAATGATGGGGATATAAAAAATGATTTGGATGTAAATGCAAAAGATCCCTTAGCGTATAATGGCGGTGATTTTCAGGGGATCATTGACAAATTAGATTACATACATGAGATGGGATTTACAGCGATACGGTTAACTCCCATCTTTGATAATACCAAAAATGGCTATCATGGTTATTGGGTAAAGGATTTTTATAGAACCGATGAGCATTTTGGAACAATCAAGACCTTTCAGAAGCTTGTGAAAGAAGCTCATAAACGGAAAATGAAGGTGATTATCGATTTTGTCGCCAATAATACCGCTGCCGATCACCCATGGGTAAGTGATCCTTCCAAAAAGAACTGGTATCATCCAAAACAGAATATGGACAATGGGACTAAAAGCTGGGTAGATGGCTTGCCTGACCTAAATCAGGACAATCCTGAAGTGAATAAATATCTGATTGATGCCGCAAAATGGTGGATTAACAAAACGAATATTGATGGGTATAGCCTGCCTGAGCTCAATCAGATTCCATTAAGTTTCTGGACTGATTTTTCAAAAGCAGTAAAGAAAGAGAAGAAGGACTTTTTGTTAATGGGTGTTCCAACAGAAGATGCTGCAATCGATGCGGCGAAGTATCAAAACGCTGGAATTGACAGCGTATTTGATTATACCAAAAGCAAGAAATTAAGAGAGGCGTTTGCCACCACAAATCAATCGTTTTCTGATTTGAACTCTGTTTCAGGTCAAGATGGTAAACCAGAATTAATGGTGAATTTTTTGGATAATGAGTATACGATAAGATTTACGTCTGACATTGTGGATAAACGGCAATATCCAGGTTCACGGTGGAAAACAGCGTTGACATACCTTTACACAACCCCGGGAATTCCTATTTATTACTATGGAACGGACATTGCCTTGATAGGCGGAAAAACTCCTGATAACCGCAGGCAAATGAACTTCCGAACCGAGAAGGACCTGATTGACTTTACAACCAAGCTGGCTGAATTAAGAAATAAGCTTCCATCCTTAACAAGAGGGAACATGGAAATGCTTTATGACAAAGGCGGTATGGTTGTATATAAGCGTGTCTATAAAGGAGAAACAGCGATTATTGCGATCAATAATTCCACAAAATCACAAAAGGTTGTTTTAACAGACGAGCAATTAGCTGCTGATAAGGAACTTCGTGGTTTACTTGGCGGGGATTTAGTCCGCAGTCACAAGAATGATTACATCCTTATCATAGACCGCGACAATTCGGAAATCTATGTCCTCGCTGATAAAAGCGGGATTAACATTACCTTTATTGCTGCTTTAGTCGGTGTGGTCATCTTAACGTTAATCTTCTTATTATTCATAATTAAACGTGGGAAAAAAATGAGAGTAGAATAATTGTAATCGGCGGAAGATATTCCGCCGATTTTTTTAACCATTTACGATAGTACCCCCGTTTACGTGGATCATCTGTCCACTAACATAGGAGGCGTCATCTGAGGCTAGGTATACGTAACTTGGGGCGAGTTCATGCGGTTGTCCCGCTCTGCCCAGCGGTGTATTTCCTCCAAAGGCTGCAACCTGATCCTCAGGAAAAGTGGAAGGGATCAGTGGCGTCCAAATCGGACCCGGAGCGACACCGTTCACACGGATTCCCTGTTTTGCCAAGGACATCGCCAATGAGCGTGTAAAGGAGACAATCGCCCCTTTAGTAGCGGAATAGTCTAATAATTGTTCGTTTCCATGATAAGCTGTGATGGAAGCCGTATTAATGATGGATGCTCCTTTTTTTAAATGAGGCAGAGCCATTTTTGTCATATAAAAGAAGGAAAAGATATTAGTTCGAAAAGTTTTTTCCAACTGTGTTGAGGTAATATCTAATAAGCTTTTTTGTGGGTGCTGCTCGGCTGCATTGTTGACGAGAATATCAAGTTTTTGAAACTCGTTAATCGTTTTGTCTAAAATATCCTTACAGGTATCTTCGGACCCAATATCACCAGAGAAAAGGAGACAACGGCGGCCTTCCGCTTCAATAAGCTGCTTAGTTTCCTCTGCATCTTGATGTTCTTCTAGATAAACAATCGCGACATCAGCCCCTTCTTTTGCAAAATAAATCGCAACAGATTTTCCAATGCCGCTGTCACCTCCCGTAATAATCGCAGTTTTACCTGCTAATTTCCCACCTGGTTTATAATTAGGATCGACCGAAACCGGGCGAGGATTCATCTCACTCTCTACCCCAGGCTGGTGATTCTGATGCTGTGGTGGAAAGGTTTGTTTTTGTTGATTTTGATTATTACTCATTCTCGTAACCTCCCAATGTATTTAGTCACTGTTAGTGTGAGAAAAAAGGGCCCAATTCATGAACAAAATAAAAAAGGCAAAGGAAGATTTTCCTTACGCCTTTAATATTACCCGCGACTACGAGTAGTAAAACCCCACACTTCTGAGATTTTATTATCGATAATTTATAAATTGAACATCAATACTAAGGTCAGCTTCACGGACTAAAGAAATAATTTTTTGCAAATCGTCTCGGCTTTTGCCGCTTATACGCACTTGATCGTCTTGCACCTGGCTCTTTACTTTAACACCACTATTTTTAATAATGGTATTAATTTTCTTAGCGTTGTCCTTATCGATTCCCTGGACTAGTTTCGCCCGTTGTCGGACAGTACCGCCTGATGCTTTTTCGATTTTACCATAATCTAAGTTTTTAACTGGCACGCCACGCTTAATTAATTTACTAAATAAGACATCCTTTAATTGGTCCATTTTATATTCATCATCTGAAACAAGAACAAGTTCTTCTTTATCAAGTGATACTTCACTTTTACTGCCTTTAAAGTCATAACGGGTCGCAATTTCTTTCATGGTTTGAGTGATTGCATTGGTGACTTCAGAAAAGTCTACTTTGGATACAATATCAAATGAGCTGTCTTTAGACATTAGCCATACCTCCAATTAATTGATACATTCCCTGCTAAAGTTTCCCTTTACGGGTACATTATAGTAAAATATAGCAGTTCAAACAAGTAAGAAAAGCGAAAGCGCCTTGAACAGGGGCGACAGGCATAAGACGAGCCGGCGGGAAGGTTGTTCTTTAACCTTTTCGACGGATTGGCTTATGACCCCGAGCCCCTAGGCGCTGTAGCTAGACAAGAAGAAAAGCGGAAGCGCCTTAAATAGAAAAAAGGAGTTAGAATAGATGTCTTTAACTGAACTTATTGGTCAAACTGCAACATTAAACGTAGCCCGAATTACGGACTTTGGTTATTTCTTATCTGATGGTAATGAGGATGTTTTATTGCATAAAAATCAAGCACAACAAGAATTGGCGGAAGGGGATGAGGTAGAGGTCTTTTTATTTACGGATTCTCAAGGAAGAATTTCCGCATCCATGACAATACCGGAGCTTGCTGTTGGTACTTATGCCTGGGTCAAAGTGACAGATACAAATCCAAAAATTGGTGTATTTTTAAACATCGGTCTCCCAAAGGATATTTTGTTAGGTGCAGACGATCTACCTGCTCACCAGTCAGTATGGCCGAAGGTAGGGGATATGGTTTATATTACTTTAAGGGTAAATCGTAGTAACTTGCTTTATGCACGGTTGGCGAGTGACCAGGTAATCCAATCCATCTCGATTGAAGCAACGAGAAAGGATTTTAACAAGAATATACAAGGGCATATTTATCGAACCGCCAAGGTCGGCAGCTGGGTTTACACAATTGAGGGATTTAAAGGATTTATTCATGAATCGCAACGCATGGTCGAGCCTCGTTTAGGTCAAAAGGTTGAGGGGCGGATTATTGACGTTAAGGAAGATGGAACGATCAACGTATCGTTATTGGGGAGAAAAGAAGAATCGCAAGATTTAGATGCAGAAAAAATCTACGAATATTTGATGAGCCGTAATGGTGCGATGCCATATAACGATAAAAGTGCGCCTGAAGATATCCAAGAACGTTTTAGCCTAAGTAAAGGGGCATTTAAGCGGGCATTAGGAAAGTTATTGAAAGAAGGAAAGGTCTATCAGGAAGGAAGTTGGACCTACGCAAAAAAAGATTAAGGTTTACTTACATACTCTTTTTCTAAATGACAGACAATAAGTCTTGCAAGAAATTTAGAAAGGAGTAAGGATATGCCGCACACTTCTGATAACGATAAAAAAGCACAGGACAATAACGCCTTACGACATGAAAAAAATATGATGCGAGAAAAAAATCGTCAAGCAGGAAAAAATCAATACTCAAAGAAAACAGATCACAAGTAAGAAAAGCGGAAGCGCCTTGAACAGGGAAAAAGTAGTTCATTTTTTCCTGTTCAAGGATACAGACGAGCCGGCGAAAAGGCTGCTCTTTAGCCTTCTTCAGGGGGTGGCTTATGTCTCGAGTCCCAAGGAGCCGCAACTGGATAAGCTTATGACCCCGTGCCCCTAGGCGCTGCAGCTAGACAATTCTCAAAGTCAATTTTTATACTTCTTAATAAAGAAAGAGCGGGAGACCCCCGCTCTTTTTTCAAATTCAGATTTAATTTAAAAAGAAAATAGAAATCGTTCCCGGGCCTGTATGGGATCCAATTGCTGAGCCGATGGAAGAGATATATACTTCCTTAGGTTGGAACTCATTGATAATCATCTCTTTTACTTGTAGGGCAGTTTCTTCAGTATCTGCGTGACTAATACCGATGACTTGTTCATTCAAACTTGAGCTCCGTTCTTTCATAATTTCAATAATCCGGCGGAAGACTTTCTTTTGCCCTCTTATTTTTTCAATCGGAACAAGTTTTCCATCCTCCATATTTAAAATCGGCTTAATATTTAGCAATCCGCCTAAGAATGCAGAGGCCTTAGAAACCCTGCCGCCTTTTGCCAAATAATCTAAATCCTCAACCGTAAATATATGCTCCATATGTTCACATCTAAATCTGACATCCGCTAAAATTTCCTCTTTGTTTGCACCATGAAGAGCAAGTTTAGCAGCCTCTATGACAATGAGACCCACTCCAAGCGAGGCACACTTTGTATCAACAATAGTTAATTGAAAGTTTGGATATTTTTCCTTAACTTGGTCAAGAATCATAACAGCAGTTGAATATGTACCAGATAACTCAGAGGAAAAGGCCAAATAAATTCCCTCTTCATTTTTTTCAGCCATTTCGGTGAAAACTTCCTCAAATAAAAGGGGGGAAACCTGAGAGGTCTTAGGGACAACTCCACTTCTAATCGCATTATAAACAGTTTTAGGATCAATTGTTTTTACATCTTCATAGTCTTGGTCATTAATTTGAACCTTAAGTGGGAATAATATAACATTATTTTCCTTATAAAAACTTAATGGCAAATCACATGCACTGTCAGCAAGTATTTTTACTGTCATAAGCTCACCTGCTTTCCAATCATATCTTTAATTACAGTTTATCGGTTTCATCTTTAAATTACAATTTCTAAATGAAGAAGTATTCAGTTCGTAAATTCAATGAGTTAGGGGGAGTTCCATTGCTTTGGCTCCAAACTAAAAAAATCGTGATTGTTATTGCTGGTGCATTCATAAATGCGCTCGCCATGAATCTATTTCTTATTCCGGCAAATGTTTATTCCAGCGGTTTTACTGGTGTTGCTCAATTACTCTCAAAGGTACTTAGCGATTATACACCAATTAATGTTTCAATGGGTTTTTTATTGCTTTTATTAAATATTCCGGTTGCCATTCTCGGTTGGAAAAAGGTCGGGAAATCATTTACCGTATACAGCTTTATTAGTGTTTTGCTTACTTCCTTATTTCTTTCTCTGATTCCCATAAAGCAAGTTTCACATGATATTTTACTCAATGCTGTTTTTGGAGGAGTTATTCTGGCAATCGGGGTAGGTATCACATTAAAATGGGGTGCCTCAACTGGTGGGGTAGACATTATAGCAATGGTTCTTTCGCGGATGAAGGACAAGCCTGTTGGTCCATATATGTTTGTCTTAAATGGGGTAATCATTATTACGGCTGGTTTCCTTTATGGCTGGGAAAAAGCGCTCTATACTTTAGTTACCTTATATACTTCTACTAGGGTAATTGATGCGATTCATACCAGACACGCTAAATTAACAGCTATGATTGTTACAAAAAAGGCCGATGAAATGAAAAAGGCCATTCATGCTTCTCTTGTAAGGGGAATTACGATGATTCCGGCTAAAGGTGCCTTTTCAAATGAAACAAGAGAAATGCTGATGATTGTCATAACTCGATATGAACTGTTTGATTTAGAACGGATTATTCAGGAGGTCGATCCTAATGCCTTTACGAACATTGTTCAAACTACAGCAGTTTATGGGTTTTTTCGAAGAGAATAATGACGGGCGGGTACACAAGGTTTGTTCTTAATACCGTTGATGTCTTTCATAAACAGGAATGAAGGACACTTTGGTACTGAGCAATTCAAATTTAGTCCTTCATAGGTTGTGCTCTTGAAATTGAAACTAAACAAACTTATCAATGAGCAAGCGCCCGTTTTAGCGACTAGTGTCGGCACTAAAACGGGCGCTTTTGCTACTATCTAATCTGATCTAGCTCTTGTTGCATTTGTTGGAGCTGGGCTTGTTCTGCTACAGTCGAATTGGCATAAGCAGAACTAAGTGCATTCTTTGCTTTCGCGACCGCAGAATCAAGGTCAGCAGGGTTGGCAGATTTCGCCATCTCCACAAATCTTCTGGCTTCCTGGAACAATTGGTTTCCCATGTTATATTCCTCCAAGCGAGGATTCATGCACATTGGCCATTTTCTGAGCTTCCGCTTCAGCATAGGTCATGTGATAAGGAATACGTGCAGCATGCTGGCTGACAGTATCTACTCCTTGTTGGACAAAGCGTTTTGATTTGTTTCGTTTACCCATTCGAATCCCTCCAATATGCTCAAAGCTAAGATTGAAACAGCTTTGCTGCCTCAAAACTAGTATGCACATCTATTCCCCGGTTCATTTAGGTAAACAATGGCGAAAATCTGAATTTTAAGTTTGTCCTTTTATAAATTTAACAAATCTGCTATATATTCTCCAACACCGTCTTCCTCATTGCTATGGGTGACATCCTTTGCGATATTTTTTACTTGGTCAATCGCATTGCCCATCGCAATTCCGTGGCCCGCAAACTCAAGCATCTCTAAATCATTGTCCTCGTCACCAAATGCCACAACTCTTTCAGCAGGAATTCCGTAATAGTCAGCTGCTTTTTTCAGACCAACGGCCTTATTCAAACCACTTCTAATAATTTCAATTACATGCCATGGTGCTGCCCAACTGCGCTGTTCAATGACTTCGGCATGAATAGCCGATAAGTGATCGCGAATTTTCTGAAGCTGATCTTCTTCTGTATGAATAAGCAAACTTGTTGGTGAATCAGTTAAATAGTTCGCTAAATCTCCTGTAGTAATCCTAGGGTTACCGTAGTTAAAAATCTCTAAAAGCTTTTCATCATGATAATGGAAATAAACATCATCCATTACCTCAGCAATAATATTGTGAAATTGAAAGCTTCTACATGCATCTACAATGTCTTTTGCTACCTTAACATCGAGCGGCTCATGATAGAAACCCCAATTTTGGTCAAGCGGATGATGTGTAAATGCTCCATTAAAATTAACAATTGGGGTATCCAATTTTAATTCGTGATAATACATTTCACTAGAACGGTATGGCCTACCTGTTGCAATCATTACGATATGACCTTCTGCTTTTGCTTTTTCAATCACTTCCTTATTTCTAAAGGAAATGGTTTTATCATCTTTTAACAATGTCCCATCTAAGTCTAATGCAATTAAATGTTTCTCCGCCACGTGGACACCTTCTTTTTTAAAAATTTAATCAATAATGCGTTGGTTTAGAAAAAATTTATTCAACATGATACACTACTTATGAGTTTCATTTGAAAAATGAGGATAAATATTCCTATAATTACTATGTTAACAATTTAATAGCCAAACTGTAAAAAAATTCACACCAACTTGTTGTTAAAAAAGATATACTTGTTTTACTTAATTGCTTTAGGTTAAAGTTTACCATAAGTGAATAGGTGAGCCAAAAGCAGTGCAAGGTAGTTTTAAGAGTTTATCTAAAAAAGGTGAAATTAAGGAGTGTTACCATATGAATGAAGAATTAAAAGATAATATAATGGGCGCATTAGAGCTTGTTATCGACCCCGAGTTGGGAGTAGATATCGTGAATTTAGGCTTAGTATATGATGTTGATATGAACGAAGAGGGATTGGTTACTGTAACCATGACTTTAACTGCAATGGGTTGTCCGCTGGCTGGTACCATTGTTGATCAAGTAAAACGATCATTGGCAGATATTCCTGAAATTAAAGATACGGATGTTAATATTGTTTGGAATCCACCATGGAACAAAGATATGATGTCACGCTACGCAAAAATTGCCTTAGGAATCCGTTAAAGGTATAGATATGAAAAATAAAGTTATTTTGGTAAGCTCTAATCAACTTGGCAGGGGCGACCAATCAATTGGTGAAAATATTCTGGAAACTTTTTTCACGCTCCTTAAGCAAAAGGAAGAACTTCCTGTGGCTGTTTTTTGTATGAACAGCGGTGTGTTAACGATGACAGAGGAATCATTTGTTTCCGTCCATTTGCAGGAACTAGAGGAAAAAGGTGTCGATATTTTAGCATGTAAAACTTGTGCGGACCACTATGAGGCAGCGGATCGTTTAGTGGTCGGAAAAATTAGTGGTATGGCAGACTTTGTAGATTTAGCATCTAAGTATAATGTCTTAACTATATCTTAAACAGTAGATAATATAGTGGGTAGGAGAAACACACGGTATTCTTCAGGAATATATCGTGTGTTTTTTGTTGTTATCCTACCTGTGGGTTCATATAGATTGGATTAACTGGCACAATTCCTAAAATTTAGGCTCATTTAGACAGTCGCAGCTGGAAATTTGCTAAGTGAGTCCGAATGGATGATATTGTTATCCGCAAGTTGGAGTTGCTTTCCGCAAGTTGGAGTTGCTTTCCGCAAGTTGGAGTTGCTTTCCGCAAGTTGGAGTTGCTTTCCGCAAGTTGGAGTTGCTTGCCGCAAGTTGGAGTTGCCTTCCGCAAGTTGGAGTTGCTTATCCGCAAAAAGGGGTAGGCTATCCGCAAAAAGGGATAGGCTATCCGCAAGTGGCGGCCTCATATCCGCAAGTAAATTTGCATTTCGCAAATAGGAGTTGCTTATCCGCAAAAAAGGGTAGGCTATCCGCAAGTGGCGGCCTCATATCCGCAAGTAAATTCGCATTTCGCCAAATAGGAGTTGCTTATCCGCAAAAAGGGATAGGCTATCCGCAAGTTGTAGCCTCATATCAGCAAGTTAATATACTTTATTTTCGTCACAAAAGATACACATATCATTTCCCTCATGTGAGATAGTTCACTTTTTTATAATATAAACAACATTATAATACAGTTAATCAATGCTGTTTGAATTTAAAATAGCAGATTGAGGGGGAGTTTTAAGTGTCTTTTAATCGTGATTTTAATAAAGATCCGTTTATTGTAATCTGGGAACTAACACGTGCCTGTCAGCTAAAATGTTTGCATTGCCGTGCAGATGCCCAGTATACACGCGATCCACGTGAACTAACTTTTGAAGAAGGTAAAAATTTAATCGATCAAATATATAATATGAATAACCCTATCTTGGTCTTTACAGGCGGAGACCCTTTAATGAGAGAGGATATCTTTGATATTGCTAAATATGCAGTCCAAAAGGGAGTCCGTGTATCCATGACTCCAAGTGCCACTCCAAATGTAACAAAAGAAGCAATCGAAAAAGCAAAAGAGGTGGGACTGTCACGCTGGGCCTTTAGCATTGATGGACCTACTGCAGAGATACATGATCATTTTCGCGGAACGGCAGGTTCATTTGATTTAACAATGGAACGAATTAAGTACCTGCATGAGCTCGAAATTCCTATTCAGATAAATACTGTCATTTCAAGATATAATGTTGAATACTTGGAAGAAATGGCTAAAATGGTTGAGGATTTGAATTGTGTACTTTGGAGTGTCTTTTTCCTCGTACCAACAGGCCGAGGCCAAGTAACAGATATGATATCACCTGTGGAGCATGAAAAGGTATTGAGGTGGCTGTATGACCTAAGCAAGCGTGTGACTTTCGATATCAAAACCACTGAGGCTATGCACTACCGCCGGGTCGTCATACAGCAAAAAATGCGTGAAGCGCATACACAGACGGATGAAATTGATTATTTAAGTGCTCTGACTGAAAAAGGCCTAACAGGTTCGATTGATGGACTTGGACGCGCCCCTAAAGGTGTAAATGACGGGAACGGCTTTGTGTTTATATCACATATTGGCGATGTCTATCCAAGTGGACTTTTACCAGTAAAAGCAGGGAATGTCAGGGAAACGCCATTAGCAGAAATTTATCGGGAATCCCCTATCTTCAAGGCTTTAAGAAATCCAGATGGATTTAAAGGAAAGTGCGGCGTGTGTGAGTTCCGTTATGTTTGCGGCGGTTCAAGGTCAAGAGCCTATGCAATGACAGGAGATTACCTTGAGAGTGAACCATTCTGTGTTTATATTCCTAAAGCATTAAGAGAAAAAAAGGAACAAAGATAAACTATAAAACAAGAGGCTGCCTCATAACAGAGACAGCCTTGAAATTAGTCTATTCAATATTGCAATATACTGCAGAACAGTTTTCACAGCCAATTTCATCCTTTAAATATTGCAAATCTAAGATGGAGATTTTGCCTTTTTTAATAGAGATTTTTTTATCTCGTTTTAATTCACTTAAAATTCGATTTGTACTTTCGCGGGATGTACCGCAAAAATTAGCAAGCTCTTGATTGGTTAGAGGTAGATCAATTAAAATTTCCTGAGCCCTTTGTATGCCATAACTATTGGACATCCTGATTAAGGTTGAGAATAAGGCACCGCGTTTGCCGTTCAAAACGAGATCACGGAATTTGGTTTGAGTTTTACGGAAATGGTCACTCATCCATTTCATAAATTCAAACGCAAGCTTACTGTTTTGAAAAATTTCACTTTCAATAATATCTTTATTAATGGCGACAATTTCGCCTTCTTCAAGTACTTTTGCACTTAGTAAATATCTAGGATTATCTGTGAATAAGGTTAATTCTCCGCAAATATCGTTTGCTCCGCAAATTCTTAAGGAAAGTTCACGGCCGTCGGATGTAATTTTACTGATTTGAATTTTACCGGAGAGAATAATGTAAAGCTCTTCTGCCACCATTCCTTCTTGAAAAAGAAAAGTTCCTCTTTCACTTTTAAATTTCCGATCAGCAAATGTAAGTAATTCTTTTATTTCAATTGAATGAGTTGGTTTCATTGGCAAAGTCATTTCTTTCACCTCTTAGTTATTTATAAACGAGTCTAATTCCGTATTTTTAGTTTGTAATCTAATTTTAACTGATGACTGGTTCATAAAACGGAGTAAACCATGACAATATAGTGAAAACCTAAGTGATTTATAAAATATTTGAACTTGTATGAAATTGTAGAACATCTTTTCCAAAACAACCGTTTATTCAATTAGAAACATCTGTTAAGATTAGAATAAATAAAATGTTTGTTAATAGTGAATAAAATAACAGTCTTTTCCTTGTAATCCTGTTACACTTATCAAATAAGCTTCCTTTAATATAATGGAGTTGATGTAAATGGAAAAAACCATTATTAAAGATAAATTAAACAGACCTTTACATGACTTACGAATTTCAGTCATTGACCGATGCAACTTTCGTTGTCAGTACTGTATGCCTGCAGAGAAATTCGGACCTGATTTTGAATTTCTTCCTAGAAGTGCATTATTAACCTATGAGGAAATAGAACGGCTGGGAAAAATATTCGTCCAATTAGGTGTTGAGAAAATACGTCTGACTGGTGGTGAACCACTCCTTCGTAAGGATTTGCCTCTTCTTGTAGAAAAGCTTTCAGCAATCGAAGGGCTTAGTGATATCGGGTTAACAACAAATGGAGTGTTGCTGCCGAAATTGGCCAATGACTTAAAGGCAGCTGGTCTTAAAAGAGTAAATGTCAGCCTTGATACGTTAAACGATGAATTGTTCGGTCAGATTAATGGACGTGGAGTTGGGACCGCCCCCGTGTTGGAAGGCATAGAGGCAGCTAAACAGGCTGGTCTCGGGGTCAAAATCAATATGGTTGTTAAAAAGGGCTTAAATGATACAGAAATTATCCCAATGGCGGAATATTGTAAAAAACATAGCCTGGAATTGCGTTATATTGAATTTATGGATGTGGGATCAACAAATGGCTGGAAAATGGATGATGTAGTGACAAAAAAGCAGATTTATCATTTGCTCAAGGAACATTTCGAGCTCGAACCAGTTGGTCCTGCATACTTTGGTGAGGTAGCCAAGCTCTATAAATATACAGATAAGGATGTTAATGTCGGTTTTATTACGTCTGTTTCTGAGTCATTCTGCTCCAGCTGTACTCGGTCAAGACTGTCTGCAAATGGACAACTTTTCACCTGCTTGTTTAATGGCAATGGTCATGATATTCGAAATTTCATGAGAAATGGAGCAACGGATGAGCAAATAACCGAGCGGATTACGGCGATATGGAATGGCCGGGATGACAGATATTCAGATAAAAGAACAGCGGAAACCAATAAAAATCGTAAAAAAATTGAAATGTCCTATATTGGCGGATAACTCTCTTTTAAAAAGAGGGTTATTTTTTTACAAAAAAACAACCCGCTGTGTAAGCGGGTTGACTTCAATTAGCTTGAAAATCTTGGGAATAAAATGTTGTTTTCAAGATGCACATGCATAAAGGTTAAGCCTTCCAATGCTTCTAAACGGGCATAAACTAAACGGTAAGTACCACAGGCATCTGCAGGAAGGGCAAAGTCAGAGGTAACTGCTCGGATTTTTCGTAAAATTTCTCCTGCATGGTCATGTTCTTTTTCAAGCTCGACAATCATCTTGATGGTTTCCTCAGGATTTGGAGCAGTACCATCCGCAAGCTGCTTAATAAGTGGGAACACAATTTCTTCTTCTTTTGCCATATGCTCAAGCAGTTCCTTTTTAAACTCATAAAAAAGCTCATTCATTTTAATAAGTTCGGGATGGTGTTCACCGTGAACGCGTGAAACCTTAGTAACATATTGGCTCAACATTGCTAATTCTTCTTCAGAAACACGATGGTAATTATTAATAACATGATTAATAATGGTATAGGAGTCTGAGCCTGTCCACACATCTACATTTTTCTCAGTGTTTTCATACTTTTCAAAGACATCTTTTAATTCTTCTATGATTTTGTTAACTTTTAGCCCGTTTTGTTCTGCAGCTTGTGATAGTGGGATATTTCCCCCACAGCAAAAATCAATTCGGTTCTTCTTAAATATATCACTTGCTTTTGGAAGTTCGTTAACAATATCTCTTACTAATGAATTGGCTGTTATGGTGAAAGTCATGATAATTCCTCCTAAAGATAAGGTAAGTTATTTATGACTTAAGCATAATAGAAATATTGAATATTAAAGGTGACCTGTATCACACATTGGCTATGTTTTTTTCTTTTTCGTCTAATTTGTGACATTTGATACGTTTGTAAGTCTTCTATAGACTTATAATCAATATTAGCTGTTATAATCCATTACATATCTAACCAAAATTATCTGTTTTGAGGCAGGAGCTGATTTATTTGCTAGAAAGAAGAAACCCAATTTCGATTGGAGAAGCAGTAAAACAAATTATGAAACATCAAATAAGTGGCGTGACGGAATACGTTTCTATAAGTGAAAGCTATGGTCGTTATTTATCAGAAGATTTAATAGCTATGAGTAATGTTCCGCACTTTGATAGAGCACCATATGATGGCTTTGCAGTTCGTTCTATCGATACCCTTGAAGCATCCCAATCAAATCCGGTCGAATTTGAAGTAATCGACCACATTGGTGCCGGAATGGTCTCGTCTAAATTAGTTGGTGAAAACCAAGCTGTTCGGATTATGACCGGTGCGATGATGCCAAATGGAACAGATGCGGTTGTCATGTTTGAAGTTGCAAAAGACTATGAAAAAAATGGTATTCCATATATGTCCATTAAAAGACAAATTAATAAGGGTACGAATGTTTCTTTTATAGGAGAAGATGCTAAACAAGGCGAAGTTCTCGTTGAAAAAGGCACCTTGATTAACCCGGGAATACAAGCAATGTTGGCGACCTTTGGCTATAAAGAAGTTCCTGTAGCAAAAAAACCGCTTATCGGTCTATTTGCTACGGGTACCGAATTGTTAGAAGTAGATGAAGAATTAGTGCCCGGCAAAATTCGCAACAGTAATTCCTATATGATTGCAGCTCAAATTGAACGGGCAGGGGGAACAGTTCATTATTATGGGAAGTTGCCTGATGAATTTGATACGTGTTTTAAAGCAGTTAAAGATGCTTTAAGTGAAGTGGATATACTCATTACAACTGGGGGAGTATCGGTGGGTGACTTTGATTACCTGCCTGGGATTTATAAAAAACTTGGAGCAGAGGTATTATTCAATAAGGTAGCTATGCGCCCTGGCAGTGTAACTACGGTTGCGATTTATGATGGAAAAATCCTATTTGGACTATCTGGTAACCCTTCAGCTTGTTATGTGGGATTTGAACTATTTACCCGTCCGATAATCCGGACACAGCTTTTTTCAAACAAACCCCATTTGCGAAAAGAAAAGGCTTTACTTGAAGTTGATTTTCCTAAGGCTAATCCGTTTACTAGGTTTGTCAGGAGTGCCACCTTTATTGATGAAGGAAGGTTAAAATCAACACCGAGTGGTTTGGACAAGTCGAATATTATTATGAGCTTGGCCGGTGCAAACTCATTAATGATCCTTCCCGGAGGAACAAGGGGATTTATGGCAGGAAATGAAGTCGAGGTATTGCTGCTTGAAGATCAGGTAGGAAGTGTATGGCCTTGGTAGAACCTTTTATTTTTCAGGTGGTTGGATATCAAAATAGTGGTAAGACAACAATTATAACTAAACTGATAAAATCACTGACAGACCAAGGAATAAAAACCGTCACAATCAAACATCATGGGCATGGCGGTAAACCTGACGTAATGGAAGAAAAAGATTCTTCAAGGCATCTAAGTTCAGGGGCGATTGCTGCTATTGTCGAAGGCGGTGGAAGAATGATTCTACAGGCTGACAAGCTGAACCTAAGCCTGGAAGACGAAATAGAGCTATTAAAATTCTATCAACCCGACGTCGTCTTAGTGGAAGGCTATAAACAGAAAAATTATCCTAAACTCTTCTTATTAAAAAAGAAAGAGGACTTGCATTTATTAAACTCTATAACCAATATTTACGCAGTTGGGTATTGGTCTGACGAGCTGGTCAATGAATATATGCAACCTTCCTTCTCGATTAAAGATGAAGCACTGATTAATTGGACAACTGAATTAATTTTGGAGCGTGTTCATAAAAATGATGAAAAAAGTTAATAAAATTGTCAAATATGTTACTTTTATCACAGTAATACAAACTGATACAAATTATAATACTTGCAGGGGTAATATGGTTTGTTAATATAGGTAGTTCGATTATGTACTGGAAATGCAAGTTCCAATCAGTGGATAGCTACTCTAGAGAAGATCAATGTTATCATAGCCTGATTGGTTCCGATGCATTTCCATTTCTATCTAAGTTCATGTAAAGAAGGTAAATTGCCTTCTTTTTTTCATATTTAATGTGATACTCTTCACTTTTTTTTCAGGACAGCTCTTTTATAGTAAGGCTATCAGGAAAAGGAGTGATAAAAGATGAAATTATTTTTACCCAAACAACATGGCGCATGGGCAATGCTGATCATTCCCTTTTGGCTAGGTGTTATTAATGGTGGATATGTATGGCAGGACATACCGTTTTTTATTGGCTGGATTTTTTTATATTTAGCGACCTATCCTATACTCCTATTATTTAAGAAGAAAAAAGTTCAATCTTATGCCAAATGGACCATTATTTATATGATACCTGCTTTAATACTGCTGGTGTTTCCGCTTCTCCAAAGACATGCTATCATCATCTTTGGATTTTTGATGCTGCCATTTTTCGCAATAAATGCTTACTATACATCTAAAAATAAAGATCGTGCGTTTATGAATGATATGAGTGCAATCTTTGCATTTTCTATCGCTGGTTTGGCTAGCAGCTACTTGGGGCAAGGCTCGCTAAACCTTAAAACAATGATTTTTCCCTTTTTAACATCTGTCTTATTTTTTATGGGCTGTACCTTTTATGTGAAAACCATGATAAGAGAAAAGAGAAATGATATGTTCAAATGGATTTCATGGACATATCATCTTCTTGTAGTAGGTGCGTGGTTCTTTAGTGGCCTTTGGATGGTGGCGATTGCTTATATTCCGAGTTTACTACGAGCTTATTTCTTTTATGGAAAAAAATTATCGCCACTGCAAATTGGTGTGTATGAGATCATTAATTCGGCCCTCATCTTTATAATCCTTTCCATTCAGATTGTTACCTTAAATTAAATTAAAAAAATCGGTCAGCTTGACCGATTTTTTTTTGCCTATTTTAATCAACCTTACATATTTCAACCGGGCAATCCTCACAATCGATTTCCCTTTTTAAATAATCAATATCATGAATGGTGATGGAACCTTTATCAATTGAAATAATATCTGACTTTCTTAAATCACTAAGCAGCCGATTGACAACCTCTCGGGAGGTACCACAGAAATTTGCCAGCTCTTGATTTGTAAAAGGTAATTCCACTAGAATACCTTGATCCGTTTTCATCCCATAACTATTGCTAATACGAATAAGAGTCGAATACAACGCCCCTTTTTTACCATGGAGGACTAAATCACGAAATTTAGTTTGTGTCTTCCGAAATTGCAGGCTCATCCATTGGATATATTCAAATGAAAGAGCTAGATTTTGGGATAGCTTCTCTTCTAAGACGTCCTTCAAAATGACAGCAACTTCACCGCTCTCTACAACCCGTGCACTTAGTAAATATCGAGATGAAGGAGAAAATAAATTTAACTCTCCAACAAAATCTCCTTTGGAGCACATTCTAATTGTTAGTTCTCTTCCGTCAGGAATAATTTTGTTAACTTGAAGGATCCCGCTTTGGACAATATACATTTCATCAGCTTGAGAACCCTCCTGAAAAAGAAACGTCCCTTTTTCAATCTTTTTTATATGATGGACCGTTTCAAAGAGATGTGATAATGTTACAGGCATTTCTTTTACTGACTGCATACTATAACCACCTTTAAAGGTACAATTTCAATTCCTAAAAAATTCAAGTCATGGTTAATGAGATTCCCTAGATAATACTATAATTATATTGTTAACGAAGAATAATTATCAATATCTGTAGAATAAGTTCATATAATCGTCAAAACTTAAGTCTAACGGCATATTACCTAGGAAATATTGTCGACCTATGTTGAATTTGAAAGAATTTCCCTTTAATGCTGTTGCAGGCAAACGGGGATAATAAAAATGTATTGGAAAAGGGGGGATAAGAATGGGACAAAATCATCAATTTAAGCCAGGTAAAAAGGCACCAAATAATGGCTTTTATATTGAGGTTGGTGACTCTGGAAGCAATGTAACTAACCCGAAAAAGATAAAACTTAAAGCAGGAGACTCATTTCCTGAGACATCAAATGATGATCGCGTTTGGAGCTACGTTCGAAAACCTTAATAAGTTTTAAAAAAAGTCATCTATTTGGATGGCTTTTCTTCTGTCATTATTTTACTTATTCTAATAAATTTTTTATAATAAAGTTAATAGGTCAAAAAAGGTCAAAAAGGAGTGAGGGAAATGGACCTAAACCGAATGACAGAGCGTATGCAAAAAGGCATTATGGATGCACAGGTTTTAGCGATAAAGGAAAATCATCAAGAAATTGATGAACTTCATTTGTTATTATCGCTTATAAATCAGGAAGATAGTTTAATCGCTGCCATATTAGAAAAAGCAGGCTTACCGGCGGATAGGTTAAAGAATTCTTTATTGGGAGAATTGACCAAAAAACCACAGGTAACAGGAAGTGGTGTCGAACAGGGAAAACTTTATATTACAGCTAAACTGCAAAAGTTACTAGTAAGTGCCGAGGAGTTTGCATCTAAATTTTCGGATGATTACATTTCTGTGGAACACATACTGTTAGCTGCCGTTTATGCAAATGATTCACATATGAAAAAAATCATTCAAGCATACGGTCTAACACCGGAAATGATTTTAAAAGCAATAAAGGAAATAAGGGGGAACCAAAGAGTGACATCACAAAATCCAGAAGCAGGATATGATGCTCTTAAAAAGTATGGCCGAGACCTTGTAGCCGAAGCAACAAGCGGCAAAATCGATCCGGTTATTGGCAGAGACGCTGAAATTCGTAATGTGATTCGAATTTTATCACGTAAAACAAAGAATAATCCTGTCTTAATCGGTGAACCAGGGGTTGGGAAAACAGCAATTGTCGAGGGATTAGCCCAAAGAATTGTGAGAAAAGATGTTCCAGAAGGACTTAAGGATAAAACCATTTTTTCATTAGATATGAGTGCATTAATTGCTGGAGCAAAATTCCGCGGTGAATTTGAGGAACGGCTTAAAGCGGTCTTAAATGAAATTAAGAAAAGTGAAGGACGTATTTTATTATTTATCGATGAAATTCATACCATTGTTGGTGCAGGTAAAACTGAAGGGGCGATGGATGCCGGAAATATGTTAAAGCCCATGCTTGCTAGAGGGGAACTCCATTGTATTGGGGCAACCACACTTGATGAGCATCGGAAATATATAGAAAAAGATCCAGCGCTTGAACGGCGTTTTCAACAAGTACTGGTTCAAGAACCAAATGTAGAAGATACAATCTCCATATTAAGGGGACTAAAGGAACGATTTGAGGTCCATCATGGGGTAAAGATTCACGATCATGCCTTAGTGGCCGCGGCCACATTGTCAGACCGCTATATTACAGACCGGTTTTTACCTGATAAGGCAATTGACCTTGTCGATGAAGCCTGTGCCATGATTCGTACGGAAATTGACTCCATGCCTACCGAACTTGATGAAGTGACACGCAGGGTCATGCAGCTGGAAATTGAAGAGGCAGCACTTCGGAAAGAAAGTGATGAAGGAAGTAAATTAAGACTTGAATCCTTATTAAAAGAACTGGCTGATTTGAAAGAACAAGCAGATACGATGAAGGCAAAATGGATGCAGGAGAAACAAACGATTCAAAAATTGCAGGAGAAAAGGGAGCAGCTTGAAAAACTCCGCCGCGAGCTTCAAGCATCAGAAGACCGATATGATCTAAATCGGGCAGCTGAATTAAGGCATGGACAAATCCCTTTAATGGAAAAAGAACTTAAAGAATTGGAGGAAAAAGCAGAAGAGGATGAGCGGTTGCTCCGAGAAGAAGTAACAGGGGAGGAAATTTCAAATATCGTCTCAAGATGGACAGGAATACCACTTTCCAAGCTAGTCGAAGGGGAAAGAGAAAAATTACTTAAATTAGAATCCATTCTACATCAACGGGTGATAGGCCAAAATGAGGCAGTTAGCTTGGTATCGGATGCGGTTCTAAGAGCGAGGGCTGGTATTAAAGACCCGAACCGGCCAATTGGATCATTTTTATTTTTAGGTCCGACTGGCGTAGGGAAAACAGAACTTGCGAAGGCGCTCGCTGAGTCCTTATTTGACAGTGAAGAGCATATTATAAGAATAGATATGTCGGAATATATGGAGAAACATGCTGTTTCTCGATTAATTGGTGCACCTCCGGGATATGTAGGATATGAAGAAGGCGGCCAGTTGACAGAAGCTGTAAGAAGAAGACCCTATTCTGTTATTTTGATGGATGAAATAGAAAAGGCGCATCCGGAAGTATTTAATATTCTCTTGCAGGCCCTTGATGATGGCCGAATTACGGATTCGCAAGGTCGAGTGGTAGATTTTAAAAACACCGTCATTATTATGACTTCCAATATCGGTTCCCACTTCCTGCTCGATAGAAGTGAAAATGAGATCGAAATTTCGGATGAAACAAGGGAGAAGGTTATGAGTCAATTAAGGTCTCATTTCCGCCCGGAATTCTTAAATCGAATTGATGAGACGATCCTCTTTAAGCCTTTATCATTAGGGGAGATAAAGAATATTGTTGTAAAGATGCTGATCGATTTGCAAAATAGGTTAAAACAGCAGCAAATTAATATCACGATAAGTGAGGATGCGAAGGAATTTATTGCTGTAAATGGATTTGATCCTATTTATGGTGCACGGCCCTTGAAACGGTATATTCAAAGGAATATCGAAACGAAACTTGCACGTGAAATCATTGCAGGGAAGATCCATGATCAATCAACGGTTGAAATATCCATTGCTGAGGGTGAAGTATCTATAAAAGTACGAGAAAAGTAGTTAAAACAGAAAAAAAGGTCCTCCAGTTGCTTGGAAGACCTTTTTTATTAATGATTTTCTACAGGTTCATTTGGAATTACTGCTGTAGCAATGAGAATTAATATGGTTACCCCAACAGCAGCAATAGAACCTTGAGCAAAATTATATTCCGCACCGGCTGTCATTGAACTAACAACATATGTAAGCATTTGCACTAAAAGGAAAGACCAGAAAAAAGTCCAAAATATACGCACTCATTTTCACCTCTTACTTATTATACATTAATTTAAATACTACCATACAATACAGAAAAAATATATAAAAAACAATTTTCTGATTTATGTTTTCAAGTCTTGAGAAAAATGGGCAAACTCCCTTTCATCTCATGTGAAACGGCATACAATATCTTGAGGAATTATGTAAAAGGAGATTTAGCGATGGAGAATCGTAATTTTCAGATGGATACCCAATGGAATATCATTCATTACCCCGAAAAGCCTACAGGATTTGGGATCTTAATAATTGGAGATGAAAGGCACTTTGTCGATGAAAGCAAATGCTTTTGGACGCAAAACGAAGGGAAGCTGGCTATTATCAATGAATTAAAAGATGCCGGGTACACCATTTTTTCCTCAAATCTTTATGGACGAAACTGGGGGAGCGAAAATGCTGTCGAGCTTGCTCAAAGGTTATATCAGCATGTAATCAGAAGTGAAATTCTTAATAATAAAATTCATGTTTTAGCAGAAGGAATGGGGGCATTAGTGGCTGTAAAGCTATTAGAAAAGATGAAGGGGTCAATTCGTTCGGTAGTCCTCCTTAATCCCATTCTTTCCCTAAAACATCATTTAGAACAAGAAAAAGAACATAAGTTCTTTTATAAAAAATTAATGAGGGAATTAATTGCTGCACATCAACTCGATCAGTCTACCCTTGAAAACGAAATATTCAACATGGAAGAAATGGTTCATCTTGATTTTGACTGTCCGATAAGGATTATCCAAGTTTTAGCTGGCGGGAGATCGTACACTCAATCAAAACTTTATCAAAAAATCCTTAATACCCCAAAGATAGATCCAACCTTCATTCTACCCGAAAAAAAACCTCAGCTCGGAAATATGGTTATCAAATTTTTAAACAGTCATGAATCAGTGCTATAATGGTAAGCCTCCCCAAAATGAAATAATTCCTATTAATTGAGCATAGGATTCATTAAGGTTATTTTGGGGAGGAAGATGTAATGGACAAGGCTATCATTTTTGGTATTTATAATTTTGTTAGTTTTCATATGGGAAGTACGCTCTTAAATAAGGGTTTAGAGGTTATTGGCCTTCATATTGGTGAAGCTCCATTTCTTGAGGAGAAAAGGCTGGAGGTAGGCAGGAATGCAAACTTTAAGGAAATCTCCTTATCACAATTAGATGCTTACAGAGAAGATGACACCGCTAAAACAACGTTGATCATTTCACTTTACGATGTATATATGTTGAATACTGAAACCATTTTACAAAAACAAACCGTTACAAGCTTACAACCATTTATTGAAAAAAATAAAAATTTGACTGATATTATATTCATTCTACCAATCCAATTACTAATTTCTAATGAGGCACAGGCTTTGCGGACATTTATTGAGCATGTGATTGCCTGGCGGAAGAAAAATCGTTTTTATTATTTACCATCTATTTATGGTCCTTGGCAGCCGTCCGTGTTTACTTTCCAACAAGCACTGATGGCAAAAAGGGACGAAAGTGTAATCAAGGCAAGTAAACGGGAATGGACTGGCGATATCTTATTTGTCGATGATGCGGTAGAAGCTATACTTGCATCGATCGAAAATTCAGATGCTGTGGACAATATGAACTTTTTGATAGAAAGCGGTAAAGAGAATTATTGGGTTCAGTGTGCGGAGCAGTTGAAATTAGATAAAGTGATTTTAGAAGGTGTACAATCTGAACAATTGGAAATAGATAAAACGATCAAACGAGTATCAGTAAAAAGGGTAACCCCATTCAGTAATTCAATTGAAGAACAAATAGAAATAGTGAAGCGTTTAATTTAAATTTTACTAATGTGCTGAATAAGGAATAATTCCTAATTAAATACACTGAAAAAGTTGGTATTCGAGACTTTTCAATTAATTGTTCTAGGGTTAAAATAGAAAGAAAAAAAGACGTATTTTACAATTTGGGTATATAATGGAAAGGGTGTCGTACAAAGGAGTTGCAGCAAATGGTAAACCGTTTCGGTATCATTCTCTTATGTCTTCTCCTACTGGCGGCATGCGGAGAACCAAAAGCTTCGGGAAAGTTACATAAGGTTGGCTTGTTAGTCCCTGAAACGATCAATGACCAGGTGTGGGGAACAAAGGGGTTTAATGGGATGCTAAAAATTCAATCGAAATTTCATGTGGAAGTATTTTATAAAGAAGGAATGACTTCTCAGGCTGTTGTCGAACAAGCGGTGAAAGAATTTGACCAAAAAGGTGTAAATCTTATTTTTGGTCATGGATCTGAGTATGCCGAATTCTTTAATAATATTTCAAAACAGTATCCTAACATCCACTTTGTCAGCTTTAATGGTGATGCAAAGAACAAGAACACCACAAGTTTAACCTTTAAATCCCATGCAATGGGTTTTTTCGGTGGAATGGTTGCATCCCATATGTCTCATACTAAAAAGGTCGGTGTTTTGGCTGCATATGAATGGCAGCCAGAAATTGAAGGGTTTTATCAAGGGGCATTGGCAGAAAATAAAGATACCAAGGTTAGTATTGAATATGTTGGAAATTGGGATGACAAGCAGAAAGCAATTCAGTTGGCCGACCAAATGCTGAAAAATGGTGTCGATGTGGTCTACCCAGCAGGGGATGGATTTAATGTACCTGTTATCGAGCAGGTCAAAGAACACGGGTTATATGTGATTGGCTATGTTTCTGAACAGTCTGATTTAGGTGAATCAACTGTTTTAACAAGTACCATTCAGCAGGTTGACAAATTGTATGTAAAGGTTGCAGAGCAATATAATAATGGGGATTTACATTCCGGTAATCTTTCATATGATTTTCAAGATAACGTTATTTCCCTTGGGAAGTTTAGCCCATTGGTCTCGAAGGAATTTATTGGTCAATTGAATCGGCAAATTGACCACTATAAGAAAACAGGAGAATTACCTAAATAATTTAATCAAAGGAGTACATAAAGTGAACAATCAAGACAATACACTACAATTTATGCAAATCGCAATGAAATATTTACCGGAAGCAAAAGAGCAATTAGATCAAGCAGGTGTTGAACTGTCCATGGAACTCATTCAGCCATTTATGAATTTATTCTCTAAGGTAATGCAGGAAGCATACGAGCTTGGTAAGGAGGATGCTCTTAAGGAGAGTCTAAGTAAATAAGCTGCCAGTTGTTGGCAGCTTATTTTTTTTTCCATAATTGCTCAATGAATGGGTATACTTTATTAAACAATGGCCTTAACCCGCGAACTGAATCAACTAAAGTATCGATATTCGTCATTAGTGCCTCATAATCAATGCTAGAGTCTTGTTTAGGTTCTGAATGGTGCTGAGATTTTTGCCCATTGTTATCACTCCTAGGGCCAAACATTAAATTAGTAAATCGGTCTTCCTTTATCTGCTCTTCCCTTTCTTCTTGATTTTCCAATTCCTGCCCATCCTCAAAATCTGCCATACCTTTCCTTCCTCCCTAAAAATACCTTTTAATGTAGAATATGTGTCAACAAATAAAAGGTATGCACATTAGCGGATTATAATTAGGAAGAAACAGTTGCTTAAAAGAGGAGGAGTTTGATAAAATTAGTACCAAGTCATAATAATTGATATTAATCCTAAAAAATAGATAGGGTCTGATCAAAAATTAAAGGAGATGGAATAATGAGAGCTGGTATTGTTGGAATGGGCAGATATTTACCTGAAAAAATTCTCACCAATCATGATTTAGAAAAGATGATGGATACCTCTGATCAATGGATAAGAACCATGACAGGGATTGAAGAAAGAAGAATAGCTGCCGATGATGAAACCACATCTGATATGGCATTTGCTGCTGCTCAAAAAGCAATCCAAGATGCCGGTATAACCCCGAAGGATATAGATTTAATATTGGTAGCGACTGTAACACCTGATTCTCCATTTCCATCCGTTGCTTGCCGAATCCAAGAAAGATTAGGCGCTACAAAAGCGGCAGCAATGGATATTAGTGCTGCATGTGCTGGATTTATGTACGGTATTATAACAGGTAAACAATTTATTGAGTCCCAGGCTTACAAATATGTATTAGTTGTAGGTGTTGAAAAGCTTTCAAAGATAACTGACTGGAATGATCGGAACACTGCTGTGTTATTTGGCGATGGTGCCGGTGCAGCCATTATTGGACCTGTTTCTGAAAATCGTGGGATTTTATCTTTTGAATTAGGTGCTGATGGAACTGGGTCAAAACACCTATATCAAGACGAGTACATTATCATGAATGGCCGAGAGGTCTTTAAATTTGCTGTTAGACAAATGGGAGAAAGTTGTATAAATGTACTTGAAAAAGCGGGGTTAACAAAAGAAGATGTCGATTTCTTAATCCCGCATCAAGCAAACATTCGGATTATGGAGGCATCAAGACAAAGATTGGAATTACCAATCGAAAAGATGTCAAAGACGGTAAATAAATATGGTAATACTTCAGCCGCATCCATTCCTATTTCATTGATAGAGGATATTGAAGCAGGTAGAGTCAAAGATGATGACCTAATTGTTATGGTTGGCTTTGGTGGCGGCTTAACTTGGGGCGCCATTGCGATGCGCTGGGGAAAATAAGGGACGAATGATTATTATTTATGGATAAATAGAATGAAAAAGGAGATGTCTAAATGGAAAAGAGAAGGGTCGTTGTTACAGGAATTGGTGCAGTCACACCGCTTGGAAACGATGTTGAGACCACATGGAAAGGGATTCTAGAAGGTAAGTCCGGTGTCGGACCGATGACTAGAGTAAATGCAGATGAATATCCGGCTAAGGTCGCTGCCGAAGTAAAAGACTTTAATCCGGAAGCTTTTATGGATAAAAAAGACGCACGTAAAATGGACCGGTTTACACAGTTTGCTGTTGCCTCGGCATTAATGGCGGTTCAGGATGCCAATTTGACGATAAATGAAGAAAACTCACATAGAGTGGGTGTATGGATTGGTTCGGGTATC
Source organism: Bacillus sp. OTU2372 (assembly GCF_038440275.1). Taxonomy (NCBI): domain Bacteria; kingdom Bacillati; phylum Bacillota; class Bacilli; order Caryophanales; family Bacillaceae; genus Bacillus; species Bacillus sp. OTU2372. The sequence goes on from NZ_JASATK010000001.1 coordinate 174,180, forward strand.
GGCGGGATGGAAACATTTGAAAACCAATTCGAGATATTCCAAAAAAGAGGATATAAACGCGTCAGTCCTTTCTTTGTACCAATGCTGATTCCTGATATGGCAACAGGTCAAGTTTCTATTATACTTGGTGCCAGAGGCTTCAATTCATGTACAGTTACAGCGTGTGCAACAGGAACTAACTCCATTGGTGACGCCTTTAAGGTAATTCAGCGAGGAGATGCCGATGCGATGGTAACGGGCGGAGCAGAAGCGCCGATCACAAAAATGTCAGTTGCAGGATTTTGTGCGAATACTGCGCTATCAACAAATCCAGATCCTAAAACCGCCAGCAGACCATTTGATAAAAATCGAGATGGATTTGTCATCGGTGAAGGTGCAGGCATCGTGGTATTAGAAGAATTAGAGCATGCCCTAGCACGCGGAGCAAAAATTTATGCAGAGATTGTAGGATACGGAGCAACTGGAGATGCCTATCATATTACTGCTCCAGCACCAGGCGGTGAAGGTGGTGCCCGGGCAATGAAAATGGCGATAAATGACGCTGGTTTAGCACCTGAGGATATTGATTATGTTAATGCTCATGGAACAAGTACGGATTATAATGATAAGTATGAAACACTTGCAGTAAAAGAAGTATTCGGTGATCACGCCTATAAATTTGCAATCAGTTCGACAAAGTCCATGACAGGCCACCTTCTAGGTGCTGCAGGTGGAGTAGAAGCAATTTTTACTGTATTGGCGATGAGAGATAGTATTCTTCCGCCAACAATCAACTATGAGACACCTGACCCAGAGTGTGATTTGGATTATGTAGTAAATACAGCACGCACGAAAGAAATCAAAGCAGCGATGAGCAATTCACTTGGCTTCGGTGGTCACAACGCTACAATAGTCTTTAAAAAATACGAATAAGATAAAAAACAGGTCAGACGCTAAGTTTGGCCTGTTTTTTTGTTTTAAATGATACTCCCCATGATTGGTCGAACGTCTTTAAAAAAATTTCATAAAATGACCAGAAGACGTAAATAAGTTAATGGGGTGACGGAATGGGGACCATTAGGACTGATCAATGGCTTGAGATGGATTTTGATAATCCATTAAAAATTTGTGAAAGGCTTCTTCCTTATTTTAAAGGGCAAAAAGAAAGAGGAATATATCGTGAATTAATGCAATTTGGAATGTACCAGCCGTCTCGATCCACTAAAAAAAATCAACTAGAGATGCTCAAACAGCAGTCATGGGATAAAGTAGAAAAAATTTTTGCTAAATATAAAAATAGATGGAATGGTCCGGATATCCCTATCTTCCTCTTTCCGATTGCTCAGACTGGCGGTTTTTTTAGAAAGGAAGAAAAAGGGAAAGCGGGCGTGTCCTTCCCGGATAAGATGTTTCTATTTCTATCGAATTTTAATAATCCGAAAGACGTAGAAGCACTCTTTGTTCATGAATATCATCATGTTTGCAGGATGCGTTTGTTAGATAAGAATATAGGGGACTACACGTTACTAGATTCTCTAATAATTGAAGGGTTAGCAGAATATACTGTATTAAAAAATTGTGGGAGTGAATATTTAGCCGCCTGGTGCGGTATGTATTCAGAAAAAGAGATAAAAAAGTTTTGGAATCGATATCTAAAAAATCAGCTAGGAATAAAGAAAAAGGAGAGAGAACACGATGAACTGCTATATGGAGGTGGAAGGGTCCCCAAACTATTAGGCTATGCAGTAGGATTTTATCTGATTGAAAATTATTACAAAAAGAATCATTATTCCACAAAGTTATCTTTCACTACACCTGCAGAAAGTTATCTAAAAGGGGTGGATTTATTTTAGTTAATATTTCAATGATTTTCTAGAGATCGATGAATTCCCTCAACCCAATCGAAAATCTAAAAGATAAAATCTACCATGACGAGTGGTAGTTTTTTATGGATATAACTTTTTTAAAAAAGGAATTGGATCAAAATATATATATAGGAATAATTTAACTGAGGTCTGCCCATACTGATTGACAAATAGTTTCTTGAAGTGAGGGGATGTACATGTTGTATCTTCATGATGTTTGGGTAAATTGGTTTGAAGGTGAAGAAAACGGATATAATGTTTGCCACTTTCATGAATGGAGGAAGGATGACGGAGTAGAGTTGTTAGATCAAGTGCCGCTACTTAAAGTTGAGCCGCTTCTATTTGATTATATTGAGAATGATCTATCTGAGTTACCTCAACAACTTCTCGATGATATTTATCAAAAAGCATACTTAAGAAAAAACCATGAAAGAATTCAAATGGACTATTGCTTTGTAGTTACGGACGGGACGGGAATATTAGCAGTTGATACAATTGGCTACAATATTCCAATTCGAAAAAGCAGATTAATACCTAGACAGGAACAGCTTGTTTACGAAATGATAAGCCAGCATGAAGCGAAACCATATCATTTCTACGCCCAGCCTAAAACAAAGGACTTTCATATACTCTCACCGGAACCGGATTTGATGAGAGGGTTAACAAGAAAAGAACGACAGTTAAAGCAACTATTATTTATGGCACTTGATCAACTTTTAACTTCTAACAATCAAGCAGAAGTAAGATATTGGTACACTGAATGGTGTCCGGAGCAATATTCTACCATTCAAGAAATGAATTTTGAAGAAGCTTGGGAACAGTTATTTGAAGAAACAAAGTATGGCTGGTCAAAACGTCATGAAACATTCTGTGAAAATTTAATAAAAGGGCAGCCCTTCTTTGAAAAACTTTGGGAGATGGAACATGGTCCAAAGGTAAATTAAAAAGCCTGACTGCAAAAGGTATGTCCCGCATACCTTTTGCCCGTCAGGCTTTTAGTTTTTAATATTTATCTTTTCTTCCTGCCAAGTCCCATTGCATTTTCCATCTTCTTCAATGTTCTGCTGGCAACCTGGTTGGCCTTTTCAGCTCCGCGGTCTAAAATATCATCTAGCTCACTTGATTCTAACAAATTATAGTATTTTTCTTGGATAGGCTTAAGAAAATCAACCACTACCTCAGCTAAATCACCTTTGAAATCTCCGTAGCCTTTTCCAGCATACATTTCTTCAAGCTCTCCAATGTTTTTTCCGCCAAGGATAGAATAAATCGATAACAAGTTAGAAACGCCAGGTTTATTCACCGCGTCAAATTTAACAATTCCTTCGGAGTCCGTAACAGCACTCTTAATTTTCTTCACAATTTGATTTGGTTCATCTAAAGGAGTAATAAATGCCTTTTTATTTGGGTCGGACTTACTCATCTTTTTAGATGGTTCTTGGAGTGACATAATACGGGCGCCGACCTTAGGTAAGCTGATCTCAGGAATAGTAAGAATATCATTATATTTTTTATTAAATCTCTCAGCCAAATCTCTTGTTAACTCCATATGCTGTTTTTGGTCCTCGCCAACAGGAACAAGATCTGTGTTATATAAGAGGATATCAGCTGCCATCAACGGCGGATAAGTTAACAAGCTTGCAGACACCGCTTCTTTACCTGATGATTTATCCTTAAATTGCGTCATCCGCTCAAGTTCTCCTATATAGGAAATACATTGCATGATCCATCCAGCTTGTGCGTGAGCAGGAACCTCAGATTGAATAAACAAAGTTGCCTTTTCCGGATCAATTCCGACAGCAAGATATAATGCAGCTAAACTGCGGATATTTTTCCTAAGTGTTTGTGGATCCTGGGGTACTGTAATGGCGTGCTGGTCGACAATGCAAAAGAAACAATTGTATTCGTGTTGTAATTCTACGAATTGTTTCATAGCCCCAATATAGTTCCCAAGTGTTATGGTTCCACTTGGCTGGATACCTGAAAAGATTGTTTTCATTGTGTTTCTTCCTCCTAAAAATATATAAAAAAACCACTCATCCCTAAAAAACTATAGGGACGAATGGTTCGCGGTACCACCCTAAATTACTCAAAATGAGTCACTCAGTTTCAATACATCTATTATCGATATTTTGAATTCCTTTTAACGCAAGGTTAACGTCTGCTCCTACTGATTCTATCACAAAGGACAAAAGGTTCAGGCAGAGGCTCAAAAGTCCATTCCGTATTTTTTCGCGTTTGTTTTCACCGGCCACAAACTCTCTGAATCGAAGGGAAATACGTACTACTCTTTATCAATGCTTTTGAAATTTTTATGCGGTTAGTCACATTATAGCTGAAAGCAAACATTGATTTCAAGTTAGTTAAGCATAATAGGCAATTAAAGCGGCTGCCATCAACAGTCCAGTAATCAGTCCGTGAAGAAAGAGGGGCTTTTCATTTATTGTGATTAATTCCGATAGTCCTGGAATGTCCTCGAATCTTCTTTTTTCTTCCCTTCGTGATAACACATGATTAAAGGATTTTGACATGACATCATAAAATCCGCTATGAATGGTGAAGAGCAGTAAAGATAACAAAATGTACCCTGCAGTAACGAAAAAAGATATATCGATATAGCTATTTAACGTAATATTATGGTGGGAAATAAATGAGATCATGACAATCACTAACTGCGTAATCGAAATAATTATAAGATTTTTCTTAAGGTTAAATTTCAAGAGATTACCTCCAAAAAGATTGATTTAACAGGTATAACTAATGAAAAGTATACAAAAAATTACTGTATAAGTCTAAATTAAACTATAGACAATTGTAATCATTACGTAATGAATGTTTGAAAAATGTAATTTAATTTTCAAAAAGTAATGTACAATTTGTTGAAAATATGTATAATAGAGAATGTAGTAATTTTTCAGAATAATAGAAAAGGGAGGTCTACTAGTGAAGAAATCAAAACTTTCACTACTTTTAGTACTATCACTAGTACTTAGCATGTTCTTAGCAGCATGTTCTGGCGGTGGTAAGAAAGACACAAGTTCGTCTAATAGTAAAAACACTGCTGATTCAGAACAATTAGCTGATTCGCAGGAAATAAACGTTCTTGAATCTGCTGAAATTCCTAACATGGATAGCGTTATGAACGAAGACGTACTTGGCAGCGAGATGGTAACTCAAGTAACAGCAGGGTTATACCGTTTAGATCAAACCGGTACTAAGGTAATTCCTGATGTTGCTGATGGTGAACCTCAATTTAATGCTGATAAAACAGTATTGACCATTAAATTAAAAAACAATGTAAAATGGTCTAACGGTGACCCTGTTACTGCAAATGACTTTGTTTATTCTTGGCGCCGTGCGATTGATCCAAAGGTAGCTGCACCATACGGCCCGTATTTTATGATGGACAAAATCAAAAATGCGACTGAAATCGTAAATGGTAAGGCTAAAGTTGAAGATTTAGGTGTTAAAGCAGTTGACGACTATACATTAGAAGTTACGTTAGTAAGACCACTACCTTACATCGAGTCTTTCTTGACATTCTCACTTTTCTATCCACAAAACCAAAAGTATGTTGAGTCACAAGGCGCTAACTATGCAAAAGATGCTGACCACCTGCTATACAGTGGTCCATTTAAAATGACAAAATGGGATGGCCCGCAAGCAACTGAATGGGTTATGGAAAAGAATGCTGATTATTGGGATGCTAAAAACGTAACGTTAACAAAAATTAACTTTAACGTTTCAAAAGATCCACAGGCATCTGTTAATGCATTCTCGGCTGGTGAAGCGGATATTACACCAAAGCTGGCACAGGCAGCGATTATTTCTCAGTATGAAGGTTCGGAAGAATTAGTTCGTTACCTTGAACCATCTATGTGGTGGTTGAAGATGAACGAAAAGAACCCAGCGTTGAAAAACGTGAATATTCGTAAAGCTATTGCATTAGCAATTGATAAAGAATCACTTGTTAAGGACGTGCTTGCTAACGGTTCTGTCGCAGCCAATTACCTTGTACCAAAAGAGTTTGCATTCAATAATGGCAAAGACTTCCGTGATGGAGCAGGATCTTATCTGAAAACTGATAAGGATGAAGCGAAGAAGCTTTGGGAACAAGGTCTAAAAGAAACTGGACTTAAAGATGTAACTTTCACATTCGTTGGTCAAGATACAGAGACTGCGAAGAAAGAAGATGCGTTCATTAAAGACCAATTGGAGAAAACACTTCCAGGTATGAAAGTTAATATCCAAAGTGTTCCGTTTAAAATCCGTATTGACCGTGAAGATAAACAAGATTATGATATATTACATGCTGGTTGGGGACCTGACTATGCTGATCCAATGACATTCATGGATCTATTCTTAACTGGCGGCGGCCAAAACCACATGAGCTATGGCAATCCAAAATATGATAAATTAATTAAGGATGCACAAGGTCCTTTAGGGGCTAAAGCTGATGAGCGTTGGAAAGCTCTTCAAGATGCTGAAAAAATTCTATTAGAAGATGATGCAGCATTTGCACCGCTTTATCAACGTGCGGTAAACCTTTTAGTTAATCCAAAAGTAAAAGGTTTGCAACACAATGCATATTCTGATTTCAGTTTCCAATGGGTTAAAGTGTATAAATAGTATCAATTTCTAACCAAATAAAAAGAGAGTATATTTTTCAATATACTCTCTTTTTACCTGTATCAGAATTGTCGAACAAAGTCGAAAATTCAATTAATTAGGAGGTGTAGGCATGGCGAAATATCTTTTACAACGGATTTTCTATATGATTTTAACCTTATTCATTGTTGTATCTATAACCTTTTTCCTCATGAAATTAATTCCAGGTACACCATTTAATAACTGGGAAAAACTCACGGAAGCCCAGCGTAATATTCTGAATGCCAAGTATGGATTAAGTGATCCATTGCCTGTACAATACTTTCATTATATGGTGAATATGTTTAAAGGTGATTTAGGTATCTCCTTCCAATTTAATAATACCCCTGTCACAGAACTTCTTGCCCAGCGAATCCAACCTTCCGCTATTCTCGGTGTGCAGTCCATGGTTGTAGGTGCACTATTAGGGATCTTATTAGGAGTTATCGGTGCGCTGAAACAAAATACTTGGGTAGACTATGGTGCAACTTTCATAGCTGTTATTGGAAAGTCTATTCCTTCTTTTATTTTTGCGGGATTACTACAGTATTATGTGGCCGTTAAATTAGAATGGTTCCCTGTTATGTTTTGGAGAGGGCCGGAATACACTGTACTTCCTACAATTGCTTTAGCGATGTTTCCAATCTCTATTGCAGCCCGTTTCATGAGAACAGAAATGGTTGAAGTATTAGGTTCAGATTACATTACCTTGGCTAAAGCAAAAGGGGCCAGCTATTGGCAAATTAGTTTAAAGCATGCACTCCGTAATGCTTTAATTCCAGTAGTAACAGTAATGGGGCCGTTAACTGTCAGCCTTATGACAGGTTCTTTAGTAATAGAAAATATCTTTGGAATTCCAGGTATTGGAGAACAGTTCGTAAAATCAATTATGGTAAATGACTATCCAGTCATTATGGGTACAAATATATTATTTGCAGTATTATTCGTATTTGTAATATTAATAGTCGATATTCTTTACGGTATTATTGACCCGCGTATACGGATTTCGGGGGGGAAAAGCTAAATGGTAAACAAAGAAACTAGCATCTCAAAAGAAATGTTTGCACCCGCCGATATTGACCCTGCCAAAAGTGAAAAAATTGCTAAGCCAAGCTTAAACTTTTGGCAGGACTCATGGCTTCGGCTTAGAAAAAATAAAGGTGCTGTTGTCAGTTTGGTAGTAATTGTAATTTTGATAATATTGGCATTAGTAGGTCCATATTTAACGCCATACCAATTTGATACGCAAGTTGCAAAAAATAATAACCTGCCGCCTCGTGTTCAAGGTTTAGAAAATGTACATTGGCTTCCGTTTGATGGTACCTTAACTAGAAGAAATGGTACCGAGTATAATGCTTATGAAGTTCGCAATGTTAAAGAATATTATTGGCTGGGTACAGACGGCCTTGGCCGGGATATTTTTGCCCGCCTTTGGAAAGGTACGCAAATTTCTCTTTTCATTGCATTTATGGCTGCGTTAGTCGATATGCTTATTGGCGTAACCTATGGAGCTGTTTCTGGTTATATTGGTGGAAGAGTAGATAGTGTCATGCAGCGGATTCTAGAGGTCATAGTTGGGATTCCAAACTTAATCGTTGCGGTATTAATGATTCTTGTCTTGAAACCGGGAATAACCCCAATTATCATTGCAATCACACTTACAAGTTGGACAAGTATGGCTCGTGTTGTCCGTGCACAGGTGCTGAAGTTTAAAAACCAGGAATTTGTGCTGGCAGCTAAAACATTGGGTGCCTCAAATAGTTCAATTATCTTTAAACACATGATTCCAAACATGTTTGGCGTTATCATAATTAACACGATGTTTTCTATTCCAAATGCGATCTTTTTTGAAGCGTTCTTAAGCTTTATCGGTTTAGGGCTTCAAGAACCAAATGCATCTTTAGGTACATTGGTGAATGACGGATTTAAATCAATGATTGCTTTTCCATATCAAATGGTTGTTCCATCGATCATGATCGCATTAATTATGGTTTGCTTTAACTTAGTAGCTGATGGATTACGGGATGCCCTTGATCCAAAAATGCGTGATTAGAAGGCAGGTGAATAAGAATGGATAAAATTTTAGAAGTTAAAGATTTAAATATATCGTTTCATACTTTTTCAGGTGAGGTAAAAGCTATTCGAGGTGTCAGCTTCGATTTAATAAAAGGGGAGACTTTGGCGATCGTTGGTGAATCTGGTTCTGGGAAATCGGTTACGTCGAAATCAATCATGGGTCTGCTTCCTGCACAAAATTCAGAGATTAAAAGTGGTCACATCCTTTTTGATGGGAAGGATTTAACGAAGTTGTCAGATAAGCAAATGCAAAAAATCCGAGGTCATGAAATATCAATGATCTTCCAAGATCCGATGACTTCACTAAATCCAACCATGAAAATAGGAAATCAAATCATGGAGCCGTTAATAAAACATCAAAATATGAGTAAACATGCGGCAAAAGAAAGAGCAATTGAGCTTCTAAGACTTGTTGGAATTCCTAAGCCTGAAATTCGAGTGAATCAATATCCTCATCAGTTCTCAGGAGGAATGAGACAAAGGGTAGTTATCGCGATTGCACTTGCATGTAATCCTAAAGTTCTGATTGCTGATGAACCTACAACTGCACTTGACGTTACGATTCAAGCCCAAATTCTTGAATTAATGAAAGATCTCCAAAAGAAGATTGATACTTCGATTATTTTTATTACACATGACCTTGGAGTTGTGGCAAATGTGGCTGATAGGGTGGCGGTAATGTATGGAGGTAAGATTGTAGAAATTGGGACCTCGGATGAAATTTTCTACAATCCGCAGCATCCGTATACATGGGGGCTAATAAGCTCAATGCCTGACATGGATACAGATGCTGAAGAGCTATATTCCATTCCAGGAACACCGCCTGATTTATTAGATCCGCCAAAAGGGGATGCATTTGCACCTCGTAATCCTTATGCTATGAAAATTGATTTAGTGCAAGAGCCTCCTTTTTTTAAGGTGTCAGAAACACATTATGCTGCAACATGGCTATTGCATCCCGACGCTCCAAAGGTTGAACCTCCAGAGACAGTGAAGAGGCGCCAAAGTCAATACCAAGGGGTAAAGGGGGGGAAGTAAATGGCTGAAGCAAAAAAACTGCTCGAAATCAAAAATTTGAAGCAGTATTTTAATGAAGGAAAACCAAATGAAGTTAAAGCGGTAGATAATGTTTCTTTTGATATTTATCAAGGGGAAGTATTAGGATTAGTAGGTGAGTCAGGATGTGGAAAATCTACAACGGGCCGTACGATTATCCGATTATATGATGCTACTGGCGGCGAGGTTTTATATGACGGTATAAACGTACATGGAAAAAAATCAAAAAATGATTTAAAAATATTTAACCGTAAAATGCAAATGATTTTTCAGGATCCATATGCTTCACTAAACCCAAGGTTAAAGATTGCCGATGTAATTGCAGAGGGAATCGATATTCATGGTTTAGCAAAAACGCGAGAAGAGCGCATGAACCGTGTATATGAGCTGCTGGAAACAGTTGGTTTAAATAAAGAACACGCAAATCGCTATCCACATGAATTTAGCGGCGGGCAGCGTCAGCGGATTGGAATTGCCAGAGCGCTCGCAGTTGAGCCTGAATTTATTATTGCGGATGAACCAATCTCTGCATTAGACGTATCAATTCAAGCACAGGTAGTTAATTTAATGAAAAAGCTTCAAAAAGAAAAAGGGTTAACCTATCTGTTTATTGCGCATGATTTATCAATGGTTAAATATATAAGTGACCGGATCGGTGTAATGTATTTTGGTAAGATGGTCGAGCTTGCACCTGCAGATGAGCTTTATAAAAATCCACTTCACCCATATACACAGTCACTATTATCAGCAATACCTGCTCCTGATCCAATCAGCGAGCGAACAAGAAAACGTAAAACCTATGATCCTGCAAGTCACAATTATGCAGACAATGAGTCCATTGAATTTAGGGAAGTAACTCCGGGGCACTTTGTCCTTTGTTCAGAAAAAGAATTCAAACAAATCCAATCAAATTCTAAGAAATAAGAAAAAACGATCTCGATTTTTAATTGAGATCGTTTTTTTATCTGAAGGTAAGAAAGAAAGACGCTTCCGATTTTATAATTTAATTTTTTTTACCGCCAACCATTTTCCATCCAGTCCGGTATTTCGCACTTTCATCAGTAAATTCGGTTCTACGTTTACCACCGAATATTTTTTCCCCAATACCATTGGTTATAACACCCATTAAAGCAGTAATACCAATAATTAATAAAGCAACGATCATCAAATCTGTTATGTAAGCACCCATCATGAATCCCTCCATTAAGCTAATTAGTGAAAACGATCTGATAATAAACCTTCCCTTATTTTATTGTAAAAGAACTCGTAATTTATTGAAAGTAAAAATTGTAGAAATTCATCAATGAATGAATGCGTTTTCATTTAGTTTCATTTAATTGAGAATTGAAGTTAAGAGTAAATTAAGATTAGACTTATAAAATTAAGACAGTAAAAAGTATGCTTCTTTCTATATGGAAATTACCCATATAGAAAGGAGCTGAATACGAAGATTTTAATGTTGGAAGTAATTTTTATTTTAATGTACAAGCTTTATAATGAAAAAAATATGAAACCTTTTAGAAAATTTTTCGTCTAATATCATGTAACCAAATAGATTGAAATAAGCTTCTGTCGATTTTATTTTTTTAAAAAGGGATACCTTTTTTTGAGATAGTGGTGTATAATTTATGATAGAAATTACTTATTTATAATTATTTTAATTACGAAAAAGGGTTTCTTTCACGATAAAAATGGGTACATGACTATATAAGATTACAAGTATGTAAATTAAAGAGGAGTGTGAAGAACGGATGGTTACACTATACACTTCACCAAGTTGTACATCATGCAGGAAAGCAAAATCATGGTTAGAAGAACATGAAATTCCATACACTGAAAGAAATATCTTCTCTGAGCCATTATCCATGGAGGAGATTAAGGAAATTTTACGAATGACTGAAGATGGTACTGATGAAATCATCTCTACAAGATCAAAAACATTTCAAAAGTTAGATGTAAACTTAGATTCAATGCCATTACAGGATTTATTTAAATTAATAAAAGAAAATCCTGGTTTATTACGCCGCCCAATCATTATTGATGAAAAACGTCTACAAGTTGGTTATAATGAGGACGAAATCAGACGCTTCTTGCCTAGAAGGGTTAGAACTTTTCAGCTGCGTGAAGCGCAAAAAATGGTTAATTAAATAAAAAGACCTTCTTCAGAAGGTCTTTTTTGTCTATACGCATTTAATTTGAATATTATCAATCATTTTGCTATGATTAAGGGAATATCTTATATTAATCATTAGGCTAACTAACGGTTTTTAAGATTTTATTTTTTTTTATTTCCCATATAAGTACTTTTGTCATAAAATGAAAGTACAAGAGTATTTCCTTTTTTAGATGTCAATCATAATAGTATTATCTGCTTGGGGGTATTTGTCCCTTCAATACGGAAACGGAAGGGAGAGGTTATGATGGAGATTGAACGAATTGATGAATATACTGTGAAATTCTACATTTCCTACGGTGATATTGAGGAGAGAGGCTTTGATCGCGAAGAAATCTGGTACAATCGAGAGCGCAGTGAGGAACTCTTTTGGGAAATGATGGATGAAGTTCATGGTGAGGAAGATTTTGTTGTTGAAGGCCCACTATGGATCCAAGTCCAAGCACTTGATAAAGGGTTAGAGGTTCTTGTTACCAAGGCCCAACTTTCAAAAGACGGACAAAAGTTTGAGCTCCCTATCCCTAATGACAAAATAAAGGACATTCCCGTAGATGACAAAATTGAAGAAATCTTAGATCAGCATTTTAGTCATCATCATTCAGATGAAGATGAATTATTGCTAGAGGAAGAAACTTTGGAATTCCTACTTGCCTTTAAGGATTTTGAGGATATTATTAGCTTATCAAATCGAGAAGGTTTAGATAATTTAGATACAAAGCTTTATCACTTTGAAGGAAAATATTATTTATATACTGAATTTCCTGAAGATGTATATGAAGAAGATGAAATAGATGATATTCTCAGTATTTTACTGGAATATGGTTATGAAACACAGCTTACCATTCATCGGATTCAAGAATACGGTAAAGAGATTATGCCGAAAGACGTTTTCGCGGAAATACGAAAATATTTTAGTTAATAATTATACCGATTTCACATTTGAAATCGGTCTTTTTATCATTAGATATACTTGAAAATTTTGGCAGGTGAGTGCACTGAAAAACACGGTTAGGGTGGTCTTATTTTTAGCAGTTTTATCCGGACTATTGTTTTATTTTAAAGACCAACTGGAAAGCGGCATCTTCGGATTTTTGAGTGTTTTAATTACACTGTCTGTTATTTTTATAGGCTTTGTCATTTTCTTTGAGAATCGTCATCCTACACAAACCCTTACCTGGCTAGTGGTTTTAGGGAGTTTTCCGTTAATCGGCTTTATTTTTTATTTATTGTTCGGGCGCAATTATCGAAAGGAAAGGATGTTCAGGAAGAAATATTTCCTTGATAAGCAAGCGTTTCTAACAGTGGAGGGAGAGGACGATCTAAGAAGTCAGGAGAAACTCAGTTTAATGGGGGAGCATCAGGGGAAATTATTTAAGTTGGCTCAGAAACTGGGGAATAGTCCCATTTCCTTTGATACTTCTACAAAAGTTTTAACAAATGGCGAGGAAACCTTTAGCCATATTACCGAACAACTAAAAAGGGCAAGACATCATATTCACCTTGAATATTATATTGTTCGTCACGATTTGATCGGTCAGGAAATTAAAGAAATATTAATTCAAAAGGCAAGTGAAGGGGTTAAAATTCGTTTTCTTTTTGATGCGGTCGGATCCTGGCAGCTTTCTAAAAACTACATTAATGATTTGAGAAATGCAGGTATTGAGGCCGTTTCGTTTGGGCCTGTAAAATTGCCTTTTTTAAATAATAAATTCAACTTCCGTAATCACCGAAAGATAATTGTCATTGATGGGACCATTGGGTTTGTCGGCGGGTTGAACATCGGGGATGAATATTTAGGGAGAAACGAAGAAATTGGTTTTTGGCGTGATACCCATTTAATGCTGAAGGGTGAAGCAGTCCGTACGCTCCAATTAATTTTTTTACAAGACTGGTATTATATGACCAATCATAGCTTTCTAACTGCGGAATACCTTTCACCTCAATTAGATAATAAACGTCATGGTGGTGTACAGCTTATAGCAGGTGGGCCTGATAATGAATGGAGCGTCATTAAAAATATCTTTTTCTCGATGATTGCATCAGCTGAAAAATCTGTTTGGATTGCATCCCCTTATTTTATCCCAGATGAAGATATATTCTCAGCGATTAAAGTGGCAGCCCTAAGCGGTGTCGATGTGAGACTCCTCGTGCCAAATCGGCCAGATAAACGAATTGTCTTTCATGCATCAAGGTCCTATTTTCCGGAACTGCTTGAAGCTGGGGTAAAGGTGTATGAATACCAACGCGGATTTATGCATAGTAAAATTATAATTGTCGATAACGAACTCGCTTCGATTGGAACCTCTAATATGGATATGAGGAGCTTTCACTTGAATTTTGAAGTGAATGCGTTTTTATTTCGAACTAATAGTACGGAAGAGCTTGTGGAAGAATACACCAATGATTTAAAGTATGCTAGACAGCTCGATTTGGAAACCTTTCAGCAAAGGCATATTGGTTTTAGAATTTTAGAATCAACCGCTAGGTTATTATCACCACTACTTTAATTATATGAACATGTAGAAACTCGTCGAAAAAACGGCGAGTTTTTTAATAATTAAAAGGATTATAAAGGGGGAAAGTCGAATTGATAGATATAAAAGGAGGGGAACGATTTGTTAACTGCATTAACCAAAACTGGGAAAAAGATTTGCCTGGGGTTTGATTACAAGAAGGAAACACTTATGTCGCTGCGCGATAAGGAGGAATTTGTTTGTCCGGTCTGTAGAGAAACGGTTTTGTTGAAACTCGGGGATCAAAGAATCTTTCACTTTGCCCATAAACAAAGTAGTCAATGCCGTGAACTATACGAAAATGAAACATATGAACATCTAGAAGGGAAGAGGCAGCTTTTTCAGTGGCTTATCAAACAAAATATAGCATCAGCTCTTGAGTATTATGATCGAAACATCCAGCAGCGGCCCGATATTATGTTTAAATATAATGGTCAAAGGTATGCGTTAGAGTATCAATGTTCTACATTACCTGATAAAGTTTTAGCGAAAAGAACTAGTACTTATTTAGAAAATAGTTACACCCCGTTATGGGTCATATCTAGCAGTCATCTTCATCAGAAACGAAAAGATCTTATCACATTGTCAAACTTCCAATATTCATTTTTAAGAACTGCATCATCCGGGAGACTTTATATCCCTGCTTATTGCCCCGAAAAACAACTCTTTCAATTAGTGGAATCAATTACTCCCTTCTCCATAAAAAATTCTTTCGCACATCTTTCATCACTACCAATTCAAACCATTGAGCTAGATTCTATACTTGAGCCACAGAATGACCATCCCCTATCCCAGGCAAGTTGGAATAGGGAAGTGGAAAGATATATGTTTAACTGGGCCCTTCATCCAAGGACTGAGCATAAGCCATTTTTGCAGGAGATTTATAACAATGGATTAAATATCTTCCTGATTCCTCCTGAAATTGGTCTTCCAGTTGCCCATTCTGTCCTTATTCAAACACCTCCGTTTATTTGGCAAACCTATTTGTTTGTCGATGTTTTTGCCCACAAAAATCCCCGAGATTTAATCACACTTAAAGAAATTGACACTTCCTATCAAAAGAGAATCCATAAAAAACAGATTATAGTTCGTCATCTGCCACAAGTAAAAAATGTAACTCCGTTTACTGCAATGATTGAATATCTACAACTTCTTGAGAAATTAAATTTCCTAAAGCAGAAGGGTGACACGATATTTGAAGTGCAAAAGAAAATCTTAATCCCTCATTCGAACCGTGAAAGAGAAGAAGCAAAACAGAATTTTTTAGCAAAATATGAAAATGTGCTATCAAGATGGTAGACGTGGGAAATTAATACTAATAGTCCCCATATGGGCATAATATAGTAGGAGGGTAATTTGATTTGTTTTTAGAGGATAAAAGCAAAATAAGGAGAATAAGTTAATAGTAAGTTTTTCCAAGAAAAATGAATGGAGGATAAATAATGGCGAATGAAACAAAAGTAAAGCAGCTGCCAGCAAGAAGTGAAATTCCTGTTGAGGACACGTGGAAATTAGAAGATATCTTTGCGAGTGATCAGGATTGGGAAAAAGAGTTTCAAGAAATTAAGAGTGAGATACCTGAGATAAAGCAATACGAAGGAAAATTAGGAGAAAGTGCTGAAACGCTCTATCAAGCTTTACAGTTTCAAGACAAATTGTTAGAACGAATCGGTAAGCTCTATACATATTCCCATATGCGCTATGACCAAGATACAACAAACTCCTTTTACCAGGGGTTAGATGACAGGATGAAGAATCTCTATTCCCAAGCGGCAAGCCAGCTAGCATTTATTGTTCCGGAAATTCTATCAATTGACGAAGAGAAAGTAAATAGCTTCTTAAATGAAAAGGCAGAATTAAAATTATATGAACATGCAATCGCGGAAATCAATTTACAAAGACCACATGTACTAAGTGCAGAACAGGAGGCGTTACTCGCTGAGGCTGGTGAAGTAATGGATGCCTCTAGTAATACATTTGGTATGTTGAACAATGCAGACTTAGAA
The DNA here is from genome assembly GCF_038440275.1 of Bacillus sp. OTU2372. Lineage (NCBI taxonomy): Bacteria > Bacillati > Bacillota > Bacilli > Caryophanales > Bacillaceae > Bacillus > Bacillus sp. OTU2372. The sequence goes on from NZ_JASATK010000001.1 coordinate 190,495, forward strand.
TTTCCAAGCATTCAAGATGAAAACGGCGAAGAGGTTGAAGTAACTCATGGACGTTACAGCCGCTTCTTGGAAAGCGCAGATCAGCGTGTTAGACGTGACGCATTTGCAGCCGTTTATAAGACTTATGGAGCTTTTAAAAATACTTTTGCTAGTACGCTAAGCGGGAATGTAAAAAAGGATAATTTCAATGCAAGAATTCGGAAATATGATTCCGCAAGACATGCAGCATTATCAGCTAATAACATTCCTGAGAGTGTATATGATAACCTAGTGAATACAGTAACGGAAAATCTTCACTTGTTACATCGCTATATAAAGCTCCGTAAGAAGGTACTCGGACTTGAGGAGCTTCATATGTATGATTTGTATACACCGCTAGTGAAAGATGTAAAAATGGAAATCAAGTATGAGGATGCAAAAGATTTAGTGATAAAGGGTCTAGCACCATTAGGAGATGAATATTCAAATATTCTAACAGAAGGATTCGAAAACCGCTGGGTGGATGTTCATGAGAACAAAGGCAAACGCAGTGGTGCCTATTCATCCGGTGCCTATGGCACGCATCCGTACATCTTAATGAACTGGCAGGATAATGTAAATAATTTATTTACGCTTGCTCATGAATTTGGCCACTCCGTGCATAGTTACTATACTCGCAAAAACCAGCCGTATGCATATGGTAATTATTCAATTTTTGTGGCGGAAGTAGCTTCCACGTGTAATGAGGCACTGCTCAATGACTATTTATTAAAAACAATTGATGATGAACAAAAAAGAATTTACCTATTGAATCACTATTTGGAGGGCTTTAGGGGGACTGTGTTCCGTCAGACCATGTTTGCTGAATTTGAACACTTAATTCATCAGAAGGCACAAAATAATGAGGCATTGACGGCGGATTCCTTAACTGAAGCATATTATGCGTTAAATAAGAAGTATTTTGGTGAAGAGGATATTGTTATTGATGAGGAAATCGGTTTGGAATGGGCAAGAATTCCGCATTTTTATTACAATTATTATGTATACCAATATGCTACAGGATTTAGTGCTGCTACAGCATTAAGTAAACAAATTCTCGAAGAAGGCGAGCCTGCTGTGAAGCGTTATATTGAAGAATTCCTCAGTGCAGGAAGTTCTGATTATCCGATTGAAGTTCTTAAAAAAGCAGGGGTAGATATGACCAGTGCTGCTCCAATTGCGGACGCTTGTAAGGTATTTGAAGAAAAATTAAATGAATTAGAAAAACTGTTATCATAAGAAAAGCGGAAGCGCCCGTTTAGCGAAGTACACTAGTCGCTGGGCGCAGGAGCTGGAGAATTATCAAAGATTTTCTATCAAAAGGGGATGGGGCCGTTTGGGCTCCATCCCTTTAAAAGCCTCTAAAACGTCTCCGATCATTTAGATAAACAATAAAAATAAGTATAGATATAAACATGATGGGCGCACTTAGCAGCATAGGGAAGATGTGGATCAATGCAAGAAGATTAAGAAAAAAGGCAATCGCAATAAAAAGAATCATAATGATATAAGGTAATTTACCCATGGATAGATACCACCTTTACTTGTGGATTACAAAGTATAGATTCTTGAATATGAGAATTGTCCAGCTCCAGCGCCTAGGGGCTCGGGGTCATAAGCCAATCCGTCAAGAATGCTAAAGAACAGCCTTCTCGCCGGCTCGTCTTATGCCTGTCGCCCCTAATCAAGGCGCTTCCGCTTTTCTTATTATTTCTATTGTCCAAATCATGAATTTATTACTTTATGACAATATTGTGAAATAAGGCACAAACTTATTGTCATAGGATTATGTTGCATGGTATATTTTATACGTGAAGTTGATCACAACAAACATATACCCCTTTTGTTTGACCGTGAAAAATTTCTCCCATCCCCTTTGTTCGTATTAATAGAAAAATGCCTTACAGTCGGAAATACTGTAAGGCATTTTCGTTTCTGTCAAAAAATCTAATTATAAAAAAAGACAAGTGTCAATCGTCTCGTGATTGACACTTGTCTATTCATCAATATATCGCCAAAATGTACCATATTTAGCTGGTATTTGCTCGACCACCTGCTTTAACAAAAGCTTCTTCATTTCACGTTCAATCTGTGAAATCGACATATTATAAACAACGGCAATTTCCTTAGAAGCAACAAACTTAAAAAACTTAAGAAAAGATTCTAGTGGCGGCGGTGGTGATTTCTCCGGTCTTTCAGAAAGCATCTCTTCTAATATTTGTACATAAACCTCATAGTGGTATGAACCGGCAATTTTAATCCCTTCATCCTCAATATTTTCATTAAAAAATACGAGGGTTGGAATTTCAGTTACATCCATCTCTGAAGTAATTTTCAAATCACATTGAAAGGCTTTGGCCGCGCTGTCGGAATGAATATCTTTCATAAATTCCTCGACATCTAAGCCAGAACTATCCGCACATTCCTTTAATACTTCTAAGTTTGAAGGGTTTTGCTTTTCTAAAAATAACATTTCCTGAATTCTGCGAAAGAAACGTAATCCCGCGCGTCTTCCTTGTAATTCAGCCGCTTTAATCGCTATGGAGACAATATAAGGATTATCAATCGGATTCTCTAACCAAAGACTGCCGTCGCAAGACATTCCCGACCTGCTGGCTGTTTTTTCCCAAACTTGAGCAATATTCTCATAGTTCTTCTTTTTACTCAAATTTAAGTTAGCTAATCGTCCACTTAATACATGTTTAATGGAAAAGTACCGGCCATATTCAATTCGAAGTTTTTTGATAATCGGCTCTAATGCCCAGCACTCGGGACATAACGGGTCAATAAACATATATATTTCGATTGGTTTTTTCTCATTCCCATTGAAAGGGTTCTTGGGAACAGGTGACGCAGAATTATTCACAATTTTCACCCGTTCTCTCGCCATCATCAGGCGTGTTAATCATATGTTGGGCAGTAAGATGCAGCCTTGCGTAAAATTCTTCTCTTACCGGCCCTTCTAATCCGATTATATCCATCGCTTTCTTCATACAAGATAACCAAGCATTTGCACGGGTCGGTGTAACGGGAAATGGCAAATGACGTGCACGCATCATAGGGTGACCATGTTCTTCTGTATAGAGAGGAGGACCTCCTAAATATTGAGTTAAAAATTGCTTTTGTTTCCGGGCAGTCTCTGAGAATTGATTCGGAAATATGGGCGCAAGGTCAGGATGTTGTGCAACAAGGCTATAGAAAGTGTCGACAAGACGGTGCAGTGTATCTTCACCAATTACTTCGAATGGTGTAAGCTTTTTATCGATCATGTTGACAACTCCTTTCATCGATATTGTATTCATATTTTAACAATGCCCATTTCATATCTCAAATGAATTGCCTTGAAAAAGACTGATTTTTAAGATTGAAATTATTTTTTTGTAATAAAAGTGGCTACTGCTAATTAGTTTTAGTTTGTTTATATTTTTGATTATAGAAACGGCGGACTTTATTTTCGGTTTGCCGTTCTGGGATCTTAAATCGGTTTAGAAGTGCATGAAAATTTTTAAGGCCTTCTTGATAATCATCTACTTCATATTCCATTTCATAATCTTCGTGTTCAAGATAAATACTGTGGTCAAGTACGAGCAGTCCGTTTTCATAAGAAATCTCTGTTCGATTGGTCATAAGTGAACCAAAATATTCAATATTGGCAAAAGGGATGTTATTTTCTTCAATTAATTGTTTTATTTGTCCACTAGGTAGTCTGCCATCATTAATAGCCGCAGATGTTTCCTCATAAGTTAATTTTTGATTGGTTTCAAGCAGCCCAATCTCTCTTGGCTGTTTGAGAGTCATCACATAGTCCGTGCCTTTTTTTCGAATCCTTAATGCGCTTTCTGCTTTTTTTAAAGCAAAATCAGGGGTATCAAAGTACAGGTTTTCCTGAGTGAAAATATGCTTTTCCCCAATTTTAAATGAAAGTAAAATTCTTTCATATTCTGCTTTTGTGAGCATGTTTTTAAACTCAATTTCAATATTTTGTGACATTATTTGTCTTCCTTTCGCAATATTGATGATTTCATCATACCGATGAACTTTGGGAGCTGTCTAGTTTCCGATTCTTGGTGCGTATTTAAAAAAGCAATCCTTGGGAGAAATGGTCTGATTATGCTAAAATAGGAAAGTGAAAGATGGAGGTTTAATCATGAAAAAGAAAATAATCATTCAAACAGCAATAGTAACCGATCATAAACTAATTTTAGAAACTGATGAATCTATTACTGGGTTAATTCCTAGCGAACAAATACTTGTTGATTCAGATAATAGTGCATTTATTTACCTTTTGGAAGATCAAGAAGACTATACATATATTGTTTTAGCGGAAGATCTCTGGTCTTATTTAAAAACAGCAAACGAACTAAAACTACCTGTATTAGTTAAATCTAATCAGGAACAAATTGAACTCATAAACTTTCATGATGAATTAGAGTATATCCTGAGTAATATTAAAGGCAACAGTAACTATGGTGATGAGTTTGTAACGAAAGTGGAAGGATTTTTCCTAACTGTTTGAGCTTTGCGCTGAAGCGGAAAAAAGTTTCGCTCATCTAAACAATTTGTTTTTCTTTGAGGTGAAATCATGAAGCATTGGGATCAATTTTTAGCACCATATAAACAGGCAGTTTCTGAATTGAAAGTAAAATTAAAAGGGATGAGAGGGCAATATGAGTTAGATTCCTCTCATTCACCGATTGAATTTGTAACAGGCAGAGTCAAACCAATTGCAAGTATTCTTGATAAAGCGAACCAAAAAGGGATTCCGCTTGAAAGCTTGGAAGAGGAGATGCAGGATATAGCCGGCATGCGGATTATGTGTCAGTTTGTCGATGATATTCATACTGTGGTTAATTTATTAAGGATTCGCAACGATTTTGAAATAGTGGAAGAAAGAGATTATATTTCTCACGAAAAAACTAGTGGATATCGCTCTTACCATGTTGTCATTCAATATCCCGTCCAAACTATTCATGGGGAAAAGAAAATTCTTGCTGAAATCCAAATACGGACGTTAGCGATGAATTTCTGGGCGACCATCGAACATTCACTTAACTATAAATATAAAGGAGTATTTCCTACAGATATCAAAATGAGATTACTAAGAGCTGCAGAAGCGGCATTTCGTTTAGACGAGGAAATGTCTTTAATTCGTGGTGAAATCCAGGAAGCACAAGCATTTTTTACCCGAAAAAAGGAATTGACACAAGAAGAAAAAAACTAACATCCGCCTGTGAAAGCCGATTTGTAAGGAGAAAATAAGATGAAATTTGCGATTACATCAAAAGGGGATCAAAAGTCCAATATTTTAATGAGTAAAATGAGGACATATTTACTTGACTTTGATCTTATTTACGATGAAGACCAACCTGATATTGTTGTTTCCATTGGCGGTGACGGGACACTTCTCTATGCGTTCCACCGCTATAGCAGCCGGCTAAGTAAAACAGCATTCGTCGGAATACATACGGGGCACCTTGGATTTTACGCAGATTGGATACCAGATGAAATTGAAAAACTGGTAATTGCCATCGCAAAAACCCCATATCAAGTCGTAGAATACCCGCTTCTTGAAGTCATTATCCGCTACACACATGCAGGAAAAGAATCCCGTTACTTAGCACTTAATGAATCCACGGTGAAAAGTGTCGAGGGTACACTTGTGATGGATGTAGAAATTCGAGGACAGCATTTTGAACGGTTCCGTGGTGATGGCCTTTGCATTTCTACTCCATCAGGCAGTACAGCGTATAATAAAGCTCTTGGCGGGGCCATCATTCATCCGTCGATTTCAGCCTTACAAGTTGCAGAAATGGCCTCCATTAATAACAGGGTGTTTCGGACGGTTGGCTCTCCGCTAATTTTGCCAGCACACCATACCTGTATGCTTAAGCCAGTAAAAAAATCTGATTTTCAGGTAACCATTGATCACCTGACATTACTTCATAAGGACGTAAAATCGATCCAATATAGGGTACCGGAAGAAAAAATTCGTTTTGCCCGCTTTAGACCGTTTCCATTTTGGAAAAGGGTCCATGATTCATTTATATCTGATTAAGCCGGAGGACCTTATTGATGGAAGCACGATTTAAATTGAACTGGATTATTGATGAGTCCAGTGCCGGTTTACCAATTAAAGAGTTCTTAAAACAAGAAGAAATCTCCCGAATTGCTTTAACGGATATTAAATTTAGGGGCGGCTTGATTCTTGTTAATAATGAGGAAGTAAATGTAAGATATAAGCTAATCAAAGGTGATTCGTTGTCTGTGATTTTTCCTGCTGAAATTCCGAGTGAGGGAGTAATGGCGGAGAATATTCCGATAACCATATTGTATGAAGATGAATTTTTACTTGTGGTAAACAAACCAGCGATTATGAACACGATCCCATCTCGTGAACATCCAAATGGCAGCCTTGCTAATGCTCTTGTAGGATATTACAAGCGAGTTGGAATTCAGGCTACTTCCCATATTGTCACAAGGCTAGACCGTGACACTTCAGGAATAGTATTAATCGCCAAGCACCGTCATGTTCATCATTTATTTAGTAAAATGCAGCAAAATGGATTGGTGAAAAGGACATATGAAGCTTTGGCGGGCGGTTTACTCGCAACTGTTAATGGAACTATTATTGAACCGATTGGCCGCAAACAGGATAGCATTATTGAACGGGAAGTACGGGCTGACGGTCAATATGCTTGTACCCATTATAAGGTAATTAAGAGCTACTCTACATTTACTCATCTCGAGCTTAGACTTGAAACAGGGCGTACACATCAGATAAGAGTTCATATGTCGTTCTTAGGACATCCTCTGCTCGGAGATGATTTATATGGAGGAGATACTTCCTTAATCAAACGGCAAGCCCTTCATTGTAAAAAAATTCAGTTCCTTCATCCCTTTTATAAAAAAGAGATGTCCTTTTCGGCTTCACCCCCAGAGGATATGAATAGTATTTTAGAGGCTGGCCTGCTTGAATAGCGGTCAGCCTTTTGTATTATTTTTAAACCAAACTAGTCAAATTGTTTAAATTTTTCCTGAACATATGGCATAGTAGAAGGAACAGACACCAATTCCATTTCCGGATAACGTAATGCCGTCAATTTACCGCCAAACACAGCTCCTGTATCAATGTTATACGTGTTATTAATAATACGCGGCTCTTTGACCGGAGTATGACCATAAACAATACAGGCATCGCCATGATAGTTTTTTGCCCAATCCAACCTAACTGGTGTTCCATCCGGATTTTTTTTACCAGTAATATCACCATAAAGGACAAATTCTTTTACTTTTCCATGTGTTTGGCCGATATATTCCTGTTGTATCCCGGCATGTGCTATAACTAGCTTTCCATTGTCCAATACTAAGTAGAGTGGGGCTTTTTCATACAGCTCGATAAATTTTTTACGAATGGATTGTTGATCTTTTTTATATAATGATTCATATTCAGCCGCCGTCGTTTCTAGCCCGTGTGTCACCTGAACTTTATTACCGAGAAAAAAGCGATACAGCTTATTGCAATGATTGCCCGGTGTGTAATGTGCATTTTGGTGATGGACTACGAGCCGCCAAACGACCTCAATCACCTTAATGGATGCAGGTCCTCTGTCCGTTAAGTCACCAACAAAACCAAGAGTCCTCCCTGAGGAATGGACTGGTAACCCTGTTTCCCAACTGTAACCAAGCTTTAAAGTTAGTTCTTTTAATTCGTCAAAACAACCGTGAATGTCACCGATAATATCAATTTTCATAGGATTGCACCCCCTGTTAGTTCGTATTTATCTTTAGTTTATTCGGTTACTTTTATAAGAAAGAAACCTAGTTTTGAAAGGTGGTTTAAATATGGAACAACACATTTCTGTACTTTCGCTGCTTGTTGTTGTGACGACAGCGTTTTTAACTCCAATTATTCTGCATCGATTTAAATTGAATTTTATCCCGGTTGTGGTTGCAGAAATTATTATGGGTCTAATTATTGGGAAAAGCGGCTTTGATATTGTCCATCAGGATGCCTGGCTGTCCACCCTTTCGACACTTGGCTTCATTTTCCTTATGTTCTTAAGCGGGCTGGAAATTGATTTTACCGCCTTTAGCGGCAGCAAAAAACGGGATGCACTTGCGAATGGAAAAAAGGAGCCCAATACTTTTGTTGCAGCAACGACGATTTTTGCTGGAATTTTTATTTTTTCTCTAATTCTATCCTATCTATTTGTTCTAGCAGGATTTATTGATAATGCCTTTTTGATGACGTTAATTATCTCAACCATTTCCCTAGGAGTAGTAGTTCCTACCTTGAAAGAGGCCCATTTGATGAAAACGGTCATCGGGCAAATTATCTTGCTTGTTGCGGTAATAGCTGATTTAGTTACGATGATTTTATTAGCTGTATTTGTTTCAATATATGAGGCTGGCCATGGGAATACGTGGCTGCTCTTGATATTATTTGGGGCAGGTATTGTTCTTTATTTTATTGGTAAGAAATTTAAAACTCGTACCTTTATTGAAACATTATCAACGGGAACTGTGCAAATTGGCACAAGGGCGGTATTTACGTTGATTATTGTATTAGTGGGGTTATCGGAGACGGTCGGTGCGGAGAATATCCTTGGCGCCTTCCTAGCCGGTGTTTTAGTTTCATTACTGTCACCCAACCAGGAACTCGTCCATAAACTGGATTCCTTTGGCTATGGCTTTTTAATCCCTATCTTTTTTGTGATGGTTGGGGTTAACCTTGATGTTTGGTCACTCTTTAGTGAGAAGAAGCTTCTTTTACTTATACCGCTTTTATTGATTGGACTGCTGTTATCAAAGCTGGTGCCAGTTTATCTATTAAAGATTTGGTATGATACGAAAACCGTTATTTCTTCAGGCTTTTTGCTTACCTCCACTCTTTCACTTGTGATTGCTGCTGCAACCATTGGTGAAAGGATGAAAGTAATAACCCCCCAAATGAGTGGTACCTTGATATTGGTGGCTGTGATTACATCGATTTTTACACCAATGGTATTCAAAAAGCTCTTTCCGTTGGAGGCTGCGATAAGCAAAAAGGTTAGTGTGGCATTTTTAGGTGCTAACCAGGTAACCCTATCTTTATCGCAAGAATTAAAATCAGGCCTGTATGATCCGGTTCTTTATCATACGAAAATGGAGAAATCAGATAAGCAAATTGCTAATTCACTCTTTGATATTGTTGAAATCACTGATTACTCCATCGATTCTATTTCTAAAACAAATGTTTTTCAATCAGAAATTGTAGTCATTTCTACTGGTGATGAGAATTTAAACGCAAGTTTGTCCATTGAAGCGAAGGAAAAAGGTGTTTCCAGGGTCATAGCCCGGATTGAAAGCATAGAACTAGAACAAAATTTACGGGAGCAAAATATTGAGGTATTCTCTTCATATATGTCAACCAAAACACTGCTTCGGGCATTAATTGAATCTCCAACAGTAATTAAAATCTTGACTAATCAAGAGACAGGTCTATATGAAATTAAGATGTTAAACACACACTTTGATGGAATGCATTTGCGGCAATTTCCTTTTACAGGCGATGTAATCTTTGTTCGTATTTTTAGAGGAAAGGATTCGATTGTCCCTCATGGTGATACGGAATTGCAAATGGATGATCGTTTAATTGTTACCGGGTCAAAGGAGTATGTTGTTGAATTGAAGCGGGAATTGGAATTCTGTGAGACATGCTAAAGAGTTTGGGAAAGAATAGTATCCGAACCTTTTCATTTTAGGGGAAGTAGTGTAAAATTAGTACCAAGTACTAATATCATGTAATTATAGTAGGAGGACTATTTCAATATGAATCTTTCTGGAAAAACTTTTGTTGTTATGGGTGTAGCTAATAAACGCAGTATTGCTTGGGGAATTGCTCGTTCACTTCACAATGCAGGAGCAAGATTAATTTTTACATATGCGGGTGAAAGAATTGAGAGCAGTGTTCGTGATTTAGCTAACTCTTTAGAGGCAGAGGGAACTCTTGTGCTTCCATGTGATGTAACAAGTGATGAAGCAATTGCAAGCTGTTTTGCAGAAATTAAGGAAGCTGTGGGTACCATTCACGGTTTAGCACACTGTATTGCGTTTGCAAAGACTGAGGATTTAAAAGGTGAGTTTGTAAGCACATCAAGAGATGGATTCCTGCTTGCACAAAATATCAGTTCTTATTCATTGACAGCAGTGGCGAAAGTAGCACGCGAACTAATGACTGAAGGAGGAAGTATTGTAACTCTAACATACTTAGGCGGAGAGCGAGCTATACCAAACTATAATGTTATGGGTGTTGCGAAAGCCTCTTTGGATGCAAGTGTCCGCTACTTGGCTTCTGATTTAGGAAAAGACGGCATTCGTGTTAATTCCATTTCTGCTGGTCCGATCCGAACATTATCAGCAAAGGCAATTGGGGAATTCAATTCGATTTTAAGTGAAATTGAAGCAAAAGCTCCATTACGGAGAACGACAACTCCAGAAGAAGTCGGTGACACAGCTCTATTCTTATTTAGTGATCTTTCACGGGGAATTACTGGTGAAAACATCCATGTAGATTCTGGCTTCCATATCCTTTAAAAAAACAGCCTGCTAGCTCTTTAGCAGGCTTTTTTGTATGACATTGGAGAATTGACCAGCTCCAGCGCCCTAGCGGCGAGACGCCTTCGCGCTCCATAGCTTTTTCGAGGAGGCCATACGCCGCTGAACAGGGCGCTTACGCTTTTCTTGTGAACCAAGATAGGCAGATTGCATATATATAATGTGTGTGATTTCGTAACAAGGAGGTGAATTGCTTGTCAACGAAGAAGAGCCAGGGACCCATGTTATTTATCAACCAGGCGTTTGTAAGGCCGCCTTCAAATTTAAATATGCAAGATGTTTATACGAATCGGCAGGAACTAGCACCGCTCGAGGATGAATCGCCAGTGCTGCAAGAAACTAAGAAAACAATCCCCTTAGCAAAAGAGGAACTGGCACCATACAAGGTTGAGCCGTCTGTGCTACAAGAAACTAAGAAAACAATCCCCTTAGCAAAAGAGGAACTGGCACCAAACGAGGATGAGCCGTCAGAGCTAAAAGAAACTAAGAAAACAATCCCCCTATCTAAAGGGGAACTGGCACCATATGAGGATGAGCCGTCAGTGCTGCAAGAAACTAAAAAAACAATCTCCCTTGCAAAAGAGGAAATGGTTCTTGAAAATCAGGATAACTCGAAGCAGCTAGGGGTTCAATCCACAGCAAAACCAAAGGGGAAACAAAGGTCTTTCTTAAAAAAGGTCAAACCATTTAAAGAGATGGACCTGTTTGAGCGTTTAGACTATCTAATTAACTTTCCAAAAGTTCTGCCCCCTGTACCATGCGTCTTTTATACTGCGCGAGGAACCTTTCAAGGTTATTTAACAGAATACACAGACCAAGATGTAACCATACGTTTCCACAATCAAACCTCGAAAACCATTCCATTAGAACAGTTAACGAAAGTTATGATGATTGGAATACAGAGATAAAGAAAATAAAAAAGCCAGCCGTTTTACGACTGGCTCATTTGTTCAATTTCTGTTAATCATCTTAAACCTGATTAATAGTAGCCTCAGCTCCAAGTAATTGGTCAGCTTTAATACTGCTGTTTTCGTCCTTAATTGCAAAGTCCAAGGTTAACATCAGCGATACATTGCACTGCACAGAAGCAGCTTAAGTCAACGGTGATGCAATCTCTGCTCGCGCGGAATCTGTCAACTTTACAAACCTTTTGAAGGTCAATGCAGCATTTTTCTCCGCCTGAAACGAGATTAACCGGAACAAATTGTCCGTTGCTGTCTCGATGGCCTGGTACTAACACACGAAGAGTTGCACAGCAGTTATCAAATACGTCCTCAACGCGAAAGAAGATAGATACACATGCATCACATTCTTCTGTTAAGAATGCATGAAATGGCGTACCATCAGCAGTACTTAGAACAAATACTCGCGTATCAACCGGGTCTCTCCTTGTAGGCGACACCATCGATCCTAGCGGTTCGGTAAAGCAGCTAGTACACTCAGTACATTCTTGTTCAACTGCTTCAACTGCATTATCTTGAATATCTTTAATCGCACGAACTACTTCGCAAACGCAGTTTTCTCCGTGAAAGTTGTTTTTATTTCCACAACCCATTAATTTTTCCTCCTTATTCCGTGATATATCTTACAGTACTAACATATTTATGTGAGCGCTTTTGGGAAACGGACAAACGCCTTGTTTGTCAAAATTAGGCTGGTCAATCATCTATTTAATCTCAGAAAGGATAGTAGCCGGTATGAATATAACCTATTTAACGTTGCTTCTATTATCGCTGGCAAGCTTTCGGCTGACGAGATTGCTTGTTTTCGATCGAATCTTTGAGTTTATTCGCGAACCTTTTTTTGACGAAGTAAGGGAGGAACATGAAGGGGAAGTTGAAATTTATTATGTTCCAAAAAAAACAGGAATTAAGAAGTTTATAGGGGAACTGCTTAGTTGTTATTGGTGTACAGGAGTGTGGTCAGCTGCCTTTATAGTCAGTTTTCATTATATCTGTCCAGAACTTTCTAGACCATTAATCTTAATTTTAGCAGTGGCAGGTTTTGCTTCCCTGTTGGAGTTATGTGTGCAGCTTTTTATCGAAAAATAATGCTTTCGTGGAGACAAGATTCATTAATTCGACATATTCTAACTAGTAGTAAACATTGAAAGGGGAGGGAGAAGTGAACAATAAAAACCAAAACCAAAACCAAAACAAACAAATGACGCAATCCAATCGCAAATCGACAACTACTAAAAAGAATCAAGGCTGCGGATGCAGTAAAAAAACTTCAAAGTAACGGAAAAACTGCTGGTAAAACTGGCAGTTTTTTTAATTTAAGCTGCCAAGGTTATTCAGTCATAATTTTGCAGGATATTGAAAAAACTAAAATAGTATTCAAACACTCAACGGGACAAGGAAAGTGAAGCATATGAAAGCGGCATATCGTTTGATTGTAAGTATGAGTTTATTTTTATTGACGGCATGTTCTCAAAATCAGCCGGTAAAAGAAAGCCAATTAGCGCTCATAAAAACAACAAATCCGACCCCGCTTGGTACGGAGCGGAAAAACAATAGTGATCGGGTAGAGGATATCAAAAGAGATGTTAGTTCTTTACCGGAGCTGTATGACGTTGCGGTTATAAAAGGAGAAAAAGATACATTAGTGGTCTATAAGGTAAAGCATATGCAGAGATTTAAAATGAAGACAATCGAAAAGAATCTAAATAAGAAGCTAGAAAAAAATCATCCAAAGGAAAACTTTACAGTATCAAGCGATTATAAGATTTTCTTGGAAGCTGTCAGGCTGAACGAGGGGATGAAATCAGGAAGGTTATCACATTCTAAGGCTGAAAAGCGTTTAGAGGAAATTGTTAAGATGACGGAAGATATGAAGTAAGAAAGGATGTATCGGAATGGCTAGCAAGCAGAAAAAGATGACCCCTCAGCAGAAAAACTATCAAACACTCCAACAAAAACATGAACTGAAGCGTCCAGTTTTAAAAAATTGTATTAAAGCATTTTTAGTTGGCGGGATTATTTGCATGATTGGCCAAGCTGTCAGTTATTTCTACATATATTATTTTAACTTCACCGAGCAGAGCGTCGGAAACCCTACCGTTGCAACAATGGTCTTTTTTTCGATGTTGTTAACTGGTTTTGGCGTCTATGACCACATTGGCCAATTTGCTGGTGCAGGGAGTGCGGTACCGGTAACCGGGTTTGGGAATTCAGTAATCTCTGCAGCCATCGAACACCGAACTGAAGGGTTTGTACTCGGTGTAGGTGGAAATATGTTTAAACTCGCAGGTTCAGTGATTTTATTCGGAGTATTTTCAGCGTTTGTTGTTGCATTAATTAAGACGCTACTTGTGATGTGGGGGGTTTTGTAATTGTTAAAGGGGCACCAATCGTGGGTTTTTAACAATCGGCCAATGATTACAGCAACAGGTGTAACAGGGGGACCGTTTGAAGCAAACGGCAACTTAGCGAGTGACTTTGACCTGCTGTACGAAGATTTATGGATGGGACAAGAATCTTATGAAAAAGCCCATCGGTTATTGCTGGAAGAGGCGATCAAAGCAGCTTTAAAAAAGGGGAATATCCAAAAAGAACAGGTTCAGTTTTTATTAGCAGGTGACTTACTTAATCAGATCACTCCGACAAGTTTTGCCGCAAGGACCATGCAGATTCCCTATTTCGGTTTATTTGGCGCCTGCTCAACATCCATGGAGGGTTTAGCCTTATCTTCCTTTATCGTTAATTATCAAGGGGCTAACTATGTTTTGACAGGTGCATCCAGCCATAACTCTGCTGTCGAAAAACAGTTTCGCTATCCAACCGAATATGGTGGACAAAAGCCACCAACTGCACAATGGACGATTACAGGTGCAGGAGTAGCGCTGGTTGAGAAGAATAAATCTGGTAAAAATCATCCGGTGACTACGTCGGCAACAATTGGAAAAGTTATTGATATGGGTTTATCAGATCCTTTTAATATGGGAGGGGCAATGGCTCCGGCAGCTGTGGATACCATTACCGCTCATTTTCGTGATTTACAATTAGACCCATCTTATTATGATTTAATTGTGACCGGTGACCTAGGGCGAATTGGTCATGATACTGCTTTTGAATTGCTAAATAAAAATGGATTGAAATTGGACAAAAAACAATTTCAGGATTGTGGATTATTGATGTATAAAGATGACCAGCCTGTTCAAGCTGGTGGCAGTGGAGCAGGGTGTTCCGCAACTGTCTTATATGGACATTTACTAAATGAAATGAAAAAGGGGACTTATAAACGAATATTAGTCGTCGCTACAGGAGCATTATTGTCCCCGCTAAGCTTTCAGCAAAAAGAGTCCATTCCATGTATTGCCCATGCTGTTTCAATTGAAATGAATGGTGAAAAGGGGTGAGTCGATGCTTGCAATGTTTTTTTGGGCCTTTGTTGTAGGCGGGTTAATCTGTGTAGTGGGGCAATTATTATTTGATGTAGCGAAACTCACACCTGGCCATACCATGAGTTTGCTGGTGGTTGCTGGAGCGGTCTTAGATGGATTAGGCTTATATGAGCCACTAGTTGACTTTGCAGGTGCCGGAGCAACGATCCCAATTACCAGTTTTGGTAATTCTCTTGTTCATGGGGCACTCCAAGACGCTAAGGCACATGGGATTATTGGCGTTTTAACTGGGATGTTCCAAGTAACAAGCTCTGGTATTTCTGCTGCAATTATTTTTGGGTTTATTGGCGCACTAATTTTTAAGCCAAAAGGGTGAAATACTCATTTTTATAGCCAATTTTCCCATAAGGCTGTCATGCCTAGTACACATGATTAAGTAATTTCATATGTTATTAATGAGATTACCGAAAGTGAGGTGACAGTCTATGTGCTTTGGATACGGCGGCTACGGCTACGGCGGCGGTTTTGGCTACGGTTCCACTTTCGTGCTTATCGTAGTATTATTCATCCTTTTAATCATTGTTGGCGCAAGCTTCTATTAATAGACAATGAGATGGAGGGGGCTGGACCTAAAAAGGGCCAGCCCTTTCTGTTATTTACATAAAAGCTTTTGATTGTCCGAAAGCAAGGTGACTTCGGACAGAACTCGCTTCAAAAAGCTATTGATTGTCCGAAGGTAAGGCATCTTCGGACAGGACTCGCTGCCAAAATGTTTTTTATTGTCCGAACACAGCAATTATTCGGACAATACCAGCATGAATCCACTGATGACAGTTGAATACATAACCTTAATCTTTGTAGTCAATTTCATCACATTCACCTTTTTTTCCCAACTTCATAGAATAAAGTAGTCTATGAAGGAGCGTGAAATTTTACCATGGATAATGGGTTCTTTAAGAATATAGAAAAGAAAACAGGCGTTAATATGAAAGATATTTTTGATTTAGCTAACTCCCTACAAAATGCTAACTTTAAAGATGAAAAAACAGTTCGTAATGTCATCCGGAGAGTTTCTCAAATTGCCAACAAACCGGTAAGTAAAGACATGGAAGATCAAATTGTGAAATCGATTATTAACGATGGAAAGCAGCTTGATTTTAACACGATTGCTCAAATGATGAATAAAAAATAAAAAGAGGAATGACCAATTGTTTTTACAAATTGGTCTTCCTCTTTTTATTGATGGGAGCTAAAAATCTGGAACGATTAGCTTTCTTTCCTCGCCTGTTACTTGGAATGGAGATTAACAGCTCCTCCTTTGCTCTTGTCATCGCTACATAGAATAATCTTCTTTCTTCTTCAAGCGGAGCATTATCGCCGGCTCGGTAAGATTCAAGGGCAAAGTCGTGCGGTAAGCTGCCGTCTACAGCACTTATCATATAAACGGTATTATATTCCAGCCCTTTAGCCCGGTGGATGGTACTAAGCGTGATCGCGTCAGTGAAATGTCTGCTCATATTCTTAATTTCCTTATTCATGGCCGACATATGCAGTGCGTGTTCCAACAAAGCCTCTATTGTTGTAAAGCTTTTGGCTGCAACTTTAAGATCTTTTAGGTCATCAGAGCCTTTTTCAAGCTTACTCGATTCATTCCCGCGTTTCTTTAGAAAATCTAGGAATCCAATTTCTTTTTCGATTTGTTCAATCGCAACAGACGGAGATAAATGTTTAAGCCCGCGGATAAGGGTAACCGCCTTTTTTAATTTTTTCTCTTGAAAAGCGTGAGCAGTTTTTAGGTGCGAAAGGGCCTCCAGAAGGCTGCAATCCTTCAGAATGCTTTCGGCTTTTAGGTCTTTAAGGACTGATTGTTTTAAAAATAATAAGGGCAATAAATCGCTCATGGCATTCGGGTCGTCTTCATTTAAACTTACCTTTAAAAAGGCAAGGGCGCTTCTAACGATAAAACGATCGTAAAATGCTTCGGCATCTTGATCAATTTTAAAAGGGAGGTTCGAGGCGGCTAATCTTTCAAAGACTGCCCGCGAGCTGACATTTGTCCGATAAAGGATGGCAAAATCCCCCGGTTTCGCACCTTGTGAAATTTTCTCCTGTATATCGGTAATAATCATTGTAGCCTCTTCTTCTTCATCATATGGAAAAAATAATTGAGGAAGGATCCCCGAAGCGTATTGTGCTTCCATGCGTTTTAATCTGCGTTTTTTATTAAGGGCAATCATTTGATTAGCTGCAGCAACAATTTCATGTGAAGAACGATAATTCTGCTCAAGAGTTACTAATTTTGCCTCAGGAAAGTCTTTTTCAAAATCTAAAAGATAACTTGGGTCGCTGCCCCTGAATGAGTAGATGGCCTGGTCATCATCACCAACCGCACAGACATTTTTATGTTTGTCAGATAAAAGTTTAATCAGCTCATATTGAACCCTGTTTATATCTTGAAATTCATCAATTAGAAAGTATTGGAACTTGTCTTGGTAATACTCTAGAAGGGGAGGAGATGAAATAAATAACTGATAACAGCCAATTAACATATCGTCAAAATCAAATAATCCTTCTTTTTGTTTATATTCTTCATATTTTTTATATAAAAACACCGCGCATTCTTCCCAATCAGATGTGGGTTTAACTTCATGCGGCATGAGAAGAGAATTTTTCCAAAAACCAATTTGCTGCAGTGCTAAATCATAGGCAAATTCCTTTTCAGACAATTGGAGGTCTTTCCCAGCCTCTTTAAGGATTTTATCGCGCTGCCAATCCTTCTTGAGTAATTTATTTGAGGACCAATGGGCGGCATCATGGAACATTAAGATTCGATAAAAGATACTGTGAAAGGTACCGGTAACAAGTTGATTGATCTTTCCCCGCTGCATATTTGGATAGGAAAGCAACCGATTTTTCATTTCTGCAGCCGCCTTGGAGGTGAAGGTTACAAGCATAATAGAGCCAGGATCGGCGTGTTTCACCTCGAGCATGTAAGCAGTCCGCGCCGTTAAAACACGCGTTTTGCCGCTCCCTGCTCCTGCTAGGACTAATAACGAGCCATCTGTTTCCATGACGGCATCCACTTGGCTTTTATCAAGCACTACTCCTTTTTCAGCAAGCAGTCTTAAATAGGTTGGCAGTTCCTGTCCAACATTTTTATTAGTTGGTGTATAAGGAAGAGAGTATTCAATCGGTTTAGCATGCTGAAATAGTTCTAGGTTTGTATTTGTCGCGGTAATGGTCCGTCCTTGGGGGATTTTGAAACCATTCCGCTCGATATAAAGTGGAGCATCATCTGAATCTATAATGGGGTCAGGATCAAGGCATTTTTTTTCGGGTGTATGGACATGAAAAAAATGCGGCTCCATCTGTATTCCTAGAAACAATTTTACCTTTTCATGACAGGTGGGGCAGTCAAGTTCTCCATTTTTCCCTGCTAAGTAAATTTTTTGATACTGATCTCGAGCCAATTGTGAGAGTGTAATTAGCTGTTTTTGGTAGATAGCTGTTTTCATATATTTAAAACCTCTATTTCGCGAAAATAACACATGTTCTATCTTAACAAAACCGGCCAGCTTCGGAAAGTGTTTGATTAATTATCCAGCTAAAAGAAGCACCTGCCGGTTAGTCGGCAAGTGCTTCTGTAGGAATTTGTTTTACCATCGTTTTATGAGGAATCCCTGCATCCAAAAATTCTTCCGATACTACCTCATAACCAAGTCCGGCATAGAAGGGAATCGCATGGGTTTGGGCATTCAGTTTTAATTTGTGCAAGCCTTGTTTCCGGGCGAAGGTTTCGATGGCATTCATCATCAATCTCCCCGCTCCGGTCTTACGAGCTTCTTTTAACACACAAATTCGTTCGACTTTACCATAACCATCAATGACACGGAATCTACCGGCAGCAAGGGGATTGGCTGTATCTCCATACATAACAAAATGAGTTGCTTCATCCTCGTATTGGTCTATTTCCTCTTCGATTGGAACATTTTGCTCCTTAACGAAAACAATTTTTCTAATAGAAAAGGCGTCTTCAAGTTCTTTTTGATTTTCAACCACTTTGATTTTCACGTCTTACTATTCCTTTCCAAGCCGAAATGTTTCATATACGGTCCAAGAACCATTTTCTAATTGATAAAGCAGATGAAAGCGGTCAATCGTTTCTTCATGATCAATCTTTGTCATCCGGAGTGACCCATAAACGTCAGAGTGTTCATCATTTGACAGCTTTTGGCCAATCGTAATATGAGGGACAAAGGCATATTCTGTATTTTCATCATTCAATTCGCGATTGATTTCTGAATGTAGGGTGGAAAGCTCGTCCGTTGGTTCCACCTTAAAATAGATTACATTATTTACGGGCTTGAAGGAACTGATTTTCGCCGTTTTTAAAGTAAAAGGGCCAGTTTTTTCAGCAATTTTACGTAGTTTATCAGCAAAAATCTTGGCATTTTCTTCTGTGGCTTCAAAAGCACTTTTTAATGTCAAGTGCGGAGGAATAAGAGCATAATGCGGATCGTAACGTTTACGATAAGAATTCACTACATCTTGAAGCTTTTTCGATGGGAAAATGACAACACCAAATTTCATGCGGTTACCTCCAATATTGAAATTATTTTACAAAAACATTGATAAAATCGCTTTCAATTATTATAGCAAATTTTCTAAATATATTAAATAAATTAAAATATCTATAAGAAGTTCTAAAAAAACATTTTAAGCGCCCGCTTTAAATCAGGCTGCCAATAGGTCCATGTATGGGTACCATTAAATTCTTCAAAAAAGTATGTAATTGGTTTTGCTTGTATTTTTTTGGCAAGAACCCTGTTTGGACTTAAAAAGTTTTTTACTTTTCCGTCTGTAGTTGGGACCTTTGTTTCTTGAGTTCCAATCACATGATAAATTTCTAAAAGCTGCCCTTCTTTAAAATTTTCTACTAAATTGAGGACATCCTCATCGACATATGGTGATTGAAGCAATACTTTTCCAAAGGAATGCGGATAGTGGACCGCCGTCATTAAGGAAACAGTGGCACCAAGAGAGTCACCAATTAATGCCCTGGTGGAACCCATCTGATAGGTTGGAAATTCCTTATCTAGAAAGGGAACTAATTCGTGTGCTAGAAAACGAATATACTGGTGGTTTTGATCACCATCGGGATGGTATTTGCGACGTCGGTCGTTTACATTCTTATAGGGTACCCCAACTATAATTAAATTTTCAATTTCTTGTTTAAAAAGTAATTCATCTGCTAATCGTCCGATTCGGCCAAGCTGAAAATAATCTCTGCCGTCCTGAGCAATTAGCAGTGAGTATTTGAAAAGTGGTGAAAAGTTTACAGGCAGATAGATAAGAAGCTGCATCGTTTCTTGTAGTTCTGAGCTATGAAAGGTATATTCTTTGATTGTGCCTTTTGGATACTGCATGGAAAGCCCCCCGTAGTTCGTTTGATTCAACTGCATTTTATCATAACTAGAAAGAAGTTGCTTAATAGGGTAGGGAATGGTTGTGGGAGGTGGGGTAGGTTTAATGGAGGTACGTTCTAGGTGAACGAGTTTCCGGCATAATTGATAAAATGTTCTCGCGTTTAAAGGTCCGAATTTGTTTCCGAAGCAGGCAATAAGCACGAATGTAGTCATCGTTTATTTCTTTCACGATTAGCTTTCTTTGGGAAAGTTCTTGGTTTTCAGCAAGATAAATCATCTCAATTGGCATATGTTCTTCGATTGAGCGTATTAAAAGGCCATCCATGGTAAACACTCCTTTTGGTTTATAATATATATTATAACCGAACATTAGTTCTTTATTCAAGTTGATAAGGAACAAGTGTTCCTATTTCGTTTTTTTAAAAAGTTGATTAAAATGGTATTGACATTCTGAGCATTTTCACTATAATTAAATTTGTAGCTTAATAAGAGATCTGTTAGCTCAGCTGGGAGAGCGCAACCTTGACAGGGTTGAGGTCGGGGGTTCGAACCCCTCACAGGTCATAACTAGTCCTAACATCTACGGTGTTAGGACTTTTTTTGTTTTTGGCTTTTACCAGAAAAATTTTGATTCCACCTTTCATCCAAAGGATATGAGTTTACGTTCTTAAATGTAAAATATATACGAGTGATTTCGGAGAGTTTTAATCGTAAATAGCTTATAATCCATAATGATGAAGGTTATTCAAATGAATAATAGTGTTCAAAGAAAATTGTCATGATCTGCTCTTTATTGAGTTTAGAATTGTTTTTCTGGTATGATTTCTTAATAGAGCCGTTTTTTTATATAAACTTAGATACAGTGCTAATCATTACCATGTTATTTTAATCAAATTTATTAGGAAGTGTGTTAATAGTATGAATTCGCCAGATGAACTTGCAACGGCAGATGTTAATTTTAAAGAACTAGATCATTCTGCTCTTTCTCAAAACATTCATTTATTTTTAAATAGTTTAGATAAAAATGGGGAATCACGCTTGCCACAACTTGCTTATCTTGCAACAAGGCATGCCATACGACAACTTCAACTCCCTCCAGGACAAACAGTACTCGAAAGGGAAATGGCTGACATCTTGGGGATGAGTAGAACGCCGGTTCGTGAGGCTCTCGTGCGTTTAGAGATGGAGGGGTGGGTACGGCTCATACCACGTCGCGGGTTTGTTGTAGCACCCATTGTAGCGCATGATCTCCAACAAATTTATGAAGTAGTAGAAGCGCTTGATGGGATTTCTGGCAGCTTGGCTACCAAGCGTGCTACCTCTGAAGAATTAGACAAACTTGACCATTTGATTGAGGAACAAGAAAAGGCACTAGACTCTGAAGATTTACTTTTATGGACTGACCTTGATGAGCAATTTCATCAACTCATTGTCGATTTAGCCCAAAATCCCCGTCTTAGAGTGGTTATGGATAGTCAATCTGATCAACTATATCGTGCCCGGTTATATACGATTAAGCACCGGCCTAAACCAACACGCTCCATAATGGACCACAAAGCCATTGTTGCTGTTATGAGGGCATCAGAACCGGATGCTGCACGATCAATGTTACAATCCCACCGTTATAGAGCCCGTAGTGAAATTTTAAATATTATCCGATCTCTGACTTAATTAGTGGTAAATAACTTAGATATATGTAAAAGAAAACTTCCTACATAAAAGAAAAAGGCTGTAGAGATTTTCAAGAAATCCGCCACAGCCTTGGCTGGAAAAAATATATAAGCTAGATTACATAATTACATAGTTTCCCGATATTCTCTACTTCCACAGAAACAACGTCACCTGACTTCATTGGACAACTGCCAGAAGGTGAACCAGTTGCCAAAACATCACCGGGCTCGAGTGTCATAACCTTTGATATCCAACTGATAAGAAAAGGAATGGAAAGTGACATCTGATTAGTATTACCCTCTTGTACGACTTTACCATTTAGGGTTGTAACTATTTGTAAATTGGTTGGATCTATACCCGTCACGATACACGGACCTAAAGGACCAAAAGTGTCAAACCCTTTGCCGCGTGTAAACTGGGGATCGGTTTTTGTAAGATCTCGTGCCGTTACATCATTAAAGATTGTACAGCCGAAAACATAATCCAATGCCTCTTCTTCTTTTATATTTTTGCCGCGTTTTCCAATAACAAGTGCAACTTCCCCCTCCAATTCAACCTGCTTGGTTAAATCGCTTGATGGAAGAATGATTTCACCGTGATCTGGAATCAAGGAAGATGTCGGCTTTAAGAACAAAAACGGTTCCTTGAGATTGGCCTTTCCTCCAGTTTCTTTTGCGTGTTCAGAATAGGTCCACCCGAAATTAATTACTTTTGAGGGTGCAACAGGTTCCAAAATTTTCACATCACTATAGTTAACTCTTACGCCATCATATTTTAGTACATTGTTAACTACTTCTATAAAATTACTCGATAATTGTAGAATTGCATCATGCTCAACCACTCCGTAATATACTTCCCGGTTATAATTCTCATAGCGAACTATCGTTTGTGTTTTTTGTAGTACCTGCATTACCATACCGCACCAACTCCATCTATAGATAAAATAATTGCAGCTCCTCCAACCAATTACAAATCCAGATTCGTCATCGCTAAAGATGTCAAATACGAATCTGTCTTAAACCGGTTTTTTAAGACTATGATTTCCATCTTAATCTAGTAAAACGGTTGAATGCGTTTCCACTTACAATAAAAAAATAATTTTATATAGTACACAAATTTGAGAATGCTAACATTTTTTATCATATCCAAAAGACATCATGTGACGGAAAAACTCACTTGATGAATCGTACTTGCTGGCTTATCAACTCGTATTGTTCATCCTTCTTTTTATTGAACTCCACTTTATTTTCTTCAAAGATGTTATTTCCTTCTGCGTCAATGGAAACAATCAGAGGACCGAACTCATTCACTTCACATACCCAAAGAGATTCAGGCATTCCAAGGTCTTTCCAATGTACTTCTTTGATTTGTTCAACCTTTGTTGCCGCAAGAACAGCATTTCCTGCTGGGAATACGAGGTGCAGCGCTTTATGAGTCTTACATCCTTCTTCGGTGTTTTTCCCCATTCCACCTTTTCCAACAATGAGTTTAACACCTGTTTCTTCGATAAATTCCTTTTCAAACTTTTCCATTCTCATGCTGGTTGTGGGACCAACAGAGACAATCTCGTATTGATCATTTCCAAGGTCTCTAACAATAGGACCTGCATGGAAAATAGCTTTACCCCTAAGGTCTACAGGTAAAGGGATTTTTTCCTCGATGAGTCTTCTGTGTGCAACATCTCTGCAAGTAACCAGTGTCCCTGTCAGGTAGATGATGTCTCCGATTCGGATATTTTTAAGATCTTCATTCTTTATAGGTGTTGTTAAAACTTTCTTACTCATAGTGTTACCCCCTCGTGAGTACTAATTTCATAGTTCAAATTACTATCGAAGGTGATCTTTCCTCTTCTATGGGACCAGCATCCTGTATTAACTGCAACTCCAATTGTAGAAGGATGTCTTGCTGTATTCACAACATTTACACCCATGACAGATTTAGATCCCTTAAGTCCCTGAGGTCCAAGGCCAATAGCGTTAATTCCATCTTCAAGAAGTTTTTCCATCTTAGCCGCGTTTTCATTTTCATTATGACTTCCAACAGGTCTCATAAGGGCTAACTTTGAATTTAAGGCAGCTGTTTCAACAGAAGTACCGACGCCAACACCTACAAGAAGTGGAGGGCAAGCATTAAGTCCATAACTTGTCATGCGGTCAAGTACAAATTTTACTACGCCTTCATAGCCTTCCCCGGGCATTAGGACTGTTGCCACTCCAGGGAGGGTACATCCGCCCCCTGCCATATAAGTATAGATTTCCACTTTGTCACTGTCTTCTTCGATTTCCCAGAAGATACTAGGTGTACCGTTGCCGATATTCTTTCCTGTATTGTACTCATCGAATGTCTCTACAGAATTATGACGCAAAGGGGTTTCTTTGGTCGATTTATACACGCTATCCCTTAGAATGCTATCCAACTGCCCAATCAAGGGGAAGTTCTGTCCACACTTTACAAAAAATTGAAGAACTCCTGTATCTTGACATGAAGGTCTCTTTAACTCGTAAGCTAGCTTCTGGTTATCAAACATTGTTTTGTAGATGATTTTTGCAAGAGGATTATTTTCTTCTTCGCTCAATTCTTTCAGTTTTTTTTCTACATCATCAGGAAGCTTGTAGCTGACGAGCGATATAAATTTGGCCATCATCTCAATCATCTTTTCCTTTTGCTGTATTTTATCCATAGTAGCTGCCATAAATTAACTCTCCTTCTCTATCCTTAATGTTTAGTCACCAAATAGTTAGGTGATTTAGGAATAACTTATACGTTTATTATTAAACAACGTATACATTAGTGTCAATGGTTTTTGTGTGACAAATATTACTTTTTGATGACTAACATTTAAAAATCCTTATTATTATTGAGTTTTATGTGTAAATTTTGTGAATTTAAATAATAGGGTAAGTGAAAACTAAAATAAATTATTGACATTAACGTATACATTAAGCGATAATTGTTGTAAGGGTTTTCAGTAAAATTGAAGGAGGTAGACGAATGTCAGAAAAAAATGGTTTTCGTATAGCAACTGTCCCGTGAGATACTTGAAAAGAGATAGTTTGAAGAATACTGCGATCAACTTGCATTAGTACCAAAATGTTAATGAAGAATAATAGATTGTTATATAGGAATTCATCAGGAGAATAATCAGGACTTGGTGATAGAGTCTTTCAAATAAGGTACATAACAGAGGTTATCATCCAATACTTGATAGTCGAAATAAGGTTTCTGAATAAAAGAATGGTCATACTTTTTCCATAACTAGTATTCGAAAAGATTGAAAGTTTACCAGTTTATCTAAGGATAATGTTCACATATTTAGGGAGGGAATCTTATGAGTGTTAACTTGCAAGATTTGAGAGCGATTACCAAAAAAACTAATTTTCGTTATTTGACTTTGGCTATATTATTTATCACGACAGCAGTTAACTATATCGACCGATCGGCGCTAAGTGTAGCTGCCCCTGTAATGAACAAGGATTTACAATTAGATGCCGTAGCATTGGGAATCGCTTTCTCTGGGTTCAACTGGGCCTATGCCTTTCTGCAAATCCCAGGAGGATGGTTATTGGATCGATTTGGGGCCCGTGTTGTTTATGGGATTGGGTTGTTCCTATGGTCGCTATTCACCTTTTTTCAAGGGTGGGTTAGCGGTTTCCTAATGTTATTCCTTCTACGATTCGTCGTAGGGGCTGCAGAAGCTCCTTCGTTTCCGGGAAATAGCAGATTAACAGCCATGTGGTTTCCTCAGCATGAACGTGGCAGGGCAGTTTCCGTCTATAATTCTGCCCAATATTTTGGACTAGCTTTGTTTACACCAGTGTTGGCTTTGCTTCTACAGAAGTATGGTTGGCATATGATATTCTATATTGCAGGTATCGCTGGCATTGTGGTCTCGTTCTTTTGGTTCAAACATATCCATGAGCCCAAAAAGCATCCAAAAGCAAATCAAGCCGAAATTGACTATATTCTTGAGGGGGGCGGTCTGGCGAATGCAGGGGATAAACCGATAAAAATAAGGTGGGCCCATGCAAAACTCCTGTTGACCAACCGTCAAATGGTAGGAATTTATATAGCGCAATTTTGCCTAAATACAATTGTTTGGTTTTTCTTAACCTGGTTCCCTACGTATCTTGTTGAAGAAAAACATATGTCTATGCTCAAGGTTGGATTTATGGCTTCTATTCCATATGCAGGCGCCTTTTTCGGCGGAATCATTGGCGGATATATATCGGACTACTTGTTAAAGCGCGGGAAGTCTCTCGGAGCAGCACGTAAAACTCCAATTATCATTGGGTTCTTGTTTTCAAGTGTTATCGTCTTGGCAAACTATACTTCATCTCCAGCACTTATCATGCTCATCATGTCAGTTTCCTTTTTTGCCAAAGGGATGGCAGGTGCCACTTGGACTCTAGTTGGCGATATGTCTCCAAAAGAAATTATAGGACTGAGCGGCGGTATCTTTAATACATCGGGTAACTTGGCAGGTATCGTGATTCCTATCGTAGTAGGATATATTTTGAGTACAACGCATTCCTTTAGTGCCGCATTATTCTTTATTGGCGGAGTATTGTTAATCGGAGCATTTTCTTACATTTTCATCGTGAACAAAGTTGAACGACTTGAATTACCTCCTGAACTAAAAGAGGAAAAGCAGCCTCAATTAAAGGTACAGGCATAAAAAAGTTCAAGCACTAAAAAAGGCTAGCCTACATTGGCTAGCCTTTAATCATATTGGGTGGACAAATAGGTGAATATTTTAATAGATTAATTTTTATTACAAAAGTAGTAATAAGTTGTTCTATACTTACATGTTTGTTTGCTCTCACAGGTCACCATAGAAGCCTAACATCATCCAATTAGGCTTCTATGTTTTTTTTGCCTAATAAAGAACCCGCCATAAGTAAAACGTAGCATAGGCCTGCCAGCCGGACCAGCTTAATGAAAGTTCCATTAGTTCTTCCTTCGAAGGCTTTTTCTCCGAACCCCTCATGAACTTGATCGCGTTATGCAAACCGACATCATCAATCGGAAAAGCTGTCGGAAACCGTAGGCAGCGCATTAAAACGTAATTGGCTGTCCAAGGACCAATCCCGCGTATCTTAATCAAACTTTTTTCCGCCTCTTTAAAGTCCATAGCCAATAGTTTTTCTTTAGAAAGTTCACCATTGTCCATTAACTTGGCAATGCCAATGATGTATTCACTTTTTCTCACAGTCATTTTAATATCCGCTAAATCCTCCGGTGATAATTTACTTATTTGTTTATAGGCAGGGAAGGTCCAATATTTTTTATCATTCCATTCAATGGATTCCCCAAATCTTTCAACAAACTGTCTTTTTAGCGTGTAGGCAAATGCTAAATTAATTTGCTGCCCTAAAACGCCCCAACAAAGAGCCTCGAACAAATCCGGCACACCAATCACTCTTAATCCGCGAAATTCTTGGACTGGTTTTTCGAGCAGCGGATCTCCTTTGGCCATTTCGTAAAATGGAGATAAATCCCGCTCTAAATCAAACCATTCCCAAATGAAACTAAAAACTTTTCTCCATTCTTTTTCGTCTGGTGTAGAATCTATAAACTGGACAATCATTTGGTTTTTATCATTTACGTGCATCTGAACAAGTCTGTTGGCTGCCCTTGTCTGAACTACTCTTGTAATAACATTATTTTCAATGTCATACATGCATTCATTCTTATTTCGTCCTAAATAGCCAAGATTTGCAGCCATATCAAAGTCTAGCGGTAAATTAATATAAAGCTTATCATTCTCAACAAACCAATTATTTTCACTTACGTTTATCAAAATTATCACCCGCATTCATTTTCTATTATTATCACAAAAAATGATTTCGTAATCTTGCTTTTCTATTTTGAAAATAAGGCTATTTCTATTTGGGGTGCGTTATAATATGGTAGAGGTGGAACAATGAGTGGACAAAAAGATTTTGATAACGGAATGATAACAGCTGAAAAATGGCGGGCAATTATTGAAAATGACGCTTCGTATAATGATTCATTTTTTTACGCGGTAAAAACCACAGGGATATTTTGTAAACCCTCCTGCAAGTCACGTGTTCCCAAAAAAGAGAATGTTCGAATCTTTCAAAGTTCTGAACAAGCCATGGCAGCCAATTTTCGCCCTTGTAAACGCTGCAAGCCCACTGAACAAAACCTGCCTGACCAAGAATGGATCAGTACGATTACTAATCATATCAATGAAAATTATCATAGCAAACTGACGCTTGAAACCCTGGCAATCATCAGTCATGGAAGTCCCTACCATTTGCAGCGAACCTTTAAAAAAGTTACAGGAACGACTCCTGTTGAATATATTCAGGAAGTTAGGATTGGAAAGGCTCAAGAGCTTTTAGTAAAGTCTGACCGAGCAGTTACGGATATATCTAGAATGGTAGGTATCCCTAATACACCATATTTTATAACACTTTTTAAAAAGAAGACGGGAGAAACACCTGCACAATACCGTCAGTCAAAATATATCACGGAGGAATCGGAAAGTGAAATCTCAGACTAAGCCGACTATTTATTGGTCAATATTAAACTATAAGGATTGGAAGATGTACATAGCGGCTACCTCAAAGGGACTTTGCTTTGTAGGTTCTCAGGGTATGCCGTTTGAAGAATTAAAATCATGGGCCAACAGACGGTTTCCAGGAAGTCCCCTTAGTGAAAGTCAGGAAACGCTCATGAAGTATGAGGGAGAATTGTTTGAATATCTTGACGGCAAACGGAAGACCTTTACCATTCCGTTTGATTACAATGGAACCGACTTCCAACTATCAGTTTGGAACGCTTTGTGTGAGATCCCCTACGGTGAAATCAGATCTTATTCCGAGATAGCCAATAAAATAAACAAACCCGCAGCTGTTCGGGCAGTAGGTACAGCAATTGGCGCTAACCCCATTTTAATAACCGTGCCTTGCCATCGAGTGGTTGGAAAGAACGGAGCTTTGACTGGTTATCGTGGCGGTTTAGAGATGAAGACCCGGCTTCTGGAGCTGGAACGACAAGGATTATCACAATAAAAAAGGGTGTCAAACAACTAATTTTCATCAGTTGTTTGGCACCTTTTATTAGTTTAAGTTTCTTTTACAGTTAATAATTTGCTTTACGCAAATTGAAACACTCTATCTGCAAGTGAGAGTAGACTATCCGCAAGTAGGAGTAACTTAACCGCAAATTGAACCCTCTATTTGCAAGTGAGAGCAGACTATCCGCAAATTGAAATACTCTATCCGCAAGTAGTAGGAGCTTAACCGCAAGTTGAGACACTCTATCCGCAAATTATCTTATTTATTCTCTACTTTTTCTAACATATCTATCATTTCTTGTGCATCATGGCTTAAGTTCAATTTAGCATTGGATGAAAGATCGTTTTGATTTGTTTTCTTGGCTAATTCAGAAGCCAATTTTTCCATAAAAGTTAGTGCAGTATCAACTGATCCTTTTTCCAAATGGAACTGAGCCTGTTTCAGTGAATTTTCTAATTGTGGAACAATCGGTCCAGACAACTCTCCATTTGCTTTATAATCCTCAATCTTATTGTCTAATACCGACAACACACCAGGTGTCCAGTATACATTGATTGGAACGTTAGCCCAGTTGAGATCACTTCCAAAATAAAAGCTTGTATAAGAAGGCTGATTATAGGCTGTGTTCTGCCTAGCTACTTCCGCGCGATATTGAGGATCATGCATTAATGTATACAATTTATGATTTGTTACTTCCGTGCTGAGGTAAACCCGGATGGCAGAGCTATCGGCAGTTCTGACAAGGAGCTCTTCACGCCAATCACCGAATATGTCAGCTACTAATCCAGGATTTCCCTTTGTATCATTATTTGTTCTAGTACCCTCAGCAGTAAGTACAGTACCTTTCAGCCAATCTTTAATAGTAGGTGTTACATCCTTTGCACCATCCACAATCTGTGTAGTCATATCTGCAGCCCACTTAATATTCATATTAGTTCCTGGTGCAGTATTACTAATTTTTTGTCCATCCGCTGTCCATAAACCAACAGCCCATGTTTCTAAACCAGGATGTGATGGATCAATATCTCCAACCATCCCTCGGCCAGTATCTTTACCAGTATAACCACCATAAATCGTTTGACCTGTTTTAGCATCACGGAGTGAATACCCATATGGAGCTCCTGTTGCTCCCTCATGAACCATAAAGGTTTCCAAA
The DNA here is from genome assembly GCF_038440275.1 of Bacillus sp. OTU2372. Taxonomy (NCBI): domain Bacteria; kingdom Bacillati; phylum Bacillota; class Bacilli; order Caryophanales; family Bacillaceae; genus Bacillus; species Bacillus sp. OTU2372. Next base: position 220,753 of record NZ_JASATK010000001.1, read on the forward strand.
CCAGGTCTATTTGGATCAATGTCTGTTACATGAAGTGCATCCCCATGTCCTAATCTGGCAAGTGTTCCTGGTGATGAGCTTTGTGGCGGCAAGATATCTTTTGAGCTATATAACAGAGAGCCGTCATGGTCGATGGTAGCTCCTCCATAAACGATTTCTTGCTTTCCATCACCATCCACATCTGCAGCACTTAACGAGTGTGCCCCCTGGGTAGTAATTGAACCATATTGTGGATCTGTACCATCTTTTCCATGTGGACTGTCATTAAATGGATTAGTCATTGGTGTCCAGCCGCTGTCAACCGCCCAGTTTTCCTTCAGGTTTTTTCCATCCCAGCTATATGTAACCAGATTGGTTCTGGTGTAATAACCGCGGGCAAAAACAGCAGAAGGCTTTTCACCATCGAGGTAAGCTACACTTGCTAGGAAGCGGTCGACACGGTTTCCTGGCTCAATTCTTGCCATCGCGTAGTCGCCCCACATCAGGCCATCGTCATAACGTCCAGGTTTATAGTCAATGGTATCCATTTCGGCACCTGTTTCACCATTAAAGACAGACAAATACTCAGGGCCGTCAACAATAAATCCTTCAAAGTTTCTGAGCTTGTTATTGCTGCTTCGGCTAGGGGCATATACATCCATGAAATAATCGGTTAAGCTTTCAGCATCTTCTTTCGAAAGAGGGTAGCTGTATTTCTTTGCAATTCCAAAACATTCTTCCAGTGTTTTTGGCCAATGCCCATTCACTACCTCTTCCTGCTTGTCCCAGTTCATAAACATTTTAACTACATGATTATAATAGTCTTCTTTACTCATCCGATAATCATCGGTATTACTATATCCAGCCTCAATGTCTTTTTGCTGCATCGTGATATATTTTTCAGAGGTGACGTTACCTGCTTTGTCGTATTTAATCACCTTTGTTCCTGGCGCCGTTTTGAACATGATTTCCGATTTCCCGTCCCCATCAAAGTCATATACAAGGAACTGGGTATAATGGGCACCGGAACGAATATTCACACCTAAATCTATGCGATAGAGGAGAGTGCCGTCAAACTTATAGCAATCAATATACGTATTTCCGGTGTAGCCTACTTGTGACACATCCTTGGCATTAGAAGGATACCATTTGACGAAAAATTCGTATTTCCCGTCGCCGTCAACATCTCCAACACTCATATCATTTGCCGAATAAGTGTAGGTCTCACCAGCTGGGGTTACTCCATCTGCTGGCTTTTTTAGGGCTAAATCATAATAGGCTTGACCCCATGCGGTGACGGAAGCACTTTGGTCTAATTCTTTACCGTCCAAAACGGAACTTACATAGTATTTAGATTTAGTACTGCCATCTTTATCTAAGAAGTTGGTACTGTCCGTAACCGTGGCGATCTTTTTACCATCACGATAGACATTAAAATCTACACCAGTTAAACCAGTTTTAGAAGATCCTTTTGCTTCATTTGCCAGCAGGCGCCAGCTTAAAAAGACTCCTTCAGATGTAGAGGCGGCTACTAAACCTCTGTCAAGGTACTCTAACTGGACTCCTTTTCCCTGGAATTTGCTTGAAGGCTGGGTGTTTTGGACTCCGCTGGCAGTGACAGTAGAAACACTTGTTAATAACAGGGGTAAGGCGATTGTGGTAGATAAAAGCTTTTTAGTAATAGAACGTTTCTTCAAATTTTTATCCTCCTAAAGACTGTATTTTATTAAACAGATATAAATGACTGCGCTTACAATAGTGAGTGCCAACACCTCTCTCTATTAAAAGTACAAGACAAAGTAAATTCCAAGATGAAAAGACCCTCTTCATTATATTTTAATTATTCCGAACATTTAATTTAAAATTCCGTTATTTTTAGTGAAAATACAGTGTGTTCCTATCACTAAAAAGACAATTTGTAACTATTTTCACAGTACAAAAGAACCGATATGCTGCTGTTTCAAAAAGGTACTAACAAGGTAAAAAAAAATAAGGAAAACTGCACATTTCAAAGAATGTATATTTGCTTGAAAATCAGTCTTAAGAAAACACTGTTTTTTAATAAAAGAAAACGGAATTTTAAATTTATTTAAAGAAAGGGTTTCCATATAATAAAAGGTGAATGCTTAACACTAAAATTCCATTTTATACGCATGCTCTTGCAATAACATTAGTGGAGGTAATCAAAGTGCACAGACATGAAATAGAAAAGAAAATTGAATTACTGATTGATAACCTAGTTAACTTAAATGACCCAGACGGGAAGTATGCCATTCCGCTTGCCGATGGCAGAAAAATTGATAATAAGAGCTTTAACTATTGGGAATGGACAGCAGGTGTCGGCCTGTATGGAATGATGAAGTATTATAAACTGACAAAAAATGAAAACGTATTAAATATCATTGTAAAATGGTTCGACAATCAGTTTAAAGAACCGCCAGTCGAAAAAAATGTTAACACGATGGTGCAAATGCTAACCCTAGCCTATTTGTATGAAGAAACAAACAATCCTGCTTATCTTCCATACTTAGAAACTTGGGGGGATTGGCTCTATCATGATATGCCAAGAACTAAGGATGGCGGGATTCAGCATGTCGTGTTTGGATCGGAGAATTATCAACAATTATGGGATGACACCTTAATGATGAGTATTTTACCATTAACCAAAATCGGTTTATTACTGAACAAGTCTGAGTATATTGAAGAAGCAAAAAAACAATTCTTGGTACATATTAAATACCTGTTTGATAAGAAAACGGGATTATGGTTCCACGGTTGGACGTTTGAAGGAAATCACAACTTTGCGGAAGCGCTATGGGGCCGCGGCAATTCCTGGGTCACGATTGCGATTCCAGAGTTTTTAGATTTAGTAGATTTACCAGACAACGATCCTGTCCGTCAAATCCTAATTGACACGCTTAATAGACAAATTGAAGCGCTTGAAACACACCAAAATGAAAGCGGTTTATGGCATACAGTGCTAAATGATCCAACCTCTTATGTGGAGGCGTCTTGTACAGCAGGCTTCGCTTTTGGAACCTTAAAGGCTGTTCGGAAACGTTATACGGATAAAAGGTATTTAAATATGGGACTAAAGGCGATACAGGCAGTGGTTGAGAATATTGACGAAAACGGGGAATTGCAGCATGTATCGGCAGGAACAGCAATGGGAGAAACACAAGAATTTTACAAGGAAATCCCCGTAACTGGGATGCCTTATGGACAATCCATGGCTATTCTTTCTTTAGTAGAGTACCTGTATTACAGAATTTAAGTTAGAGGGGCATTTACATGAAAAAAATAGTGACGCTTGGAGAGATTATGCTGCGTCTCTCTACCAAATCAGGAGAAAGACTTTTTCAAGCAGATAACCTGTTGATGCATTATGGCGGAGCAGAGGCCAATGTGGCGGTTTCGCTTTCGCAGTTTGGCCATGAAGTCAAATTTGTGAGCAAAGTCCCAAGTAACCCACTGGGCGCTGCGGTGGAAAGACATCTCCAATCTTATGGTGTAAATACCAATTCCCTTATTAAAGGCGGAGAGCGGTTAGGGACCTATTATCTGGAGAGCGGAGTAGGTGGGAGAAGTGCACAAGTAACGTATGACCGGAAATATTCAAGCTTTTCAGGTCTAACTGTCGAAGAATTAAACTTTGGTGAACTATTCCAAGGAATTGACCTATTTCACGTTACTGGAATCACTCTTGCATTATCACAGAATTTAAGAGATCTCGTGTTGTTGGCAGTTAAGAAGGCAAAAGAAGCAGGAATTATGACCAGTCTTGATTTTAATTATCGGGCATCGTTATGGAGCCAGCAAGCGTGCGCGGAAGCGATAAAACCGCTCTTGGGCTATATTGATATCTGTTTCTGCGGAGAATTGGATGCTATTCATTTACTAGGTATCGGACCTGCAAATGACTCACTTTTAAAAGAAAAAAAACTTAAATACTATTATGAAAAAATAAATGAGTTGTACCCGAATATCCAATACATGAGTTCCACTTTTCGGACGGTTCTTTCGGCCTCGACCAATAAGCTTCAAGGCAACATCTATACGAAAGGTGAGCTGATCCAATCCACGGAGCATTTGATCGATCATATTGTGGATAGAGTAGGAGGAGGGGATGCTTTTGCGGCGGGGGTGTTGCACGGCATCTTAGAAAAATGGTCATTATCTCGAACCATTTCCTTTGCGTCAATGGCATCAGTACTAAAGCATACGATTCATGGAGATTGCAATGCTTTTACAATAGAGGAAATAGTGAAAGTAATGGACAGCGAAGCAGGCAAAATTGTCCGCTAAGGAATTTTTAAAAATAGAAACATAGAAAAGGAGAATGAAAAATGGAAACTCGTTATGCACATCATCCGGAAGATATGAAGAAATATAATACTGAGGAGCTAAGAAGGGAATTTTTAGTAGAAACGCTCTTCGAAGCGGACCAAGTCCATCTAACTTATACCCATGTGGACCGCATGATATTCGGAGGCGTTACACCGACAGAAAAGGAATTGGCCATTAAACTTGATAAAGAGCTGGGGGTTAGTTATTTCTTAGAACGCCGTGAGATGGGGATTATCAATATTGGCGGAGACGGCCTTGTCATTCTTGACGGTGAAGAATATGATATGCAGCGTTATGACGGATTATATGTAGGAAAAGGAACCAAAGAGGTTTTATTTAGATCCAATGATCCTAAAAATCCGGCTAAATTTTATATCAATTCCACTCCTGCACACCATAAATATCCGACAGTAAAGATTGATATTAATGAAATTAAACCGCTTGAAGCAGGCAGCCCTGGAACCCTAAATGAACGAAAAATCCACCAATATATTCATCCGAATGTATGTGAGTCCTGCCAGCTTCAAATGGGATTAACAATGTTATCCCCTGGAAGCGTTTGGAATACCATGCCATGCCATACTCATGAACGCCGGATGGAAGTTTACTTATATTTTGATATGGAACCAGAAACTCGTGTCTTCCACTTCATGGGTAAGCCGGATGAAACAAGACACTTGGTTATGAAAAACGAACAAGCGGCCATCTCCCCAAGCTGGTCCATTCATACAGGAACTGCTACAAGCAATTACACCTTCATTTGGGGGATGTGCGGTGAAAATATCACGTATGATGACATGGACCATGTCAAAATGGAAGATTTAAGGTAGTTGCTTCCAGGGATAATTTAACTCTGGGATAAGAACGTTTTATTCTCGAAAAATTGATTGTAGGTGATGAAGTTGAACATTGGTATACGAGCACATGATGTGGAAAATCGTCCCCTAGAAGAGTTAGTAGAAGAGATAGCAGGAAAAGGGCTCACATCTGTTCAGTTAGCCTTAGGTAAATCCTTTGATTATATGAAGCTCGAACCAGGGACATTAAGTCCTGGTTTGGCCCATCATATTGGAACAGCGTTCGCACGAAAAAATGTTCAAATTGCCGTATTAGGCTGTTATTTCAACATGATTCATCCTCACCATGCAGAACGGAGAAAAGGGATCGAGCGTTTTAAAGAGCATATCCGCTTTGCCAGGGATTTTGGCTGCAGTATAGTGGCGACCGAAACGGGTAACGTCAATCCCGAGATTGTTTATACAGTTGAAAATTTTAGGGAAGAGCCGTTTCTGGAAGTGGTTGATAGTGTTCGGGAACTAGTGCAGGAAGCGGAGAAATTTGGAGTCATTGTAGGAATTGAAGCTGGTGTGAATCATCCTTTTTATTCTCCGAAAGTGATGAAGCGACTTTTGGATATGGTCAACTCCAATAATCTTCAAGTAATTCTTGACCCTGTCAATCTATTAACGATTGATACCTATCAAGATCAGGACAAAATTATCCAGGAAGCATTTGAACTGCTTGGTGACAGAATTGTAATCCTCCATGCCAAAGATTTTGTTGTAGAGGATAACCAATTGAAGACAGTGGCAGTTGGCCAAGGACTATTAAATTATGATGTTGTCTTAAAACAGACCAAACAGAAAAAGCCTTATCTCAATATTTTAATGGAAGAAACGACAGAACCTTTTATTAATGAGAGTCTCGTGTTCTTAAAAAATAAGTACGAACAAGTCTAAAAAGACTTGTAAGGAGGAAGTAACATGAAATCTTTATTTTCATTAGAAGGGAAAGTGGCCCTTATCACTGGTGCAAGCCGGGGACTTGGCCAAGGCATGGCAATAGGTCTAGCCGAAGCGGGGGCAGCCGTCATTGGTGCAGGCATGAGCGATATGTCAGCAACCCGTGAGCAGATTGAAGCCATCGGCGGAACTTTTCATGACCTTAAAATAGATTTGTCCAAGCAAGGGGCGCCCAGTGAGCTTGTTGTGGAAGCTTTATCCGTTACCGGCCAAATTGATATTTTAGTAAACAATGCCGGCATCATTCGTCGTGCACAAGCGGAGAATTTCTCAGATGAAGATTGGTATGAAGTCATTAATGTTAATCAACATGCCGTTTTCCAATTATGCCGTGAAGTGGGCAAACATATGATTGAAAAAGGCTCAGGGAAAATCATTAATATTTCCTCCATGTTATCTTTCCAAGGGGGATTACGTGTACCTGCTTATACAGCCAGCAAACATGCGGTGGCAGGCCTGACAAAATCATTTGCAAATGAGTGGGCAGGAAAAGGCGTCAATGTAAATGCGATAGCACCAGGCTATATGGTGACGGATAATACGGCTCCAATTCGTGGAGATGAAAGCCGGAATGCTTCCATTACCTCAAGAATTCCACAAGGACGTTGGGGAACTCCAGAAGATTTAAAAGGAGCGGTCGTTTTCCTAGCTTCTGACGCCTCCAATTACGTTAACGGTCACATCTTACCGGTCGACGGCGGCTGGTTAAGCTCTTAATAGAATAATCCATAAAGTTCATTCAATCACAAATACCCATTTTAATTTTGCTTACAACAGAATTACGATGGGGATTTTTTATAGGTAAATAGGTAAAAAACAAACTTAACATGCGGTAATGGAGGGAACAAAATGAATAGAATCGTAGTTTGCGGCCTGAGCAATCGTGCACTTGGGATGTTTATACAGCCAGTATTAACACAATTTTCGCAGCAAAATGAAATCGTTGGATTGCTCGATCCAGATGAACGCAGAATGGAAGTCGCAAAGGAAAGTTTTCCATCCTTAAGTTCTATCCCTGCTTATCATCCAAATAAATTTCAACAAATGATTAAAGAGACTAATGCCAATACTGTTGTGGTGACGAGCCGGGATGATACCCATATCGATTATATTTTACAAGGTTTAGAGAATGATTTAACGGTTATCACGGAAAAGCCGATGGTTACTAATGCTAACGATGCCAAAAGGGTCATGGAGGCGGAGGAAAGAAGTAATGGAAAAGTAATTGTAGCCTTCAATTACCGATACAATCCTTTCCATCGAAAAATTAAGGAGATGATTTTAGAAGGGAAAATTGGCAGAGTTACTTCTGTTGATTTGAACTGGTATATCGACACCTATCACGGTGCCAGCTATTTCAAAAGATGGAATCGCGATCGAAATCGTTCAGGTGGTTTATCGATTCATAAATCAACTCACCACTTCGATTTGGTCAATTGGTGGATTGACCAAAAACCGGAGCAGGTCTTTGCCTATGGTGCCTTAAATTATTACGGCAAAGACGGAGAATTAAATCCAAGTCCAACCGATCATCGTTATTGCAGTACTTGCCAGGAAAAACAAGATTGCCAATATTATATGCGCTGGTCGAATCGCCGAAATAACTTGGCAATTAAAGATGATCATATTAAATCCGAAGGTATTGAAAAGTCGGCACATAATTATACGAATTACCGCCCAGATTCTTGTATTTTCGATCATGAAATTGAAATTGAAGATACCTATGCCGTGACGGTTAAATATGATAAAGGTGCTTTTTTAAGCTACTCCGTTAATTTTTCGCTTCCATATGAAGGTTATCGCTTAGCTATAAACGGGACAAAAGGGAGAATTGAAACGACGGAATATCATGAACCAAGCAGAATTCCTTTCCCATTCCCGGAACAGACGATTGAATATTATCCACTATTTGGTTCAAAAGAAATCATTCATGTCCTGCAAAATGATGGGGGACATGGTGGGGGAGATCCGTTACTTCAAGAAGATTTCTTCATGGGGGTGGATCCGAGCCGTCCTTATCAAATTTTAGCAGGTGCCGAAGCGGGGGCCTATTCCATTGCATTAGGTGAGGGCGTTTGGCGGTCAGCTATGGAAAATCGACCTTTTAGTATTAAAGAATTATTAAAGCAGACAAGTGATTCTTCTCAATTAGTCTAGTGAACTATTAGGGGACAAACGGTGTTTTTGAGTTCCGCCGATAAAATGGGAAAAAGCGCCGATAAGTAATTAAAAAGGCCGATAAAATTCCAAAAACCGCCGATATGGCTCAAAAAAGCGCGGATAAAGTTTCATTTCAAGCTCAATTGAATCAAAAAGTTATGCCAACTATCTATATTTATTAATTTTGGGTGGGATAAAGATGCCTCAACTTGTATTTGATGAAGAAAAAGTAAAAGAAGCTATTGAACTCGTTGTCGATAGGACTTCAAAAATGGATTTCAGCTGGGACTGGCCGGGCGGTGTTGCCTTTTTCGGTGTTGCCGAGGCATATGAAGCAACTGGCGAGAAAAAATATTTAGAGTTTATTAAGAATTGGGTCGATGAAGAATTAGATGATGGACTGCCCAAGCTAACCGTGAATGCCTCCTCCATCGGACATACACTCATTACATTATATAAAGCAACAGACGAGGAAAAATATTTAGAATATGCCATTCAAATGGCAGACTTCTTATTAAATGATGCAGAGAAATTTGCAGATGGTGTTTTGCAGCATACTGTAAACGGTGTCAAGAACGTGTTCCCCGAGCAGGCATGGGTCGATACGATGTTTATGGCGGGCTATTTTCTCTTACGAATAGGGCATATACTCGATCGGAAGGATTACATTGATTTCGGCTTAAAGCAATATCATGCTCATGAGCAGTTTCTCCAGGATGACTTGACCAACCTATACTATCATGGCTGGGACAATATCGCCCAAGACCATATGTCCGGCATTTTTTGGGCCCGTGGAAACAGCTGGGCAGCCTACACAATGGCTAGAGCTTTGGAGCTTGTGAAGGTGCAGCATCCATCTTTTATGATTATAGAAGGGTCACTCCGTGATCAGCTAAGTGCATTGGTTCGCTTACAAGATGAATCTGGCCTTTGGCATACAATTGTGACAGATCCTGAATCATATTTAGAAACGTCAGGTTCCGCGGGGATTGCAGCAGCTTTACTAACAAAAGGGAAACTGTATAACAAATATGTTCAAAAATCAACGGATGGTATCCTGAAGCAAGTTAAAGAGGACGGGTCTATCATGAATGTTTCAGCCGGAACAGCAGTCATGGATGATGCCGAAGGGTATAAATGGGTTCCTTATAAAAGAGTTCAGGGCTGGGGGCAGGGCCTGGTCCTTGCCTTTTTATCCTTATTACTAAAACACCATAGTGGAAATTGAGAATAAAAAAACATCAACCTGCGGAGGGGGCTTCCTTCCACAGGTATTTTTACATAATAAAAAGATAGGGGAGAAATATGTTCAATCACTCGTTTATTCTAATTGATAAAAGTACAGCTATTTTTCCGCCAGAAAACATAACAACCCCAGTTCAAAATGCACTAGATATGATCGTCAGGGACCATACTAAGGTATTTGGTAAGCCACCTATATTAACATCATCCTTTCAGGAGGAACCTGATTTAATTATTAGATATGCCACCAAGGAAGATGATTGTCCCGAGTGGCCAGAGAGTTATTGTTTTCGGTTCAATCTTCAAGATGGGAAACCGGTCATGCACATCATTGGGAATGATGATCTGGGGATTATTTATGGACTTCTCTATTACAGCAGACACTACTTAGGGGTGGATCCATTCTGGTTCTGGGCAGATCTTCCAATTGAACAAAAAGCGGAGGTACTCATCCCTGTTCAAGACTATGATTCTCAAAAACCAAAGGTGAGATATCGAGGCTGGTTCGTTAATGATGAGGTTTGTTTAATAGGTTGGAAGGAAGAATATCCACCAACAAAAGAAGTATGGTACCCCGTGTTTGAAGCTCTATTACGCAGTAGAGGGAATATGGTGATCCCGGGAACGGATCTTCCAAGACATGGGATTCATGCCGATTTGGCGTCAGAGCTGGGACTATGGGTGACCCATCACCATGCGGAACCATTGGGAGCAGAAATGTTTTTACGGGCCTATCCTGGTAAACAACCAAACTATCAAGAAAATCCAGAACTCTTTGAGAATCTGTGGAAGGAAGCTATTGAAAAACAAAAACATCAAAAAATCATCTGGGTCCTCTCGTTTCGTGGACAAGGGGATGCACCTTTTTGGCAATATGCCCCGGAATTTGACACACCAGAAAAACGGGGCGATATGATTTCCAAGGTAGTCGAAAGGCAATATGAATTGATTAGGCAGTCTATCGAACAGCCAGTATGTTCTATGGCCTTATATGGTGAAATAGCAGAGTTATATAAAGAAGGGCATATCAAAGTGCCTGAGGGTGTCATCTACATTTGGGCTGATAATGGATACGGGAAAATGGTTTCACGCAGACAAGGGAATGAAAACCTCAGGATCCCTTCTTTACCGACTGCGGAGGATCATGGTGAACATGGTATTTACTATCATATTACTTTTCATGACCTGCAGGCCTCCAATCATTTAACGATGTTCCCCTCACCACCCAAGATGATGATCGAGGAGGTGGAGAAAGCTTTTGAAGCAAGAGCAGATTCGTATCTATTGTTAAACAGCGGAAATATTCGGCCCCATCTTTATCCTTTAGATCTCGTGAGTGAATTATGGAATAAAGGAACAGTGAATCAAGAAAAACACTTAGAGGGTTTTATAAAACGTTTGTATCAAACAGGAACCAAACAGATCACACAGCTTTATCAAAGCTATTTTAACCTCTCCATCCCATATGGTGAAAATAAAGATGATAGAGCGGGAGAGGAATTTTACCATCACCCCGCCAGGGAAATCATCGGCCACTGGCTTCAGGGAAAAGCTGATATCCCTTTATCCAAACTTTTTTGGGCAACAGGTAAAATCCCCTTTGATGAACAGGTCCTTTGGTTTAAGAACAAATGCGAAAATGGGCTCATGGGCTGGGAGAAGTTATTACAGCAATGCCGGAACTTGAGCGCCGAACTTGGCGAAGAGGATCAGCAGCGCTTCTACGACCAGTTTACCTTGCACGTTGAACTACACGTTTCCGGATGTAAAGGTTTTATAGCCTTATGTAATGGATATTTCCATTTTAAAAAACAAGAATACGTTCTTGCATTTGTTCGGGTGTCACGATCATTACGCTATTATAACGATAGTATTCTTGCATTAAAACGGGCGGAACACGAGAAATGGGAAAATTTTTATCGTGCAGATTGGTTAACCAATGTTAAAAGTACCCTGTATTCACTCGATGCTTTACGCAAATTTATCAGAATGCAAGGGGATAGCCCGGATTTCTTCTTATGGTATAAGGAGTATTTGATGCCGGAAACTGAAAAATATATTTATTTGGAAAATACTCATCGCAATCCATTATCTGATGATGAACTTTCAAAAAGATTAGAAGAATTACAAGAAATGGTAAATTAGTTCTATAGCATATTTTATAAAAAGGAATATTAATCCTACTTCCATTACCCTTATGGTGTCGCCTTATCAAGAGTTTATGAAGTAAAACCTGTACAAAAATTAAAGGGAAAAAGTAATAGGAGGGGTTCAAATGGTTTCGAAGAGACCAGTCCAAATTTTTTTAGCAGGAGATTCTACAGTAGCCAACTGCCCGCCGCATGAAGCACCCATGGCAGGCTGGGGACAGGTATTACAATCTTTTTTTACGGATGAGGTAAAAGTCCATAATCATGCAAAAGGTGGAGCCAGTACAAACAGTTTTATTGAAGAAGGACGGTTAGAAGCGATTCTAGAGTCAATTCAACAGGGAGATTATTTGTTCATTCAATTTGGACATAATGACCAAAAACCATATGGGACAGAAGCCTTTACAACGTATCAGTCATACCTGACAGAATATATTAAAGGTGCTAGGGAAAAAGGAGCTGCTCCGATCTTGATTACCTCCGTAAATCGCAGACATTTTGATGAAAAGGATAACTTAGTGCACTCACTGGGGGACTATCCTCAATCAATGATTCAGTTAGCTGGACGGTTGGAAGTACAGCTAATTGATTTATTAACAAAGACAAGTAAGCTATATGAATCATTAGGCGTAGAGGGTTCAAAGCAATTATTTACATGGTTTGAGCCTAAAGTACATCCTAATTACCCAGAAGGGATACAGGATAACACTCATTTTTGTGAACATGGAGCAAGTGAAGTCGCCAAATTAGTCATAGAAGGAATAAGGGAATTACAATTACCCATCGCTAATTTTATTAAAGAATAGAATGATAGAATCATTAAGCCTAAATACAAATACTGAGGTGAAGTCCATTGGGCAAAAAGTTATATCACGGTGCAGCTTATTATCCTGAGCTATGGGATGAAAACGTAATAAATGAAGACATTGAAATAATGAAACAAACAGGAATTAATGTTGTAAGAATGGGTGAATTTGCTTGGTCCAATATGGAGCCGAAAGAAGGCCAGTTTGATTTATCCTTCTTTATGAATGTAATTAATAAACTCTATGAAAATGGTATTGAGACTGTAATGTGTACTCCGACTCCCACACCGCCAATCTGGTTCACAGACGGACACCCGGAAAGGATGTATGTCGAGCGGGATGGAAGAGTTATGGGGCATGGCTCAAGACAGCATGCCTGCACCAACCATTCCTATTTCCGTGAAAGAGCCGCACTGATCACGGAACATATTGCCCAAGCAGTGGGAAGTCTCCCAGGTGTGATTGGCTGGCAGATTGATAATGAATTCAAATGCCATGTTAGTGAATGTATGTGTGCTGCATGTAAAGAATTATGGCATCTGTGGTTAGAGGAGCGTTATGGGACGATCGAGCAGCTAAATGAAGCATGGGGTACGCAAATTTGGAGTGAATATTACCATAGCTTTGAACAAGTACCACAGCCAGGTCATGCACCATTTTTACACAACTCATCGTTGAGTACCATGTATCAATTATTTTCAATGGAAAAAATTGCGGAGTTCTGCGATGAGCAAGCAGCGATTATTAGAAAATATTCAGGTGCACCGATTACTCATAATAGTTCAATTATGTTTAGTGTGGATAATGAGAGATTATTTAAAAATCTTGATTTTGCTTCTTTTGATACTTATGCAACGATAGATAATTTCCCTGCCTATCTTATTAACAGCGATTTGTGGCGGAACTTTAAGAAAGGCAAGGACTTTTGGGTAATGGAAACGAGCACCTCGTATGCAGCATCGCTCGAGAGCTATTCAAGCCCGCATCCCAATGGCTATTTAAAAGCCGAGGCCGCTGCAGCTTTTGCATTAGGGGCGGAAGGATTTTCATATTGGCTGTGGAGACAGCAGCGGGCCGGCTGCGAGCAGCCGCATAGTTCGGTTATCAGTGCATGGGGAAAACCAACAGTAGGGTATGCCAATGTGCTGGAAGTTGAGAAGATGAGAAAAGAAATTGAACCGATTATCCTAGCGACAAGACCGAGGCAGGCAGAATTGGCGATCACCTATTCCGATCGGGCAAAGGCATTTTTGAAAACGGAATCACATCGCGGGTTAAATCACCGCGCGTTAGTAACAGATTTTTATGAAAAAGTATTATCAATGGGGATCCATCGCGACCTTATTCCTGAAGGGGCAAGCCTTGAGGGATATAAAGTATTATTGACACCGTTTATCCCTTATGTATCAACAGAGTTTTTAGCCCGTGCGAGGCAGTTTGTTGAAAATGGGGGAGTCTGGATCGCAGGTCCATTAACAGGAGAAAGGACTGAGTTCCATACGGTCCATACAGATCGGGCTTTGGGGGAACTTGAGAATACTGCTGGTGTAGAGGTTTTATTTACCTATCCTATGGATGGCACCGGAACCATTGGCCGTGCCTTCGATGTATCTGCGCCGCTTGGAATGTGGAGTACCGTATTCGAATTTGACCAAGAAAAGTCAGTTGGGATGATTGAAGAGGGACTTTCTGAAGGAAAATCCTTTATTACTGAGCATCGTCTTGGGGCAGGAAAAATGGTCATGCTTGGTTCCATGCCTCAAGGGCCGGATGGAGCTCTAATGTTACAGAAACTTGTGGATCATTATTCACTAGAAGCTAATTTAACACTTAGAACAGACGTAACAAAAGGAACCATTGTTGCTCCAAGACAGGGTGATGGATATACTGTTTGGATTGTAATCAACATGGACGGTAATGGTGGAAGCGTCACCTTGCCAATGGAAGGAATCGACTTACAGAATAATAAGAAAGTAAGCCCGGGAAAACTTGAAATCGGCAAATTTGAATATAGGGTCATTCGTATTAATGATAAGGAGTGTTTTAGATGATTCGAAAAGCAACAGTCATGAAGGTGTTTGAAGAATTTCACGAAGAATACAAGAAACGCCATGATGAAATATGGCCTGAGCTGGCACAAGAATTAAAAAACCACGGAGCCAATCATTACTCGATTTTTCTCGATGAAAAAACGAATAATCTGTTTGCCTATGTTGAAATCGAAAGTGAAGAAAAGTGGAATGCTATGGCTCAAACCGAAGTTTGCCAGAAATGGTGGGCTTATATGAAAGATATTATGGAAACCAACCCTGATAATAGTCCGGTAGCCATCGAACTAAAGCAAGTATTTTATTTGGATTAAAGGTTGGGTTATGTCTTAAAATTTTTGAACTCAGCTTACTTAGAAACAGGATAGCAATCGTTAAAAAACATATAGAAATAGTTGAAATCCATATCATGTCAGGTGATATGGTTTTTTATAGTTTTAATTGATTTGAAACCATCTCTAATTTTCTAGTATTTCAGTGGTTTAAAAAAATTGTAGAATGATATACAATATAAGGAATATGATTACGCTTACACTGCGCTGAATTAAAAGTTTTGAATATTCGAAATTAAATATTTGGAGAAAACATTAATGAAGAAAGTTTTTGATTTATTGAAAAGAAAATATGCGAATCTAAAAATTAAATATAAATTGTTTATTTTAGTTTCATGGATTATGATTAGTTCCTTTTTATTTACCTTCTTTGGATTACAATATGCTTTTCATATTTATGATGAACAAATCTACAGTAAATCTTCCCAAGTGTTAAGTACATCCTCCAATATCATTGAAAATGAACTTCAAAAAATGGAAGATGTTTCTTACAATATCTTAACCGATCCTCAAATTCAACAGTACTTAGCAACAAACGGTGAAAAGAGGACAGAGTACGAGAATTATCGTATTCATTCAAATATGGTGGATAAATTATTAAGCTACGTGAACAATGAGAAATACATACAATCCGTCATTCTTGTCGATACGAATGGGGAAGAGTACGTTGCTGGGCCTAGATCTTTTAAATTACCATCTGATTTAAAAATGAGTATTTTGCGAGAAGCCTTGTTAGCAGATGGAAAAAACATCTGGGTTAACCCCCATGGAAATGATTTTACGATTGTCACAGCTCGAGAAATAAGACAATATAAGAATTTGAGTTTTGAACCACTAGGTACATTGATTATTAATATGAATATGGACAAACTTGTCAGCAGCCTCTTTGAGGGATCAAGTAAAATTGATGGCGAATTTTTAATTACCAACGATCAAGAACTTATTTATCCGACAGAATCTGCAAGTCCATTGAAAAAAATAGCCATGTCTATAAATGAGAAACCTGGCTATCAAATAAAAACAATCGAAGGTAAAAATTATTTTCTGGTTCACATAAACTCTCATTACTTTGATTGGAGTTATGTAAATGCCATCCCATTTAATCAAATCTTTAAAAATATTAGTTTCATAAAAACAGTACTTATTATCATTTTTATTTTAATGTTTTTTATTGTAACGATTCTCGGCATCAGATTTGTTAGAAATATCACTATTCCTTTAGAGAACTTAGTTGAAGGTATGCATTATGTGCAAAACGGTGATTTTAAGGAAGCTCAGAAGGGTTTCATGAAGTCTTCCGTTCTCTCTAATGATGAAGTAGGTAAGTTGCATGAAACCTTTCAAACGATGACTCAACAAATGGATGAATTGGTAAATGAAAACCTCACTAAGCAGCTGACAATTAAAGAAACTGAATTTAAAGCCTTACAGGCACAGATCAATCCTCACTTTTTATATAACACTTTGGAGTCAATTAACTGGCTCGCTAAAATGAATGATCAAGACCAAATATCGAAGATGGTTGAAGCACTTGGTTTTCTGCTGCGAAATTCAATCAGCCTAAAGAAACGGCTCATCCCGATTGAAGATGAGCTAAACATTGTTAAGAATTATATTGTCATACAAAAATATAGATTTGAAGAAAGATTGGACTTTAGCATGCAGGTGGATTCTGACCTGTTTGATGCCTATATACCTAAATTAACCTTGCAGCCCCTAGTGGAAAATGCCATTCATTATGCGTTGGAGAATATGGTAGATGTATGTAAAATAAGAATTTATTCTGAAGTAAATAAGGATTATTTTCAGCTAATCGTCGAAGATAATGGTCCTGGAATGGAACCTTCTTTTCTAGAAAAGTTAAAGAAAGGGGAGGTAAAGACAAGGGGACAAGGAATTGGCTTAGCCAATATTATGGAGCGGATTAAAATTTCATTTGGAAGCGATTACGGAGTTGAAATTGAAAGTGAACCTAATAAAGGAGCTAAAATCATTTTAGTTCTGCCATATGACAGGGGGGAAGAACATGTACAAAGTATTGTTAGTTGATGATGAAAGAATCATAACCGACGGTATGTCAAAAGTGATTAAATGGGGGTCAATCGGGACAAGTTTAATGGGGACGGCGAAGAATGGACTTGAAGCCTTTGAAAAAATCACACAGAATAAACCGGATATTGTAATTAGTGATATTAAAATGCCTGGAATGAATGGACTTGAATTGGTAGCAAAAGTACATGAACATTATCCAGAGATCCGTTTTATCTTGTTATCAGGGTTTAGTGAATTTGATTATGCCAAGCAGGCAATGTTGTATGGGGTAAAACATTATTTGCTTAAACCCTGTAATGAAAATACGATTATCGAAGCACTTAAGGAAATTAGTGAAGAGTTAAATCAGGAGAAAGAACGGGAACAATTTATTACAAATATGCAAGAAACCCTTGAGAATGTTCTTCCCTATGCAAAGGAACAGTGGTTAAAGGAATATATAACAAATATATATGCAAATACAGACTCTACATCCTATCAAAAACTTCTTGAGTTCGATTTAGACCTATCCAATGTTCGACTAGTTTTATTCCAGATAGAGGGCAAATTTCAAGTTGAGCAATTGTTTGCCATAAAAAACATTGCTGAATTGAATTTTAAATCATACATTCTTAGTTGCTCAGTAGGTGAATTAATTTTAATCCTTTTGAGGGATGATGGTGAACATAGTCAGCTGCATGAAAAAATTGAAAAGATTAGAAAAAACTTTTATCAATATTATCAACTGGATTGCACCATTGCTGTAAGTGAAACGGGGAAAATCAGCCATGCGAATAAATTATACAAGGAAGCACTGGATTGTCTAAATTATCGTTTTTATTTAGGTGAAGGCAGTATTATTACCAAAGAAGACATAGATAATCATAATGACGATTATGATCAGCAGGAATTTTATTATGATGATCAGAAATTCTGCCGAATGGTTAAATCAGGGTGTTGGAGAGAAGTTGAGGATGAAATTATCAGTTTTTTCAACTGCTTAGCCGATTTAAGATTAGATATTAGTGCGACCAAATCCTATGTCATTCAACTTTTTAATAGTATGATTCGTTTGTGCGATGCCCATAGTATGAACTCCTACTTAACGAAGCTGCAGGTTCTATTAGAATTAGAAACAATACATAGCATGAAGTCCTTTTTCAAGGATATCGCTGAGGAAATCACGGATGTATTTTTTCAACAAACCAAAAATAAACATTCCTCCATTATTAGCAGAGTACTTGAAGTTATTGAAAATCATATCGCAGATCCTCAGCTTAGCCTGCAATGGGTTGCAAATGAGATGTTGTATATGAATGCTGATTATCTCGGAAAGCTGTTTAAAAAAGAAACGGGTGAGAAATTCTCTAATTATCTGACTCGAGTTCGCATCGATAAGGCGATTTATATGATTATCAATGAAAGTGATGTAAAAATCTTTGAGTTAGCTGAAAAAATTGGGTTTGGAGAAAATGCCCAATATTTTAGTCAGGTTTTCAAAAAGCAAACTGGGTTTACACCTTCTGAATATAAACGAGAAGCAGTCCAAGGTATGTAATATGAGACAAAAGGGGAATAAAACGATGAAAAAACTATTAATCTCCATTTTACCCCTGGTAGTAATGTTGGCCTTTACTGGTTGTTCAGAAAGCAGCAGTGCGGATTCTTCCAAAAATCAAGAAGAAAAAATCACCCTTAGGTTTGCTTGGTGGGGCGAACAGCCTAGAAACGATTATACATTGAAGGTTATAAAATTGTTTGAAGAAAAGAATCCAGACATCCATATTGAATTTGAATTTTCAAATTGGGATGACTATTGGAAGCGGTTAGCCCCCATGGCCGCTGCCAACCAGTTACCAGACATTATGCAAATGGATCTTCTCTATTTAAAAGCATATAGTGCCAACAACTTACTTGAAGATTTAACACCCTACATCGAAAATAACACCATCAATACAAAGTACATTGATGAGAAAATCCTTTCAGGGGGAAAAGTAGGGGACAAACTATATGGTTTCCCATTAGGGTTAAATGCCCCTGCTGTAATCATGGATTCCCATTTAGTTGCTTCTGCAACCAATCAGGTCCCTAAACAGAACTGGACCTGGGAGGAATTTGAAAAAATAGCCATGGAGGTTCACAAACAAAAAAATATATATGGAACGAATGGAATGAAACCGCCAGAGGTATTTTTCCCCTACTTTCTGCGCACCAATGGAAGGGATTTATATAATTCGGATGGCACTTCATTAGGATATGAGGATGATCAATTATTTGTCGATTACTTTGATAGGCAATTAAGATTACTAGACGAAGGAGCTTTCCCGAGGGTTGATGTAACAGAACAGATTAAAGGGATTGAAGATGAGTTATTAGTGAGACAACAAGCTCCGATGACATGGGCCTATTCCAATCAATATTATGGTTTTTCAAAAGAATCAGGACGCTCGCTGGAGATTCTTGCCCCACCAGGGCCAAATCAACAGACAAGTTTGTCTGTAAGAGCCAGTATGCTTTTTTCAATCACCAAAGGCTCGAAACATAAGGAGGCCGCCGCAAGATTTATTAACTTTTTTGTTAACGATATAGAGGCTAATAAGTTAATTAAAGGTGAACGAGGTGTTCCTGTTTCATCCAAAGTGGCGGAGACCGTTAAAAAGGGCCTATCCACAGAACAGAAAAAAGCTTTTGACTACGTATTTAATGTTGAAAATACAAATAGCAAGGTTGAGATAGCAGATCCAATTGGAGGAATTGAAGTTGTTCATATGTTACAGGATATCTCTGAACAAATTCTTTTTAAAAAAATCACACCTCTAGAAGGGGCACAGAAATTTAGAAAAGAGGCAAATGAAATACTACAGAAAAATAAATAAATAACTTAAAAGACTCCGTTGGGGATTGTGTATAATCCAAATCGGAGTCTTTTTTATTTTTAATAATAGAATGTCTGATTTTTAAACAAACTACTCGGTTATTTATATTCAGACAATTCTAATAGTGAAGGTATAATTACAAATGTAAACACTTACAAAAAAGAATAAGGGGGATTCAATTAATGAAAAAATTCATGGTTATGCTGTTTTCACTGATTCTAGTATTCTCATTAGCAGCATGCAGCGGAAGCAGTACCACAAGTAAGAGCGAATCTAATGGGAAAGAAAAAGCTGCAAGTAAAGATGAAAAAGTTACACTTCGTATTGCTTGGTGGGGATCACAGCCAAGACATGATTACACCTTAAAAATCATTGATATGTATGAGAAGCAAAACCCTAATGTGAAGATTGAAGCAGAATATGCGAGCTGGGATGATTACTGGAAAAAGCTAGCTCCACAAGCAGCTGCTAACCAGTTACCTGATATTATTCAAATGGACCTTTCTTATTTCTCACAGTATGCTGAAAACAATCAAATCGCTGATTTGACTCCATATTTAGATAAACAAATCGACACCAAAGATACGAATCAAAATATTATTGATGGTGGAAAACTTGGTGACAAGTTATACGGACTTAATGCAGGGGTAAACGTACTTGGTTATCACTATGACCCAGCCTTACTTAAAAAAGCCGGTGTAGAATCTCTTGATGAAAACTGGACATGGGATGATTATAAAGAACTCGCCAAAAAAGCAAAGGCTGCAGGCCTATTTGTAGATACTGGTGTTAAGGCAGACGTATTTTTTAATTACTATTTAAGAACACAAGGAAAGTCTCTTTATAACAAGAATGGTACAGGTTTAGGATATAAGGATGACAAATTATTTGTAGATTTCTTCAAAATGACTTCAGGTTTAGTAAAGGATAAAGCGGTTCCAACGCCTGACTATATGGCACAGGTAAAAGGAATCGAAGATGATCCTGTTGTAAAACAAAAAGCAATCGGTATTTGGCAATGGTCTAACCAGTTTGTTGGCTTACAGCAAGTTGCAAACAGACCGCTTGATATCAGCAGCATGCCAGGACCAGATAGTGATAAAGGATTATTTTTAAAACCAAGTATGTTTTGGTCAATTGGGAATAACTCTGAGCATAAAGAAGAGGCAGCAAAGTTTATTAACTTCTTAACTAATGATATTGAAGCCAACAAATTAGCGCTTGGAGATCGTGGTGTACCGGGATCTGCAGCTGTCAAAGAAGCCTTAAAGCCGCTTCTTTCTCCAGCACAGCAACAAGTATTTACTTATGTTGAATGGGCTGAAAAACATAGTTCAGCATTTAATGGTCCAGATCCAGTTGGAGCAGGAGAAGTTATCGAGCTTTTTGATAGCTTGAATGAGCAAATGAGCTATGGAAACCTAAAAGTAGAAGATGCTGCAAAACAATTTAGACAACAAGCTGAAAGCATTTTGGCTCAAAATAAGAAATAATTTTAATCCGATAGCTGGTCCTTTCTCGGATCAGCTATCGCCCTTTCAATCTTAGGGTGATGGTCCGAAGAAAAGGAGATGGCAAAATGGCTACACGCGTCGTAAAAGAACACGTACAGGAAAGTATTTATATTGCACCTGTGAGCGCACGGAAACGGGCAATGAAGGAAAATATAAAAGGCTATTTATTTATTAGCCCTTTTGTGGTTGGATTCCTTGCCTTTACATTAATACCTATACTTGTTTCATTATACTTATCATTTACGAAATATAATCTATTTTCCGCGCCACAATGGATTGGATTAGAAAACTATAAAAAAATGTTTACGGCAGATCCAAGGTATTGGCAGTCATTAAAAGTTACCCTCATTTATGTATTCGCTGGTGTACCGCTAAGACTAGCATTTGCCCTTCTAATTGCGGCGATATTAAATACGGCATCTCGGGCAGTTGGCTTATACCGTTCCTTATTTTATCTGCCATCACTGATTGGCGGGAGCGTGGCTGTCGCAATTATGTGGCGTAACATCTTTGGAGACAAAGGGATTATTAATCTACTATTAGAACTGCTAGGGATCCCCAGTGTCAGATGGTTCGGTGACCCCACAGCTGCTTTATGGATGTTAATCTTTTTGTCAGTGTGGCAGTTTGGTTCCTCGATGTTAATCTTCTTAGCTGGATTAAAAGGGATTCCAAAAAGCTATTATGAAGCCGCAAGTGTGGACGGAGCTAACGGATGGCATAAATTCATCAAAATTACCCTTCCCATGTTAAGCCCAGTCATCTTATTTAATGCAGTCATGCAGACGATTGGTGCCTTTATGACATTTGTTCCAGCGTTTATCATTTCAAAAGGTACCGGGGGACCTTTGGATGGAACACTTTTATACTCCCTTTATTTATTCTTACAAGGTTTCGAATTCTTCAACATGGGCTATGCGGCTGCAATGGCATGGGTCATGCTCATTATCGTAGGGGTTTTAACGGCTATCATTTTTGCAACATCAAAATTCTGGGTTCACTACGAATCAGAAGGAGGGAAATAGCGTATGCGGATAAAATCAGTAAAATGGTGGACTTATCATATCCTTGTAGGTGGATTTGCCGTCCTAATGCTTTATCCGGTTATTTGGCTTCTGATGAGTTCGTTTAAAGAAAGTAATGCCATCTTCGTAACAGCCAAATCACTAATTCCTGATCCCTTTATTTTGGATAACTTTGCTGAAGGCTGGAAGGGGATTGGCGGTAATACCTTTGGAGTGTTTATAAAGAATACTGCCATCTTGGTTATCGTAACTTTAATTGGTCAAGTCATATCATCGTCTTTAATTGCCTTTGGTTTTGCAAGGTTAGAATTTAAGGGTAAAGCACTCTGGTTTGGACTTATGATGGTAACATTGATGCTGCCATATGAGGTTGTCATGGTTCCGCAATATATCATCTTTTCAAAACTTGGGTGGCTTAACTCGATTAAGCCAATTGCAGTACCAGCATACTTTGGGCATCCATTCTTTATTTTCTTACTAGTTCAATTTATCCGTACGATTCCAAGAGAATTGGATGAAGCAGCAACGATTGATGGGTGTAATACCTTTCATATTTTCTATAAAATCATCTTGCCATTAATTAAACCGGCCTTGGCAACGGCAGCGATTTTCTCCTTCTATTGGACTTGGGATTCCTTACTAGGACCGGTTTTATACTTAAACAGTCCCGCAAAATATACGGTTTCAATGGCATTAAATATGTTCTTAAGTAATGAAACCGTTTCTAACTGGGGTGCCATGTTTGCCATGTCCGTAGTTACCTTGGTTCCTGTATTTGTTATCTTCTTTATCTTCCAAAGATATGTGGTAGAGGGAATCAGTACAAGCGGATTAAAAGGTTGATGATTCGTGCCATTCCTTAATTTAGGAGTGGCAGGGCTTGATCAACTTTTAAAAAATCAGTAGGAGGATGGGTATGGAGACTTCGAGTATTTTGGGCGGTATTTATAAACTGATGGATTGGATCTCGAAACTAGCGTTATTAAATCTTTTATGGATTGCTTCAACTATTCTGGGTCTGGGTGTTTTTGGCTTTTTTCCTTCGACTGTGGCGATGTTTGCGGTTGTGCGAAAATGGATGATAGGCGAAGAGGAGGTTTCCATTGTTAAAACCTACTGGGCTTCTTTTAAAAAGGAATTTGTAAAAAGTAATTTTCTCGGTGTGTTTATTGTGGCTGCAGGATTGGTGTTATATGCAGATCTGTTATTCATCCAAAACGCAGCAAAAAATATGGCCCCATTTCTCTATATACCATTATTCATCATCACTTTTATTTTTGTATGTACGCTTTTTTACCTCATTCCGATTTTTGTCCATTATGAGATGAAACTAACGGATGTAATTAAGAATTCATTTTTTGTTATGATTATGAATCCTTTATCTACTCTTTATATGTTAATTGGAAGTTTTGGAATCTGTTTTGTTCTTTCCTATGTACCGCCTATCTGTATCTTATTTAGCGGAAATTTATTAGCAATGTTATTTATGAAACCGGCATGTAACGCGTTTAACAAAATTCAACGTAAGCATGAGGTTTACTTACAGGAACAAAGTATATAGGAATCGGGTTCCCTAAATGGCTGCCCGATTTTTTTATATAAATTTTATGGAAAGGGGGATTAGGACTGCATCTAAGAATCTTCTCATAAAGAATTTCGGCTATCATTCTTTACTAGGAGGAAAATTGTGAATAAAAAATTCTCAAAGAAAAAATTACCGGTTATCGTAAGTTCTGCTATGGTCTTATCGATGTTTTCTGGAATTGGAATGGTTACCCCAAAACAAGCTCATGCAGCTGAGTTGACTAGTCTCAAATTTGACTTTGGTTCCAGCACTAGTCCCGTTGCTAAAGGATATACACAAGTAACTAACGCAATGACTTATAGCGGCGAAAGAGGATACGGACTAACCAAGTCAGTAGATTTTCGCGATCGTGGAAATCCAGATGATCTGTTAAGAGATTTTGTTATTAATAATAATTTTGGATTTTCGGTGGATGTTCCAAATGATGAATATTATGTAAAAGTTGTAGCTGGTGACTCAATTGCTTCTAATAAGACTAATCTAACGATTGAGGGAGAATCATTCGGTACCATTTCGACAAGCAGTGGAAAATTCTCAGAGAAAGATGAAATGATTTCTGTTCAGGATGGACAAATGAATTTTTCATTTAGCGGCGATGGCCGAGTCAATGCCATTGAAATTTTCCCCATGACTACTCCTACGGGTTTAACCATAACAGAAAAGAAACTGTATCCGAATACATCTGTCTCCTTAAAGTGGGATGAATTAAATGGTGCCGAAAGTTACAATATTTATCGTAAAGCAGATGGTGACGCAGCACCAACGAAAGTGGGAAGCACAAGTACGCCTGAATTTATAGATGAAACAGTTCAGCTTGGGCTTAAATATGAGTATACAGTTTCACAAGTAAACGAGAGTGGCATCGAGTCTGGGAAAAGCACACCTATCAATGTTGCTTTAGTGGATGAAACAAAAGCAGTGCCTGAATCTCCAGCGAGGCTTACTCTTGTTAATTCAACCGATAAATCTATAGCTTTTACCTGGAATGGTGTCGAGGATGCTTTGATGTATTACGTGTATCGGGCAAAATCACCACAAGGGCCATTCGAAAGAGTCGGCATCTCGAATAATGGAGAATTTACTGACAAGTCTATTTCACCAACAAGACACTACTACTATAGGGTTTCGGCTGTTAGTTTAGGGGGTATTTCTAATCCTTCGAATTCAATTGAGACACCCATAACGAAAGTAGTCCAACGTCAAATGGAAAAACTAGATCGAGGTTTAGTTGCTGTTCAGGTGGAAAATGGTGTTTATGTTAGCTGGCGTATGTTAGGGACGGATCCGGAAGGTGTTTCTTTTAACATTTACCGTGATGGGCAAAAGGTTAATAAAGAGCCGATTACCTCTAGCACAAACTATTTAGACAAAAATGGAACAAAGGATTCCATATATGATGTCCGTGCCGTATTTAATGGGAAAGAAGAACCGCTCGCAGAAGCTGCTGCAACTGTTTGGGAACAGAATTATTACGACCTCCCAATCCAGAAACCAGAGGGTGGGACTACGCCTGATGGAAAAGCCTATACATATAGTGCCAATGATGCCAGTGTAGGGGATGTGGATGGAGATGGTCAATACGAAATCATCTTAAAATGGTATCCAAGCAATGCAAAGGATAATTCCCAATCAGGCTATACTGGAAATACGTATGTTGATGCTTATAAGTTTGATGGCACAAGACTGTGGCGGATCGATTTAGGCAAAAATATTCGTTCCGGGGCTCATTATACTCAAATGATGGTTTATGATTTAGATGGAGACGGTAAAGCAGAAGTTGCAATGAAGACAGCTGATGGAACCGTTGATGGTCAAGGAACTGTAATTGGTGATGTTAATGCGGATTACCGGAATTCAAGCGGCTATGTTTTAAGTGGACCAGAATTTCTAACTATATTCGATGGATTAACGGGGAAAGCACTAACAACCACTGATTATGATCCACCGAGAGGCAATGTAGCTGATTGGGGAGATAGCTACGGTAACCGTGTAGATCGCTTCCTCGCTGGTATTGCCTATCTGGATGGGGAACGACCAACCCTGATTATGGCACGCGGATATTACACTAGAGCGGTTATAGCAGCTTATAATTGGCGTGATGGAAATTTAACTAAAGTGTGGACGTTTGATAGTAACAAGCCTGGAAATGAAGGATATGCGGGCCAAGGGTATCATAATCTAAGTATTGCCGATATAGACCAGGATGGAAAGGATGAAATTGTCTACGGTGCAGCAGCCATTGATGATGATGGAACCGGTCTTTATACAACTGGACTTGGACATGGTGATGCCCAGCATCTAGGGGATTTAGACCCAACGAGACCAGGCTTAGAATTTTTTGCGGTACATGAGCATACAGATGCCAAGTACGGAATTGAATTCCGTGATGCGGAAACTGGAGAAGCCATTTGGGGTGAATATACTGGAAGAGACACTGGGAGAGGCTTGTCTGCTGATATTGATCCAAGGTACCCTGGTGAGGAGTCATGGGCTGTAGGGGGAGAATGGAATGATCCTACTGGAGGTTTGTTCACTGCAAAAGGGGAGAAAATCTCAACTAACATTCCCGGGGCCAACTTTGCGATTTGGTGGGATGGTGACCTGCAGCGTGAAATACTGGACCATGGGAATTTTGATGATGCTAAACAAGTTGGAGTCGGAACGATCTCCAAGTGGGACTATCAAAATAATAAACAAGTTAATATTTTAACAGCGAATGGGACTTTCTCAAACAATGGAACAAAAGGAAACCCAAGTTTACAGGCAGATTTATTAGGTGACTGGCGAGAAGAAGTCATTTGGAGAACGGTAGATAGCAGTGCATTACGTATCTACACAACAACAGATGTGACCGAACAGCGTATTCGGACACTCATGCATGACCCTGTTTATCGTTTAGGTATTGCTTGGCAAAATGTTGGCTACAATCAGCCGCCTCATACTAGTTTCTTTTTAGGAAATGATATGGCTGCTCCTCCAGTGCCTAGCATGTACTTAAATAAAGTGATTCCTGCCACTGTTGATGTCAATCCGAATTCAATTGATACGAAACAGACAAACGGCAATGTTCCTCTGACTGTTAATATTGAATTGGATAAAGAACACGAAGTGTCAGAAATTAATTCTGCTACTGTGAAAATGGTTGTCAATGGTAAAACAATCTTTGCCGAATCTCACCCATCTGTCAATGGAGAGAAAACAAATAAGTTAATGGTCAAATTTGATAGACAACAAGTTTCAAAAGCTTTAAAAGGATACACTGGAACTGTTCAAATCAATATCAACGGGTTCTTACATGATGGGGAAAGCTTTAATGCGAAGGCTGAATTAATTATAAAATAATTCAAAAAGTGGGAGAGACAGCGGTTAATAGGCTTTCTTTCCCATTTGAATTCATTTTAAAGAACTTTTCTTACATACGATTTTCATACTGAATTTTAAAAGTTGGAGGGTGAAAGAATGACAGAATTAATACCACTTTGGGATGAGTTAAATATTGAAGAAAATGGACCAAATGAAAGTGCTCCAAGCATTCAAAGATATTTGCTCGATGGATCTGGACCCTTTCCTGTTATGATCGTTGCCGCAGGTGGAGCTTATGCAAGACGAGCAGAACATGAGGCTTACCCGGTTGCAGAATGGTTAAATTCAATTGGAATTTCCGCTGTAGTGCTCAACTATCGGGTCGCACCTTACAAACATCCTAGTCCATTAAATGATGCGAAACGGGCAATCCGAATGGTTCGATCTCATGCTGCAGATTGGAATCTAGATCCCAATCGTGTAGGAATTCTTGGTTTCTCTGCTGGTGGACATCTTGCATCAAGTGCGGGGACTCATTATGATTTTGGAAACTCGGTTGCAGAAGATCCTATCGAACAGTATAGCAGCCGTCCTGATTTGATGGTGCTTTGTTATCCCGTAATCTCGATGGGTGAATATACGCACGAAGGAAGCCGATTAAATTTATTAGGTGAAAAACCAGAAGCAGAGTTAGTTGAACTATTATCCAATGAAAATCAAATTACAGAGGAAACTCCACCGGCATTTTTATGGCATACAGCCGACGATGCCTCCGTACCTGTCCAAAATAGTTTAAAGTTTGCAGCGGGATTAAGCCGTCATAAAGTTCCTTTTGACCTTCATATCTTCGAAAGTGGCAGGCACGGGTTAGGTTTGGCTGAAGAACATCACGAGGCCAGAGAATGGCCTAGACTATGTGAATTATGGTTGAGGAAACAGGGGTTTTAAACAATTGATTTCTTTTAAATTATTATCAATAAAGGGTGGAAGGTTATATGTTAACAAAGAACGATATCCGTATCAGGGACCCTTTTATTCTATCAGACAGGGACTCTAACACTTATTACTTGTATGGCACTACGGATGAAAATGTCTGGAATGGGCCTGCGGCCGGCTTCGATTCTTATAAAAGCAGTGATTTAAAAAACTGGGAAGGGCCTTATCAAGTGTTTCGACCAGACGCTGAATTCTGGGCGGACCAACATTTCTGGGCACCGGAGGTTTTTTATCATAATGATCAATATTACATGTTTGCCAGTTTTAAAGCCGAGGGAAAGTGCCGTGGAACCCAGATCTTAAAATCGAACAACCCATTGGGCCCATTTCAGCCGTTAACAGAGGAGCCTGTAACACCACGAGATTGGGAATGTCTAGACGGAACTTTATTTATCGATAAGAACAATAATCCTTGGCTCATCTTTTGTCACGAGTGGTTGCAGGTCCACGACGGAGAAATTTGCGCTGTTCGATTAGCTTCAGATTTTAAAACTGCAATCGGGGACCCAATTGTTTTGCTTAAGGCTTCTGATGCAGAGTGGACAATTCCTGTGCGGGGAGAGACAGATTATGTTACAGATGGTCCATTCCTCTATCGGACACAAAATAACGGTTTATTAATGTTATGGTCGAGTAGGAGTGCGCGTGGTTATGCTGTTGGGATAGCCCGATCATTAACAGGAACAATAGATGGACCGTGGATTCACGAGGAGCAGCCATTAATGGATGAAGACGGAGGGCACGGCATGTTATTTAAAACATTCAAAAATGAATTAATGCTGACCATTCATGCGCCTAATCAAACTCCGAAAGAACGTCCAGTTTTTTTACTAGTTGAGGAGCAAAACGGAAAATTAGAGGTTAAGAAATAATCGATAGATGCTATGCATCTGTCGATTTATTTTTTTATTAGAAGATAACTATTCAAAAACAAACAAACATGTAATATAATTAAAACAAAAATAAATAAAAATAAAAAATCGATTTCATCAGGTTTTTTAGCTTCATTTGAAGGGATGGAGAAATAATGAGGGTAAGCTTGTTTGCAACGTGCCTTGTAGATATGTTTCAGAGTAATGTAGGTAAAGCTACAGTTGAACTACTTGAGAGACTAGGCTGTGAGATTGAATTTCCGGAATCCCAAGTATGCTGCGGTCAGCCAGCTTATAATAGTGGTTATACAAAAGAATCCAAAGAAGCAATGAAGCGGATGATTGACACCTTTCAGGATGCTGAATATGTGGTGTCCCCATCAGGCTCATGTGCCTTTATGTTCCACGAATATCCTCATATTTTTAAAGGTGATCCGATTTGGGAACCAAAGGCCAAAAAACTGGCAGAGAAAACATACGAACTCACGCAATTCATTGTTGATGTATTAAAAGTAGAAGATGTGGGCGCAAAATTTGAGGGGAAAGCTACCTATCATACCTCATGCCATATGACAAGATTACTAGGTGTTAAAAGAGCACCAATGATTCTATTAAATAATGTCAAAGGATTAGATTTTACCGAATTACCAGGAAAAGAACAATGCTGCGGATTCGGAGGAACCTTCTCTGTTAAAATGACTCAAATCTCTGAGCAAATGGTCGATGAAAAGGTTTGCCATGTTGAAGATACAGAGGCGGATTATTTAATTGGTGCGGATGCAGGCTGTTTGATGAATATCGGCGGACGGATTGATCGCAAAGGAAAACAAATTAAGGTTCTGCATATTGCGGAAGTATTAATTAGCCGCTAATAGATTTTTTGATGACCAAATACGAGATTGCTTGGAATGGGGGAAGAATAGATGGCAATGAAAATCAGCGACCAGCAATTTAAGGAGCGCGTTGATAATGGGATTCACGATTCCTTTATGCGCGGGGCAGTGGCCAATGCGCAAGACGGAATGGGTGTAAAAAGACGTGTTGCCGCTGAAGAACTAGGAAATTGGGAAGACTGGCGCTCACATGGAGAAGAAATCCGACAGCATGTTTTAGAACACCTGGATTATTATTTAGAACAATTAAGTGAAAATGTGGCAAAACGGGGCGGGCATGTATTTTTTGCCCAAACAAAAGAAGAAGCCAATGAATATATTCGAGGCATTGTTCAGCAAAAAAATGCTAAAAAAATTGTTAAATCAAAATCAATGGTAACCGAGGAAATCAGCTTAAATGGTATGTTGGAGCAGGAAGGCTGCCAGGTGATTGAAACCGACCTTGGAGAATACATACTCCAAGTGGATGACCACGATCCTCCGTCCCATATTGTCGTACCTGCTCTTCATAAAAACAAAGAGCAAATCAGGGATGTTTTTACGGAAAAGCTTGGTTACACAAAGACATCCAAACCGGAGGAATTGGCTTGGCATGCAAGGGAAACGCTGCGTCAGGAATATTTAACTGCAGATATCGGAATCACTGGCTGTAACTTTGCTGTCGCCGAGACAGGTTCATTCAGTCTTGTCACAAATGAAGGGAACGCGGATTTAGTTACCGCCTTACCTAAGACACAAATTACTGTAATGGGAATGGAGCGGATTGTTCCAACCTTTGAGGAGATGGAAGTTCTCGTTTCTTTATTAACTAGAAGTGCAGTTGGACAAAAGTTAACAAGTTATATCACTGTTCTAACAGGACCAAGAGAGGAATTGGATGTGGATGGTCCGGAAGAATTCCACCTAGTTATTGTGGATAATGGCAGGTCTAATATCCTTGGCGGAGAATTTCAATCCGTTCTCCAATGTATCCGCTGTGCAGCATGTGTCAATGTTTGTCCCGTTTATCGTCATGTCGGAGGCCATTCCTATGGATCCATTTATGCAGGGCCAATTGGAGCGGTCTTGTCACCATTACTCGGCGGCTATGATGATTACAAAGAACTTCCTTATGCATCGACACTTTGCGGGGCCTGTACCGAAGTTTGTCCAGTAAAGATTCCGTTGCACAACCTTCTTCATAAGCATCGAGAAGTAATCGTCGAAAAAGAAGGCAAAGCACCGATCTCAGAAAAGTTAGCAATGAAGGCGTTTGGACTAGGAGCAGCTTCACCGACACTCTATAAAATTGGTTCAAAAATTGCTCCAGCGGCAATGAATCCTTTTACGGTAGGGGATAAAATTTCCAAAGGACCAGGACCTTTAAAAGCTTGGACCGATATTCGCGATTTCCCGGCACCAAATAAAGAAAGATTCAGAGATTGGTTTAAAAACCGTGAAAAAGGGGGCCAATAATATGGCAGGAGCAATACAAAATCGTGAAGCCTTTCTTAATCAAATTGCCACAAGACTTGGACGGCCGCGAATCTCTAAACCTGTGGAGAGACCAAACTGGAAATTCCGCCCTCAGGATGAGGTTTTAAAAGATGCTACACAAGATGAATTGTTAGAAGTATTAAAAGAACATTGTAAGAAAATCCATACGACTATTTATTCAACAGATAGCAGGGAGTTATCATCGACACTTAATGAAGTCGTCACAAATTATGGCGGTGGTCCCATTGTTACTTGGAAGGATGAGCGTTTTTCCCAGTGGGGCCTCGATTCTTTAATTAAGCAAGAATGGCCAAATCATAATATCGATGTCTATGAATGGGATCATACAAAAGGCGAAGAAAACATCGCTAAAGCAGAGCAGGCTAATGTCGGGATAACCATCAGTGAAATCACACTTGCTGAATCGGGAACAGTTGTTTTATTCAGTGATGAGAATAAAGGCCGGACCGTAAGCTTTTTACCAAGTACTTATATTGCCCTAATTCCTAAAAGTTCAATTGTTCCTAGAATGACACAAGCAGCTCAAAAGATGAGAGAGATCCATCAAAAAACAGGGCATGTTGCATCCTGCATTAATTTTATAACTGGACCAAGTAATTCAGCTGACATTGAGTTAAACCTTGTTGTGGGTGTACACGGACCAGTAAAAGCAACTTATATCGTTATTAATGATCTATAATAGGAAATAAGAATTTAAGGCTGTTCGAAGAGATCATGTCAATTGATTTTTTCTGGACAGCTTTGTTTATAGGAGCAACTTTTCTTTTTTGTCTCAGGAAATATGAAAGCGTTTAATTTGTTGGTAGAAGTTTAAAAAAAGGAGAGATTTCTATGAAGGTTGGTTTTGTTGGTACGGGGTGGTTTACCAAAACTCATGCAAATATTTTAGGGGAAATGAATGGAGTGGATGTTACAGCATTTTGTGGAACAAGTCTAGAAAAGGCTGAGAAAGAGGCGAGGAATTGGTCAAATGCCACCGGATATACAAATGTGGAGGAGATGTTAGACAAGCAAAAATTAGATGCAGTCTATATTTGTGTACCACCGCATTCGCATGGACCTATTGAATATGCCTTAATTGAAAGGAATATCCCATTTTTTGTGGAAAAGCCGCTTGCAATGAATGAAGTACCAGATGAAATTGCTAAAAAAATAGCAGAAAAAGGACTTATAACATCAGTTGGTTATCACTGGCGTTATAAGGCTTTAACAAACAGAGCTGTATCGTTGTTGAATGAAAGTCAAGTTGGGATGGCACTCGGCTATTGGATGGGAAACATGCCGATGGTTCCTTGGTGGAGAGATGTTCATAAATCAGGTGGGCAGTTTGTAGAACAGACGACACATATTGTTGACTTATTACGTTATTTATGTGGTGAAATAATAGAAGTATATGCAGCTTTTAATAATCAAATCATGCAGGGAAAGGTAGAAGGAACCACGGTGTCCGATGTTGGCAGTGTCACGATGAAGCTAGAAAATGGAATCATTGCAACCATATCCAATACCTGCATCCTCCATAACTCGAGCAAGGTTGGACTTGATATCTATACAGATAACGGGGTTATTGAACTTAGTAATGATTTATTACGTGTAGTAAAAGGTAATAAAGTTGAAGAATACAAGGAAGAAACAAATCCTTACCTTGAAGAGAATAGGATTTTTCTTCAGGCCGTCCAAACCGGAGATCCATCTAATATATTATCAACATATCAGGATGCTATAAAAACGCATCGCGTAACAGTTGCAGCAAATCAATCTGCGATTGAAGGGCAGCCCATATATTTGGGATAAATCCAATAAAACAAAAAAAATGAAAGATTTTTGAACTTTTTATTCAAAAATAAACAAACATATATTATAATAAAAACAGAAGATAACAAACATAAAAACAAAACAAACGGAGGATTTCGGATGGTACAGAATCTTTGGAATCAAGAAACAGCTTCACAGGTAACAAAAGGGGTAGAAGAATTAGTATATCGTTCCAATTTAATTGGGTCTGATCGTGCGGTATGTAACTATGGCGGCGGTAACACTTCCATGAAGACAATTGAAAAGGATTTCCGCGGCCGTGATGTTGAAGTTATGTGGGTAAAAGGAAGCGGTTCGGATTTAGCAACTATGAAAGCAAACAATTTTACTGGTCTTAATTTAGAAGACATTCGTCCATTATTCGAACGTGACGAAATGACAGACGAAGACATGGTAGCATATCTATCACATTGTATGATCGACAGCAAGCACCCAAGAGCATCGATCGAAACATTATTGCATGCATTCTTACCTTTCAAACACGTGGACCACACACATCCTGACGCGATCATTAGCCTTTGCTGCGCAGACAATGGTAAGCAATTAGCAGAAGAGATTTTTGGAAATCGCTTTGTATGGGTCCCATATATTCGCCCAGGATTTACTCTTTCAAAAATGATCGCACAGGGAGTATTAAATAACCCAAATGCAGAACTAGTATTAATGGAAAAACACGGTCTTGTAACATGGGGAGAAACTTCTGAAGAAGCCTACGCAAAAACGATTCAGATTATTAACGAAGCAGAACAATATATCAATGAAAGAATGGATGAAGCATCTGTATTTGGCGGTCAAAAATATCAATCTCTTTCTGAAGAAGATGCAACTAGCATTCTAGCAAAAGTATTGCCAGTCATCCGCGGCGCGGTAAGTGATGAGAAAAAAATGCTTTTGACTTACGACCGTGGTGATGATGTACTGCAATTTGTGAACAGCTACAATGCACCAGAACTTTCACAAATAGGTGCTGCATGTCCGGACCATCTTGTTCATACAAAAATGATTCCACTTTATGTGAATTGGGATCCTCAAACAAAAGATGTTGAAGCATTGATTGCTAGTGTGAAAGAAGGAGTAGCAAGTTTTAAGCAGTCTTACACAGAATATTTTGAGCAAAATAAAAATGAAGGCGACAAAATGTTTGAGCCCGCACCACGTGTTATTCTAATTCCAGGTGTTGGTATGGTTAATACTGGTAAGGACGTTAAGAACTCAAGAATCAGCGGAGCATTATATCACCGTGCAATCGCTGTTATGAAAGGCGCTACTACACTAGGCGAATTTGTTTCTCTAAGTGCAAACGAATCCTACAATGTAGAATATTGGCCATTAGAATTATATAAATTATCTCTAGCTCCAGCTGAAGCAGAATTCTCTAGAAAAGTTGCATTTGTTACTGGAGGAGCAGGCGGAATTGGAAGTGCAACAGCACGCCGTCTTGTCTCTGAAGGGGCTGCAGTTGTTCTAGCTGACCTAAACCTTGAAGGTGCGGAAAAAGTAGCCGCTGAAATTAACGAACAATTTGGAGCTGATCGTGCGCTTGCTGTTAAGATGGATGTTACCAGTGAAGAGCAGGTTAAAGCTGCATTCGATCAAACAGCTTTAACATTTGGCGGAGTTGACATTATTGTTAATAATGCAGGTCTGGCAACATCTAGCCCATTCGATGAAACAACTCTTAAAGAGTGGAACCTGAACATGAACGTATTAGGTACAGGCTACTTCTTAGTTGCCCGCGAAGCGTTCAAGCAAATGAAAGATCAAGGCATTGGCGGTAACATGGTATTTATCGGTTCAAAAAACTCTGTGTATGCTGGTAAAAATGCAGCTGCATATAGCTCTGTTAAAGCTCTAGAAACTCACTTGGCAAGATGTATTGCAGCAGAAGGCGGCGAGTTTGGCATTCGCGTTAACTCTGTTCTTCCAGATGCAGTTCTTCAAGGTTCAGCTATTTGGGGATCAAGATGGCGTGAAGAGCGTGCCGCAGCCTATGGCATTGACCCTGATCAATTAGAAGAGCACTATCGTAAACGTACTACTTTACTAGTAAACATTTATCCTAGCGATATTGCAGAATCAATTGCATTCTTTGCTTCAACAAAATCAGATCGAACAACTGGTTGTATGTTGACAGTAGACGGCGGGGTACCTGCAGCGTTTACTAGATAATAAAGGAATAAAGACAAGCCTGTCTCAATTGACAGGCTTTCTTTATGAGATATGAAAGTATAAAAGTTTTTGAATTTGAGAATTGTCTAGCTCCAGCGCCTAGCCCCTCGAGGTCATAAGTCAATCCGTCCAAAAGGTGAAAAAGCAACCTTTCGGCCGGCTCGTCTTATGCTTGTCGGGGCTGACCAAGGCGCTTGCGCTTTTCTTATTTTATGCCCAGAACATCTAGAAACAGTGATATAGACGGATTCAAATTGTTTTTCTTCCACGCCATTACGAGTTCAAAATCATGCCCCTCCAGGCCGTCAATTTCGATAAATCGAAGCGTAGGGCTGGACACGGCTTCAAAGCTTTTTGGCAGTATAGAGATGCCCATTTCAGATTCAACGAGAATCGGTACAGTATCAACAAAGCGTGGTTGACTCACAATTCTTGGAGTCAGCCCATTTTGTTCACATAAATGGACGATAAAATCATAAGAACCTATAGGTGAATCATGGCGGTTATGGATAATGAATGGCTCTGTTGCAAGTTCAGCAAGCCTGATTGTTTTACGATTAGCAAAAGGGTGGTTCTTATGCATAACAATACAATATTTCTCGTTTGCTACCGTTTGAATCTCAATCTCTTCTATTCTATGTAACCCAGACGGTTGTGTAAAAGCGATGTCCAATTCTCCTTCTTCCAACGCTTCTTTTAGCATTTTACTTGGGAAGTGGTTCAGGTGAAGTTCTACTTTCGGATAGAGTTCACGGAACCGTTTGATAACCTCTGGTAGAAAACTACGAACATGAACACTCAAAAAACCAATCGAAAGACTGCCAATCAAACCTGCATCCGTTTGTTTAGCTTTTTCAATGGCCCCCGATGTTTTTTCTACAATCTCCATAGCTTCTTTTAAAAAGACAGACCCAGCTGGTGTAAGCTGAACGGAACGTTTATTTCGAATAAATAGTTTTACCCCAATCTGTTCTTCCAAATCGGCAATTTGATGGCTGATCGCTGATTGAGCGACATAGAGTTGATTGGCTGCCTTTGTAAAATTTAAATGCTCAGCTACGGTAATAAAATAGCGCAATTGTCGAATATCCATAGGATCCTCACTTGTTATTTATTTACCGTTATTTTATCATAATAGGTAATAAGTAGTCGAAATTAT
Source organism: Bacillus sp. OTU2372 (assembly GCF_038440275.1). Taxonomy (NCBI): domain Bacteria; kingdom Bacillati; phylum Bacillota; class Bacilli; order Caryophanales; family Bacillaceae; genus Bacillus; species Bacillus sp. OTU2372. Next base: position 257,354 of record NZ_JASATK010000001.1, read on the forward strand.
GCGAGTATTCTTATATTGACACGATGTTAAAAACTAGTATTCTACTAAAAATATTCAACTCTTAAAGCAGCAATCCTAACAAATAATATGAAAATGGGATTACAGAAATCGAATAGGTATATTTCCAATTTTTCTTCATTCGTATTATGGTTATTTTGAAAGCGCTTAATCATTTAAATGAATTTGATAAGGAGTGGTTAGATGGTTCTAAAAGTCGTTGGCAAGTTACCTAACGAGAAGAAACCATATTTTATTAAAAATGGAGAGGGAGAGCGATATATTTTCGATACCCAGGTTGCCTCCATTGTGGCTACTACTGAAAGCACTGGTGATATGATGGAGATCGTTCAATTATGGGGAGGCAAAGGCGATAGTTTCCCGGCTCATGTTCATGAACAAGCTCACGAGGGAATTGTTGTGCTCGACGGAAGACTTGAAGTCGAACTGAATGGGCAATTGTATTTATTAACTGCAGGTGACTATATAAGTATTCCCGCTGGAACTGTACATGCTTACCGAATGCAGAGCCATCGAACACGCTTCTATTCTTTCACCATTAACGGTCATGTCGCAAAGTTGTATTCGCTAATAGGAGAGCCATTTACTAAATTTGAACGCCCTCCAGTTTCTATGAACCTCTTAAACCAAGATATTTTTACCCAACTACCTGCTGATATTGATATAAAATTGGTCTCTAGTCATCCAATTGCTGGCTCACCAGAATTGGCTAAAGGCTCTACCATTCCGCAGGAAGTTCAACCGTATGTACTGGAATCAGGGGAAGGAGTCCATCTTCTTAGCGGTGATACTGTTCATACACTCCTAACAACAAAAGAAGCAACAAACAGCCAATTTCTTGCACTCGTTTCCGAAGGACCAAAAGGACAAGCCATTGGTGAGCATGCTCATGAATTGACCAATGAAACATTTATGTGTTTAAAAGGGGAAATGAAACTATGGGTGGATGGCGAGGAATTGCACTTATTACCAGGGGATTTTGCCTATGTACCGGCAAATACACCTCATCGCTTCCGCTGTGATGCCCACTATACAAAGTTTTTTGGATTATTGACCCCAGGGGACTTTGAAGACTTTTTCCGTATCCTTGGAGATCCATATGAACACCCAATCTTCCCTAGTGAGCCGGCACCATATCGGTTTGACCGAGTGATTCAACGTATTCATGAGCTCGATTTAAAATTATTAGGCAAGCCTCCAGGTCCACCACCAGCTAAAGTTGAAGAGGTTCATTGAAAATGAGTCAACGTTATGAAGTAAGGGTTTTAACTGATCTTGAATTTGCCTCACCAAATGGGAAATCGTTACTTCTCGATCTTTATTTGCCTATCGGAGCAGAGGGGCCAGTGCCAGTGATTGTCTGGCTCCACGGCGGAGGTTGGCGAATTGGGGATAGAAAGCTAGGACCGGATTTTAAAGTTAGATTTGCTGAAAGTGGATATGCCATGGCTAGTATTGAGTATCGATTAAGCAGTGAAGCGATTTTTCCTGCGCAAATTTATGATGTAAAGGCGGCAATCCGTTGGCTCCGTTCGGTCGCTAAGGAGTATGGGCTTGATAGCAATCATATTGGTCTCTGGGGGTCATCAGCTGGAGGACATTTAGCGGCACTGGCGGGTACCACAGGTTCAGGCAGACTAGAAGATTTGGAGTTAGGGAATTGGGAATCCTTGAGTGACGTACAAGCAGTAGTTGACGGATATGGTCCTACAGATTTCTTACAGATGGAGGAATACGATATTTCAACGGCCACTTCTTCTGATGATTCGGAATCCATTCGTCTTAATTCCGTTCAGCGCCATACTGACCCGAATTCGCCAGAGTCAAAATTGCTGGGAGCACCCATTCAAACGGTTCCACATCTTGTTCGTGAGGCGAATCCAATCACCTATATTGATGAAAATGTCCCGCCGTTTCTTATTTTACACGGGTTAAGTGATACAGCCGTACCAGTTCATCAAAGTGAGCTGCTTTATCAATCACTGATTGAACATGGGAATGAGGCCATTCTTTGTTTGATTGAAGGAATGGGGCATGCATTTTTTAATAGAAATGATTTGGATGAACAGCCTCTAGAAGTTACCTTTCGTAAGGCTGAAGCTGGGGAACCTGAACAGATAGAGTCCAGTAAAAAAAGAATATTTGAGTTAGTAGAATCATTTTTTCGAAAGCATCTCCATGAAAATTGAATTAAGCAAATAGATACTCCGTTTAGGCGGGGTATTTTTTTTTGTTCTACCATGAAATTATCAATTTAGAAATTGGGATTTGCCCCCGGACTTTTTACTTTGATTCTGTTTAATTGGTCAAAATTTACAATTTTTGTTGCTAATTCATTCGACTTTGTAGAATTATCCTCCTTTTTTGTAAAAATTGGGCCATTAATTTTTAAAATGGTAATTGATTACCAATTAATGCAGAATCGAAGCCATCATTTGTAGAATAAATTTAATAATTGTAGAATTCCTTCTCTATTTTGTAGAATTCAGCTTTTAATTTGTAGAATTCCTATGAATTAACCAAATTCTTATAAAATCGACTTAAAAATTAACGGGTACTGGTACGGCAGAGGAAAAGACAAAGTGACATATTATCTAAAATCATGATTTCTCAAATGCAATATGTGTATTTCAAAAAAATTTCATTGTGGCTTATCATTAATTTTAAGTGAAAAACACATCGTTGTGTTGTAAAAATACGAGGAGGAGATCCCTTGAAATTACTAACCTATTCCACAAACAATAAACCTTTACGACTTGGCATTTTAGTTGACGAAAATACGATTGTAGACCCACAGGAAGCATATATCGAGCTTTTAAATCAAAGTGGACAGCAAAGAGCAAAAGAAATTGCAACCGCTTTATTGCCAGCCAATCCAACAGAGTTTATTGCAAATGGCGTCAGGGCTCTAAAGACCGCGAAAGAGGCAGTTTCCTATGCACTTGAAAATCCTGCACAGTCTTCCGCCATCTATAAAAAGGAAAATGTTCGAATTGGAGCACCGGTATTGAAGCCGAATAAAATCATTTGCGTTGGACTAAATTACAAGAATCATATTCTTGAAATGAAGCGCGATTTCCCAGTTCACCCTGTTATTTTTGCCAAGTTTGCTACAGCGATTTCCGGTCCCAATGACACCTTTCTGCTAAATTCCAATTTGACTAAAAAGCTAGACTACGAGGCAGAATTAGCATTTGTTATTGGGAAAGAAGGAAAGGACATTCCGTATGAGGATGCCTTGGACTATGTGTACGGCTACACAGTTGCAAACGATATTACAGCCCGTGACATGCAAAAAAGAACCATTCAATGGCTGCAAGGTAAGACGTTAGATAAGGGTCTTCCCCTCGGTCCAGTTTTAGTTACAAAGGATGAAATACCAGATCCGCACTGCCTGGACATTTCTTTAACAGTTAACGATGAAGTAAGGCAAAAATCCAATACGGAACAGCTGCTCTTCAATGTCAATCACCTAGTTGAATTTTTATCAGGCATCGTTACTTTGGAGCCAGGGGATATTGTCCTCACTGGTACACCTGGTGGTGTAGGGGAAGCACAGAACAAGTTTTTACAGCATGGTGACAGAGTAAAAGTTGAAATTGCTGGGATTGGTGCTATTGAGACGACCATTATGGAGGTGACTGAATCATGACAACAAATCATGAACCCATTCGAGATATTGCTTATTTATCCCATATTGAATTGTTAACACCAAAACCAGCTGAGAGTTTAGAATTTTTCCGTGACCTACTTGGAATGGAAATCGTCCATCGTGAAGGACAATCGGTTTTTCTCCGCGGCTGGGGGGATCAGCAGCTTTACAGCTTGAAGCTGACGGAAGCAAGTCAGGCTGGATTAGGACATGTGGCGTTAAGGACCTTTTCCAAACAAGCACTTGAACGGCGTGTAATTGATTTGGAGAAAAGCGGATACGGAATTGGATGGACTGATGGAGATTATGGTCATGGACGATCCTACCAATTTCACGATGCGGATGGGCATGTATTAGAAGTATTTTATGGGGCGGATAAATATGCAACACCGGACCACTTAAAGCCGGGTTTGAAAAATCAGCCTCAAAAGTTTTCGGCTAGAGGTGCAAGCGTGACACAGCTGGATCATATTAACTTGTTCAGCTCCAATGTCGATGCCGATAGCAATTTTTATCGAAATCACCTTGGTTTCAGATTAAGTGAGCTGGCGATAACGGACGAAGGCAAACAAACCACTGCTTGGCTTCATGTTACCAATAAATCATATGATCTTGCTATTTCCCAGGATAAATCAGGTGCACAAGGACGTTTCCATCACGCCGCATTCAAAGTGGAAAGTGCCGAAATGGTACTCCGGGCAGCAGATGTATTTTTAGATAATGGAATTTTCATTGAAGCACCTCCTAATAAACATGTTGCAGGCCAAACGATGTTTGTATACGTGTATGAGCCTGGCGGTAATCGAATTGAGATATGCTCGGGCGGTTTTCTCATCTATACACCGGATTGGGAAACGGTAACTTGGACCCCGGAAGAACGGAAAAAAGGTTTAGCGTGGGGAACACCGCTTCCATCCACTTTCCACACATATGGGACACCTAACATTGATAAATAAACCTAAGGAGGATGAGAAAATGAATGAAGTATTAAATAGGTTCTCATATGAGGAAGCGATCGAGCGTGCGAAAGAATTATCTGCTTCCCTACGAATGCGGCCAAACCTTGGCGAAGAACTAAGACACCAACCCCCCGAAACAATCCAAGAATTCATTTCATCAGGCTTGGTTCGATCCTTGGTTCCGAGCCGTTGGAGTGGGCATGAACTGAGTTGGAAAACATTAGCTGATACAGCAATAGAAGTATCTAAAGGAGATGCTTCGACAGGCTGGTGCTATTCACTTCTGCTGTTACACAGCTGGATGCTGGCATTTTTTCCAGATCAGGCACAAGCGGATGTATGGAAAAATAACCCTGATGCATGCCTTGCTACGTCGATTAATCCAAGTCCAGATTCAAAAATTAGCCGTGTTAATGGTGGATACAAACTAAGTGGTAAATGGGGATTCTCCTCAGGAATCAATCACTGTGAGTGGGTCATGATTAGTGCGCCGGCACCGGTTTCGGAGGAGGGAGACGAAACAAAAGTTTTGTATTTCCTCGTTCCTAAAAGCGACCTAAAAGTGATTGATGTTTGGCGAGTTATTGGTATGAGAGGAACAGGCAGTAATTTATTGCAGTTAACGGACGTTTTTGTTCCCGAGTACCGCACAATGGAGTTAGAACCTTGGAATCTTCATGGGATCTCCCCTGGGATGGCCCTGAATACAGCACCACTTTATCGTATTCAATTGTCAGCTGTTATGCCAGTTACGCTTTTATCTGTTATTCTCGGAGCAACCAAAGGAGCTTATAATATTTGGCGTGACCAGGTTATTGGGAAAAATAAAGCTAGGGGTGGAGGAGCAGTCGCAAACTTAACCCATCAGCAAATTCGTCTGGCAAACGTAGCTGCAAAAATTGAAGCAGCGGACGCTCTTCTCCATAAATCCTTAGAACTGGTAGAGTCCGGACGGGTACTTGAATATCCGGAACGGGTACGCTTGCGCTGTAATTATGCTTATTGTACTGAAATGTGTACAGAAGCTATGGAAACCATCTATACAAGCAGCGGTGCAGCAGCATCTGCAGAAAGTCACCCGCTTCAACAGTTTTGGCGGGATATCCATGCCGGAGCACAGCATACGGCCTTCAATTTTGATTGGGTAGGAGAACTGTTCGGTAAGCTTGAACTAGGTCTTCCGGTAAAAGTGGAATACTAATAAAGTAGGAGAGAATCATAATGACTAAAACTATAGATCGTCTGAGCCCTGAGCTCGCTTCCTCTTTGCAGGGAGAAAAGATGGTTTCGTTGATTACGGTTGATGCAGAAACAAAACTTCCGCAATTAAGTGTTGTTTCATGGGTAAATGCAAACCCAGAAGGTACACAAATAAAAGTAGCTCTTGGTCATAAAGCATCAAGTATTAACAATATTCAAAGCAATCCTAATGTGATTGTTGGAATGATAGGAGATGGAAGCTGCTATTCAGTAAGGGGGAAGGCTTCAGTTTCTGACGTAATTAAAAGGACTATGAAGCTATGTGTGGTAACAATAGAAATTGAAGAAGTGGAGAATGTTATGTTCTACGGCGGCAAGGTGACGGTTGAACCGGAATATGAAAAAACATATAATCCCGAACTTGCGAAAAAATTAGATACAGAAGTTTACGAGCTTCTTGGTTAAAATGGCTTTAGAATAATGAACTCTATTGAATTAGAAAAACAAAAAAAGGAAAAGGGAAGAGAACTAGAAAAAAACTAGTTCTCTTTTTTACCGTGTTGTTTGAAAAGTAGGAAAAACAAAAAACGAGGCCGTTAAAATTCATATGTGTTCATTAACGCTTCAAATTCCTTTGTAAATAAAGGAACTAAAGGATTTTGATTATTTTTATTCCATGCAATGATGAAGTCAATATCCTCGACATATTCTTCTAATTCATTAAAACGAAGAGTTGATGGGGGATTTTGCATTGCAACGGGGAGAATCGATATACCGATACCGGCCTCAACCATGAGTAATACCGTTTCAAATTGAGAACATTCCTGAACTATGTTTGGGGAAAAACCATTTTTTGTGAATAATTCAAAAATATGTTTGAATCCATCAGGAGATATTTCTTGATTAATAACAATAATAGGTTCAGAGGCAATCGAATTTATACTGATTTTTTTATGGTTAGCTAGTGGATGTTCACTATTCATGACAACAGCAAAAGGTATATTTGATATTTTCCTAGATACTATTTCAGTGTATTTATCAATTGATAAAGAGAACGTGAATCCAATGTCAATTTCTCCAAGTTTTAAAGAGGCATTTAGTGTATCCCTGGTGTACTGGATTAGCTCAATATTAACATCAGGGTATGTCTTGGTAAATTGATTAATGAGTCTTGGTAAAAAAGTCTTCTCAAGTCCTAAATACCCAATTTTTATATTTCCAGACAGCCTGTTTTCCGCAAGTCTGGCATTGCTGATTGCTTTTTCATAATGGGTGATAACCCCTTTAGCATCTTTTAAGAGTTGGGTTCCCGCCTTTGTTAATTGGACAGTCCTTCTATTTCTAATAAACAATTGAACTCCTATTAGGTCTTCAAGATTAGAAATTTGCTTGCTAATAGCTGATTGAGCTACAAAATGTTTCATTGCCGCCTCAGTAAAACTCAATCGTTCCGCGACAGAAACAAAGTAACGTAATTGTTTAAGATCCATAGGCAATTGCTCCTTTCTTGTTGAATATGTTCAGTGGACTAATTACCTATATGAAAAAAAGGTATAACTGTGAACGATTAGTTATATTTCTCTCCTATGTCATTCTACCATATACTATGACTTGAAGTTAGCGCTACCGACAAGGTAGCTTAGCAATTAACTAGATTATAAAGGTTAATTATAGAGGAGGATTACAATGAGTAATTTATTTACGAACAACCTGCCAAATCACAAGATTCCTTATTTGTTAAGAAATGGGGAAGGGGAACGGTATATATTTGGCAGGCAATTAGCTACTATTATTGCGAATGGAAAGAGTACGGAAAACTTAGTAGAAATGGTCATTCTTTCAGGAGGAAAGGGAGACTCTTTCCCAACTCATAAACATTTACATTGTCATGAAGGAATCTATATACTTCATGGGTGGCTTGAGCTTGTGATTGCTAATAAGAAATATTTACTTACGGAAGGAAACTATGCTTATGTTCCTGCTGGTACGGAACACAGCTATAAAATGCTCAGCCATCGAACTCAGGTTTTATCTTTTACTTCGAAAGGAAATGTGTCACAACTTTATTCCGTTATTGGCGAGCCCTATGACAGATTTGTGCACCCTCCAAAAGCCGTGAATGAACCATCCATTGAAAAATTTGAGAAAGCCTCACGCACTGCAGATGCAGAGTTTTTCTTTGATGGTTACGTACTTGGTACATCACAACTAGTAGAAAATGGGGAAGTACCCGAAGAGGCTGCGCCATATGTCCTTAATACGGGAGAGGGCATACGCTTAGTTACGGGAGATCAACTTCATACCTTGATGACCACTCAAGCAAATTCTAATGGTGAATTTATATTTGTTGTTTCAGAAGGTCCTAAAGGTGAAGCTATCCCTGAGCATTATCATGAAGAGCATACGGAAATTTTCTTCTGTATCGAGGGTCAAGTTACATTGTGGGCAAATGGAGAAGAAATCACTTTGAGTCCTGGAGATTTTCTACATGTGCCTGCTAACACGGTTCATTCTTACCGAATGGATTCTCATTACACTAAAATGATTGGTATCCTTGCGACTGGTCTATTTGAGCCATTTTTCCGTACTCTTGGTGATGTTTATGATGATTATATTTTCCCGAGTGAGCCGGCTCCACTCCGTTTTGATCGAGTACTCCAAAATTTAGATATTCTTGATCTGAAAGTGCTTGGCGGTCGTCCTGTAAAAGATTAATAGTGACAAGAAGATTATCATTAATTAAAAAATACCATCTTTAAAGGAGGATTTTCATTGGAAAAGGTAGTAGATCATTCTGTGGAAATCATAACAGATCTCGTTTACGCGGAGATAAATGGAAGACAGTTATTAGCTGATATATATTTACCCAGGTTGAAAAAAGAGCCTCTGCCAGTGATTATTTGGCTGCATGGAGGGGGATGGCGGTTTGGGGATCGCAAATTAGGTCCGGATTTCACCTGGTATTTTGCCAGCAAGGGCTATACAATGGTAAGCATTGATTACAGGTTAAGTGATGAAGAAATCTTTCCAGCGCAAATTCATGATGTAAAAACAGCCGTTAGATGGGTTAAGAGCATCGCAGGGGAGTATGGTTTAAACGGTAATAAAATAGGCCTTTGGGGCTCATCGGCAGGAGGGCATCTTGCGGCACTTGCTGCAACAACTGAACCTAACCAATTCATCGGAGAAAATCCTCTTTATTCTGAAATGACAAGTGAGGTGCAAGCAGTTGCGATTGGTTATGGGCCAATGAATTTCCTTCAAATCGATGAACAACGAGAACTGTACGGAATAAGTGAAGAAGATCCTGAGTCAGTCCAAATTCCAAAAGATAAAAAAACATCTGACCCTGATTCATTTGAATCGTTGTTTTTAGGAGCACCTATTTTAACATGTCCGGAACGTGTGAAGGAAGCGAATCCGTTGACGTATGTAAAAGAAGGGCTTCCACCGGTTTTAATTATGCATGGGTTAAGTGACATCGCAGTTCCTGCACATCAAAGTAAGTTACTCTATAAAGCACTGGTCGCTAAAGGGAATGAAGTAACACTTTACCTGATAAATGGACTTGGCCATGGATTTCTTAATCGCACTAATTTAGATGTAAGTGGCCTGAGGATAGCAAGGTATTATGCCTCAAAGAACGGGTTGGAGGAGATTAATAAAGGAAAAGATTTGTTGATTTTTGACACAATTGAGGAATTTTTTCAAAGGGAACTTTCATAAGGGGAAACGATTACAAGTAGGGTCAATTTTTAAATATAGAAATTATATTTTAGGATTATAGTTCATTATGTGGATAATTACCCCCCTTATTTACCAAAAAGCATACTTCTTGATACGTTAATTCTCCTAATCTCAATTGTTCAAATAGGGTTTACCCTTATTGAACACGAGACGAAGAAATTTGAAAAGGCCAGCTTTCAATTTCTTACCGAAAGCTGCCTTTTTCATTAGAAGGTTTCAACTGATTTGATTGTCTTTCCTCTCATATAAAATTAAAACTATAATTTCTGTTTTTTTCTTAAAATGTATATGATTCGCCATCATCTGGCACTAGAACGTGAGAAGAGATTCCTTTTTCCTCAATAAAGTTTTTTAGCTCTTCTCTGGATAATTTCCAATGGTTGACAGCTTCCATATGCACAGAAATAATTTTGGCGGTAGGAGCAGCTTTATACACCTCGTAGATGTCATCTTTCCCCATTACTAGAGAACCCCCTTCAAAGAATTGATTATCTCCGCCATTTACCACAATGATATCTGGTTTATGTGTATCGATCATCTCTTGGATCGCTTCATACCATACCGTATCTCCAGCTACATATAAGGTTTTCTCATTATGATGTTTCAAGACAACGCCACACACTAAACCAGTACGTTTTAATATTTCTCCTCTTCCGTGCTTGCCTATTGTTTTAATTAATTGGATATCCTCAAAAACTGTATCTTCTTGTAAAACTTCTACATTTTGAAAACCAGCGTTACTAACTTTTTTAGCATCTTCTTCATTTTGAACATACATTTTTATGTCTTTTGGCAATATATCTTTGGCAACATCATCAAAGTGATCTAAATGTAAATGTGTTACAATTACAGCATCTACGGTAATAATATTGTCAAGTGACAAGGGTAAGCCAACTAGAGGATTAAATTGATCTTGTCTTAAGGAGTTTGGAAAAGGGGGGTAAGTACCTTTTTCAGCTAACATCGGATCTATTAAAAACCTTTTGCCTGCATATTCGACAACTAGTGTTGCATTACGAATTTGTTGTATCTTCATATTTTTAACTCCTTTTCTCTGATATACGTATAGTTTATTCTATGACCGAATAACATTTACATAGATAAAATCAAGTCTTTTGGCCGTTTCACTTGAAAAATGAAAGGATTTGAATACATGTTAGATAGCACGGATATGCGAATCCTAGATGAACTATCCAAGAACAGTCGAATCACGATGAAAGAATTGGGGGAGAAAGTCCATTTGACTGGACAAGCAGCCGTATCTAGAGTAGCTAAATTAGAAGATAATGGGGTAATTGAAGGTTATACCATTAAAGTTAATCATGCTAAAATAGGGTTTTTTATACATGCTTTAATTAATATCTATACAAAACGTACGCATCATGAACCTTATTTGTTGTTCATAAAAACACAACAACCATACGTCATAAACAATTATAAAATTAGTGGAGATAGTTGTTACATCCTCGAATGCAGATTCCCATCCAATGAAATATTAGATGAATTTTTGGTAAACTTAAACAAGCATGCAAACTATAAATTATCGATTGTTATTAATAAATAGTCAGTAAAAGTATCTATCAATATATTGCCTATGTAAAAAACAAAAATCCTTAACCTTTTTATCGGTTGAGGATTTTTTATTGAAGTGAGAAAACAGCCGACTATTTTTTTGTGTGAAATGGATAGAATTTAGTAGGATATCGATATAGTCATCTCACATCTTATTCTATAAACTTAAGACGGCGCTATCATAGATTACTAATTTATTGGAGTCTAGTTTGCATTATGAAGATCTTTGAGGAGTGGAAAAAAAGAAAGTATATAAAGATTGCCGAAATCCAGTTTTACTGCCAGACCTGCACATTCCTGACCCGGAAGCACATGTGATGCCAGATGGAAGGGTGTATGTCTATGGTTCTTGGGATCAAGAAGAGAATATTTATTGCAGTAAGGAATATCGAGTCTTTTCTTCAGATAATATGATTGATTGGGCAGGCCATGGGAAATCCTTTGATGCCAGCCTAGTTCCCTGGATATTTGATGAGAATGCTCCAAATATCCATCAAGTATTGATTGGTCAAAACCAACCCCATTCTTGAAAAAAATGATCGAAAAAGATACCAAAGACGGAAAGTTAGAAATTCCTAAGTTCCCAAAAGATATGTTGTTTGCACCAGATGCCATTCATAAGGATGGAAAATATTATTTGTATTTTTGTATGGCAGATGCAAGCGAAGGGGTTGCTTTTGCAGATAAGCCAGAGGGGCCTTTTAGGGATCCGATTCAATTACCTTGTGGCGGAATCGACCCAGCTGTTTTTGTTGATGACGATGGACAGGCTTATTTTTATTGGGGACAGTTCTTTGCACATGGTGGGAAACTGAAAGATAATATGGTAGAGTTCGAGGAAGGCTCAATTGTAAATAAACTTGTAACGGAAGAAGAACATTATTTTCATGAGGGAAGTTCTGTTCGAAAACGTGGAGATACCTACTATTTCGTGTATTCCAGTATGGTCCGAGGTAAACCAACATCTCTAGCCTATGCAACTAGTAAATCACCACTTGGGCCATTCAAGTATCAAGGGGTCATCGTGGATAAACGATGGATGTGATCCTCAGAGTTGGAATAACCATGGCTCGATCGAAGAAGTAAATGGGCAGTGGTATGTATTCTATCATCGAAGTTCTCAGAACAGGCAGCAAAAACGCCGACTTTGTATTGAACCGATTTTTTTCAATGAGGACGGGACCATTCAGGAAGTAAAAATGACATCCCAAGGGGCTGGTCGGCCATTTGGAATCAATGAAAAAATCGAAGCCTACCGTGCTTGTCAGTTATCCGGCAGTGTTTACATTGCACCATCCAATAATGGGAATGAGGTTTTAACTGGTATTAAGGATGGAGATGAGGCTGTCTTTCGATATGTTGAATGGGATACATTGTCCAAGGAAATTTCAATAGAAGCCAGCGGCAGTGGTGAAATTCATATTTATCTAGATGACGAGAAGCAGGCAACCGGAAGTATTGTCTTAGATGAAGGGAAAATTGTAGCTTCTTCCTTCCAAGGTTCTTCCGGAAAACATCAAATTAAATTACAATTTAATAGGGTAAAAGAAATGGAGATTCATTCATTGTACTTTAGATAAAAGTTTATGATTAGTAAAAGAAGTTTGGATAAGTCCACGCACATAAATGCGTGGATTTTTTAATTAACATAAGAGAGTTGATTTTTGCTTCTCTGACAGTTATGAACGACCTTTTACCATGAAAAAATCGTAAGAGTAGTGTTAAAATTAGAAAAAACTAGTGACATTTCTTAATAAAACTAATTTGAAGTTGAAGACGACATAAAAAAGATGATTTCATCATATTTATCATCAATGAGAGGTTAAAGAGGTGAAAATATGTTAAGCAATGTTGGCAGAAGATTCATTTGGTTTTTGATCGGGAGTACGATCTTTGCTACCTTTATTGGATATACCCTGTTTAAGACTGGTCTCATTTCATCCCCATATATCCCCAAATCCCAAAGAGCACTGAATATTAAAGATGGTAATCGAAATAGAAGAGTTGGTAAAATTCGAGTTACGTAGAGCTTTCTAGATCAACACTGTGTACCTTTAGTTGCTCAAATCTTGATTAATTTTAATATAGAAAATTTATTTAAGGGCAAACAGTTCGGAATAAACTGCTTGCTCTTTTTTATGATGGTTCCGATAGAATAGTTTTCCTCCATCCGTTATAAAGGACAAGCAACTAGGAGGTACTTTTTTATAGTGATTTTCTGACTATTTTATTAATTAATGTTTGAAATGGATAGGAATTATGTCACATATGGCTATAGTTAACCATTAGTGTCTCCTTTAAACTAGGAATGGAATCGCTTTCAAATCTTTCGGAAAATAAAAAAGGAAAGAAGGTTAAACAATGAATTCTAATGTAATCAAAACACCTTTTCCTCGTTTAATTGCTGGTATTTCGATAGGAAGCTTTGGTTATAATCTCGCACTCATTACACCACTAGCATTCCTGCTGACAGTGAAATTAGCTATGCTTGACCCTGCAAACGTTACCAAGAGTTTTAGTATCATTGGTCTAACTACAGGTATTATTGGTATTTTAAGTCAATACATGGCAGGCGTGATTAGCGACAGAACAACTTGGAAATTAGGACGGAGGCGCCCTTGGATTCTAATTGGTTCAATAGGGGGAGCCGCTGCACTTTACGGGGTAGGGGCTGCTAAATCCTTTACAATGGTCTTGTTATTTTGGGCACTTGCCAAACTCTTGTTAAGTTTTATGAGTACGGCCATAACCGCTTTAATTCCTGATCAAGTGCCGGAAAACAAACGTGGTACTGCTTCAGGAATATATGGTCTTGTCAGCCCGCTTGCGATTATGATTGGGATTAACTTAATGTTTATCTTAAATAGCTGGGCGATTGAGAGGAAATTTTTATTACTTGGACTTATTTGTGTGATCTTTGCCATTATTACAAGTTTATTAATAAAGGAAGAAAAAGTAGAGTATCAAAAAGAACTTGGTAACAATGATTCATTATCATTCGGTGAAAAAATGTCTCGGATTTATCCAAGTCCAAGAAAATATCCTTACTTCACATTTGGAGTATTAACCAGATTTTTCATGGGTATTGCCTATACGGCTGCTTCTTTTACTAGTGTCTATTATCTCGAGCGTTTTCATGTTTCTCAACAAGATCTAGCAGGTATTGTCTCTACAAGTATGAACATAACCATCCCAATCTTAGCAGTGGCCAGTATCATCGGCGGTGGTCTCTCTGATAAATTTGGACGCCAGAAACCATTTGTATTTCTTGCGGCAGTTGTTACTGCAGTCGGTATTTTAGGCTATGGATTTGCTCCTAGTATCGGCTTTTCCTATGTATGTGGTTCAGTCATTTCCCTTGGCTTTGGAATGTTCTTAGCAGTCGATATTGCACTGATGTCAAGAGTCCTTCCACATCCGGAAGATGCAGCAAAAGATATGGGAATCGTCAACATTGCCAATGATATTGGAGGATCGCTTGCCAACTCGGCAGCAAGTCCAATTGTTGCGGCAGGAGGCTATCCATTATTCTTTGGAGTACTGGCTATCTTCGGAATACTAGCAGGTATTATCGTTAAACCAATTCCAGAATTGGAAAGGAAAGAAGCTGCTAATATTGAAATTGCCCAGTAAAAAAATGATAAAATCCGCGCCTTAATTGCGTGGATTTTATCCATATGTTGGAGGTTACACGTGAATATAACCTTGATACTCATTGCAATAGCAGTGGTTCTTTTTGAAATAATGGTAGCACCACTTATTGTAAACAACATGAGAAATAGAGGGCAAATGAGGAGGATAAAATCTTGATCCAGGTCATCAAGTTAAAAATAGAAAATCAAGATAGTCTGATGGGAGCAGATATCCTGCAGCCGCGTTTCAGCTGGATAATAGAAAGTGAAGGGACAGGCATAAATCAGTCTGCCTATCAAATAAATGTGTTTGAAAAAGAATCTTCAGGTTTTAAAAAGCTGATTTGGGATTCCCATATGGTACATTCTCAAATTTCGGTAAACGTTCCATACGAAGGTCCTTTATTGCAGAGTAAAACCACCTACACCTGGCAAGTCCGTGTTTGGAGTTCTAATGATGAGGAATCAGCATGGAGCAGTGAAGGACATTGGGAAATGGGCCTTTTACATGAGGATGAATGGGTAGCAAAATGGATTGAACCACAGCAAGAAAATGTAGTGGAAGAACCGGAATTGACATTAGAGGATATGTTTATTAGTAAGAAGAAAGGTGATTTACCATCCACAGAAGGTAGATTGCACCCGCCAAAATTGGTTCGTAAATCCTTCCACATTGACCAAAAGAAAATAGCGAAAGCTCGCCTTTACATTACTGCTCATGGACTTTATCACGCAAAAATCAATGGTCAAAAAATCACGGATGCAGAATTTACACCTGATTACACATCATATTCCAACTATCTGCAGTATCAAACCTATGATGTTTTGCCGTATCTTTGTGACGGTGAAAATGTTTTGGGCGTGATTCTTGCGGATGGCTGGTATGCAGGCAGAATCAGTATTCCTGGAGGAAGCGCTCAATTTGGCAACAAGCTAGGACTTCTGGGTCAATTGGAAATAACTTATACTGATCAAACCAAACAGGTAATTGCAACAGACGATTCGTTTTTATCATCAAACAGTCACTATTTATACAGTGATATTTTTATCGGAGAAAAACAGGATAAAAATCTAGAAAAGTCAGGATGGGACCGGCCAGGATATAATTGTTTGGAAGATGAATGGGCACCCGTTACAGTCGTTGATTGTAAGTTAAATAACTTACGAGCACAATATGGTGAATTTGTTAAGCCGGTTGAAATTCTATCTCCTGTTGATATTTGGAAGGATCAGAGCCAAGCATATATCATCGACTTCGGCCAAGTAATTGCAGGTCGTATCCGGTTTCGCGTGTATGGTTCAAAAGGGCAGGAACTTAAATTTGAACACAGTGAAGTCTTGGATGCAAACGGTGAGTTTTTTAATAATATAGTAGGAAGAAATAAAGAGCAAACCGATTATTATGTGACGAGCGGTGAGATTGGAGAGGTTTTTGAACCAACATTTACATTCCATGGTTTCCGTTATGTCCGGCTATCAGGCTATCATTCGGAGCTTCATCGAGAGAATATCTCAGCAATTGTCTTGTACTCAAATATGAAGGTAACAGGACATTTTACAACATCTGATCCAGAGATTAATCAACTCTGGAAAAATATCCAATGGAGCCAAAAAGGCAATATGCTGTCGATTCCGACAGATTGTCCGCAACGAGAGCGAGCAGGCTGGACCGGTGATTTACAGGTTTTTGCTCCCACCTCTGCTTTTAATATGGATGTCCAGGCATTTCTGACAAGGTGGCTTTGGAATTTACAGCAAGAGCAGACAGAAGATGGAGAAATTCTCAATTTCAGCCCTGCTCCAAAGGACATTTGGAATGACAAAAAATTTACTGGAACTATTTCTTCAGCCGGCTGGGGAGATGCTATTCTTATTGTTCCTTGGGTACTTTTTCAGAGATACGGGGATAAACGTATCCTTGAACAATGCTTTCCGGCAATGGAAAAATGGCTTGATTTTGTACAAAAAAGTGCAGCAGGAAATAAAGAAAATGTGGAAGAAGACTATGTTCGCTACTTATGGGATACAAAATTCCATTTTGGTGACTGGATGATCCCGAGTTTTATGCTCGGTAAAGAGCCGCAAGGACCTATCGCTTCTGCATTTGCTACCAAGGATTCTATTGCAACTGCCTACTATGCTTATTCTACTGGTTTGTTAGCTGAGATTGCCAAAATCCTGGGAAAAGAAGAGCAGTCTGATTATTATCACACTCTTCATAATAGGGTAAAGGAAGCCTTTGGAATTGCTTATATCACAGATTCAGGGGTGATGACCTCGGATTACCAAGGTGTTTATACAATAACACTGGCTTTTAATCTGCTTTCAGAAGTGCAAAAGAAAAAAGCGGTAGAAAGATTAGTAGAGTTAATCAAGAAAAATGATTATAAAATTGATACAGGATTCTTATCTGTTCCGTATATTATGGATGTCTTATGTGAAAATGGTTATGAGGAAATTGCCTATAAGCTGCTCTTCCAAACAGCCTGCCCTTCATGGCTTTATGAAGTCAAGAATGGTGCAACAACCATTTGGGAATCATGGGAAGCGATTAAACCGGATGGTACTGTTGGGGCTTTCTCTTTTAACCACTATGCATTCGGTTGTGTAGGGGATTGGCTGGTCCGCCATATTGGCGGTTTAACTCCAACTGAACCAGGATACAGCCAGTTTAAGGTCGAACCTCATTATAATGATCGATTAAAATATGCTGAAACGAAATTTGAATCCATTTATGGCGATATAAAGGTGAAATGGGAGATAAAAGAAGAACAGAAAATGTTCTTACAAGTCGTGGTACCAGCTAATACAATGGCTGTTATTTCACTAAAAAATGTCGACCATGGCTCCGTTCAGAAACTAAATGATTATCTGACCGAGATGGAATATTCAAATTATCAATATTATGAAAAGGAAAGAAGAGTTGAATTCACTGCACCTTCTGGACAAATTAATATTGAATACAAATTAAATGAGTTATGTAGAATAAATGAGCTTTAGAGCTAAAAGGTTAAAATCCATGTAACAGCCCAGAGAAAAAGGGACCGCCTCTTATCAATGGCGGCCTTTAACTCAATTTATACTAAAAGATTATGATGGCTTAAACGTTGCACTGCTGCCCGAAGCTCTTTGCGTGCCACACCAATTTCATGCGCTGCTTTGACAACAGCTGCCCGGACTTTTTCTACTGCTCTATCAATAAACACACTTTTAGCTCTTCCCTTTAATTGTAGGGGAGAGTAACAGTAAATCTCGTTCCTTTTCCAACCTCTGTAGAAAGTTCTATCTGACCGTGAAGTTTATCTACGCTGCGTTTAACAAGAAATAAACCGATTCCTCGATCGTTCCCTTTTGTAGAAAACCCTTTCGAAAATACCTGCTTAACTATATCCTCTTCTATCCCGGGACCATTGTCCGCTATTTCAATTAAAAGCTCATGATCATAATAATCAAAATGAATGAATACCTTTTTATTCTCTTGGCCGGAAAGAGCCTCTAAGGCATTATCAGTTAAGTTTCCAATAATAGTAATTATTTCATGAGTAGTTTCAGGTAGTGCGGGTTCAGGCAAGGTACCTTCTCCTGAAAAAGAAAGTTCTGCCCCCATTTCCCTTGCGTAGCTCATTTTTCCAAGTATGAACCCTGCTAGAGCGGGGTCCTTTATTTTACTGACAATATAACCGACTTCATTTTGAAGTTGGTCGGAAATCTGATCAATATAATCGGAAAGCTTTTCATATTGCTGCAGGTGAACTAATCCTAACACAACATGAAGTTTATTCATGAATTCATGGGATTGGGCCCTTAATGCCTCTGCATAAAGTGTGACCCCAGTGAGCTCTTCTGCTAACTTATTAATTTCTGTTTTGTTACGAAAAGTAGTAATGGCACCAACCATTTGATTACCGACAATAATCGGTAGTTGGTTTGCAAATAGGGTAATACCAGATAAATCAACTTCAATATTCAGACTCGGTTTCCCTGTTTCTAAGACATTTCGCAATTGAAGTTGAGGGAGGTATTGGTCCACTAAGTGGCCGACAGGGTTTTCTTTCATTCCCGCTTCTTCGAATAACCGCAGTGCCTCATTATTAATGAGTGTGATTCGGGCATCCTGATCAACAGCTAGAATTCCTTCCTTAGTTGATTGAAGCATGGCACTTCTTTCTTCAAGTAATTTACCAATTTCAAATGGTTCCAGTCCAAACATACTTTTCTTTATTTTTCTAGCTAAAAAAATTGCCCCAATAACTCCAATTAATACGCCGAAAATAACAGCTAAATAAATGACATTTTTGCTGTTTTTAACGTCATGTTTCACCTTATTAAGAGAAATTCCTACCGCAACAGCGCCAATTTGTTTTCCAGAGTCTGAAAATACGGGAGTGAAGGCTCTTAAAGAGTACCCTAATGTTCCCTTTGCGATGGAGGTCTTTTCTTGACCCCGGAGTACGGGTCCTTCATCGCCTCCAACAAAATGTTGACCAATTTTATCAGGACTAGGATGCGTTTTCCGTATCCCATTCATATCCATCACAACAATAAATTCGACGGCAGTTATCTTAGTCATTTCGCTGGTATATTTCTGTATCTCCCGTTCATTTTGCTTTTGTTCCAAATTGTTAATAGTAAGGGGAGAATGCGCAACCATCCTGGCAATATTCATCGCTTTATCTGTTTGATTATTTAGTGTCGCTTCCCCTATTTCATTACTTATGAGCAAATCGGTGACAAATAAAGCAAGTGCAACAACTCCGCAGACTAAAAAGGTAATCGTAGTTTGAAGACGAAACCGTGGTCGTTTGTTTCGCACAGGATCCCCACTTTCATTTTTTTCTTCAAGGTTATAACCTGTACTTATTCATTGGACGGCCGACAGAACCATATTGAATCTCCATCATAATATCGCCTTTTTTCTCTAGATAGTCTAAATACCGGCGAACAGTGACACGTGCTAATCCAATGCCTGCGGCAACATCTTCAGAAGAAAGAGGTTCAGCTTGTCCTTTTAAAAATTGTACTATTTGCTGGAGGGTTCTGTCATTCAACCCTTTTGGCAAATAGTCCTCTGGCTCGCCTCCCTTGAGCTGAACTCCCATTAAAGCGTCCAAATCTGCTTGCTCAAGGGGTCTATTTTCCTTGAATTTTTTAAAATTTTGACGATATTGATCAAGTGCTGTTTGAAAACGGTCAAACCGGAATGGTTTGACAATATAATCCACAACACCTGCCCGGAAAATCTCCTGGATATGTTGTGGATCGCGATTGGCTGTTAAGAGAATAACATCTAAAGGATAATGGTTATTTCTAATGGTTTGTAACAAAGTAAGTCCATTTGTGTCTGGTAAAAAGAAATCTAACAAAACGAGATTTGGCCTTTCTTCGTTGATGAATGAGAGCGCTTCTTTACCATTGAAAGCTTTTCCAGCTAACTTAAAGCCCGGAAGCTTGGAAACGAATTGAGCATTAATCTCCATGACCATTGGGTCATCCTCGACAATCAAGACTTTGATTGGCTCCATACTTTTCTCCTTTAATATCTTTTCTACCATTATACCCTACTTTTTTTCCTATCCTCAAAAAAACAGCCACGGTTTTCGTGGCTGAAGTCTATTATCTAGATTTGAACGAGGTTAGGCCGTTTTACTAATAGATTGCTTGGAATTAACATTCTCATCGAACTCATTTTCCATTTTCGAAACAACAACTGTTGCGACCCCATTGCCAATTAAGTTTGTTAAGGCACGAGCTGTAGACATAAACCGGTCAACCCCTAGAAGAAGGGCAATTCCTTCAACAGGAACACTTGGGAAGGCAGCTAGTGTTGCCGCCAAAGTAACAAACCCGGAGCCTGTTACACCCGCAGCTCCTTTGGAGGTAAGCATTAATACTCCTAGTAATGTAACCTCTTGAACAAAGCTTAAGTGAACCCCGAAAGCCTGCGCAATAAATAGGGCAGCCATAGAAAGATAGATAGATGTTCCATCTAGATTAAAAGAGTATCCAGTAGGAACGACAAGACCTACAACTGACTTAGAACAACCATATTTCTCTAGCTTTTCAACCATTTTAGGAAGAGCCGATTCAGATGATGATGTCCCTAGGACTAAGAAAATTTCATCTTTGATATAACTTATAAATTGAAAGATATTAAATCGATAGAACTTCGCAATGCCGCCCAGAACGACAACAATAAACACTACCATAGCTAAGACAGTTAACCCGAATAATTTTCCAAGAGATACGAGGGAACCGATACCGAATTCACCAATTGTATAGGAGATAGCACCGAACGCTGCTATAGGTGAATAGTACATAATAATATTTACAATCCGAAAGAATGTTTCAGACAGTTTTTCAAATAGAACAATAACTGATTTTCCTTTTTCGCCAAGGCCAGATAAGGCAATTCCAAATAGTACAGCTAAGAAAAGAATTGGAAGAAGCTGACCGTTTACCATCGCGCCTAAAAAGTTATCAGGAATGATTCCCATGATAAAATCCATGAAACTGTGACTTCCTTCGGCGGCTTGTTTAGTAAATTGAGTAATATCTGCTTTCGCACTATGTGCATTAACTCCCGCACCAGGTTTAAAAATAGTGGCAAACAGGATTCCGATTGCCAAAGATATAGTGGAAACGATTTCAAAGTATAATAATGCTTTTCCGCCGATCCTGCCGACTTTTTTCATATCCCCCATACCGGCAATCCCAACGACAATTGTTAAGAAGATAATCGGTGCAATCACCATTTTGATCATTTTAACAAAGATATCCGATAAGACTTTTAAATCCGCACCTGCTTTAGGAAATATCGCACCAAAGATAATACCAAGAACTATTGCGATTACAACCTGTGTTGTCAGACCTTTAAAATTGATTTTCATTTCCCAATCCTCCGATTCTTATAAAATTGTAAACACTTACAAAAATGAATTAAGCCAAGATGTAAACTCTAATTGAAAGTATAAATTTTAAAGAATAGTCTGACAATGTTTTGGTTATATCGTTCTTTTTGGTGATTTTGGTCACAATTTGTTCACAAATTAATTCGTAACAAAAAACCACGAAAGTCTACTAGGGAGTAGGGCTTTCGTGGTTCTTTTTGCGATATTCGGCAGGAGTAACGCCATGAATTTTTTTAAATGATTTATAGAAAAAGGTAATATTGGTGTACCCAACTTTATTTGCGATCTGATCGATTGTAAAATCAGTATTCTCTAACAGGGTGCAGGCATTTTTTATTTTTAATTGATGTGATAATTCAATAAATGTCTTACCTAAATTGGTTTTTAGTAATCTAGTTAGATGATTCGGATGAAAGTGAAACTTCTCAGCCGTTCGTTCTAGTGTCATTGATTGATAATTTTGTTCCATAAAACTCAGAATCTCCGAGATAATCGCTTTCTTAAAGGTTGGTTCTTCTTTGTCTTTAGAATAGCTATTATAAATCCTTAAA
Organism: Bacillus sp. OTU2372; assembly: GCF_038440275.1. Classification (NCBI taxonomy): domain Bacteria; kingdom Bacillati; phylum Bacillota; class Bacilli; order Caryophanales; family Bacillaceae; genus Bacillus; species Bacillus sp. OTU2372. The sequence goes on from NZ_JASATK010000001.1 coordinate 279,593, forward strand.
AGCTCTGTAAAAATTAACAGCATATAAGAATTGATGGCCTCATTCGAGCAAAGCTGAGGATGAAAGAATTCTCCCAATGCTTGGATGATGATTTCTTTAAGTCGATTGTTGGAACCTTTAGGAAAAATGATATACCGGCTATCTTTCTTTTGCTGATAAATGGCATTTACGAAAAAGTCGGTTAATAAATCATTTCCTGATAGTCTTTGAAGCAGTGCCGAATCAAAATAACTTGTTCGAATCATGATGTTGATAATAATATCATTTTCGGAGGCGCTTTCAATTCCGTGCATTACATTGGTATCTAGTAAACAAAGATCTCCTTCTTTGAGGATAACCTCTTTGCCATTAATGTATTGTGTACAAGTACCTGAGTATACATAGTTCATTTCAATAAAGGAATGTCTATGTTCGGTAAATTTGATAAATCGAGGATGTTTTAAAAAAACAACATTTTGAAAAGGTTTAAAAAAGTAATCTACTGGGACAATGTCGGGTGCTTGAATGCCCTTAGAAAAAGTAAGTTCTGAGTCTTCTAAGTGGGAGTAATGTCTTGGGTGTTCCGCTGTGCCTGAATACTTTTTTTCATATTCACTCATTTCCATCAATTGTTTCTCAATAACAGTTGTATCCATGTTAATCACCCTCCTTTGTTGGCCTGAAATTCTTATAATTATAGTTTATCAATATCCTATTTCTTTATATAGTAGAAAAAGGGATAGACTGCTGGAAAATAAAGAGAATCTACTCCATTTACCCTTTAGGAAAAATGAATGAAAAAATCCCTTTGATACTTCTTTCGATATGCGAAATACCGTGCTATACTAATAAAAGTCACCAACAAAATCGTTTTAAGAAGGGTTGTCTAAGGTAAATGTCGAGTAGTATGATAAAAGCTTTTATTAGTCTCTTTTTGGTTTCTGTTTTATGGGGGTGTAATTATCCGGTCAGTGCCTATTTACTGCAAGGATTTTCACCTGTTTTTTTATCAACAGTTCGAATTTGCTTTACATCACTTTTTTTGATAATCGTTGCTATGATTCATAAAGGAATGAAGCGTCCCACCCTTTCAGAGTGGAAATACCTCATTGGTGTTGGAATCTTTGGAACCCTGTTAAATCAAACCTTTTATTTTACTGGTCTCCATCATACAACACCAGCTAACGCCTCATTAATTATTTCCTTGGCACCAGTAGCGACAATTTTATTGGAACGAATCATCTTTAAGGTCAAGTTTACGATTAAAAAATCGGTAGGAGCCATTATTAGTTTAATTGGTGTTTTTTCAATTATTGGCGTTGCAAATGGCGGTTTGGGAATATCATGGGGAGATTTTAACATACTAATCGCCATGCTTTGCCTTTCGATTAGTATATTGTTTATCCGAGGTTTATCCAAAACTATGAACACGTTTATTATTACGATATACTCAACCGTCCTAGGAAGTGTACTGATGATTCCTGCTGCCGGAGTCGAAAGTTTTGTTAGCGGCTCTGTCATCAGCCATTCTCTTTTTATGTGGATCTTGTTAATTTTTGCTGGAATCATGGCTCAAGGTATTGCCGGGTTTTGGTGGAATAAAGGCGTAGCTAAAGTTGGTGCAGGTACAGCTTCAATGTTCATGAATATCCAGCCCTTTGTCGCCATTCTTGCCTCCCATTTTATTTTAGGGAATCATATCTTCCTAAATCAAATCATTGGCGGTATTTTGGTATTACTAGGTGTATTTATTGCGAATATGCCATCGGGTAAAAGGGTAGTCTCTACTGGGGCAAATAAAGCGGCAATGTGAAGAGTCCTTCCACTGATTCGGCTAAAAGGTTGATCTTTAACCAAAAACTATCAATACATCCTGAGATAAGGAACGGGATTATGAGTTGAAACACCACAGAAAAATTCTGTGGTGTTTTTTGGTATTTAAGAATTAAAGCTGGCAAATAAGGACAATAAATTGGTCGAATCAAGTTATAGGAAAAACGTCATTTTCTAGTATTATAAAAGTATATCAGTAAGCGTTTCCAACCGAGAGGTGATGTTAATGACAAAATACAGTATTGCTGTTGATATTGGTGCATCAAGCGGCCGGCTTATTTTAGGCTATCTTGAAAATGGATTATTAAAATTAGAAGAAATTCATCGGTTTGAAAACCAGATTGTGAAAAAAGGTGACTCTTATTGCTGGGAAGCCGATATGCTTTTTCAAGAAATCAAAAACGGTTTAAAAAAGTGCAATGAACTTGGCATTAAACCCGATAGTATTGGTATCGATACTTGGGCAGTCGACTTTGTGTTATTGGATGAAAAGAATCAACCATTGACTGAAGCAGTCTCTTATCGTGACCCAAGAACAGACGGTATGATGGAACAGGTTTTTGAAAAAATAATGAAGGAACGCCTTTATCTAGAAACAGGCATCCAGTTCCAAAAGTTTAATACCATTTATCAATTATATTCGATTAAACAAAACGCACCGGAAATCTTAGACCAGGCAAAATCATTCTTAATGATTCCGGATTACTTTAACTATTTGCTCACAGGAAAAAAAGCAAACGAATACACAAATGCTACATCTACACAATTAGTCAATGCTTTTACAAAAAAATGGGATCATGACTTATTAGATCTATTGGGAATTAATAAAGAAATGTTCCACGAAATTAAAATGCCAAAGGCGGTTCTTGGAACATTAAGGGAAGAACTAGTTTCAGAGTTAGGTTTTGACCTTCAAGTGATTCTTCCGGCAACACATGATACAGGTTCAGCAGTTATTGCCGTACCAGAAGAAAATGAAACGATCTATATCAGTTCCGGTACTTGGTCGCTGATTGGAGTAGAAAATTACTTCCCAATCTGTGTTACCAAAGCACTCGACTATAATTTCACCAATGAGGGCGGAATTGATTATCAATACCGATTCTTAAAGAATATTATGGGCCTTTGGATGATTCAAGAGGTCAGACGTAACTACAATAATGAATATTCTTTTGCCGAGCTGGTTGATTTAGCTAGAGAGGCTAAGGACGTTAAGGCAGTGGTTAATGTCAATGATGACCGCTTCTTAAAACCTGATAACATGATTCAGGAAATCATGAATTATTGTGTAGAAACGGGTCAGACAATTCCTAGCACACCTGGAGAAGTCGCAAAATGCGTATATGATAGTTTGGCAGTTAGCTATCAGGATGCCGTTCACGAAATCGAAGAAATCTTTGAAAAGAGATTTGAAAAAATCAATGTCATCGGCGGCGGCTGTCAGAATGAAATGTTAAATCAACTTGTCGCTGATGTAACAAAAAAAGAAGTATATGCAGGACCAGTTGAAGCTACAGCGATCGGTAATATCGTGGCGCAGTTAATGGCCCTCGATGAAATTGAAGATATTAAAGAGGCCCGCACGATTGTTAAAAAATCATTTGAAGTAAAGAAATATTTACCAACTGCATCGATTACAAACTAACCATGGAGAGGAAGAAATACATGTCTATTCAAGAAAACTATGAACTTGCTAAAAAGGCTTATGAAAAATGGGGAATTAATGTTGATGAAGTAATCGAAACCTTAAAAAATGTTCCGATTTCGATTCATTGCTGGCAAGGTGATGATATTGGTGGATTTGAAGTAAATCCGAACGAATTATCTGGTGGAATTTCTGTTACCGGAAATTATCCTGGTAAAGCGTCAACACCGGAAGAATTAAGAGCTGACTTAGAAAAAGCACTTTCCTTAATTCCAGGTAAACACCGCGTTAATTTACATGCGATTTATGCGGAAACAAATGGAGAAGTTGTAGAAAGAGATCAATTAGAACCTAAACACTTCGAAAACTGGGTGAAATGGGCAAAGGAAAATGGTTTAGGTTTAGACTACAACCCAACACTGTTTTCACATCCGAAAGCAAATGATGGTTTAACACTTTCTCATCCAAACCAAGAAATTCGTGAGTTCTGGATTAATCACTGCATTGGCAGCCGGAAAATTGGTGAGTATTTTGGTAAAGAACTTGGCACACCAGCCTTAACAAACATTTGGATTCCGGATGGCTATAAAGATATTCCTAGCGACCGCTTAACTCCAAGAAAAAGATTAAAAGATTCATTGGATAAAATTTTTGCAGTAGAAACAGACGAGAAATACAATCTAGATGCTGTTGAAAGTAAAGTATTTGGAATTGGCTCCGAATCTTATGTAGTTGGTTCTCATGAATTTTATCTAAATTATGCAATGAAAAATGATAAATTATGCTTACTGGATACAGGACACTATCATCCAACCGAAACAGTATCAAATAAAATTTCATCGATGTTATTATTTAGCGAAAAGCTTGCCCTGCATGTTTCAAGACCTGTACGCTGGGACAGTGATCATGTAGTTATCCTTGATGATGAATTAAAGGAGATTGCCTTAGAAATCGTACGTAATGAAGCGGTAGACCGTGTCATCATCGGCCTAGACTTCTTTGATGCAAGCATCAACCGTGTGGCGGCTTGGACAATTGGTACTCGCAATATGATCAAGGCATTATTATCTGCAATGTTAGTACCAAACGAGTATCTAAAACAGCTTCAAGAAGAAGGAAACTTCACTGAAAGATTAGCATTAATGGAAGAATTCAAAACTTATCCATTTGGTGCAGTTTGGGATTACTATTGTGAAAGAATGGGCGTTCCAGTAAGAGAGTCTTGGTTAGAAGAAGTAAAGGCGTATGAGCAAGAGGTCTTATTAAAGCGATAAGTAGATTTTTTTTGGGAAGACTCAATGAGGGGATTTATAGACTCCTTTTTGGGTCTTCTTTTTTAGGGAAAAGAAGGGATTCTGCAAAAAATTGAAGAATTCAACAAAATAAATGAAGAATTCTACGAAGTTTTAAGTTATTCTACAAATTAAGGGTGGAATACTACAAAATAATGAAAGAATTCTACATTAATTGTATATTATTTTCCGGTTTCAGACAATTTGATGGGAGGGTTCATATGAACAGTGTTGAATTGCTGTCTTTCCTTCAAGCCAATAATACTAGAGAGGCACCAGATTGGGATGTTATAAAAAACATCTATCATCCAGAACAGGTAAATGTAGTAGATGGACAGCCTGTTTACAATTTTAATATGATTTTTGATCCCACCATCAATCCGATTGAAGAGAACATTTTCATATCTCAGGGTCCCGTTGCTGCGTTCGTCCCAATGCATATTCATCAATATATTGAATTAATTTATGTCTACAAAGGAAAATGCACTGTTATCCTTCAGGACCACGAAATAAACATGACTGAGGGTGGAACCATCATGATCGATAAAAACACCCCTCATACAATAAAAGAGATTTCAAAATCTGATATTGTTATTGAAATGAAACTGAAGCATGACTACTTATCAACTGGATTTCTTAGTCGATTCACGAATAAAAGTATTATCTCACAATTTTTGATTGACTCCCTGATTGATAGCCGAAGAGCAAATAACTATCTGTACTTTCCTTTTGAAGAACATTCAAAAGTGGTTAGTATGATGGAGCAAATTATGTGTGAGTATTATGACAAGGACATTTTTACTTCTGAAATGATTGATGCTTATCTTTTCATATTGTTTACAGAACTAATCCGCCACAGTAACAATTCGAACAATACAAAGAAGGACGAAATCAAGCAGAAGGATGCCATTGTCCTAGAGTTTCTAAAATATATTGATGACCATTTTAAGGATTGCAGCTTAACGGAAATGGCAGATCATTATAAATATCATCCAAACTATATTTCTGCTGTTCTTAAAAAGGCAACCGGAAAATCATTCAAGGATCTCCTGCAAATCCAAAGATTGAACAAGGCTGCTCTATATCTAAGTAACTCGGACCTGCCAATACCCGATATTGCAGAAGAAGTTGGGTATTCGAGCGTTTCTTTTTTCTATAAGAAATTTAACGAAGTCTACATGCAGACCCCAAAAGATTATCGAGAAAAAAAGTCGAGAAATTTAGTACAGAATCCGTAAACCTTAAAACCGCCTCTACCCGGCGGTTTTATTATTTTACAAAAAGTTGATATCTTTGATTCGAGCAATAAACCTCTTTGCTTTTAATATTAAATATTTTGAAACCGCTTGCTAAAATATAGGTAATCAGCAGGATATAAGAATAGAAGGAGTGTTTAAAATGGAATTACAGTTTCCATCCAATTTTCTTTGGGGTTCGACAACAGCAGCCTATCAAGTAGAAGGGAATAATTATAACAGCGATTTCTGGGCGGAAGAGCATGCAGAAGGCTCACCATATAAAGATAAATCAGGGGATACCATTGATCATTACCGGCTTTATCAAGAGGATATTGCTCTGATGGCAAGCTTTGGCTTGAACACGTACCGGTTCTCCATCGAATGGTCCAGAATCGAAACGGAGCCAGGACAATATTCACGTTCTGCGATCGAACATTATCGTGACGTCCTTGAAACCTGTCATAAACACGGAATCACACCTGTAGTTGCTATGCACCACTTTTCTTCACCTAAGTGGCTAATGAGACTCGGAGGATGGGCGAGCCCGGAGGTTCCCAATCTTTTTGCTAAATATTGTGAAGTGGTTTTTCGTGAATTAGGGCATTTAATCCCATACGCATTGACAATGAATGAAATTAACCTGCCAGTTATGTTGCGTGAGATTTTCTCGAAAATCGGCTTTATTCCTCCAGTAGGGATTGAGAGAGATGCCTGGGTGGCACCAAAATGGAGAGAGTCAGCAGCAAAATTGTGTGGAACAACCATTGAAAATTACTTCACGTTCCATATGATTTCAGATGAATCTTCTATCAAGATATTAAAGGAAACTCATCAGAAGGCGCGTGAGGCAATTAAGAGAATACAGCCTGATACCAAAGTAGGATTATCGATGGCTCTATCAGATATTCATTCAATCCCCGGAGGCGAGGAATTGGCAGAGCAGAAATGGCACAGTTATTTTAGACAATATTTACCGATGTTAGAAGGGGACGACTTTTTCGGACTTCAAAATTACACAAGAGAGGTTTATGGGCCAGAAGGACAAGTGAGGCCTGCTGAAGGGGCAGAACTCACACAAATGGGGTATGAATTTTATCCTGAAGCACTTGGTAATATCATCCGAAAGGTCGCAAAAGATCTAGCCATTCCAATAATGATTACAGAACACGGTATTGCAACGGATGATGATTCCCGACGGGTAGAATTTATCGGTAAAGCTTTAGAAGGAGTGCAGGCATGTCTAGACGATGGGATTGACGTCAGAGGCTATCTTCACTGGACCACTTTTGATAATTTCGAATGGCAATCTGGTTATTCAATGAGATTTGGTCTTATAGAAGTGGATCGTTCGACACAAAAACGAAAAGTAAAGGAAAGTGCGCGTTATTTAGGAAGTATTGCACAAATTAACAAACTAATAATGAAATAAATTACTTAGCTCCCAAGTCCAACTTGGGGGCAAAAACATAAATCTTTGATTCGCACAATATATTCCTTTGATTTTACTATTAAAATCATTGAAAACGCTTGCTAAAATTAGGCGAAGGAGGGTCAATCATCAAAGGTTAAAAGGATTAATTGTTATATCCCAGCGCGTTTAACTATTTAATAAAGCGTTTTATATTATAGGGGGTTAATAATATGGAGAATAATATGTTGAAAAAGACGCCTTTTGTAAGGTTGGTAATCGCAGCAATGCTTGGTATTGGTACATCGATCGCACCATTAGTATTATTAAGCTTTGGACTTTCTACCTTTATTGTGATTAAAATTGTCGGACAAGAACATGCGACCGCTGCCTTTGCAACTGCCACTGGGATTTCTGGTATTGCTGTTGTCATTTTTGGACTATTTAGTGGAGTCATTGCAGATAAAACACGATTAAAGATGGGCAGAAGAAGATTTTGGATGATAGCGGGCAGTATCGGGGGAGCTCTTTCCATGTTAGCCCTCACCTATGCAACATCTATTCCGATGTTTATTATTGCTATATGTCTAGTGAATTTCTTTTATGGTATGGTTTCACTTTCCTGCTATGCGATTGTTCCTGAACAAGTAGAACCAGAGAAGTTTGGGCGAGTTTCCGGTTTAATCGGTGCTGCTGCACCAGCCTTTGTTATGACAGGACAAATGGTTATGGGAGCCTTTGCTAAATCTACACTTGAAGAAAAGATGATTACGATTATTATTGTTCAATTGATTGGTGGAATACTCGCTGCCCTTCTTATCAAGGATAATTATTTTGCTGGTGAAGAAAAAAGTGAGAAAAATTCAATTGGAATTCGTGGCTTCTATCCAAGCTTTAAAAAGCATCCTTCCTATACTTGGGCGCTTTTAACAAAGTTATTTATTAATTTTTCTAATGCTGGAATGGGTATGTTAACCTTGTTCTATATAGCAAGATTTCACTTAAGTGAAACAAAGATTTTCCAGTTAATGGCCCTTACTGCTCCAGCGATTATGGTAATGGTTGCAGCGGGAATTCTTGGCGGATTTCTATCAGATAAAGTGAAAAAACAAAAGCCGTTTGTTATGGGGGCAGCCCTTGTTACTGGAATCTGTTTAATCGCTTTTGCCTTCTCGTCAAACATTACTTGGGTAATCGTAGGCAACTTTATCTTCAACTTTGGTTTTGGAATGTACGGTGCAGTAGACACTGCCCTCGTAAACAGAATTCTTCCATCCAAAGAGAATGCAGCAAAAGATATCTCGATTATGAATACAACAACAAGTTTGTCATCCACATTAGTTAATTTCGCTGCTCCAGCCTTAATCGGATTAGGAGTCAAGATATTTGGCGGAGATGGTTATACACTGTTCTTCCTGGTACTAGCTGTATTTTCTATTCTTTCGGCTGTTGTTGTCCTTCCAATTCCTGAAATGAAATCAAAAAAGGAAAGCGGCCAGAATTCTACTAATGAACTAGTTGTATAATTATTAGATAAAAATAAAAAGGGGGTGGATGTACGTTGTATATTCATCCCTATTGTTATTAATTCATTTGTTAGCTTATTAAAGCGACAAGTTTTGATTGAGAGGAATCGTAAAATGACACTTCTAAAAGTAAAAGCATTAACTTGCGAATATCGAATAAATCCGCTAGGGATTGACATAAAAAGGCCTCGGTTTAGCTGGAAAATCGAATCAGATCGACGGGGAACAATGCAAAAGGCGTATCAGATTCAAGTTGCAAATCAAGAAGATTTTAATGAAGTCCTATGGGATACACGGATAACTCAATCAGATGAATCTATTCACATTGAATATAGTGGTCCAGAATTAAATCCTCGAACACGGTATTTTTACCGAGTTAAGGTCTGGGATAATTTTGATCGTGAAACAGAGTGGAGTGAAACAGCTTGGTGGGAAACTGGGCTGTTAAATTCTGATGAGTGGAAAGCAGAATGGATCACACCTGATCCTGACGGAATCGATCCCTTGAGCGAGCCCGCTTTTCTATTAAGAAAAGAATTTACTATAAAAGCCGGCATTTCATCAGCTCGTATTTATGGCACTGGTGTTGGGTTGTATGAATTATATTTAAATGGAGATCGTGTTGGTAACGAACTACTTGCACCTGGATGGACGAGCTATCATAACCGGCTGCAGTATCAGACCTATGATGTAACCGGGCACCTTCAAGATGGGCCAAATGCTATCGGAATAATGCTTGCAGACGGCTGGTATAAAGGAAATCTGGTCAGGGAAAATAACCGCAATATTTATGGCGATCGAAGGGCCGCTTTCTTCCAAATTTATGTGACCTATAATGACGGTACTGAAGAGGTCATAGTAACAGACAACACTTGGAGGGCTTCAACAGGACCAATTTTATTTTCAGAAATTTACCATGGGGAAACATATGATGCAAGGCTTGAAAAAGAAGACTGGAGCCAGTCCAATTATAGTGATCAGGATTGGACGGGTACAATCATTCAAGAAATGCCAATTACCCAGTTGGTGGCACAAGAAAACTACCCAACTCGTGTAACAGAAGTACTAAATCCAATAGACTCTTTTGTAACACCTGCTGGGGATACTGTTCTAGACATGGGTCAAAACATGGTCGGTAGAATTCGCTTTAAAGTGAATGCTCCTGCAGGAACTCGTATTGTCTTAAAGCATGCCGAGGTTCTAGATAAAGACGGGAATATTTATTTTGGCAATCTAAAATTTGCGAAACAACAAATAGAGTATATAACAAACGGTGGAAATACAGAAACCTATGCTCCGCATTTCACATTCCAGGGTTTCCGTTATGTGAAAGTCGAGGGCTATCCTGGCCAGGAAAACGGTCTACCGCTTGAAAACTTTATGGGTGAAGTCATCCATTCTGACATGGAGCGAACAGGTGAATTTGACTGTTCGGATCCATTAGTGAATCGGCTGCAGCAAAATATTGTTTGGGGGCAAAGAGGGAATTTCCTAGATGTACCAACAGATTGTCCGCAGCGCAGTGAACGGCTGGGATGGACGGCGGATGCACAAGTCTTCATTCCAACAGCTCTATTCAATTATCATGGTGGCCCATTTTTTACAAAGTGGCTCAGAGATTTAAAAGCGGATCAGCTTCCAGATGGCAATGTACCGTTTGTCATTCCGAATGTAGAAGGTGGAATGGGTTCTGCCGCTTGGGGCGATGCAGCGACGATTATTCCATGGACGGTTTATCAGACATATGGAGATAAACGAGTACTTGCTGAGCAATTTGACAGTATGAAGGCATGGGTAGAATATATCCGCAGGCAGGGCAAGAACGAATATCTATGGAACACTGGCTTCCATTTCGGTGATTGGTTAGCTCTGGATGCGAAAGAAAATAGCTTTGTTGGCGCCACGGCAAGAGATTTTATTGCCACCGTCTTTTATTCTCATTCAACTAGAATTTTAAGAGATGCGGCAGAGGTCCTTGGGAGATCAGAGGAAGTTCAGGAATATAGTTTCTTATTGGATAAAATTATCGAAAAATTTAATCATGAATTTGTTTCGCCATCAGGCAGATTGGTGTCTCCAACCCAAACCGCACATGTCATTGCCCTCATGTTTGATATGGTGGACGGAAAAGCCAAAGAACGGACGGCCTATGAGCTGAATCAACTACTTATTCAAAATGATTATCATTTGAATACAGGATTTGTCGGAACACCGTATATCTGTTTAGCTCTTTCAAAAGGCGGTTATCATGAAACCGCTGTTAAATTATTAATGATGGATGATTTCCCATCCTGGCTTTACCAAGTTAAAAAAGGAGCCACAACCGTTTGGGAACATTGGGATAGTATTAAGCAAGATGGTTCGTTCTGGAGTGACCAAATGAATTCCTTCAATCACTATGCCTACGGTTCGATTGGAAATTGGATGTATAAAGTCGTAGCAGGGATTGATATGGATACTGTACTACCAGCCTATAAGAAAATAAAAATCGAACCAAAATTTGCAGGTATTTCGTTTACTCAAGCAAAAGCTTCCTATGAATCCATGTATGGAAGGATTTTATCATCCTGGAACCTTACGAATGAAACGGTAGAAATAGAGGTTGAAATTCCTGCAAATACAACCGCAGAGCTTCTTTTACCTAAAGCGCATCTTGCTGATGTCCTGGAAGGAAATAAACCATTGGTTTCAGGGGATATTCATTCATATATGGAAACGGCAGAGGGGGTACGACTTACTATTGGTTCTGGATCTTATCACTTTAGGTATCGAAACGAGAGTGGATTAAAACCAAGGTTTACTGAAGATACACCAATTATTGATTTCCTAGATTACAGTGAGGCTGTTGCTGTTTTAGAGAAATTTGCCCCTAGTATCACAAAACCACCGGCTATTTTTTCAACAAAATCTAGAAGCTTGAAAGAATTGGCGGAATTACAAGAGGCGAATCTAACCGTTGATAAGGTTAAAGCCATTATGGAGGAGGTAAGTAAGTTAGAGTGGGGAGCAGTTTTGGTAAATTAATCGAACTTAGTTGCGTAGAATAGTTAAATATTTTTTTGATTTTTGAGCTGCATATAGGCGGCGCTGGATCCTATATTTCATGAGAAGTAGAAAAGCTGAAATATGAATTATATGATTAGAAAGTTTAAACACTAATTCGAATGGAACTAGTTTGAGTCAATCATTTTAAAGTGATTGGCTTTTTTTTTTGCGGTTGTTGGGGGATTTGTTAATATCTCCTGGAATTTGTTAATATGCCATCAAATTTTGTTAATATATCATGATTTTTGTTAATATACCTTGGATTTTTGTTAATATCGTCCTGATATTTGTTAATAAAGCGTTAAAGCAGTAAATTAAAGTCTTCTTTAGAGAATTTAGCTCAATTTAAGGAGCCGGTTTTAAATAGGGTGGTTTGATTGCGGATAGGCGTGTGTGGAGCACCTGTCCTTTTTCGCTTAAAAAACAAAAATATATTTGTTGGTTCTTTCTTTTTGCATTATATATATTTGTTTTTCAAAAAAATATGATATAGTTATAGTGAGAATAAGTAAAAAACAAATATAAAACAACATAAATAAAAATGTAGGGTTAGAAAGGGGCAGTAAAAGTGCTTGTAGCTGAAAGACAAAAAAAGATCGTCGAATTAGTTAATGAGCGATTAAGTATACGGGTTACGGAACTTAGCAAGATCTTCTCTGTAACAGAAGAAACCATTCGCCGTGATCTGGAGAAGCTTGAAAAAGAGAATCTATTAATGCGCTCCCATGGCGGTGCGGTTAGTATTGAGAAGGATCAAGGGGAAATTTCTTATTTAGAAAGAGAAATCACAAATGCGGAACAAAAGAAAGCGATCGCGGCGGCAGCCGTTCGGTTAATTGAGCAAGGTGATCAAATTGTGTTGGATGCTAGTACCACAGCATGGTATGTAGCAAAGGAACTGCCTGATATGCCTTTAACTGTATTGACAAACTCAATAAAAGTAGCGATTGAGCTTAGTAAAAAAGAACAAATCAAAGTCATTTCGACTGGAGGAACGTTACTCTCACAATCTTTATCATATGTTGGACCGCTTGCGGAACGATCCCTTAGTATGTACCACGTGAATAAAGCGTTCCTTTCCTGTAAAGGAGTTCATCTGGAAAGAGGGCTAAGTGATTTTAATGAGTCACAAGCGTTATTAAAAAAGCAGATGAGGGAAATCGCCGATGAAACCATTTTAATGGTGGATTCTAGTAAATTTGGAACACGTGCTTTTTCACAGATCGTTCCAGTTACAAATATCGACTGCATTATTACAGATTCAAAAATAGATAAAGAAACTAAAAACGAACTGGAAGAAAAAAAGATAAAGTTATTAATTGTAGACTAACAGGCCATAACTGGTCTGTTTTTTTACACTTTACGATAGATAGATGTATACTAGAAAAAATAAATTGATCTAATCAAGATGGGTGACCGTTATGAATTTTACCTATGAAATCATCGAAATGAATAAAGAACTGCCCTTGCATATTTTTTTAAATAGTGTGGATTATGTAACAAATCATTGGCATGACAGCATCGAGATCATTTTTGTTCTAAAAGGAAAAGTGAGTGTGTCAGTGAATGATAAGCGTTTTGAGTTAAATGAAAAAGACGTATTCCTGATCAATGCAAACGACATTCATGCCATTGGACACCAAGAAGAGAACTTATTATTAACGATACAACTGCCGATTCCTGACTTAAAAGAGAATGTAAAAGATGTCGACGCCTTTGTCTTCTCTTGTAAATCGTTTTTATATGATGAACAACACCAAGCAGAGTTTAATGAACTCCGCTCCTTGTTAGCGCAAATGATGTGGGTCATCAACAAAGAGGGCGAAGGATACGAATTACAAATAAAGTCCCTTTATTTTCAGCTAATCTATCTATTAATCAAAAATTTTAAAGAAGAGACAGAGAAGGAGAATAAACTTTCCAGTCAGAAACACATTGAACGGTTACTGAGAATTACATCCTATGTGAAGGACAATTTCAAGCAGCAGATTACGTTGAATGAATTATCGAAGATTGAGTTTTTGTCTGTGCATTACTTATCAAAGTTTATCCAAAAACATTTGGGGATGCCTTTTTCGAAATACGTCGATAGTATTCGGCTTGATCATGCTGTAAAAGATATTGTCTTTACCGATATTCCACTGACGCAGATTGCGCTTGATAATGGATTTGCAAGCGTAAAGGCCTTTAACCGGGCTTTTAAGGAATTTTACCATCAGACACCGAGTGAATACCGTCGTGCGATAGAGATGGAACCAAAGAAAACGGAGAGTAATAAGGTAACGCTTGCGAACTATGTGGAAATTGATAAATCACAGGCATTTCATCAACTGTTTGCTTTCCTTCCAAGTATTGAACAAGCCTTAGTGGTCGAAAATAAGGCCGTTTTAAAAAAGACCTTCAAAGTGAATGTCGGTGAAAAGGCACAGAAGCTTGCTCATACTTGGAAGAATCTTATGACTGTTGGAAAAGCAAAAGAGTGTCTATACACTGATGTGCAAAATCAGCTTAAGATGGTGAAGGATGCGACAGATTTCAAATATCTCCGGTTTCATGGGATTTTTGATGATGAGATGATGGTTTACGGAGAAGATGAACGGGGAGTACCTGAATTCAATTTTCTATATACAGATAAGCTATTAGATTTTTTACGAAATATCCAGGTTAAGCCATTTGTCGAGTTAGGCTTTATGCCAAGGGACTTAGCCGATCGTAATGAAACCGTGTTTTTTAAAGAAAGCAACGTAAGTAAACCAAAGGATATAGAAAAATGGAATGACCTCTTAAAGGCGTTTATTGGCCATTATGAGAACCTTTATGGGGAAGATGAAGTACTGCAGTGGTATTTTGAAGTATGGAATGAACCGGATTTTTATGTTTTTTGGCGAGGAATCTTCGAAGATTATTGCATGTTATATAAAAATACTTACGAAACGATTAAGGGAATTAATCCTCTTTATAAGGTAGGCGGACCAAGTATTGTTTCGATAAAAAACAGTGACTGGCTGCAGCAATTTTTAGATTTTTGCAAGAGAGAGAGCTGTATCCCTGATTTTATCTCGTTCCACAATTACTCACATGATGAAATGGATGTAAATAAGAAAAAGAATCTAACGAATGAAAATGCTATGGATTTTGGGTATATTTCAAGGGATGAACGCTTTCTGAAAAACCGTATAGCTGATCTCAAGCAGATATTGTTAGAAAATAATCTGGAAACCCTTGAAATTCACCTATCTGAATGGAACTCAACGGCTTACCATCGTGATTTAACGAATGATACTACTTTTAAAGCAGCTTATATCGTAAAAAATCTTTTGGAAAATATGGATTCCATCCAAAGTTTTGGCTATTGGACGATAACCGACTTAATTGAGGAAAGAAGAGCGGCGACGATCGATTTTCATGGCGGACTTGGGTTAATCACCAATCGTAACATTCCCAAACCTGCTTTTTTTGCCTATGAACTTATGGGGAAATTGGGTAATCAACTCGTTTCTCATGGGGAGGGATATTTTCTTACGAAAAGTTCTAAGGCTTATCAACTTCTTTTATATCACTATTGCCATTATGACCGGCTGTATTGTATGAACCAGCATGCCAATATTGATTTAGAAAATAGATACAATGTGTTTCTTAACCATGATCCAATGGAAATGAAATTTATCTTAAGTGATCTGAAAAAAGGAACATATAAGGTGAAACATTACCAATTAAATAGGAAAAATGGAAGTTCTTTTGATAAGTGGGTCGAGATGGGGACTCCGCAAACTTTGAGTACGGAAGAGATTAGCTTTTTGAAAAATTCTAGTGTACCTAGACTTCAATTAAGTGATGTCCGAATTGAAGAAGATTATATCCTAACCGCTAATCTTGACCCCCACGAAGTCCAATTATATGAAATTATTCCTCAAAAAACGTTGTAGCAGAATTATACCTTTAGTTCTCGACGGAATGTAAGTGAAGGCAGGAACCGACCTGCCTTTTTTTGTTGCAGAAAAATAGTACAAAGGAACCATAATAAAGAGAAATGACAATTTACGTACCTGCTTTGAACAAATATCGGATAGTGAAAAGGTTTTCATATCTCTATAATGAAGTACATAAGGAAGCGTTTCCAGTTACGAAGATTAGTAGGGAATAATCGAAATCATTTTTTTAAAGTAAAAAAGCGTTTTAATTTTAGGGAGGTAATAAAAATGGAGACTACTTTGAAGAATAAGACACCTTTTGGAAGATTGGTTGTCGCATCAATCCTTGGAGTTGGAACTGCAATAGCGCCATTAGTATTATTAGCGTTTGGACTAATTCAATTTATTATTATAAAAATTGTTGGGCCGGATCATTCAACAGCTGTTTATGGAACAGCATCGGGGATAACTGGTATTGCGGTGGTAATCTTTGGGCTGTTTAGTGGAATCATTGCAGATAAAACTCGTGTAAAGATGGGCAGAAGGCGATTCTGGATTATTGGAGGAAGTATCGGCGGCGCCATTTGTATGCTAGCTCTCGCGTATTCTACATCAATCCCGATGCTAGTCATTTCCTGGTGTTTGGCCCAATTCTTTTATGGTATGGTATCACTCTCATGTTATGCGATTGTTCCAGAACAAGTAGAACAAGAAAAGTTTGGTCGAATTTCGGGCATTATCGGTGCTGCAGCACCTGCTTTCGTAATGACCGGACAAATGTTAATGGGAGTCTTTGCTAAGTCTACCCAAAGTGAAAAAATGATTACTATGATTATTGTTCAATTAATTGGTGGGTTCCTAGCTGCTCTTCTTATTAAAGATAATTATTTTGCCGGAACAGCAACAAAAGCTGAAAAGAAGTCGTTTGGAATTCGTGGTTTCTATCCAAGTTTTATAAAGCACCCTTCCTATACATGGGCATTATTAACAAAGCTATTTATTTATTTTACAAATGCCGGAATGAATATGTTAACACTTTTCTATATCGCAAGATTCCATTTGAGTGAAACAAAGATTTTTCAATTAATGGGACTTACTGCTCCAGCCATCGGGATAATGGTTGCTGCTGGTATACTTGGTGGTTTCTTATCAGATAAGGTAAAAAAACAAAAGCCATTTGTTTTCGGTGCAGCCCTTTTAACAGGAGTTTGTCTAATCACATTTGCTTTCTCATCCAATATCACTTGGGTTATCGTAGGGAACTTTATCTTTAACTTTGGGTTTGGATTATACGGTGCTGTAGACAATGC
Organism: Bacillus sp. OTU2372; assembly: GCF_038440275.1. Lineage (NCBI taxonomy): Bacteria > Bacillati > Bacillota > Bacilli > Caryophanales > Bacillaceae > Bacillus > Bacillus sp. OTU2372. The sequence goes on from NZ_JASATK010000001.1 coordinate 296,780, forward strand.
CCTTGTAAACCGAATTCTTCCAAACAAAGAGAATGCAGCAAAAGACATCTCGATTATGAATACAACAACAAATCTAGCATCAACACTAGTAAATTTCGCAGCACCTGCTTTAATTGCTTTAGGAGTAAGCCTGTTTGGCGGAGATGGATATACATTCTTCTTCTTAGTTCTAGCCGCTTTCTCCATTCTTTCTGCTGTGTTTGTTCTTCCAATTCCAGAAATGGAATCTAAGTTGAAAGTCAATAATGATCTTAATGAAAAAGTAGTTTAATCAAATATTGAACAATAGGGGTGAACTATACTTAGATTCACCTCTATTGTTGTATAAGTTAAAGTATAATAGAAAATATAGGAAATTTATCAAGGGAGAGAAGATTAAATGCTAATTGAAAAAATCCAAGTTTGGGATGATAGTGAAACAGTCACCTTACATACTTATATTCTTAATAACTCGATGGAATTTCAAAAGGACCAGCTGCGCCCTGCGGTCGTGATTTGCCCAGGCGGTGGATATCTAGGGACCTCGGATCGTGAGGCTGAACCGGTGGCTATGCGGTTCGCTTCTCTCGGATATCATACGTTTGTTCTTCGCTATACGACCTATTTTAAGGAGAAGATTCAAGATTTCAATAATCTCCCTGCTCCTAATGAGAAATCAGCTTATCCGCAGCCATTGTTTGATCTAGCAAAGGCTATGCTCATCATCCGCGAAAATGCATCAAAGTGGTTAGTGGATACAAATAAAATTACTGTTTGTGGTTTTTCAGCCGGCGCTCATTTGTCAGCCAGCCTTGGTGTCCATTGGAATAACAGCTTATTAAATGAAAAGTTTAATGTTGATAATGAAGTGTTCAAGCCTAATGCAGTTATTCTTGGATATCCTCTAGTAGATTATCAGTTAATGAAGGAGAAGGTTGAAACAGAGGCTAATGAGTTTATTAAAGGATTCTGGGAGGTTTCAGGTAAAGCTGTATTTGGTACTTCTAATCCTAGTGATGAACAACTTTCAAAAGTTAGTCCAGTAAACTATGTATCATCGCAAACACCGCCAACATTTATCTGGCACACTGCTGACGATGATCTGGTTTATGCAGAGAATTCTTTACGATTTGCAACTATGTTGGCAAAACATAAAGTTCCGTATGAGCTGCATGTTTTTGAAAGCGGTGTACATGGATTGTCACTTTGTGATAAGACCACTGCAGGGGATGCAAGTCATATAAACCCAGAATGCAAGGTTTGGTTTGATTTAGCTCATAGTTGGTTGAAAAAGCATTTTAGATAGATTATAAAATATAAAAAACCATCCATTACGTTAAATATATATAAACATTAATGGATAATGAAAATAAAAGCCTGAATCTTTAATTACCAAGTAATTATGGATACAGGCTCTTTTTTATTTATTAGCACTGTTAATGAAGTGGGTAAAAAATATAAAGCTCCTAATTTTACATTGACAAGACTCTGTGATGCTCTTACAATTGAAAATGATTATCAACATCAATTAGGAGGAAGTTATATGTTTAAAATCATAAATAGTCGGAATTTTTTATTAACTTCTGTTTTTATTTTACTATTATCAACAGTATTACTTGGTTGTACCAACGCTAGTGATAAGGATGCAACTTCGGAGAATAAAAAGGATAACATGCTTACAATCGCTTGGGCGAGAGATGTGGGCGAAATGAATCCGCATGTTTATAATCCATCACAATTATTTGCTCAGTCCATGGTATATGAACCATTAGTAAGCTACGGAGAAGGAGGCGAGTTAAAACCTCATCTAGCAGAATCATGGGACATCTCTCAAGACGGAAAAGTATATACATTTCATCTGCGTAAAGATGTGAAATTTTCTGATGGAACAAGTTTTAATGCTGAAATTGTGAAAAAGAATTTTGATACCATTTTGAATCATATGGATCTACATAGCTGGTTGGGTTTTCTTTCAAAAATTCAAAGTACGGAAGTTGTCGACGATTATACGTTTAAAATGACATTAACTGAAGCCTATTATCCAACGATTCAGGAGCTCGCTGTTGTTCGACCAGTTCGTTTCTTAGGTGAAGCTGGATTCCCTGAAGATGGTGATACTTCAAAAGGGATTAAGAAGCCAGTTGGAACAGGCCCATGGATTTTAGAAGAGTATAAAGCGGATGAATATGCGATTTTCAAACGCAACGAAAACTATTGGGGTGAGCTTCCGAAAGTAGAAAAAATTCAAGTGAAAGTGATTCCTGATGCAGAAACGAGAGTACTAGCCTTTGAAAAAGGTGAAATAGATTTAATTTACGGAGAAGGGGTTATTAGTTTAGACGCCTTCAAACAATTGGAATCAACTGGTAACTACGAAGCTAGTATTTCTGAGCCAGTAGCGACAAGACAGCTTGTTATGAATACTAATAGAAAACAGCTTTCCGATGAGCGTGTCCGTCAAGCACTACATTATGGCTTTAATAAGGAAGCAATGGTAGAAGGAATTACTTCGGGACTAGAAGAAGCAGCCGATTTTATTTTACCAACAAACTTGCCTTACACTTCCAATATTGATGTTAAATCAACTGATTATGATGTAAAAAAAGCAAAAGCGTTATTGGATGAGGCAGGCTGGAAACTTCCTAAAGGGAAAACAGTTCGTGAAAAAGATGGACAACCGCTAGAAATTGAGATGATGTACGATTCAGCAGAATCCATTCAAAAAGCAATGGCAGAAACACTACAATCAGAATGGGCAGCCATTGGTGTTAAATTAAATATTACGGGGGTAGAGCTGGCGGATCAGGTTCAAAGATTTAAAGATAATGACTTTGATATTAATTTCTTTAGTAACTATGGTGCTCCATATGATCCGCATACATTTATAAACATTGTGGCTAAAGAAGGATTTGGTTTTAATGAAGCCATTTCAGCCTATCCGAACAAAGCGGAATTACTAAAGAAAATCGCACGTATTCCCCAGACAACTGACGAAGCAGAACGTCAACAGCTTTACACATCTGTTTTAACATCACTGCAAGACCAGGGAGCAATTGTTCCTATTTCATATATTAAGAAAACAGCGATTTATCAAAAAGATGTCACGAACTTCCATTTCTCTGCGAATCGTGACGAAAATCCATTCACAGGAATTAGTATCAAGCAGTAAGAAGGTAGGAGGCTATTATGGGCACTTTTATAATAAAACGAATAATGTCCATTATCCCGGTTTTTCTTTTGGCCGCACTTTTAACGACCGGGATGATCCACTTTTCTCCGGTGGATCCGGCCGAGGCCTATTTAACAGTAGCTCATATCGAACCGACCGATGAGATTTTGGCCCAAAAAAGACATGAGTTTGGTTTAGATCAACCATTTTTTATGCAGTATGTAAACTCTATTATGAAGATATGCCAACTTGATTTTGGCATATCTTATCTTACGAATAAGCCCGTTTGGGACGAGGTTATTTACCGAATTCCTGCGACCATCCAGCTAGCTTTAGGAAGTTTATTCATAGCGGTGCTCGTCAGTATCCCTCTTGGCTTTTTGGCAGGGGTAAAGAAGAACAGTGCGATTGATCATTTTAGTCGTATACTCTCATTTGTGGGGGCCTCCATTCCATCTTTTTGGTTAGGTTATCTTTTGATTTTTTTCTTTTCAGTAAAACTGGACCTTTTCCCAGTTGAGGGGATTGGGACATGGCTGCATCTTGTTCTTCCTTCCGTAACACTAGCTCTTCCTTTAATTGCGATGTATACAAGATTGTTGCGGACGAGCATCCTAGAAAATTTACAAGAGCCCTATGTGCTTTTCGCAAGAACAAGGGGAATTAAGGAAAAAACGATAATGGCCAAGCATGTCTTAAGGATCGCCATTTCACCAATGATTACGGGACTAGGGATGAATCTTGGAAAACTGTTAACGGGAACGATTATCGTGGAGACCGTATTTTCTTGGCCTGGGTTTGGTCGTTATTTTATTGAAGCAATTTTTAACCGTGATATACCTGTCATTCAATGTTATGTGTTTATTGCAGCTAGCTTATTTATTGTTAGTAATTTGATTGTGGATCTTATTCAAATGTATATTGACCCGCGCATATCCAGGAAAGAAGGGAATCGCTTATGATAACTAGTATACGTAAAAAATTCATAAGTCAAAAAGTGATTCCTATATGTTCGATGATTCTAGGTATACTTTTTATTATGGCGATAGTTGCCCCCTGGCTAGCACCAAATGATCCGACTGCGGTCAATTTAGTTTATAAACTACAGCCTCCTTCTTGGGAATTTCCATTAGGAACCGACCATTTAGGAAGATGTAACTTATCACGCCTTTTATATGGGGCACGAATTTCATTAGGTTTTGCCATGCTCATTTTCATTTCATCCTTAGTGATTGGTTTAATCGTTGGTACCTTTTCAGGGTATAAAGGCGGCTGGGTCGATCATGTTTTGATGAGATTTTGTGATGGTGTGATGGCTTTTCCTAGTCTTATCCTTATTCTTGGTTTGGTTGGTATTTTCGGACCTGGACTTTCACAGGTCATCTTGGCGCTAATGCTTGTCCAATGGGTCTATTACGCAAGAATGTTCCGAGGAATGGTTCTAAGTTTGAAGGAACAAAACTTTATTGCAGCCGCGAAAATAAGCGGCTCCTCTCAATGGAAGATTATTAAAAATCATATTGTTCCCAATGTACTCCCTCCATTAGTCGTAATGGGTACATTAGAAATGGGTTGGGCCATTATGGACATATCCGCTATGTCGTTTCTCGGCTTAGGAGTACAACCGCCAACACCTGAATGGGGAGCAATGATTCACGAAGGAAAGTCGTATATTCGTACAAACCCTGCCTTGATGATTTATCCTGGGTTAATGATTATGCTTGTTATTGTTACCTTCAATTTATTAGGAGAAGCGTTATCAGAACGTTACGGAGTCAAACGCGATTTTAAAAAGGAATGAGAATGTTGGGTAATGAACAGTCGAATGTGCTACAAGTTAGAGATTTACATGTAGAGGTAAAAACAAAGAATGGGGCTGCCACTCTCGTTCAAGATATAAATTTTGAACTGAAGCGTGGGGAGGTTCTTGGTCTAGTTGGGCAAAGTGGATGCGGTAAAACCGTTACGAGTATGTCCATTCTTCAGCTGCTCGATCGGAAAACCACTAAAGTTACAGGGAGCATAGAATTACAAGGACATGAATTGAACGGTTTAGGTGAGAAAGAAATGCGTGGAATTCGTGGTAAGGATATAGCCTTTATTATGCAAAATCCAATGAATGCTTTTACGCCTGTTTTTACAATTGGCCATCAATTTATTGAAACGATTCGTTCACATACACAATGGAATAAAAAACAAGCAACAGAGCTGGCCATTGAGGCGATGCATCATGTCAACTTACCAGATCCTGTTAAACTATTAAAGTACTATCCTTTTCAATTGAGTGGTGGTATGCTTCAACGGCTGATGATTGCGATTGCAGCATGCTTACATCCTTCGGTAATTATTGCTGATGAACCGACAACCGCACTTGATGTAAATAATCAAAAGAAAGTACTGTACCATTTAGATAAAATTCGCTCTGAGTTCGGCTCAGCTATATTATTAATTTCTCATGACCTCGGGGTCATTTCTGAAATGGCAGATGAAGTTGCCGTTATGCAGAATGGCCGAATCGTAGAAAAAGCGGACGTGTTCCAACTATTTGATGAGCCACAGCATGAATATACGAAAAAACTTTTACGTGCACGAACAGTATTACCATTCGATCAGTCTGTCAGCCATTTGGCTTAAAAATAGGCATTTTGTAAGGGGGGAAAAAATGAGTTTATTACAATTAAATGAAGTAACTCATAGCTACGGATCTCGAAAGTTTATCAACTGGAAAGACCGTTCTAAAAAAATACTTTCCAACATTTCTCTCTTTCTTGAGGAAGGAACTTGTTTAGGTTTGCTTGGTATGAGTGGAGCTGGGAAAAGTACCTTAGGAAAAGTGATTCTTGGTTTGGAACGGCCGCAATATGGAAAGGTTCTTTTTCAAGGGCATGATATTTATAACACAGATAAGCACAGTTATCAAAAAATTCGTCGTGATCTCCAGGCAGTCTTTCAGGACTCCTATTCATCGGTCAACCCTCGAATGACGGCGGAACAAATTATTTCAGAGCCGTTAGAGAACTTTGAAAAGCTTACTCTCTCTGAACAAAAACGGACCGTTATTGAATTATTGGAAAGGGTAGGGCTAAGTGAAGAGGACTTAAAAAAATATCCCAATCAATTTAGCGGCGGGCAACTGCAAAGAATCAATATTGCAAGAGCCATCTCACTTAAGCCAAAGCTGATTGTCTTGGACGAAGCTGTCAGTAGTCTAGATATGGTGAATCAAACCCTGATTTTGGAATTACTAAAGCAGTTAAAAGCAGACTTCGGACTATCGTTTCTTTTTATTACACATGATATTAAAGCTGCCTATACCATTAGTGATAGATTAGGTGTACTAGAAAAGGGAGAATTGGTGGAGCTATACGATGATAAAAATCAGTTTTTTACTTCAGTACATCCTGTAGTAAAAGAGATGAGGGATTCAATGCTTGCCGAGTACCCACGTTTTCGATCGGTTAGACGTGCTTAATTTAAAAAGTAACCGCAGTTTCAAGTGCCTCGATTTCCTTTACAAAATCGGGGCTATTGTTTTTATTTAAAGTAATAAAAGGAGGCTATTTCAAATGAATAATCGGGCGTACCTATCTTTGGCGATCCCCTTAACAATTTCGACAATGACAACGCCCTTGTTAGGTGCTGTAGATACAGCCGTTGTAGGGCAGCTTCCCGATCCAGCTTATATTGGAGGAGTTGCAGTAGGGACTCTAATTTTTAATACATTATATTGGGTATTCGGATTTTTACGGGTTAGTACATCTGCTTTTGCTGCACAAGCGAACGGGGCAAGCGACCCAGATCAAGGAATACTTGCTTTATCTCGTCCCTTTTTATTAGCTATTGCGGTTGGAACTTGTTTTATTCTACTTCAATGGCCAATTGAATATTTAGCTCTGAAATTGTTTTCCGCTGATTCTGATGTCAGTCAGTTTTCCGCAGAATATTTTCGAATCAGAATATGGGGGGCACCCTTTACATTGATGAACTATGTTATCCTTGGCTGGCTAATGGGGATGGCTAAGATTAAAGAATCATTATTTTTACAAGTCTTAATGAATGTTTTGAATATGATTTTGGCCATTCTTTTTGTCCACGTCTTTTCTTTTGCTGTAAAAGGGGTCGCTGCGGCCGCTTTGATTGCTGAAGTGACAGCCTCTATAGTAGGGTTACTTATTATAATAAAGGCATCCCCATTTGTGTGGCAATTCCCATCCTTTCAAGAACTAATAGATACACAGTCTATGAAAAAGATGTTTAACGTTAACAAGGATTTGTTTATTCGGACAATTAGTTTATTAGTCGTTATTAATATGTTTACAGCAAAAGGAGCTTCGTTTGGAACAGACTTGTTAGCTGCCAATGCTGTTCTTTTTCAAATTCATTACATAATGGCTTATTTCTTTGAGGGGTTTGCGAACGCCACGAGTATACTTGTCGGTAAAGCGGTAGGATCAAATGACAAGGAACTATATAAAAAGACACTTACTTTATCAAAAAAATGGTCGGTCATTATCGCGTTTGTTATAGCTTGTATTTATGGATTATTTCAAAAACAAATTATTGCACTTTTTACCAATCTATCAAGTGTTATTGAACTTTCAATTACATACGGAACATGGCTAATCCTTTACCCTTTTGCCGCATGTTTTGGCCTTGTCATTTATGGTGTTTTTACAGGAGCAACTGAAATTGCTCCCGTTCGAAACTCTATGATTTACGCAATGATTGTCTATATCCTTTTACAAATTACGGTTACCCCTATCTGGCATAATCATGGCCTATGGCTGGCTTTCATTGTTTATACGGTTGGGAGATCTGGATTTCTAATCATGTATACCCCGAGATTAAATAAAAAATTGTTTGAATCCACAACATGAAAACAACGCACTTTGGTATTCAAAAGTTAACATTGAAAGAAATAGCAAGGGAGCCTTAATTTTAAATCCCTTGCTGTTTATGCTTTTCCTTATACCAATGCGGGGTCTCATTAAATAGTTCTTTAAACTTTTTATAAAAAAAAGTAACACTTGAATATCCTACTTCTTGAGCGATCTCAGGTATTGGTAAATCAGTATTAGACAAAAACAAGGCAGCCTGGTTCAGGCGTTGTATCCCAAAACGGCCAGCATTCGTATTTTTTCATGGAGGCGGCTGGATTGGCGGCAGCGTCTATACGGTAGAAAACTTCTGCAAATTGTTAGCTGAATTAATTGATGGAGTGGTATTTAACGTAGATTATTCTTTAGCTCCAGAAAAACCATTCCCTAACGGTTTTAATGACAATTACTATGCGGTAAAGCATGTTTATGATCATGCAGAAGCATATGGAATTGATCCTAAAAAAATCAGTGTTGGTGGAGATAGTGCCGAAGGAAATTATGCAGCGGCAGTTTGTTTGAAAGCAAGAGAGGAAGGTACACCCAAAATTGCCTTGCAGGTATTGATTTTTCCGGCAGTTTCACAAGCGGATGCCATGGTTGAAGGATATGAGTGGAGTGAGAACTTTTTTGAAAAGTCAGAGGAGCACAAAGACATCATCAATGGACTCATCTCACTTGGAAGACCTTCAAAATTAGAAGATAATCTTTTTTTAGGAGCTTATATTTCAGATAAGGAAGATATCTATAACCCATATGTTAGTCCAATACTTGCCGAATCACATGCAGGTCTGCCAAAAGCTATTCTAGCAGGAGCAGAATTTGACGGTTTACGCATTCACACAGAGTTCTATGCCAAGCAGCTTCAGGATGCAGGAGTAGAAACCACTTGTTTCCGTTATAAAGGGATGACCCATGCATTTATTGATAAATTAGGACATGTTCCTCAAGCTGAGGATTTATGTATAGAAATTGCAAAAGCAATGAGGGATTTATAGGTATCTGGCTGTGGTGTGGAAGAATATTTTTAGCATTAAAAGCTGGTATAAAATAATGACATAATGATTCATAGTCGATTGGAGCTCTTGTTAACAGGGCTCTTTTTTTCATCCTCCCTTAATCTACAAACATATTGAAAAAGAAAATAGAACAAATATCGGCCTGTTTTCAGCCAAAAAGGGGAAAGCGATCTAAGGCTAGTTTTTATATCATAATAATAGTATAGGAAACGCTTTCAGATGTGCCGCGATTGGTGGCTTCATCGCTTACTATTTGATATAAGGATGGGAACTATGAAAATTTCTGCAGTTATTTTTGATTTAGACGGTGTGATTGTTTCGACAGACGAATATCATTACCAAGCGTGGAAACAAATCAGTGATCAAGAAAATATATATTTTGATAGAGCAATAAATGAAAGACTTCGTGGTGTAAGCAGAATGGAAAGTCTGGATATTATTCTGAGTCATTCGGACAAAGTCTACAGTGAAAGTGAAAAGTACCTTCTTGCACAGAGAAAAAATGACATATATTGTGAACTGCTTAACAAGTTATCACCCAATGACATTTTACCAGGGATTATTAATCTTTTAATCAGTTTAAAGGCAAGGGATATAAAAATTGCAATTGGCTCTTCAAGTAAAAACACGCCTTTTATATTAGACCAAATAGGATTAGCTACAAATTTTGACGCAATAGCTGATGGAAACAGCATCAAAAACAGTAAGCCCGATTCGGAGGTCTTTTTACTTGCAGCCGAATTCCTAGGTGTACATCCAGAAGAATGTGTTGTGATCGAAGACGCACAAGCCGGAATTGATGCTGCAAAAGCTGCCGGAATGAAGGCTGTAGGTATAGGGTCAGCAGCTAAGTGTTTTAATGCCGATATGAAATTAAACGACATATCCAATTTAGATATAGACCACCTATTAGAGGTTAACGAGATTAGGAGTTGATAACAATGATAAAACTTAATGCAGGTCTAGCCCATTTGAAAAATAAACCATTTTTCCTTAGCAATAAAGATATCGAGTGGGTGGAAGAAACCCTAGAGTCGATGACCTTACATGAAAAAGTGGGGCAATTATTTTGTCCGATTGGCAGTTCAGATAATAAGCAAGATTTAGAAGCATTTATTGCAGAATATCATCCTGGAGGTATCATGTATCGGCCAGATACTGGGGCAAAGATGCAGGAAACACATCGATTGTTACAAGAGTTATCTCCAGTTCCTTTATTGATTTCTGCTAACTTAGAAGCTGGTGGGAATGGGATTGCTACGGATGGCACCTATTTCGGAAAACAAATGCAGGTGGCTGCAACAGACAATGAAGATATGGCCAATAAATTAGGATTAGTAGCTGGCCGTGAAGGACGGGCAGCCGGGTGTAACTGGGCTTTTGCACCGATTGTTGATATTGATATGAATTATCGAAACCCTATCACAAATGTAAGAACATATGGGTCTGACCCAATCAGAGTTGCTCAAATGTCTAAAGCTTTTATGAATGGAATACATGAAAGCGGACTCGCAGCAGCCGTTAAGCACTTCCCAGGGGATGGGGTGGATGACAGAGATCAGCATCTTTTATCATCTGTAAACAGCTTATCTACTGAAGAATGGGATCAAACTTTTGGGATGGTCTACCAAGAGATGATTGACAGTGGGGTAAAATCGATTATGGCTGGCCATATTATGCTGCCTGAGTATTCGAAAAAACTAATGCCAGGTATTAAGGATGAACAAATCAAGCCGGCCACACTAGCACCAGAATTACTCAATGGTTTATTAAGAGAAAATTTAGGTTTTAATGGTTTAATTGTGACTGATGCATCCCCTATGTTAGGGTTCACTACTTCAGAAAGAAGAGAAATTGCTGTACCTAAGGCAATTGCTTCAGGCTGTGATATGTTCCTCTTCAACCGAAATATAAAAGAAGATTATGAGTTTATGTTAAAAGGGATTAAGACAGGTTTTCTAACCTTAGAAAGAGTAGATGAAGCTGTTACTAGAGTACTTGCTCTCAAAGCATCACTAGGTTTGCATGTACAGAAGGAAATGGGAACTTTAGTACCTGGGGAAGCGGAACTGTCGGTATTTCAGTGTGAGGAACATAAGGAATGGGCAAGAGAATGTGCAGACCAATCCGTTACATTAGTAAAGGATAAACAAAAACTGCTGCCTATTAGTGCTGATAAATTTAAACGGGTTCGTCTATATGTATTAGGTGATCAAGAAGGAGGACTAAAGGAAGGCGGTTCTGTAACCCAGCCGTTTATCGACTCTCTTGAAAATTCTGGATTCCAAGTAGAACTTTACAATGACAAGCAAGTTAATTTCCAAGAGTTGTTTATGAGTGTGAACGATTTTAAAGAGAAATATGATCTTATCATCTATGTTGCGAATCTTGAAACAGCAAGTAACCAAACGACTGTTAGAATTAATTGGCAGCAGCCGTTAAATGCAAACGCTCCATGGTTCGTCAAAGATATTCCTACAGTGTTTATATCAGTTGCAAACCCGTACCACCTGCAGGATGTGCCAATGTTGAAGACCTATATTAATGCCTATTCATCTAATGAATTTGTGGTTGAGGCAATAGTGGATAAAATCTTAGGGAAATCTGAGTTTAAAGGGAAGAGTCCTGTAGATCCGTTCTGCGGGAAATGGGATACTAGATTTTAATTAGAGTAAGCACTCCATTTCAAGATGGAGTGCTGCTCCTTTTAATCGGCTGACTAACTCCTTTTAACTAATCTTTGATTCGAGCAATGTTAATCTTGTTTTTCAATATTAAATTAGATAAAAGCGTTTGCTAAAATAAATTTATGGAAATATCAACTTAAATCCTAAAAAAAGATACATGCTTTGTGAATACCTATGGGAGGAAAATAAAAACATGAAAATAAAAAATATGAAAACAAACCGTATAACAAACCCACTGGGATTTGATTTAGGAAAGCCTCGGTTATCTTTTGTCACCTATGACACAACCGCTAAAAAACAAACAGCTGCGCAAATTCAGGTTGCCCTTGATGAAAAATTTACAGATATTGTATTTGATAGTGGGGAGAGTCTGGCGATTGATAGCCTTGCTTTTGAGCTTCCTATTAAACTAAAGCCATGTACACGCTATTTTTGGAGAGTGACGGTTTGGGCGGATAATGGGGAAGTGGCTGCTAGTGATACAGCTTGGTTTGAAACGGCCAAATTGGCAGAACCTTGGGAGGCAAAGTGGATTACACCGGATTTTGATAAGGAGATACACCCAGTCTTCGTGAGAGATTTTGACCTGTTAAAAGAAGTGGTCTCTGCTCGTGCCTATGTTTGTGGTCTAGGTCTATATGAAATCGAGATTAATGGTGAAAAAGCTGGGGATGAGTATCTTACTCCAAATTTCAACGCTTATGACAAATGGCTGCAATACCAGACCTATGATATTACCGATCTAGTTAGAACTGGACAAAACTCTGTCGAAGTTAGTCTTGGAAATGGATTATACAAAGGCCGCTTTGGTTTTGAAGGCGGAGAAACGGAAGTTTATGGTGATCAGTTTGCCCTTTTATGTGAAATTGTTTTAAACCATGCAGATGGAACAACCACTATCATTCATTCGGATGACTCATGGGCAGCAAGAAAGAGCAAGATCTTATTTAGTGGTTTATATGATGGTGAGATTTACGATGCAATCTTTACTGATGGTACGTCGTACAATGTTAAGATGCTTGACTCAGGATACGACAGACTAAAGGCAAGATTAAGCCTGCCGGTAGTAGTGAAGGAAGAGTTAAAGCCAATTGAAGTGTTTAAAACTCCAGCTGGAGAAACAGTGCTGGATATGGGTCAGAACATGGTTGGCTGGGTTCAGTTTAGAACTAATGCTACAAAGGGGTCCGAAATTGTTTTACAGTATGCTGAACTCCTGCAAGAAGGAAATTTTTATCAAGACAATCTGCGTACTGCAAAGGCAGAGTTTAGGTATATCTCCAATGGAGAAGAATCAACCGTAAGGCCGCATTTTACTTATTACGGCTTCAGATATGTGAAAGTCTCCGGTTGGAACGGGGAAGTAAATAAGGATGATTTTACAGGATGTGTCTTGTATTCGGATATGGATCAAACGGGAGGTTTAGAAACTAGTAATCCATTGGTTAATAGATTATTCTTGAACGCTTTATGGGGTCAAAAAGGGAATTTCTTAGATGTACCAACAGATTGCCCTCAGCGAGACGAACGCATGGGCTGGACGGGTGACGCCCAGGTCTTTTCAGGAACAGCCGCCTTCAATATGGATACCTATGCTTTCTTCAGTAAATACGGTTATGACCTTGCAAAGGAACAATCATCACTAAATGGAATGGTTCCAATGGTAGTCCCTATGGCAACAGTTAAAGGCGGCGGTTCAAGTGCATGGGGCGAGGCAGCTACCGTTATCCCGTGGAATGTTTATCTTCACTATGGAGATAAAGCGATACTCGAACAGCAATTCGAAAGTATGAAGGGCTGGGTAGATTTTATTAAGAGGGCAGACGAAGCTTCTGGTTCTAAAATGCTTTGGACAACAGGTTTCCATTTTGGTGACTGGCTGGCATTGGATGGGGAGGACCCTAATTCTCCAATGGGTGGAACAGAAATAGCTTTTATATCCTCTGCCTATTATTGCTATTCTTCAATGCTCGTGGCTAAAGCAGCAAAGGTACTTGGCAAGGAGGAAATTGCTTGCGAGTACGAACTGTTATCAAATGAAGTAAGAGCTGCAATCCAAGCAGAATACTTTACTTCCACGGGACGCCTAGCCTTGAATAACCAGACAGCGTTAGTTGTTGCCTTATTTATGGACCTTGTTCCAGATGAGCATCGAAACAGACTAGCTAATGATTTACGTGAAAGATTAAAAAAGGACAAGAATCACTTGAAGACTGGTTTTGTTGGGACACCGTATCTATGCAGAGTGCTTTCTGAGAACGGAAACAATGATTTAGCTTATACGTTACTTTTAAATAAGGATTATCCGAGCTGGTTATATGCCGTCACAATGGGTGCGACAACGATTTGGGAACGCTGGAATTCCGTGTTGCCTGACGGCAAAATTAGCGGAACGGATATGAACTCTTTAAATCACTATGCTTATGGATCGATTGTGGAATGGATGTATCGAAACGTGGCAGGTATCAACCCTGTTGAAGATCAACCAGGCTTTAGGCATGTAAGATTGGCACCGCAGCCTGATTATCGATTGAAGTATGCTAATGCAAGATTGGATACTGCTGCAGGTTTATACGAAAGTCAGTGGGAGCTAAATGAAGAAGGACAGTTGAAGTTTAAGTTTGTTATTCCTTTTAATGCGACAGCTACTGTTGAATTGCCTGATGCTAAACTAGAAAACGTACTTCTGAATGGAAGGTCATTCAACGACTTAGAAGTTAGTGCAAGTCAATCCGGTAAACAGGTGCAGGTTGAGTTAAACAGCGGAACCTGGGAATTCTCCTATACTCCTGAAGTTGCCTATTTAAAATATTACAGTACACATTTGCCATTAAGTGAACTGCTTGGAAATGAAGAAGTAAAACATGTATTGGCGGATATAGTACCTCAAACTGCAGCATTTCCTCAGGAGATGATTGCCAACATAGGCCATCAATCCTTAAGAGAACTGTCCCATATGCCGTTCTTGCCAATTTCAGCGGAAGTTCTGGACGAGTTAGATGTGAAGCTTAATGAAATAAAAGTGATTGTGCAATAATAGTTTAGACATTTAATAAAAAGAAAAAGGTCAGAATATAACATTAAAAAGGTTTAGTGAGTAATAAGCCAAACACAACAACGTGTTTGGCTTTTGACCTTATAAGTAATTTAAAGTGTTATAAAAAGTCGGAAATTTGAAAATGATTAGTCGTATTTACAGTAGGAAAGGATTTTTATTTGTTCTATCCTTAAAGTAGAAAAGACTATTAATAAAGATTCCAAATCTAATAAAGATCGGACGTGATATTGAAATGATATATACTAATCCAGTCATAAGCGGATTTCACCCTGATCCAAGTGTTTGCAGGGTTGGCAAAGATTATTATTTAGTAACCAGTTCGTTTGAATATTTCCCAGGCATACCGATTTTTCATAGTACAGATTTAGTGAATTGGAATCAGATTGGTCATGTACTAACTCGTGAAAGTCAATTGCCGCTGACCCGTATACATAAAATGGGACCTTCACAGGGAATATTCGCCCCCACAATCCGGTATCACAATGGACTCTTTTATGTGATTACAACCAATATCTCAACAACTAAGAATTTTTATGTATATGCTGAACATCCAGATGGCCCTTGGTCCGAGCCAGTATTCATTGAGGGCTGGGGCGGAATTGATCCATCCTTATTTTTCAATGAAGATGGAAGGGTTTACATAACTGGAACAAGCGCTTTTGGAAGTGGTGAACCGGTGGGAATCTACCAGGCTGAGCTCGATATTGAGTCTGGACAATTGTTAACTGAGCGTCGGTTAATTTGGAAAGGAACAGGTGGCAGCTCCCCGGAAGGACCGCATTTATATAAAATCAATGGGTGGTATTATTTACTAATTGCCGAGGGCGGTACAGAATTTGGTCATATGGTAACAATCGCAAGAAGCAGAAGTACTTACGGGCCTTTTGAGGGGAATCCGAATAATCCTATTCTTTCGAATCGAAGTACGGATAAACCAATTCAAGCCACAGGGCATGCTGATTTAGTCCAAGCATTAGATGGCAGCTGGTGGTCTGTGTTTCTAGGAATCAGGCCTGTCGGTTATCCCAAACGTCATCACATAGGGCGCGAAACCAATCTAGTTTCAGTCCATTGGACCGAAGGAGGGTGGCCTATTATGGGAGTAGATGGGCATGCTGAAGTAGAAAATGATGCAAAGTCCCTGCCTTTTGGCCCATCTCAGCCATGGCAGGAGATAGAAGATTTTGATACCACCTCCCTTCCGCTAGAATGGAATTTTTACCGTAATCCGGCTCCAATCTCTTGGTCCTTAACGGAACGATCTGGTTGGCTAACCATTCGTGGTCAATCATGCACATTGAATGATACAGACTCTCCCGCATTTGTGGGACGAAGGCAGCAGCATCTTAATTGTGAAATTTCTACCCTAATGGAATTTATCCCTAATGATGAGGGAGAAGAAGCAGGGCTGACTGTATTTATGAACGAACATTATCATTATGAAATAGCTAAGACTCTTAAAGAAGGAAAATCTTTTATTCAATTCAGCCGTAGAATTGGTAGCATGTGGAAGGTGGAAGCAGAGCTGGAGTACGATTTGCCAAGGGTTATCCTTGGAGTAAAAGCCGATGATTTTAGTTTTACTTTTTCCTTCATGTCCTCAAATGGTGAAAAAATTACTTTAGGTAAAGGTGAAAGTTCCATGCTCGCAACTGAAGTTGCCGGTGGTTTTACGGGCCTGTTTTTCGGAATGTATGCGACTGGAAATGGAAAAGCATCCACTGCTCCAGCCCATTTCGACTATTTTAGCTATAGACCAGATGAAGATTTAAAACATGATTTATTAGCCGCTTGGACAGGTGGAAATACAGAGAATTCAGTTTTGTAAACGTTTTTACCAATGAATATAGCTTTACTAATAGGAGGACGTAGATGATAGGGACATGGAATACCATTTTGGAAACTCCACTGGCTAAAGTGAAAGTTGTTTTTATAATCGAAAAAATAGACAATGCTTATTGCTTACAAGTCAAAACTGAGCCGATTCCATTAAACTTTGAATTTAATCTAGTAACAGTTGAAGGAGATGCCCTTCAGGCTGCAGGCAGGTTTAAACTTTTATCCGAGGAAAAGGTTGAAATTAGCCTTACCTTTTCTGAAGAAACATTTACAGGCCGCATGAACCTTCATTCATTTGGAGAGCTGCAAATTAAGGGGCAAAAGGGAGAGGGTGTTTCCTTATCAGAGGCCTTATTAATGGAAGTGGAAAAATACCGAAACTCTGAAAATATAGTTGAACGAAGTAATGAAGAAATCCAAGAAAAAGTTAATCAACTAGTTGCTAGGATGACAGTTTTAGAAAAGGTTGGACAAATGAGTCAATGTATGGCTTCTAATTTCTCCTTTGGTGGAGATATTGAAGCAGATCCCCCTGAGAAATTGGTAGAGGACGGAAGAGCTGGTTCCATTTTAGGAGCATTTGATATTAATAGAGTGTTTGAATTACAAAAAATTGCTGTAGAAAAATCACGGTTAGGAATCCCTTTATTATTTAATGCTGATATTATTCATGGCTATCAAACGATTTTTCCTGTTCCATTAGCCTGGGCATCAAGCTGGGATTTGGAAGGAATCAAAAGGGCGTGTGCCATTTCAGCCAAAGAAGCGTCTGCATCAGGAATTACATATAATCATGGCCCGATGGTGGACATCACAAGGGATGCCAGATGGGGAAGAGTGGTTGAAGGCGCAGGTGAAGACCCGTACTTAGGATCTTTAATTGCAAAAGCTCAGGTAGAGGGATTTCAAGGGGATAGCCTCTTTAGTGAGGAAACAATTATTGCTTGCTTGAAGCACTTTATTGCCTATGGTGCAGCAGAAGGCGGCCGGGATTATAATACCGTGGACATTTCTCAGGGAACATTAAGAAATGTTTATCTCCCGCCATTTAAGGCAGGATTAGAGGCTGGAGCAGGTTCGGTAATGAATGCGTTTAATATTTATCAAGGAATCCCTGTTGCCGGCAATAAAGGATTATTGAAAGATTTGTTAAGAGAAGAACTAGGTTTTGAAGGAATCCTGATTTCCGATTACGGTTCTGTCGATGAAATTGCTGTTCATGGAGCTGCCAAGGACAGTAAGGAAGCGGCAAAAATGGCAGTTGATGCCACTTTGGATATTGAAATGGTCTCTACTTCTTATTTACAGTATCTGCCTGAATTAATTGAGGAAGGAAGAATACTAGAAAGTCAATTGGATGATGCGGTAAAAAGGATTCTTACTTATAAATTTAAAATTGGAATCATGGACGATCCATTCCGCTATATAAGACCAGATAAAGAAATGGAATATCATTTCTGTAAGGAACATTTGCAGGCAAGCAGGGAGCTGGCCCAAAAATCAATCGTCCTGTTAAAAAATAATGGGGTGCTTCCTTTAAAAAAAGAAAAAGGAAAAATTGCTGTAATAGGACCATTTGCTAATAGTAAAGATTTATTAGGTCCTTGGCAGTTCTCCAGGTATAGCGATAAAACAGTTACTTTGATCGAAGGTCTGAAATCAAAATTCGTCAACCAAAGTAATCTTTTATTTGCAGAAGGTTGTAGAGTCGATAGCGAAATGGAAGGTGGAATAGAAGAAGCTCTTCAGCAGGCAAAGCAGGCAGATGTAATCATTTTGGCGTTGGGAGAAAACAGTGTGATGTCTGGGGAAGCTGCCTCTAGGATGGATATAGAATTACCTGAAGCACAAAGAAAATTAGCTGAAGAAATGATCAAATTGGGTAAGCCTACTGTGCTTGTCTTAACAAATGGACGTCCACTGGTCCTAGAATGGTTTGATAAAAATGTAGATGCCATTGTTGAAACATGGTTCTTAGGATCGGAAGCAGGACATGCCATTACTGATGTACTAGTTGGAGATTATAATCCTTCAGGAAAGCTAACGATGAGTTTCCCTATCCAAACCGGGCAGGTTCCAGTTTATTATAACCACTTTAATACAGGAAGACCGTTAACGAAGAAAAATCAGCATGAGAAATTTATATCCAAATATCTTGATGGACCAAACGAGCCTCTTTACCCTTTTGGTTACGGCTTAAGCTATACAACCTTTACCTATTCGGAAATGAAAATCGATAAGAATCAACTGACAAAGACAGAAAAAATAAATGTTAGTGTCACCGTCACGAATACTGGATCCATGCCAGGGGAGGAGGTGGTTCAGCTTTATATTCAGGATCTCTATGGCAGTGTTGTTCGCCCAGTTAAAGAACTCAAAGGATTTAAAAAGGTTGATTTACATCCTAGTGAAAGTAAGGAAGTAATTTTCACAATTACTGAAGAGGATTTGAAATATTATACTGCTGACATGAGGTATCAAGCGGAGGCAGGAGAGTTCAAAGTTTACATTGGTTCCAACTCGAAAGTTGTGAAAGAAGCGTCTTTTGAATTAGTTTGTTAATTTTAAAAAAACAATTATAGCAAGGATTTGGAGCAGTGAATTAATAGTGAATTAAGAAACTTTCGAGATCTGAGTTTACAAATAAAAAAGAAATGGGGAAGTTACGTGATGGAAATTGGATTAAATCTATTTTCAGTGTTCAGAGAGTTAAACGAAGATTATTTCGGTACCTTAGAAAAGGTAGCTGAAATAGGTTACAAAAATGTAGAGTTGATTTCTGCTAATTTTGCTACGGGTGAACGGTTTACTGATACCTTTTCCCTTCCTTTAATAAAACAAAAGTTTGACGACTTGGGATT
Organism: Bacillus sp. OTU2372; assembly: GCF_038440275.1. Taxonomy (NCBI): domain Bacteria; kingdom Bacillati; phylum Bacillota; class Bacilli; order Caryophanales; family Bacillaceae; genus Bacillus; species Bacillus sp. OTU2372. The sequence continues at coordinate 316,269 of NZ_JASATK010000001.1, forward strand.
AAAAGCATTTGCAGCACATGAAGGTGTTGCTCCAGGCAAGGCGCTGCTTGATGCCGATTGGGATAAGATTATTGAAGAAAATGCATTACTTGGATGTCAGTCAATTGTTTTCCCAATGGCGTTCATATCCGGACGTGAGGACACCCTTAGAACAGCAGAACAGCTTAATCAATTAGGAAAGAAGTGTAAGGAAGCGGGGTTAAGCTTTTATTATCATAATCATGCACATGAGTTTAAGAGAATTGGAGAAACCTCCTTATTTGAACTTCTAGTCGAAAATACAGATTCAGAGAACGTAAAATTTGAACTTGACCTTGTTTGGGTGATGAGAGGTGGATATGATCCGATTTCATTGCTTGAAAAATTGGGTAATCGCTGTGACATGATCCATCAAAAGGATTTAGGTAAACATGTCAATCCGGTTAACATATTTGCCGCTTTAAGCCAAGAGGATAACCAAGATACGATGAAATTATATACAGAAATTGTGAAGCCAAACGATTTCGTTAATCTCGGTACTGGTATTGTTCATTTTCAAGAAACATATCAAACGCTGAATGAATTAGGATATATCCGTTATGCCATTGTGGAAAACGAAGGACAGCTTGGAAGTAAATTTACAAGCATTGCCGACGATTTAAAAGTGATGGAGAACTATGTGCAAGGATTTATCAAAAAATAATTCAAGAGGAGTGTTTTTCATATGTCCAAGAAGTTGAAAATCGGTATTATCGGCTGCGGTGGAATTGCTAATCAAAAGCATATGCCCTCATTGGCAAAGTTAAGTCACTTAGGAGAAATGACCGCCTTTTGTGACGTGGTTGAAGAAAGAGCCGTTAAAGCAGCGCAGCAATTTGGCACCGAACAAGCAAAAGTTTATACCAATTATAAAGAGCTATTACAGGATGACTCGATTGATGTTGTGCATGTACTTACTCCAAATTTGCAACACTCCTTTATCACTATTGATGCACTAGAAGCGGGAAAGCATGTTATGTGTGAAAAGCCAATGGCCATTAATTCTAAAGAAGCCCAGGAAATGATTGATGCAGCTAATCGGACAGGCAAGAAGCTGACAATAGGCTACCAAAACCGTTTTCGGGATGATTCAGAGGTATTGTATAAGGCATCAAGAGAAGGTGAATTCGGCGATATTTATTTCGCAAAGGCCCATGCCATACGACGAAGAGCTGTTCCTACATGGGGTGTATTTCTAGATGTAGAACAACAAGGGGGAGGACCCTTAATTGACATTGGTACACATGCACTTGATTTGACTCTTTGGTGTATGGACAATTACAAGCCGCAATCTGTAACAGGATCAGTTTTCTATAAGCTTGCAGATAAGCATGAAGGTAATTTATTTGGCCCATGGGACCCGGAAACATTTAAAGTAGAAGATTCGGCTTTTGGATTTATTAAGATGCAAAACGGAGCCACAATCATTTTAGAATGCGCATGGGCACTAAATACTACGGATGTTCGTGAGGCAATGACTACTTTATGTGGTACAGAAGGCGGTGCAGAAATGAAAGCCTTGCCAAAGTCACCTACAAGTGAGTTGGTTTTCAATAGCGCGAAATACGGTAAGTTGGTGGAAACCAAACCAGCGACTGGCGGGGGGATTGCCTATTTTGATGCCGGTGTGGAAGAACCTGGTGTAAAAGAGGCGAGACAGTGGCTCGATTGCATTATTCATGATACAGAGCCACTAGTTAAACCGGAACAAGCATTAGTTGTCACACAAATTTTAGAGGCAATCTATACCTCGGCAAAGACAGGAAAAACAATCGAATTCTAACCAAAGTGTAAAAAAAAGAAATGGGGGATATTGAAATCCTCCTTTTCTGCGAAATAAGAAAAAAAATTCGACTTTAAGAATTGTCCAGCCACAGCGCCTTTCGTCATTATGAAAGTTATTCTTAGTTGAAATAACAATATAGTTGGGAGGATTTTGAATGAATGATCATAAAACGTTAATTAATACTGAAGACCAGATTAAATATATTGAAAATAATGATGGACCAACGTTAGGTTATTCCGAAACCTCCGGGGTTACCATTATCCAAAAAGATGGATATTTTTTTAAGGATTTAAACAAAGACGGAAAAATAGATAAATATGAGGACTGGAGGTTAACTCCTGAAGAAAGAGCAAAGGACCTTGCATCTAAAATGACAATTGAGCAAATTGCCGGACTCATGCTATACAGCAGGCATCAAGCCGTACCGGCAGGGAGTAAAGGCTGGTTTGCTGGTACATATGGAGGCAAACCTTACGAAGAAAGCGGTGTAAAGCCATGGGACTTAACCGATGAACAAATCGAGTTTCTATCTAAAGATAATTTGAGACATATCCTTGTAACAACTATAGAAAATCCTGAAACGGCTGCGCGCTGGAATAACAATATTCAGGCATTTGCAGAAGGAACAGGGCTTGGCATCCCAGCAAACAATAGCTCAGACCCACGACATGGTTCAGATTCGAGTACCGAATTCAATGCAGGAGCGGGCGGTAAAATTTCCATGTGGCCTGAGCCGCTGGGGCTTGCAGCTACATTTAGTCCAGAAATAGCAGAAAAATTTGGGGAAATTGCCTCAAAGGAGTATCGGGCATTAGGGATTACAACTGCCCTTTCTCCCCAAATTGATATTGCAACCGATCCACGCTGGTTCCGTTTTAATGGAACCTTTGGGGAAGATTCACAGCTATCTGCAGATATGGCTCGTGCGTATGTGGTCGGGTTTCAGGATTCATCGGGTGATAAAGAAATTGCCGAAGGCTGGGGTTATGACAGCGTCAACGCAATGGTAAAACATTGGCCCGGGGGCGGCTCTGGCGAAAGCGGAAGAGATGCCCACTATGGATATGGTAAGTATGCCGTTTATCCAGGTGGTAATTTTGCAGAACATTTAATTCCATTTACAGAAGGTGCCTTTAACTTACCTGGTAAAACAAAGATGGCTTCTGCTGTTATGCCTTATTACACCATATCAGTTGATCAAGATCCGGTTAATGGGGAAAATATCGGTAATTCTTATAACTCTTACTTAATTAATAAGTTGCTTCGAAACAGATATGGTTATGATGGTGTTGTTTGCACGGATTGGATCATTACTGCCGATGAACCGGAGAATATTGATACATTTGTCGGCGGGAAGCCATGGGGTGTCGAAGAACTGTCCGTTTCAGAACGACATTACAAATTAATTATGGCCGGAGTCGATCAATTCGGAGGCAATAATGAAGCTGGCCCGATTTTGGAAGCGTACCAAATGGGCGTTGCTGAACATGGTGAAGTGTTTATGCGACAACGCTTTGAAGAATCGGCAGTACGTCTATTAAAAAATATCTTTCGTTTAGGTCTTTTTGAAAACCCTTATCTAAAAGTAGAAAAAACTGTTCAAGAGGTTGGGAAACCAGAGTATATGCAGGAAGGATATGATGTGCAGCTAAAGTCTATTGTTATGTTGAAAAACAAGAATCAAATACTGCCATTAAGTAAGGGGAAGGCAGTATATATTCCTAAAAGATTTACGCCTGCCGGCAAAGATTGGTTTGGTAATCCAACATCTGAAAAATACGAATATCCAGTTAGTGTCGAAGTGGCAAAGAAATATTTCAAGGTGACAGATAACCCAGATGAAGCAGATTTTGGTCTGGTTTTTATCAGTACACCAAAATCAGGAACAGGTTATAGCCATGAGGATGTGAAAGAAGGAGGTAATGGGTATGTACCAATCAGCCTTCAGTATAAATCTTATACGGCGAATTTTGCCCGCGAAAAAAGTCTTGCAGGTGATGCGCGTCCGGGTGACGTTTTAAACCGATCTTACAAAGGGAAAACGGTGGTACCAAGTAATACAACCGATTTGGATATGGTGTTAGATACAGTTGAAATAATGAAAGGCAAACCGGTAGTAGTTTCGATTTTGTTATCAAACCCGACGGTTGTCGAAGAATTTGAAGGTAATGTTGATGTTATTCTTGCGAATTTCGGAGTACAAGATCAAGCGATTTTTGAGATTTTAACAGGCGGTGCTGAACCCTCAGGTCTTCTGCCAATGCAAATGCCTGCCAACATGAAAACAGTCGAAGAACAATTGGAAGATGTGGCTCACGACATGGAATGTCACGTGGACACTGAGGGAAATGAATATGACTTTGCCTTTGGTCTAAATTGGTCTGGCAAGATTCAGGATGAAAGAACCGAAAAATATCAAAAAAACAAATAAAATTACAATTACAGTTACAATTACAAAAAACTTTAATACTAAATTATTTATAACTTTGATCCTAGAAAGTGAATTAAAAGAATCTATTAAAAAGTTTTATAAGGGGGAAAGGAAGACAAATGAAAAATAGAAGATTAAGAAAATTAATTGGTTTACTAATGTTAGCTTTACTTATTTTTCCATCATATACTATCACAGCCTTTGCAAAGGATACTGATAATAGAGGGAAAGTTGCCGCTCCAACTCCCTCTTTGCCACCAGGAAAATACTATAAATCACAAACCATTGAATTAGGTTCTAGTACACCAGGTGTTAGTATTTACTATACGCTTGATGGAAGCATTCCAACAAAACAAAGCCTCTTATATACTGAACCAATTACTATAAGCCAAAATACGGTCATAAAGGCAATTGCTATAAGGGGGAACGTTAATAGCAGCGCATTAGAAGTTACCAATGGAAAGACAAATAGTGAGGTGGTTGATTTGACATATACATTTGTAACAAGAGAGTCCATTGCTGATAAATTTTTAAAATTAACTTATAACTCAATGCCATATCGTCTTTATGTACCTGAGAATTACGACCCAACTAAATCTTATCCACTAGTACTATTTTTACATGGCGGCGGGGAACGTGGAACGGATAATGTAAAGCAGATTACTGCTAATGATGGTGCAGTTATTTGGGCAGCACCTGAAAATCAAGCTAAACATCAGGCCTTTGTATTAGCTCCGCAAGCTCGAAACGTACCTGATGGTGGATTTGGAATAACTCGGGATTCCGATAATAATATCAATTTAAGTCGAGTTTTTGAGTTTTCTACAGACCTTGGGACGGCCTATGAAATCCTGCAGCATGTTAGAAATAATTATAATATTGACAGTAACCGCTTATACTCAACAGGATTATCCCAGGGGGGCTTTGGGACTTATAATTTAAATATGAAGTATCCGGATTTGTTTGCTGCGATGGTTCCAATCGCGGGCGGTGGTGATCCAGAAAAGGCTTATTTACTCGCAAATAAACCAATATGGGAATTTCATGCTGTGGATGACAGCGTCATTCCGGTATCTTATTCTCAAAATATAATTGAGGCTATTCGAAATGTAGGAGGAACTCCGATTTACACTGAATATCCAGCTGAATTAATGTATAACCATGGTTCGTGGGTACCGGCTTACGAAAATAAAGAAATGATAGATTGGGTATTTAAGCAAGAAAAACCTGCTAATGTAAGATAGGAGGGGCGAAGATGTTAAATGAACGTTTTTTAATTCTAAATGCCGATGATTTTGGAATGTGTCATTCAACAAATGAAGCTATCAATACGCTATTTACGGAAGGAGCGATTACCTCCGCTAGTCTCATGATGACATGTCCTTGGACATTGGAAGCCATCCATCTTATTAAAAAGAATCCTTCGATGGACGTTGGAATCCATCTAACCCATACATCTGAATGGAATGTTTATAAATGGGGACCGCTTAGTTCAAATATGAATACTCTGGTGGACAAAAATGGGTATTTTCCTGCAGATACCGCTACTGTTTTAAAGCAGGCTGACCCAGACCAGCTTCGGGAAGAAGCAATCGCTCAGATAGAGTTTGCGCTTAAATCAGGGCTAGACCCCACCAACATTGATAATCACATGGGAAGTATGCACCATGTCATGGACATTCTGTTAGACCTTTGCGAAAGGTATCAATTGCCATTAAGATATGCGAAACAAGGTCAATCGGTCAGAACTCAGGCAAATCATGAAGAAATTGTCACTCTTGCAGACAAAAAGGGAATACAATTGCCAGACCATATTGAAATGTTACCTTTTTTTGCACCTGAAGGAAAAGAACCAGCATATCAAATCACAAAAGAGGCAGCGATTAACTGTATTCGCTCATTAAAACCAGGTGTAACGGAATTAGTCTTCCATCCGTCCCTGGATACCAGTGAATTAAAAGGCATCACGGAAACTTGGCCAATGAGGCGGTTTGAATTTGATATATTTCGGGATGAAGAAATCCAGGAACTACTGCGTTCAGAGAATATACAACTGATACAATGGCGTGATTTGCGTAATCGACAAAGACAAATGTGATAAATGAGGCCCGAAATTTGGACGTTAAAAAAGTCTGAATTATCGGGTTGATCTGTTTTATTGGAGGGATTTTAGACTTGAAAAAGATAAGAATAGGTTCCGGAGCCGGATATGCTGGAGATCGGATTGAACCAGTAATAGACTTTATTAAAAAGGGAAACTTGGACTATATTATTTTCGAATGTCTAGCAGAAAGGACCGGAAATCAAGCAGCTCAAGATTGCAGCAGTTCTTGGGATGATGTTTATCACAATGTTGAAAAATACTTGGATTATACGGTAATTGAGACAGGTGAGAAACTTTAATGAGTGATAATAATCCATAATAAAAGCCGGTATTCGATAGAAAGGTCGGAAAATTGAAAATGATAAGTCGCTTTTTTAGTAAGTCTATCTTTGTATTCTCTTTTAAAATGAAGGTAAGAAGGAGATCATATCAAATTCTTAAAAAATATTTTGATAGCGCTTCCAATACGCGTGATCAAAAACAAAAACAAGGGGGAAAACAATGGGTATGGGTAAATTTTTTGTCAGATTTATCGTGGTCATAATGTCAGCTTTTTTAATTCTGACCGGATGTTCCTCGAAGCAAAGCGGCACTGCTAGTAAAGGTGATTCTAATGGAAAAGGCGAACCGTATCAACTGACAATGGCATACATGGCTTTTACAAAGATTGACGATCTGCCATTGGTACAAGAGGAAATCAATAAAATTACCAAGAAAAAGATAAATGCAACCGTTAAACTAATGCCAATTAACGGCTCCGCTTGGTCGCAGCAATCTAACCTGCTGCTGACAGGAAATGAAAAACTCGACTTAATCGTATCCTCATCATTCTTTGGCTATAATACATCTGCTGTCAAGGGGCAATATCTTCCGTTAGATGAACTTCTAGAAAAATACGGTAAAGGGATTTTAGAAGCAGTGCCTAAAACTCTCCTCGAAGGAGACAGAGTGAACGGAAAACTCTATGCCGTACCTAGTGCAAGAGACTGGGGAGTAGATTATGGTTTTATTATGAGAAAGGATATTGTTGATAAATACAAAATTGATCTTTCTCAAGTCAAATCATTTGCGGGTTTAGAAAAGGTGTTTAAAGTTGTCAAAGAAAATGAGCCAACTTTAGCTCCAGTTGTTAATGCAGGTCCATTAACAACGGCAAGCGTCCTTTATGGCGGGAAATATGACGTGCTAGGGGATAGTTTAGGTGTTATGTCATTTAAGGATAAAAAATTTGTCAATATGTTTGAAGACCCGGATTATTTAAATTCAGTTAAAATGACAAGAAAGTGGTTTAAAGAAGGCTATATTATGAAGGATGCAGCAACATCACAAGAAGCAGCAGCCAATATTGTAAAGGCTGGAAAAGGGTTTGGTTACTTTTCTCATATGAAACCTGGGTTTGAAATACAGGAACAAGGAATCACAGGGCATGAAATGGTAGCCGTTAGATTTACAGATGTTTACTCTTACACTGATTCTGCTACATCCTTTGGGATGTCCATTGCGAGAAACAGCCAAAACCCTGAAAAAGCAATGGAGCTCATGAACTTACTTTACACTGACAAAGACATTATGAATTTAATTGCAAATGGTATTGAAGGGAAGCATTACGTAGTTAAATCAGATGGAACTATTAAATTACCGGATGGTGTTAAAGAATCCAAATATGTTTTTGGACAATGGGAAATTGGCAATAATTTCCTAACCTATCCTTGGGAAGGAAACCCGCCAAATTATTGGGAAATTTTTAAGAAGCACAACGACTCTGCTATCTTCTCTCCAGCTTTTGGTTTTACGTTTAACCCAGATCCAGTAAAAACAGAAATCGCCACAGCAACAAACGTACTTAATCAATATAAAGTAGGGATTGAATCAGGTACATTAGATCCCAATAAGAGCTTACCAGAATTCAATAAAAAGCTGAAACAAGCAGGTTTGGAGAAAATCATCGCTGAGAAACAAAAGCAATATGATAAGTGGAAAAAAAATAAATAATTTAGGATGGTTAGGGAGCTGGATTTTACTCCAGTTCTCTTTTTCTATAAGTCTACTAATACCATTCATAATAAAATAAAAGTTAATAGAGGAGTTGGAATGATAGATGTTGTCCTATCAAAACTTACAACCATTATTGAAAAGCTTTGTAGAGAAGGGGCCCGTGGGCTGTTCTTGTGCTGTAATGCACGAAGGGGAAAAGGTATTTGAAGAGTACATTGGCTATGCGGATTTGGAAACGCAAAAACCAATTACATCTGAAACGATTTTTCGAATCCACTCTATGACAAAGATCGTTACATGTGCTGCAGCCTTAATTTTATACGAACGAGGAAAGTTTTTGCTGAATGATCCGCTTGAGGAATATTTGCCCGAATTTAATAATCCTCAGGTCTATCGGACCAGTAAAGAAGGAAAACAGGAAATTTCGCTTGCGTCGAGATCGATTCTAATCAAAGATCTCTTTACTATGACATCAGGGCTGAGTTATAGCTGGGGAACGACGGAACAGGAAAGACGGGTAAAGGAAGTAGAGGAACAATTAAATAACCAAGAGGATTTCACAAAAGAAACCTATATTCGAGCCCTTTCTAAAGCACTAAGTACTATTCCGCTAGCATTTGATCCCGGAACGGCATGGAAGTATGGATATAGTCACGATGTTTTAGGTGCTTTAATAGAGGTCATATCTGGAAAAACGCTTGGTCAATTTCTAAATGAGGAAATCTTTAAACCTTTATCAATGAATAACACATATTTTAATCTGCCTGAAGAGAAAAAAGAGCATCTTTCCAACTTTTATATCCGAAATGAAGAAGGTAAGTTAATTAAAACCTTAGATATGTTTCCGAAAGTTGATACACGTTTTGAGAGCGGAGGTGGAGGGCTTTTCTCTACTCTAGGTGATTATAGCCAATTTGCCCATATGTTAGCCAGTGGAGGAGAATTGAATGGTAATCGAATTATAGGAAGAAATACAATCCAACTAATGTCAACAAATCATTTAAACTCACAAAATTCCTCGGATTTTAATTGGAATCGCCTGGCAGGTTACGGCTATGGTCTTGGAGTGCAGGTCATGATAGATCCACCAACGTCTGGCAGCAACAGTCCTGTTGGTGAATTTGGCTGGAACGGGATGTCAGGAACATGGGTAACTATTTGTCCTAAAGAAAAACTTTCAGCTGTTTATATGCAGCAAATGCTCCCAAACTTTGAAGATTATCAGCAGCAAAGACTAAGATCCGTTATTTATGGATCACTATAAGTCTAATAAAATAATACTTTTACACGAGTCTTGAGTGAATGCTCAAGGCTTTTTGCTTTACTAGCAAGTTTTAAGTATACGACGCTATTGACGACTGAGCTGGGAAAAAAGCGCCTCGAAGGTAATCAATATAGGACTTTTGCACGAATCTGCTGACAAAAAATTTAAAGTTTTTTCATAATTTCAAAAATAAATCATGTATAATATGATTTAGTAGTTTGTAAGGGATTACATCAGGAGGGCTACCTATGCGGAAGATAAAGCCTATTATTAATTCGTTACTGTTTAAACTCTTTTTAAGTGTGTTTTTAATTATTGGACCACTAATCGTTGTTCACATTGTAAATAACTATTATGCGGTAGAAGTGATAAGGAGTCAGGTAGCCCAGTCGAACAAAAATATGCTGAATATTTATATGGACCAAATCGATAAAGGGTTGGAAGGTGTCGGAAAATATATTTTTCAAATCACGCAGAATAATACCGACTTATATTTCCTTCAATATAATGAAAACCTAGATCCCAATGATTATGAAGAAGCAAAAATACGTTTATTTAATTCGATTACCAATCAGTCTTACTTATACACTTCAATCGATTCAATTTTTATCTATTCGGAGGCCTATAAGGATCTATTATTTACACAAAATTCTTCAGATAATTATTTTGCTCGATATGAAGCAAGAGATGAAATTTATCAGTTACTAGAGAAACATCCAGAGGAGCTTAGTGAAGGGAGATGGAATATCTGGAAAGGGGCAAAAGATTATTATTTGATTCAATTTTATAACGTTGATGGAGTATATGTTGGCGCCTGGGTGAATATGGACAAACTTATTACACCGTTTAAATATATTGATTTTGGTGATACAGGAAGAGCCTTGCTGGCAACTTCCAACTTAGAACCCATTACTAATAAGACCTTTATTAAGAAGGAAAAAATAGACTTAACGATTAAACAAAAAAAGTATGTCATAACTGGTGAAAATGATCGATTTGTATTAATGAAGAAAAAATCATCACAAGCTAATTTTTATCTTGCAGCATTGATTCCCGAGAAAGAAATCCTAGAGAAACTTCCATTTTTACAAAGAATTTCGTCGTTAATTACTTTATTAGCTGTACTGTTCTTACTATTTTTTATTTTTATTATGAGAAAAGTCTTTCTACAACCTATCAATCGAATTGTCTTCGCCATGAAGAAGCTGCGAAAAGGAGATTTGGATATACGTCTTCCTGCTAATCGGAATTCGACTGAGTTTCGGGTGATGAATGGAACCTTCAACCATATGGTCTCTGAGATTAAGGATTTAAAAATAAATGTATATGAAGAAAAGATAAATTTACAAAAAGCGGAATTAAAGCATTTGCAGCTGCAGATCAACCCGCACTTTTTCCTTAATTCATTAAATATTATTTATAATCTGGCTACAGTAAAGGATTTTACAGTCATTCAAGAGATGGCTAAATGTTTGGCCAATTACTTTCGGTTTATGTGTCGCAGTAATTCCTATTTTGTTGGCCTAGAAGATGAACTAAAGCATACGGAGAATTATTTGAAAATTCAACAGCTTCGTTTTCCTGAATCCTTTAAATATGATATTGTATCACCGTCAGAATTTTTAAAATGCAAGATTCCTCCACTTGTTATACAAACAATTGTAGAAAATTCAATTAAACATGCTTTTAATCTTGATGATCCTCTTGATATTTTAATAGTGGTAATGAAAGATGATGACCCTGAGTATTTGAACATTAAAATTCAGGATACAGGAGAAGGTTTCCCAGAGGATGTTTTATGCAGTTTGAGAGAAGACAAATCATTGACAAATGAGGAAGGGGAGCGAATGGGCATTTGGAATATTAAACAAAGATTAAGTTTGTTATATCATGAAAAGGCAACCATATTATTTTTCAATGAACTGGGCATGGGAGCAACAGTCCAGATACGAATTCCTAACGAATTAATCTAAAATAAAAAGGTGGCATGGTTATGAGTCAATTTCATGTACTTATCGTTGATGATGAAATTCATTCCATTCGGGGTGTACAAGCGGGAGTTAATTGGGAAAAGTATGAAATCACATCAGTTTATACCGCTAATAACTTAAGACAAGCCCAAGAAGTGTTTTTAAATCACAAGGTTGATTTGTTATTATGTGATATTGAAATGCCTAAAGGCTCCGGCCTGGATTTGTTAAAGTGGGTGCGTGAACAATACTCTGAAACAGAAGCCATTTTTTTAACCTGCCATTCAGACTTTTTCTATGCGAAACAAGCCTTACAATTGAAAAGTTTTAACTATCTACTTAAACCAGTTGATTATCAAGAACTAGAAGAAGTAATCCAAGAAGCCCTAGATAAAATCAAAAAAGATCGAGAAGCAAGAATGGTAGAGGAATCATATCTTCAATTAAAAAAGTCTCACTATACCGTTATGGAAGAACGGTTCTGGTTAGATTTAATTAATCAAGTTTTCCCGGCTACCAAGGAAACAATTGAAAAACAGTTGAAGAATTACCATTTATCTTATTCAGATATAAATACTTTTCTGCCAATTTTATTTCATGTACAAGAATGGAAAGAAGATCTGTCGGTACATGAAGAAAAGGTGAGTCAATATGCGTTGAAGAAGGCTCTTGCTGAAATTGTAGAAGAGTATCATATGGATGGGTATGTCCTTAATTTAGAAGATGGATATGTCTTAATGATTATTGCTCTGGAAGACTCCATCAATTTAAAAGAGTTTAAGGAAAATTGTAATCAGTTTGTTTTAGAATTTGCTGAGTTTTTTTTATGTGATCTTTGCGGTTACATTGGTCATCAGGTTCCTATTGAAGAATTAGTAGGAATGGTCCAAGCCTTGCATGAATTTGATCGAAATAATGTAACCGTAAGTAATAAGACAATGGTATGTAACAATCAAAAAAAATCATTATGTTCTTTACCGTTACTGCCTACAGCTGATTGGACAAGTTTAATGAAAAGTGGTCCAAAAGAAAAATTTTTAGAGTCTATTAATCTATATTTTACAAATTGGAGAAAGGCAGATGAAAATATAACCGCACAATCATTGCATTTGTTTTATCAAGATTTTTTGCAATTAATCTTTTATGTTCTTCAGGTAAAAGGAATTCAAGCCAATCAAGTTTATTCTCAAAACCTACTGACTGAAAAGCCGCAAAGAGTGTTGAAATCTTTAAATTCGCTCCATAATTGGGTTATTTATATAGCAGATGTAGCCATGGACCAGCTTCATTTGCCTCAGGAAAAAGGATCAGTGGTGGATATAGTGAAAAAATATATTCATGATCATCTTGGTGAACAACGGTTATCTCGTGAAGATATTGCCAATTTCGTTTATCTGAATCCGGACTATTTAACAAGATTATTTAAAAAACAAACAGGGTTATCCATATCTGACTACCTACAGCTGCAGCGGATTGAATACGCTAAAAAACTATTACTAGAAACAAAATTGCCTGTAAGTGAAGTAGCATTGTCTGCGGGATATTCAAATTTTTCCTATTTTTCTACTATTTTCAAGAAAGCCACAAAATCAAATCCGATGGAATATCGAAAAAAGTCACTATTTTCAGAAAAGTCGTTATAACAAAAATAAAAAGTCGGATTTTTAGTAAGTGTTTTTTATCCCATCCTCTATACTAAAATTAGTTCTATGGTAACGCTTTCAAAGAAAGATTCATAGAATCGACTAGAAAATAAGGGGGAAAGAAAACGATGAATTGGTTTAAGGCATTTACAAGGTATTTCTTAATCGCAATATCAGCTATTTTAGTTTTAGCAGGCTGTAGTTCAAAGGAAAGCAGTACAAGTAGTAATGATGGTACGGACTCAAAGGGTCAGCCATATCAGATTAACATGGCGTATATCACCTTTACAAAAATAGATGATCTGCCTTTAGTGCAGGACGAAATTAATAAAATAGTTAAAAAGAAGATCAATGCCACTGTGAAGTTAGTACCAATTAATGCTGCTAACTATCAACAGCAAACGAACTTAATGCTGACAGGAAACGAGAAAATTGATTTGGTCGTTTCCTCATCCTTCTTTGGCTATAGTACACAAGCCGCAAAAGGACAATTACTTGCATTGGATGACTTGGTTAAATCTAATGGCAAAGATATTCTGAATGTCGTACCTAAACGTCTTTTAGAAGGCAACAAAGTAAATGGTAAAATGTATGGTATACCAAGTATCCGTGACTGGGGTTCTTATTATGGTTTTATCATGAGAAAAGATATAGTAGATAAATATAAAATCGATCTGTCTCAAGTGAAAACATTTGCTGACTTGGAAAGTGTTTTTAAAATCGTTAAAGAAAAAGAACCAACTTTAACTCCGATTGTAAATACTGGAGGAACAACAGTGGCTTCAGTCCTTGCAGGTGGGAAATATGATATTCTAGGGGACAGCCTTGGAGTAGTTTCCTTTAAAGACAAGAAAGTCGTCAATATGTTTGAAGAGCCAGAATACGTGGATGCGGTTAAGTTGGCGAGAAAATGGTTCAAGGCAGGCTATATTATGAAGGATGCAGCCACTTCACAAGACGCTGCTGCCAATATTGTGAAGGCTAATAAAGGATTTGGCTATTTCTCCCATATGAAACCTGGTTTTGATGTTCAAGAAAAAGGGATCACTGGATATGATATGGTATCTGTGAAATTATCCGATGTATATTCATACACGGATGCAGCAACAGGCTTTAACCTGTCCATTGCCAGAAACAGCCAAAATCCAGAAAAAGCAATGGAATTAATCAATTTACTTTATACGGATAAGGATATTATGAATCTACTTGATAATGGTATCGAAGGCAAGCATTATCAAGTTAAGTCTGATGGAACGATTAAATTACCGGATAATGTTAAGGAATCCAAATACGTGTTTGGACAATGGCAAATTGGAAATAACTTCCTCACTCTTCCTTGGGAAGGGAATCCAGCAAATTATTGGGAAGTCATGAAGAAACATAACGATTCTGCTATTTTCTCTCCTGCCTTTGGTTTCACATTTAACCCAGACCCAGTGAAAACAGAAATGGCCGCTGCAACAAACGTAATTAATCAGTATAAATTAGGACTTGAATCAGGTACCTTGGACCCAGGAAAGAGCTTGCCAGAGTTTAATAAAAAGCTAAAAGCAGCAGGCCTTGATAAAATTATTGCCGAAAAGGAAAAGCAGTTCGAAGCTTGGAAAGAAAAGCAATAAGGAAACAGAGAAAGAGAGCTAGAGGATCTAGCTCTCTTTTTTCATAGAAGCATGGGGACGGTTCTTCTGCTTCCATCTATATCTAGAACTTAGTATTGAAGATATATTCTGAAAAGTCGGATAAACAAAAATAAGAAGTCGTATTTTGGATAGTTTCTATATAACTAGTTTTATAAAATAAAGTTATAAGTTGGAATGATCATTTTGTAAGCGGAAACATTCTGATATGAAAAAGGGGGAAAAGGGATGTCAGAAGTGACAGTAAAGAAATTGGAAGCAGGGATCCAAGCGGTTCCTGCGAAAAAGGTAAACTCCAGGCGGATAAGATTAAAAAGGGCTTTACCACTTTTTATCATGATGATGCCTGGATTGGTTTACTTATTGATCAATAATTATTTGCCAATGTTTGGTCTTATCATTGCTTTTAAAGATATTAACTATGCTAAAGGGATCTTAGCCAGTGATTGGATTGGCTTCAAAAACTTTGAGTACTTGTTTAGTACAAGAGATGCGTTTGTCATAACTCGGAATACCATTCTTTATAATGGCGGCTTTATTATTTTAAATACAGTAATAGCTATCGCTGTAGCAATAATGCTAAATGAAATTAAAAATAAGCTGGCAAAAAGCTTTTACCAAAGTGTCATCCTTTTGCCGTTCCTAATCTCCATGGTAATCGTCAGTTATTTGGGATTTGCCTTCCTTAGTGAAGATGTTGGTTATTTGAATAAAACCATCTTACCAATGCTGGGGCTTGATGGTATCTCATGGTATAACGAAGCCAAATACTGGCCATACATTTTAACCTTTATCAATATGTGGAAAGGTGTAGGTTTCTTGTGTGTGATTTATTTAGCCGCTATTATCGGCATCGATCAAGAATACTATGAGGCAGCCACTTTAGATGGAGCGAATAAATGGCATCAAATCATTCACATTACGATTCCTTCGATTATGCCAGTTATTATTATGATGACCTTATTGGCAATCGGCCGCATTTTCTACTCGGATTTCGGACTGTTCTATCAAGTACCAATGAATTCAGGTGCTATCTATGATACCACCAATGTTATTGATACGTATGTTTACCGAGGTTTAATGCAGCTCGGGGATATCGGTATGTCGGCCGCAGCAGGTTTGTATCAATCCATTGTCGGATTTGTACTTGTTTTATTATCAAATTATCTCGTTCGTAGAAAAAGTAAAGACAATGCATTATTTTAAATTGGAGGTGGAAAAGGATGTATAGATCTGATCGAATCACACAATGGGTATCACATATTGTTTTAATCGTACTTGCCGCAGGCAGCATTATTCCTTTTATCATTCTTTTGTCTTCTTCCCTGAGTGATGAAGCTTCCATTTTGAAGGAAGGGTATTCCTTTATACCTAAGGAAATAAGCTTCGCGGCCTATGATTACCTGCTATCTAATTCATCGAGTATTTTACGAGCGTACGGAATAACGGTATTCGTAACCATATTTGGAACTTTTGTAAGTTTGGTGATGACATCGTTTTTGGCTTATGGACTTTCACGACGCGATTTACCTTATAAGAATATTTTTGCTTTCATCGTTTTCTTTACTCTATTGTTTAACGGCGGACTTGTTCCAACGTATCTTGTCTATACGCAGGTGTTTGATATCAAAAATACAATCTGGGCATTAATCGTTCCGGGGCTCCTTATGAACGGATTTAACGTTTTATTAATGAGAACATTCTTTATGACTTCGATACCAGAGCCCGTAATCGAATCAGCACGGATGGATGGTGCAGGTGAATTTAGAACATTCTTCTCGATCATTCTGCCGCTTTCCCTGCCAATCCTTGCTACAATCGGCCTGCTTCAAACCATCATTTATTGGAATGACTGGTTCAATGGACTTATCTATATTACAGAACCTTCATTATTTAGTATTCAAAATATCCTAAACAGAATGTTGTCGGACATTCAATTTTTAGCAAGCAGCAATTTAGGTTCTAACACAAGTACGGCGGCAGCACAAGTTCCTACAACAGCTGTACGGATGGCCATTGCGGTAATCGGTATCCTGCCGATACTCATCGCCTATCCTTTCTTCCAAAAGTACTTGGTAAAAGGAATTGCTTTAGGCTCAGTTAAAGGATGATTTCATCACTTTAATAAAATGGAGGGCTGATTGAATATCAATAGCCCTCCGTTATGAACGTGGATTCGAGATAAGGATTCAAAAACAGGAGAAACAGGCAAGGGGGAAATGTCAGATGATAGGTTTTATGCGGGGATTTTATAGTATTTCGGAGTGGGTCCTAAGGTTTGCTTATGTGAATGTTCTTTGGATTTCATTTACCTTGCTTGGTTTTGGTGTTTTTGGATTTTTTCCGGCCACACTGGCTATGTTCACGGTGGTACGTAAATGGGTATTGAAGCAGACTGATATTCCAGTATTTAAGTCATTTTGGTTCACTTATAAAAAAGAATTTGTTAAAGGGAACCTATTAGGACTTATAATCGGCCTATCATGTTTTTTCATGTACTCAAACATAAGAATAGTCGAGGCAACCACAGTACCAACATTTAAATTACTTTATGTCCCCAATGTTATTGTCATAATCTTATTTATCCTTACTCTATTATATATTTTCCCGGTGTTGGTTCATTTTGATGTTAACTTGAAAGAGGCGATTAAAAATTCATTTATTTTAATGACCATAAATCCAATCGCAACCTTTTGTATGGCTACTTTGACTGGGTTCCTCTGTTTCATCTTTATTAAAATACCCGGAGTCATCCCGTTTTTTAGCGGTAGTCTTATAGCATTTTTACTTATGTGGTTAAGTAACTATGTTTTTGTGAAAATGAATAAAGTCGCTGACTTCTCTGTAAAAAGGACCGGAACGGAAGCGCATTAATTCCATGAGAGACAATAAAAGAGAGATGAAAAGATAGTTCTCTTTTATATGAATAAGCATATTTTACATATATTTCCTAAAAAGTCTAAAAATCTCTTAGAGAAAGGGGATAACAGTTGAAATGAGTTATTCACCAAATATGAAAATGGGTAAGATCCTTGCAAATAAAAATGCCAAAGCAGTTTTGCTAAAATATGTGCCACAATTATTGGAACCTACTGAATTCCCGATTATGTTTGTTAAATTAAATACGTTGGAACAACTAATTTCGCGGCTACCTGAGTCCTTACGTACAACGGATATTGTAGAAAAACTGTATTCAGAGTTGGCTGCACTTGAAGAGTTAGAAGAAGAGACTGGTTACGTTTCACCAGCGTCTAATTATGAATCTGAGTCAGTAATTTTGGGATCGGCAAGAGTTTATTCAAAGAACTCAGTAGAAAAATGGGCCGCTTTTGAGGTCGAACTTCATGGTCCGCATCACGGCAACCCTTTTATTGACGTCACTTTGGAAGCGGAATTTTACTTTAATGGAAAGAAACGATACAAAACTCTTGGATTCTATGATGGGGAGGGGATTTATCGAATTAGATTTATGCCGGATATAGAGGGAAGCTGGACATTTCAAACAACGAGCAATGCACGGTCACTTACCGGTATTAAAGGGGAGTTTACTTGTGTAAGTCCCTCTAAAGAAAACCATGGTCCTGTCCGTGTAAAAAATACTTTTCATTTTTCGTATGAAGATGGAACCCCATACGTTCCAGTAGGGACCACTTGTTACGCATGGGTTCACCAAGAGGAAAAATTAATTCAACAAACATTGAATACATTACAGGCTTCACCATTCAATAAGATACGAATGTGTGTCTTTCCTAAATCGTATCAGTTTAACTCTAATGAGCCTTTGTACTATCCATTTGAAGGGTCTCTTGAGGAAGGATGGGACTTTACACGTTTTAATCCAAAGTTTTTTCAGCACTTAGAACAAAGGATCGCAGATCTTGGCAATCTCGGAATTGAAGCAGATCTCATCCTGTACCACGCCTATGATAGATGGGGATTTGCAGAAATGAAACAGGTGGAGGATGATCGCTATTTGAGATACCTCTCCGCTCGTCTTTCAGCCTATCGCAATCTTTGGTGGTCATTAGCAAATGAATATGACTTAATGTGGGCTAAAGAAATGGAGGATTGGGAGCGCTTTGCTCAGATTATAACGGAAAATGATCCTCACCATCATCTTATTTCCATTCACAACTGTTGGGGATTCTATGATTATACACGGCCTTGGATTACACACTGCAGTGTTCAGCGAATTGATGTATATAAAACATCTGAAAATACGGATGACTGGAGAAAACAGTGGAATAAACCAATCGTGATCGACGAATGTGCCTATGAAGGAGATATTGACCAAGGATGGGGAAATATCACCGGGGAAGAAATGGTACGCCGGTTTTGGGAAGGGGCAGTTAGAGGCGGTTATGTTGGACATGGCGAAACATATCTTCATCCAGAAGATATTTTATGGTGGTCCAAAGGTGGACAGTTACATGGGGACAGTCCAAAGCGAATTGGTTTCTTGAGGCGGATAATGGAAGAGGGGCCGGAAGAAGGATTGAATCCTTTAGAAACCGCTTGGGATGCACCTTCTGCGGGAATTCCTGACCTGTTTTATTTATATTATTATGGCTTTAATCGACCTAGTTTCAGAGAGTACCGGATGAAACCTGGCATTCAATATAAAGTTGAAGTAATCGATACTTGGGAAATGGCAATTAATGAACTCGAAGATGTTTATGAAGGAAAATTTAGAATAGAACTTCCAGGTAAACAGTATATGGCTGTCAGGATGACTAAAATATAAAGTAAATAGATTTAACAAAAGGAGAGATAAATATGAATCGTTCTTACATGACTGTAACAGAGGTTACTGACCATGGCCCTTATATAACAAAAATCATCCTTCCGCTTTCCCGATCTATTAAATCAGAGGAACTATCGAAAGATACTTTCAACGTTTATGTCGAGAGACGAAGCAAAAAAACGGGCGAAGTGATACAACTCAGAAAAAATTGGAATTCGGTTGAGCTTTATCCGTCAAAAGGCTATTGTCGGGTTACAAATACGTATACATCAGACCGTGAAGGGAACAAAACCGAAATAGGCAGTCACGCCACTTTAGAACTGGAATGTGAGGCGATCTACCGTTTGAACTCGGAAATTGCGTTTATGCAGGAACATAATGTTTATGTTTTCTGCGATTTTCGCATAACGCAGGTGAAAGAAATACATTCCAATAATGATTCCATTTCAGGACATGTCTATGATCATTTCGGTGGCGGTAACATGGAGCAGGTCAAAGGTTGGGTAAACAGCGAGTCATCATATGCTGAGATGCCCCTTCGTTTTGGCTATTTTTCACCAAATATGAGCAGAGATAAACATCCCTTGATCATCTGGCTGCATGGAGCAGGCGAAGGCGGATATGACACGACTGTGGCTTATACCGGAAATAATGTTGTAAACCTGTCAAGTGAAAAAGTACAGAGAATATTCGGGGGCGCTTATGTCCTTGCTCCCCAAGTACCCACCATGTGGATGGATGACGGCAGCGGTGAGTACACTAAGAGCGGAAATTCAATGTACGTGAAGGCACTAAAAGCACTTATTGATGAGTTTATTAATGTACATTCCAACATAGATTCAAATCGTATCTACATCGGTGGCTGTTCTAACGGGGGTTTTATGACCATGCGAATGATAATCGATTACCCCGATTTCTTTGCAGCTGCATATCCCGTATGCGAAGCTCTCTATGACGAGGTCATTACCGATCAAAATATTCAAGATATCAAGAATACTCCTATCTGGTTCACACATGCAAAAAATGATGAAATAGTAAAACCTGAAATTACAGTGATTCCAACGTATGAGCGTCTACTCAAAGCCGGTGCTTCTAATGTTCATTTTTCATATTTTGATAAGGTCGTAGATACCTCAGGCATTTTCAAGGATCATGAAGGCAACCCGTTTGAGTTTTTCGGCCATGGTACCTGGATCCACATGCTCAAAGACGAATGCGTACTGGACTACGATGGTTCTCCGGTAAAAGTGAACGGAAAAGATGTAACTCTGCTCCAATGGCTGGCGTTGCAGTCAAACCAAATAACAGTCCAGACACGTAGCTCCAATATGTAAAGTGCAGCTATAAAACAAATTTCTGCAAGATTTATTAAGTAAATGCTTATTATAGATTGATCGAGCCGAAAAAGAAGTGTTTAAATTTCTATATTTCTCTGGAGGGGTAAGATGATCATTAGTAATTTAAGGACTAACCATGTGGTAAATCCGCTGGGGTTTGAATTTGATCGATTAAGTCTTTCATGGGTGACGGAATCAGGAGATAGTCCATCGATTTATCAGTCGGCGGCTAGAGTAGAAATTGCTGCTGATTCTAGCTTTGAATCTATTCTTTTTGATAGTGGGAAAAGTCAGGAGGTTGATTGTTTAGCCTATCACCCTGACGTTAAACTTAAGCCTCGAACTCGTTATTTTTGGCGGGTTACTGTCTGGGGCGATGCTGGGGATGAGGTTACCAGTGAATCAGCCTGGTTTGAAACGGCGAAAATGGATGAACCTTGGGAAGGTAAATGGATTACCCCTGAATTAAATAAGGAAATCCATCCATTGATCCGAAAAAACTTCACCTTGCCAGAAAACTATCAATCTGCTAGAGCGTATCTCTGTGGAGTAGGTTTATATGATGTAGAAATCAATGGGAAAAGGGTTGGCAAGGAATATTTTGCTCCAGGTTACAATGCCTATGATTTCTGGCTTCAGTATCAAACCTATGATGTGACGGACTTATTAAAGAGCGGAGAAAACGCGATTGGTTTTATGCTTGGCAATGGCTGGTATAAAGGACGCTTTGGGTTTGAAGGCGGTTATCATGAATTATATGGCAGTGAATTTGCTTGCATTGGTGAAATTGTTGTAACACTTAAGGATGGATCTACGACCGTAATTACTACGGATGAAGACTGGAAGTGTGCACCGGCACCGATCACATTTAGCGGTATTTATGATGGCGAGATTTACGATTCAAATCTAGAAAGTAAAAACTGGACGCTGCCTGTATTTGATGACGGGACATGGACTGGCGTTAGGAAGACGGAAATTAAAACAGAAAAGTTTACTGCCAGGCGAAATTCACCTGTCAAAATCATGGAAGAAAGAAAACCAATTGAGATCCTGTATACACCCGCCGGAGAGGTAGTTCTTGATTTTGGTCAAGTAATGACCGGCTGGGTTCGATTTAAAACTAAGGCACCTAAAGGAACAAGATTACAGCTTCAATACGGGGAAATCCTTCAAAATGGGAACTTCTATCGCGAAAATTTGCGAGAGGCAAAAGCAGAATATGTTTATATTTCTGACGGAAATGAAAGAGAAGTACAGCCTCATTTCACCTACTATGGCTTTCGGTATGTAAAGCTTACTGGTTTTGAAGAAGATATCGAATTAGATGAGTTTGCAGGATGCGTCATTTACAGCGAGATTGAACAAACTGGAGAAATTGAAACTTCAAATCCGTTGGTAAATCGGTTATTCCTCAATGCTGTATGGGGACAAAAAGGGAATTTTCTCGATGTGCCTACAGACTGTCCGCAGCGTGATGAACGAATGGGTTGGACTGGTGATGCACAAGTGTTTGCACCTACTGCTTGTTTCAACATGTATTCACCGGCATTTTACCAAAAATATATGTTTGATTTGCATGAAGAACAGAAAAGGTTAGGAGGGTCCGTTCCATTCACTGTACCTGTCGTAAAACCTAAAGACGAAAATGGTTTTATTTCAGGCAGTGGTTCAGCTGCTTGGGGTGACGCCGCTACGGTTATTCCGTGGACATTATACACGTATTATGGAGACAAAGAGCTTCTTCGTCAGCAGTTTGATTCAATGAAGGACTGGGTCGATTACATCAAGAAAGTGGATGATGAATCTGGTGCAAAAAGGTTGTGGCAGGTTGGTTTCCACTTTGGTGATTGGCTTGCTTTAGATGGTAAAGATCTGCAAAGTCCTATGGGTGGTACAGATTCTTATTATATTGCTTCCGCATATTACTGTTATTCCGCTCAGTTAGTAGCAAAAGCAGCCAAGGTCTTAGGAAACGCTGAAATGGCTGAACAATATGGCGTGCTGGCGAATGAAATTAAAGTAGCAATCAGAAAAGAATATTTCACTCCAAATGGTAGAAGTGCTATTAACACCCAAACAGCGATGATTGTTGCCCTATATATGGACCTGGTCCCCGAAAGTTTCCGGCCAAGGTTAGTAGACGATTTAAAAGCAAAGCTTCGTGAAGATAAAATGCATCTGAATACGGGCTTTGTCGGTACACCATATTTCTGTAATGTTCTATCGGAGTATGGAGCCAATGACTATGCGTATACATTATTGTTAAATGACGATTTTCCAAGTTGGTTATATGCGGTCAAACTCGGTGCGACAACTATTTGGGAACGATGGAACTCAGTACATCCAGATGGAAGCATCAGCGGAACAGGGATGAACTCATTAAATCACTATGCATATGGTTCCATTGCGGAATGGATGTACCGTCATATGTGCGGCATCAATCCCCTGGAAGAGGCACCAGGTTTTAGAAAGTTTAAACTTTGTCCAAAGCCATATGGCAAATTAACTTATGCAAAGGCAAAATTTTCTTCACCTTCTGGGGATATTGAAAGCGGCTGGGAATTGAAAGAGGATGGTTCATTAATCTTTACCTTTATCGTACCGTTCAATACAACCGCTGAAGTCGTACTGCCTGATGCTTTAATAGAGAATGTCACGGTAAATGGTGAATTACTGACTAATAGAAGTTTAGAAATTAAGCAGGGAATTCATGATGTTCAATGTGAACTTCCTGCTGGCAAATATGTGTTTCAGTATCTACCGACAAAATCTTATATCCTAACCTACAGTACAAACAGTAGTTTAAGAGAGCTTTTAAACAATGAAGAAACAAAAGAAATAGTTCAAAATAATCTGCCTGAAATCGTTAATAGCCTGATTGTTAAGAATGATCAATTCATAGAAAGGTCATTGGAGGAGTTAATAAATTTCCCGATGTTCACATCGATAGCTTCTTCAGAAAAACTAGAAGAGTTAAATCAAAAGCTAGTTCTTGTTCGTCAATAGAAGGGGAGGAATTCTTGGATGAAAAGAGATATTAAATTATTAATTGAACAAATGACACTTGAAGAAAAGGCCAGTCTTTGCTCAGGGCTAAACTTCTGGCAGCTTAAAGGAATTGAGAGATTAGGCATTCCATCCATTATGGTGACAGATGGCCCGCATGGCCTGCGTAAACAGCAGCAAAGTGCCGATCACCTGGGGATTTATGATAGTGTTCCAGCAACCTGTTTCCCTTCCGCTGTTGGACTTGCAAGTACATGGAATCGTTCCCTTATTAATAAGGTTGGTGCTGCCTTAGGTGAAGAGTGTCAGGCTGAGGATGTCGCTGTTCTTCTTGGACCAGGTGCGAATATCAAACGTTCACCACTATGTGGCAGGAATTTTGAATATTTTTCCGAGGATCCCTATCTTTCTTCGGAATTAGCGGCAAACCACATTAGAGGTGTTCAAAGCCAGGGTGTAGGTACATCGCTTAAACATTTTGCGGCTAATAATCAGGAACATAGACGTATGTCTGTCGATACAATTGTGGATGAAAGAACGTTAAGAGAAATCTATCTTGCTAGTTTTGAGAATGCCGTTAAGAAAGCTGAACCATGGACTGTAATGTGTTCCTACAACAAAGTTAATGGGGAGTACGCTTCAGAAAATAAAACCTTATTAACTGATATTTTAAAGGATGATTGGGGCTTTGATGGATTTGTCGTTTCAGACTGGGGTGCAGTCAATGAACGGGCAAAGGGGTTAGAAGCCGGATTAGATTTAGAAATGCCTTCAAGTAATGGATTAGGAGATAGAAAAATTGTTGAAGCGGTAAAGAGCGGTAAACTTTCGGAACAAACCCTAGACAAAACCGTTGAACGATTATTAAAAATTATCTTTAAGGCCGTGGATAACAAAAAGGAAAACGCTATTTATGATAAAGAGGAACACCATCAGCTTGCTAGAGAAGTAGCCAGGGAAAGTATGGTTTTACTGAAAAATGAAGATCGTATACTTCCGTTAAAAAAGGACGGAACGATTGCCGTTATCGGTGAGTTTGCTATTAACCCAAGGTATCAGGGTGGTGGAAGTTCCCATATCAAGCCGACCAAGCTGGATAATATCTGTGAGGAAATAGAAAAAACTGCAGGAAATGCCAACGTAGTTTATGCCAAAGGATATCATTTAAAAAATGATCATACAGATGATCAATTAATTGCAGAGGCAAAAGAAAAAGCGATCCAAGCGGATGTTGCGGTTTTATTTGTTGGTCTACCAGATCGTTATGAATCGGAAGGTTATGACAGAGAGCATTTAAGAATTCCTGACAATCATCGCATTCTTATTGAAGCGGTAGCAGAGGTACAGCCTAATATAGTGGTCGTCTTAAGCAATGGTGCACCAGTTGAAATGCCTTGGCTTGGTAAAGTAAAGGGTCTCCTTGAAGGATATTTGGGAGGTCAGGCGCTAGGAGGTGCGATAGCCGATTTATTATTTGGTGATGAGAATCCAAGTGGAAAATTGGCTGAAACATTCCCAAAAGAGCTGCGTCATAATCCTTCCTATCTTAACTTCCCAGGGGAAGGGGACAAGGTAGAATATAAGGAAGGGCTTTTTGTAGGGTACCGCTATTACGATGCCAAAGCGATTGAACCGTTATTTCCATTCGGTTATGGTCTGAGTTATACAAGCTTTGAATATTCCAATCTATTAATTAACAAGGAATCCATTTTAGATAATGAAACAGTTGAAGTGACAGCTACAGTTAAAAATACAGGTGGGAGGGCTGGAAAGGAAATTGTTCAGCTTTATGTTCGTGATGTCGAAAGTACTATTATTCGACCTGAAAAGGAATTAAAGGGCTTTGTAAAGGTTGATTTACAACCAGGCGAAGAGAAAAAAGTAAGTTTCACCTTGGATAAAAGAGCTTTTGCTTATTACAATGTGGATCTTCAAGATTGGCATGTTGAGAGTGGGTTGTTCGAGGTTCTTGTCGGCAAGTCTTCAGCAGAAATGATTTTAAAAGGTACATTACAAGTCAACTCGGCTGTTACGGTTAATAAACTAGTTCATCGGAACACGACAATAGGGGACCTGATGGCCAATCCAGTTCTTGCTCCAATTGTTCAAGAAACCCTTGCTAAAGCAAATGAAGGAAGCCCATTTGCTAATATGGCGGAGGACTCAGATGCTTTTGAAATGTTCCAGGCAATGATGAGATTTATGCCGTTACGTGCGATGGCTGCATTCAATCCAGAAAAATTAACGGAAGATATGCTTAATAGTCTTATCAATCAGCTGAATGAGACATTAAACAATGCACCTCAGTCTCCTCAAACAATTGAAAACTAAACATCTCATAAATCAATAGGGGATTATAACAAGCCAAACGGATTCGTGAGTTTGGCTTGTTATATTGTAATAAGGTAAAAAAACTAACAACTTTAACAATTCTCTTTAAATTAATACTATTTTTCCGTAGATATTACCATAAATCTTTAAAAAAACGAGATAAACTGACAAGTAATAAAACGTTTACATATGAAAAAATGCATTTGAAAGGAAAGAATATAAATGACTATAAATTGGATTGAATCAACAAGAGATTCTTATTGGCAAACAAAGGAACCTATCGAAACCTCTGATAAACAAAGCAATTTGATCATAACAGCAAATAAAGGCCGTATCGTTGAAGGCTTCGGCAGCTGTTTTAATGAACTTGGCATGTATGCGCTTAATCACTTGTCCGAAGAAGAGCGTACAAAAGTACTCGATTCTTTATTTGCAGCCGATGGAGACTGTCAGTTTACGCTTTGCCGCCTGCCAATAGGGGCAAGTGATTATGCTTTGGAATGGTATAGCCATAATGAGACTGATGAAGATTACGAGATGGAGTATTTTTCGATCGAACGGGATCAGAAGTATCTCATCCCATACATTCGAGAGGCACAAAAAAGAAACCCGGGTATGAAGTTTTTCGCATC
Organism: Bacillus sp. OTU2372; assembly: GCF_038440275.1. Taxonomy (NCBI): domain Bacteria; kingdom Bacillati; phylum Bacillota; class Bacilli; order Caryophanales; family Bacillaceae; genus Bacillus; species Bacillus sp. OTU2372. The sequence continues at coordinate 343,167 of NZ_JASATK010000001.1, forward strand.
CCCATGGAGTCCTCCAACATGGCTTAAATTTCCGAAGGCCTATAACTATGGAACATTAAGATGGGAGAAAAAAGTCCTTGAGGCCTATGCGCTTTATTTTGTTAAGTTTGTTCAGGCATATGAAAAAGAAGGAATCAAAATCAATCAAATTCATGTTCAGAATGAAGTAATGGCTGATCAAAAATTTCCTTCTTGTAAGTGGACTGGTGAACAATTACAGGAATTTATCCGAGACTATCTCGGACCTTCTTTTAAGAAACACAATGTTGATACTGAAATCTGGTTGGGAACTATTAACGCCCCAGAACCATGGCAAGAATTAATGACAGATACCACATCTGATTTCGATGTGTATGCTGGTCTTGTTCTTAGTGACCCTGAAGCCTATAAATATATTAGTGGTGTCGGCTATCAATGGGCGGGAAAATATGCCATACAGCGGACTGCCGAGAGTTACCCTGAATTACGTTACTTACAAACAGAAAATGAATGTGGAAACGGCAAAAACACGTGGGAATATGCACAATACGTCAGCAACCTTTTCCGTCATTATTTTGTTAATGGGGCTAATGGATATGTATACTGGAATGCCGTTCTAGAGCCAAAAGGCCGCAGCACTTGGGGCTGGGAACAAAATTCGATGATCACTGTGGATCCAGAAACGAAAAGCTTCCAATACAATCCCGAATTTTATGTGGTTAAGCATTATTCTCATTTTGTGAAAAATGGAGCGGTCAGACTAGAAACAAAAGGTCATCTAACAGCTCATGCACTTGCATTCCAAAATCCGGATAATTCCATTGCATTAATTGTGAACAATCCACTTAAAAGAGAACGAGAATTGGTTTTTGAAATCCAAGGAAAGTCCTTTCAATTTAATTTAAAATCTGAATCCTTTAATACGATTTTCCTAACATAAATTTATAAACTAAAATATAACTAAATATTTTTATAAAAATAATATTAACGGAGCAATGGGTCTAGAATAGCTAAGGAATAAGGATTTACAGTAAAAAATATTAATTCAGTGTAGCCAGGGGATATTTACCTATACAAAAACCTTAGTCTGGTATGTTACCGAACTAAGGTTTTTTATTTTAGGCGTTTATTTCATTTTCCATTTGTGTGAAAACTTCACATGATTTCCTCTCAATGAGTTCCGTATCCACAAACAATTTAATCTTATCTGTGTCATTATTTTCAATCTGTTTAATAAGTTTTTCAACTGCAAGTAAGGCAATCCGGTCTTTTTTTACATGGATTGTCGTTAATTCAGGCGTTATCACTTGTGATTCAAAAATGTTATCAAAACCAATTACAGATACGTCCGCAGGAACTCGAACTCCTAATTCAGTGAGCGATTTAATAACGCTAATGGCCATATAATCAGCTTCGCAAAATAAGGCTGAAGGCAATTGGTTTAACAGGTTTTTGATTTTCTCCTTAAACACATCCTGAGATGAAATCACTGTCGGGGATACTGAAAAGTAATTGGTTTCGGCAATCATTAACCCATTTTCACTAAGTGCTTGTAAAAAACCCTTTTTCCTCATATCAAAATTATACATTCTCGTATTTGACCCTACATAACCAATTTGCTGGTGTCCTAACTCCATTAAGTATTGTCCTGCCTGGTATGCACCATATACGTTGTTCATGACGACAAAGCTGACATCCATTGTTTCGAAACAAGTATCCAAAACAACAATATTTGGCTGAACACTTGCAACTAGGTTAATTTGCTCCGGTGTTAAGTTGGTACCTAACAATAATATACCGGCGGACTTTTGTTCTTGCTCGAGTCTGGTTATTTCATCTTGGAGGTTATCTATGTTGATTGAAGAAACCATAAGTGAATAACCACTGGTTCCGATTTGTTTGTCAAGATTATGTATTAAATCCGTGAAAAAAGGGAGTGATTCATATTGCTCTGTTACAATGCCTGCATTTGTGACTGCTACAAATCTCAACAGTTTTGTGTTTAGCTGAACAAATTGATCAGCTTTAATAATTGGGCGTGGAATATATCCATGTTCCTGAGCAATTCGCAAGACCTTCTCACGTGTTTTTTGGCTGACACCATTTTTTCCATTTAACGCCAGAGAAACAGCGGATTTCGAAACATTAGCTAATTTAGCAATATCATCTATTTTCATAAATTTATAAACACCTGCCTACGTGATAAAAAGTTCATTTCGTTAGTTAAACCTTTTTGTTTATTTTATTATAGCATAAAACAAGTTGGTTTAGTTTATATTTAGTTATTGTTTAGTTTTTATTCAGTTAAAAATATCTAAAATAAAACGAAATTCTAGACAATATAGTAGGCAACCAAAGAATAAACATATAAAAATACTAAAATTTATATAAATAGATAAATAAAAACTAAAATAATTTATAAAATTAATTGACTAGTTATTTAATAGTTGCTATTATTTGTTCAAGGGATATAGAGTGAACTAAAATTATTTAGTTTTTTAAAAAATGACATTTTTGTATGCGCTTTATTATTTTGATGTTTATATTTTGAAATTGTTTGGGAGGCACAGGAAAATGGAAAAGTTTAAGCTTGGATTTGCTCCAACACGAAGATTTGTATTTAGTAAAGAAGATGCTTTAAAGTTCAAACAGTTAATTAGAGAAAAAATAGAGAGCTTTGGCATAGACCTTGAAATTGTTGATTTGGAAGGGATCAATGAAGAAGGGTTGCTGCATGAGCGTTTAGAAGAACCAGCAATAATAAAGCGCTTTAGGGATGCTGATGTGGATGCATTATTTTTCCCACACTGCAACTTCGGTACAGAAGATATTGTTGCCCGTGTAGCCAAAGCGATTGGCAAACCGGTTCTGCTTTGGGGTCCAAGAGACGAAGCTCCATTGGAAGATGGGATGCGTCTTCGTGATACGCAATGTGGAATTTTTGCAACTGGTAAAGTTCTGAGAAGATTCAATGTCAAATTTACATATATCACTAATTGCACGGTTGATAGTCCTGTTTTTGAAAGAGGATTTAAGAATTTCATTGGTTCAGCGAATGTTGTGAAGCAGTTTAATAATCTACGAATCTTGCAAATATCCACAAGGCCATCTGATTTTTGGTCAGTAATCTGCAATGAAGGTGAATTGTTGGAGACGTTTGGAATCCAAGTTCACCCGATCACACTTGAAGAGTTGAAAAAAGTAACGTTGAAAATCGAAAAGTCTGATAGTCCAGAATTAGATAAAGCAATGGGCTATATCAAGGAAAAACTCGACTGGAGTGGAGTCACAGAACAGGATGTTCGTCGGATCGCTTCATTAAAAGTGGCAATGAAACAACTGGCTGCCGATACAAGAAGTACAGCAATTGCAATTCAATGCTGGTCAACTTTGCAGGATATTATTGGCATCATGCCATGTTTAGCCAATGCGATTCTGACAGACGAACAGATTCCGGTAACTTGTGAAACAGACATACATGGAGCGATTACCTCAATTATGGTTCAAGCCGCTACAATGAATACTCTGCCAACTTTCTTTGCAGATATTACTGTACGTCATCCTGAAAATCCAAATGGCGAGCTGTTATTCCACTGCGGCAATTTTCCGGTTTCGTTAAGTGTGGAAGAAAAGCCAAAGTTGAACAAACACTTCTTATTTGACGATCATTCTCCAGGTACACATGAAGGGGAAATTAAGGGTGGAGAAATGACACTTGCCCGTTTTGACGGAGATCATGGGGAATATTCAATATTCCTAGGAAAAGCAAAGGGAATTGAAGGGCCATTCACCAGAGGTTCATATGTTTGGGTGGAAGTAAATGACTGGCCATTATGGGAAGAAAAGCTGGTAAAAGGTCCGTATATTCACCATACAGTAGGTATCCATGCAAATGTAATCCCAGTCCTGTTTGAGGCATGCGAATATATCCCAGGGTTGAATCCTGATCCGGTAGATCCAACAGAAGACGAAATCAGAGCATGGCTTCGTGGCAGTGACCTTAATAAATAAAGCGGGGAGGTAAAAAGAATGAACAAAATTGAGTTTCTAAAACGGAAAGCAACAGAAATTCGAATGGAACTGCTAAAAATGATTTATGAAGCTGGTACGGGGCATACAGGCGGCTCTCTATCTAACACGGATATCTTAACGGTTCTTTATTATCATATTATGAATGTTGATCCAAAAAATCCGGGATGGGAAGAGCGTGATCGTTATGTCCAGAGTAAAGGGCATGCGGTTGAGTCGTACTGGGCGATTTTAGCAGACAAGGGATTTTTCCCGAAAGAGGAATTAAAGACATTCTCTCAATTTAATACTAGATTAATTGGTCACCCGAATAATAAAGTCCCTGGTGTGGAAATGAATACAGGTTCCTTAGGACATGGGCTGCCAATTGCAGTTGGCATGGCCTTGGCTGCCAAAATGGATGGTAAATCTTATTGTGTCTATACCTTAATGGGAGACGGGGAACAGGCAGAAGGATCAGTTTGGGAAGGGGCTATGGCTGCTTCACATTACAAGCTGGATAATTTAGTAGCCATCATTGATCGCAATAGATTGCAAATCACAGGAAGTACGGAAGATGTTATGTCCCTTGAACCATTCGGGGATAAGTGGAGAGCGTTTGGTTGGGAAGTTGTCGAAATTGATGGAAATGACATCGAGCAATTGGTGCATGTGTTGGAGGGAGCTCCAAAAGTAACGGGAAAACCCACTCTCATTGTGGCCAATACAGTCAAGGGCAAGGGAATTTCATTTGCTGAAAATGTAGCAAAATGGCATCATCACATACCGAGTAAGGAAGAATATGCATTAGCAATGGAAGAACTGTCTAAGCAATTGGAGGTGTTACAATGAGCAGGGTTGCTCTAAAAAGTGCAAAAGGAAATAAGATTGCCAATCGTCAAGCCATCAGTGAGGTTTTACTAGATTTAGCGAAAGAAAATAAAGATATTTTAGTCTTAACTAGTGATTCTAGAGGATCGGCCTCTCTTGTGAATTTTGGTAAGGAATTACCGGAACAAATCGTCGAGGTTGGAATTGCAGAACAAAATCTCGTTGGGATTGCTTCAGGCTTGGCGGCGTCGGGTAAAAAACCATTTGTTGCCTCACCAGCTTGTTTTTTAAGCATGAGAAGTATTGAACAAATTAAGGTAGATGTGGCGTACTCCAATACAAATGTTAAATTAATCGGCATAAGCGGCGGCGTTAGTTATGGTGCGCTTGGTATGTCTCACCATTCTTTGCAGGATCTAGCTGTAACCCGTGCCATTCCTGGACTGGATGTGATGATGCCTGCAGATCGTCATGAGGCTAAAAAAATGATCGAAGCATTAGTTGAGTATGATCGACCGGTCTATCTTCGAATTGGCCGCAATCCTGTAGAAGATTCATATGTTTCTGAAGACTATGATTTTAAAATCGGTAAAGCTGTTACGATGAAAGAAGGTACAGATATTACGATTATTGCAACAGGGGAGACAGTAAGAATTGCATTAGATTCCGCGGTAGCTCTTCAAATGGATGGCATTGATTGCAGGGTCATAAATATGCATACAATAAAACCGTTAGATAAGGAAGCTATTCTGAAAGCTGCTGAGGAAACAGGAAGGATTATCACCATCGAAGAGCATAGTATTTATGGCGGTTTAGGTTCAGCTGTAGCTGAAGTTGTTTCACAAAGTCATCCGGTTCCTGTTAAGATTATTGGTCTTCCAGACGAACCTGCTATTGCTGGGAAAACAGCTGAAGTATTCGAATTTTATGGATTAAGTGTTGACAATGTCAAGAAGGTTGCAATAAAGATGGTGAATGAAGGATGAGGTGTTCCTAATGTCTCACGAGCAATATATCCTTGCAATTGATCAAAGCACGTCAGGAACAAAAGTTTTGCTTGTTAATTCAAAGGGGCAAATCACTCACAAATGTTCTGCAAGTCATACGCAGCACTATCCTCAAACAGGATGGGTAGAGCATGATCCGGTTGAAATCTATAAAAATGTTAAAAACCTTTTAAAAGATATGGTTGAAACCGCTTCTGTTACAGAAGATGAGTTGGCTGTATTGGCCATAACGAATCAAAGAGAAACAGTAGTCGTTTGGGATAAAGAAACAGGAATCCCGGTTTACAATGCCATCGTTTGGCAATGCCGAAGAACATCAGACATGTGTAAAGAGTTGAAAGAACAAGGATATGAAACGATTATACAAGCAAAAACCGGGTTAAAGGCAGATCCATATTTTTCTGCATCCAAGGTTAAATGGATGATGGATCATGTGTATGGCGTCAAAGATAGAGCAAAACAAGGAAAGCTCTTATTAGGTACGATTGATAGCTGGCTTATCTGGAAATTAACAGGCGGAAAGGTTCATGCAACAGACTTCTCCAATGCAAGCAGGACACTTTTATTTAATATCCATACCCTTCAGTGGGATGATGAATTATTGGACTTATTTGACATCCCAAGAGAAATGCTTCCTGAAGTCAAAGATTCTAATGAACTATTTGGTGTAACGGAGGATCCATCTCTTCTGTTCAAACCACTTCCTATCTCAGGTGTCATTGGAGATTCGCAAGGTGCATTATTTGGACAGAAATGCTTTGAACCTGGAATGGCAAAAGCGACATACGGAACAGGTACTTCTGTTCTTATGCAAACGGGAGAAATGGTAGATGGTACCAATGGTTTAGTCTCTTCGATTGCATGGGGAATGAATGGAAAAGTGAGCTATGCGCTGGAAGGGATTATTAATAGTACCGGCGATACGATAAAATGGCTAAAGGAGCAGCTTGAATTAATTGATGAAATTGGCGAGGCAGAGCAGTTAGCGTGTTCAATTTCAGATAATCAAGGTGTCTATCTTGTTCCAGCTTTCGTAGGATTGGGAGCTCCATATTGGAAACCGTATACTCGTGCTGCAATCATGGGAATAAGCCGAAATACGGGGAAACCCCACATTGTACGTGCAGCCTTAGAAAGTATCGCTTATCAGGTTAAGGATGTTATTGAACTGATGCAATCCGAATCCAATATTCAAATAAAGAGTGTAAAAGTGGATGGAGGAGCAACAAGCAACCGTTTCTTAATGCAATATCAAGCTGATATGTTAGATATCAATGTAATCGCTTCAGAAGTAGCCGAATTATCTTCGATGGGCTCCGTTTATTTAGCTGGTTTAGGAGTAGGAATATGGAAATCGACAGACGAAATCAATAGACTAAATCAGGAACATGAATTATATCAATCTTTAATGACTAGTGAGTTAAGAGATAAATTTTATCAAGGATGGAAACATTCGGTAAATGGTGTCTTAGTAAGCTAATTATCTTGCTTGAAAAATAAATTAAAATTTAAATGACTAATTGAAACCCAAAAGCCTAAATCTTTTAGGCTGTTTTTTTTAGAGATAAATTTTTTTAAGAGTTATAAATAAAAACGTCAAACAGTATTTCAAGGTGAATGATGGAAGAACCTAAATATATTCAACTTAAGCAAGAAATTCTTTCTTGGTTGGTTTCTGGACGATTTATAATAGAGGGAAAAATACCTTCTGAAAAGGAAATTTCTGATATTTTCCACACAAGCAGACATACGGTTAGGCATGCTTTAGGGATTTTGGATAAGGAAGGTTTCCTCCATAAAGTGAAAGGGAAAGGAACCTTCGTTTCACATTTGTCATGTAGTAATGAAATCCAAACAAAAACAATCGGGTTTTTAACATCAAATATTATGAATGTTAACTTTCCCAGCATTATTAAGGGTGTAGAAGAGACCCTCAGGAATAAAGGATATAACTTGTTATTATCAAGTACGGATCATGACAAGAAAAAGGAAGAGGAACAATTAAAAAAGTTAATCAGCCATCCGTTAGGAGGGCTAATTATCGAACCAACAAAAAGTGCTTTAGAAAATCGAAATTTAAATTCGTTTATTTCACTAATGAATCAAAATATTCCTTTTCTGATGATTAATGATCGATACACAGAATTGAATTGCCCCTGCCTAAAACAGGATGAGGATGAAGGTGGATTTATTGCGGCTCAGCATCTCATTCAATTAGGCCATCGAAGAATTGCTGGTTTATTTAAAACGGATGATTTACAAGGTGTACACAGATTAAAAGGATTTATTCGGGCACATAGTATGTATAATATTCAACTAAATCCTGATTTGATTATCTCGTACGAAAATGACTTTAAGGTGCTAGAATCAGCCAGATCTTTATTACAGAAAAAAGAAGAGAGACCCACAGCAATCGTATGCTATAACGATGAATTGGCCATTAAGCTATTAGACGTAATAAAGCAAACGGGATTGAAGGTACCGGAGGAAGTATCGCTTGTAAGTTTTGATGATTCCTATCTAGCTAGAGTAACTCAAGTAAAATTAACTAGCCTTAAGTACTCAAAAGTTGAAATGGGTAGAGCTGCAGCCGAAATGCTAATTAATAAGATTGAAAATAGAGAAATGCAATGGGATAAGGAAATCCTTTTTAAACCTGAGTTAATTGTTAGAAATTCCACTCAAAGAAATAAGGAACCATTATTTGTTTAAAGTTTCCACCCAAACCATTTTAGGAGGAAAGTATGGATAGATTAAAAATCTCAGAAAATAAAAGATTTTTTACGCATCAGGACGGGAAACCATTTATCTGGTTGGCAGATACAGATTGGACAATCGCACATAGATTAAAATGGGACGATGTAAAATATTTGATGCAGAAACGAAAATCACAAGGATTTACTGTATTACAGATTGTCGCACTTGACCCGGAGCAGGATAAGGAAATGAGAAATCCAGCGGGTGATAAGGCATTATTAAATGATAATCTGAACACTCCTAATGAAAAATATTTTCAGTATTTAGACTGGATAATCGATAAAGCGGAAGAATATGGATTTTATGTGCTGTTACTGCCTGTATGGGGAGAACTTGTAGTAGGTCATAACTGGATGGGGGAGTTTTCAGAAAAAATTGTTACGAAAGAAAATGCTTTTCAATACGGAAAATGGATTGGTCATCGCTATAAAGATAGAACAAATATCATTTGGTGTCTAGGCGGGGACAGGCAGCCCATTCATCTAGGGGTGGATTACAAGGATGTTTGGCGGAATATGGCGGAAGGGATTGCAAAAGGGGTTCTAGATAAGGAACTTTCATATAATGTGAAAAATCCTGATTGGCAAAAGCTTTTAATAACTTATCATGCATGCCATGAAGCCGAAACCGGAGAATGTTCAACAATGTCCTATTGGACTGACGAAGATGCATGGATATCATTTATTATGATTCAATCTGGACATGGGTTAACACCGAAAAATTATGAATTAGTGAAAAATGATTATAATAGAAAAAATCCTATGCCTGTTTTTGATGGAGAACCCGCCTATGAACAAATGCCAACCTCTTGGCCAGTTGGAGAAGATTTTCATGGGGGATGGATGGTGAGGAAACGTGCTTATTGGAGTTTGTTTGCCGGATCCTTTGGCCATACATATGGGCATCCTTCCGTGTGTTGGATGATCTCTGAAAAGGAAAGAGATAGTTTCAGAAAATATTCTTGGTTTGAAGCTTTGGACCAACCTGGCGCATGGCAGATAAAGATCCTGCGCGATTTTTTGGAATCTAAAGCTTTAAGTCAGTGTATTCCGTGTCAGGAATTACTAATTGAACAGAATGATAAGTTGGAAGATATTATAGATGAACACATTCAGGCATGTATAGAAAAGGAAGGGAAATTTGCTTGTCTATACTTCCCATCAGGTGGAGAAGAAAGAGTAGATTTAAGTAGATTGAAAATAGATCAGTTACAAATTTGGTGGTTTAATCCTAGAGATGGGCAATGCTATACACAAGAGAATGTTATAACAGATAAAGCAATTAGTTTAGAAGTTGAAAAGCGAGGCGTTTTAAAAATAATAACACCTACTCGTGGATATGAGCAGGATTGGATATGTGTAATAGAGAACAGAAATTATCACTCAACTATTCCCGGCAAAGCAAAAATTTATGGAGAAATGCCTGTACCGACTGAAATCAAGAAAACCTTTATGTGGTGATTCAAAAGAATAATACCCAGATACTTGGTTAATTACTTTGCCAATCCTGCTAGAATAGAAACAAATGTTGTCCTTAGTATACAAAGTATGTTAGATAATGTAACGGTGAAGACGGTGGTATGTTCATCCTTGGATCTAAATATAATGTACAAAAAGTAAACAGGCCTAGTAGGTCTGTTTACTTTTTGCTTTGTATGCATAACAACTGATTTATTTTACCTCTACCATTGTCTAAGTCTCCTATTGTCTTTAATATCTCCCCATTATAGAATAGGGAAAAATGTTTATATGCTGGTACTTGCATAACATCAATTTGCCAACCAACATACTAAAATAAAAAATTACCTACTTTATCACAAATTAAGTAATAACTATAGGGATGACATTATAATGAATCATAAACAATTAGACCAATATTTACGTAAACATGATCCTATCGAAGAAATTCAAATAAAAACTCGTAAGAATATCAATGATTTTGATGGACACGAGTTGCTTGTTGAAAGTGGCAGCAGCATCCCAAGAATGCAGGAAGAGTACTTTTTCAATAAGGGTCCAATTTTTATCAGCAAACATCATAGATTTGCTGTTATGCCCCTTCATATGCATTCCTTTATTGAAATCAATTATGTTTATTCGGGTGTCTGCAAGCAAAATATTAACGGTCAGGAAGTAGTTTTAAAACAGGGGCAAGTATGTATGCTAGATGTAGACGTCCCCCACAGTATAGCAGCACTTGGGGAAAATGATATTTTGATAAATATTATTATGAAAAAAGAGACCTTTACTGGATCATTCATAGGACGATTGGGGAATTCAGGGATTGTATCTAACTTTTTGGCCAATGCAGTTTCGGAGAATCAAAGGCATGACCATTACATTTTGTTTCACTCAGAGGACAATGAAAACCTCCAGTATATTATTAATAACATGATGTGTGAGTTCTTCGATGAACAGGATTACTCTGTTGAAATGGTTCAGTCTTATTTACCTGTCGTGTTAACCGAGTTAATGCGTGTATATCAGCTTGACAAAAATTTTGAACTTACACGTGTGTCCGGAAAAGCGAATATTATCGAAATTCTGCATTATATTGAACAGAATTATAATCACTGCAGTCTAACGAGTCTTGCCGAAAAATTCAATTTCAATCCTAATTATCTCGGCAATATGCTCAAAGAACGAACGGGTAAAACATTCTTAGAACTTGTTCAAATGCAGAGGATGATTCGAGCTTCCATACTGTTAAAAAATACAACCAAAAGTATGGATGATATAGCTTTTGAAATTGGTTATGGAAGCAGCAGTTTCTTTCATCGGAAATTTAAACGGCATTTTGGCTGTACCCCAAGTCAATTTCGTAAAAAGGGCAAATAGCTGTCATATATTAAATGCCCTTTAACTTCATGTAATCAACCTGTAAAAAGAGCAGTTTTAACTGTAATCTGTTTGTTGTATACGAATTCAGAAAGCGGTTTAATTAGTATATGAACTAGTTCAACAAACAGCGTTTGATATACAGGAGGATTTAAGATGAACTCAACAGCAGGTACGTGGCGCCAACGGATTGGATATGGCGCAGCAGATCTTTCATGTAATTTGGTTTGGCAAATGATAGGACTTTATCTAATGTTTTATTATACAGATGTAGTGGGCTTGAAAGCGGTTCAAGTGAGTTTGTTATTCTTATTAACAAGGATTGTTGACGGTGTTGCCGATGTAATGATGGGAATTATTATTGATAAAACAAACACAAAATGGGGGAAATCACGACCATATTTTCTGTGGGGGGCCATTCCTTTCGCTATTCTCGGTATACTTGCATTTTATGTTCCGGATGTAGGACCGGTAGGAAAACTACTTTATGCTTATATGACGTATATGGGACTTTCAATGGTTTATACAATGGTTAACATACCGCTAGCATCCATTTTACCAAGTTTAACTAGTGAGCCGCAGGAACGAACAATGCTATCAACTGTTCGGATTATTTTTTCATTTATTGGAGCAACGGCAGTCAGTGTTCTCACAATGCCAATGGTAAAAATACTTGGAGGAGGTTCACAAGCGACTGGTTTCTTCTGGACAATGGTGATCTTCAGTATCATTGCTTGTTTATTCTTCTTCTATACTTTTAAAAATGTAGAAGAAAAGGTAAAGGTTCAAGTCGAGAAAGTAACTGTAAAACAAGCATTCTCTACTTTAAGAGGAAACAAGCCGTATTATATTTTTGCTTTGAATATCTTATTCATGTGGGGTTCTTATTTCTTTCAGCAGGGAGCACTTATCTATTACTTCACATACAATCTAGATCGTGCAGACCTTGTTGCTACAATTGCAGGAATTGGTTCCTTCATTCCAATTGCAGGTACATTTTTAACACCATTTATTGCGAAAAAAATGTATAAGCGCACTTTATTTATGATTTCTAGCGTGGTCAACCTTGTTGGTATTTTAATAATGTTATTTGCAGGATCGTTAATTCCCGTTATCATTGTTGGGGCAGTAATTGCTGCCATTGGATATGGAACTCGTCAAAGTATCTATTTTTCAATGCAAGCAGACCCTGTTGATTTTGGTGAATGGAAAACTGGAATTAATGCGTCAGGTTTATTATCCGCCTTAAATGGTTTTATCGGAAAAGTGACGATGGCTGTTGCGGGTGCATTGTTCGGTCTTATGCTAACCTGGGGACATTATGTGCCAAATGGCCATCAAACAGAGCAATCATTGCTGGCGATTAAGCTGGGGTACTTAATTATTCCGGCAGTACTAGTTGTTGTCTCCATGATTACAATGAGTTTCTATAATCTTGACAAAATTTACCCGAAAATTCGTGCTGAAATTGATGCGCGGAATAGTGAACGGGAGAAGCAGGGGATAGCGGTATGAGTATTCAAAAACTAGAAAATCAAGTGATTGTTAGAAATGAGAAATTTATTGAAACAGCAGAACAATTGAAGCCACAACTTCATGAAACAATTGTAAAGCCTTCATCAATTGTTGAAATAAAAGCGGATTCACAAGTCATTCATGACTGGAAGTCGGAAGCTGTTGCTCCGGCTTCCTCTCTAGCAGTCTCTGAATATGGGAAAAATGATTCGTTCATTCTCGATTTTGGTGACCATCAGGTGGGGTATCTAACCCTTAAAATTCGTTCAGCTGGCAGTCCCCCGGATGCGCCGCTTAAACTAAAACTCACAATTGGAGAAATGCCAGTTGAGATGGCAGAACCGTTTGAGAATTATAATGGATGGCTTAGCAGTTCGTGGCTTCAGGAAGAAACTATCTTTGTTGATGTATTTCCCGCTGTTCTTTCCTTACCCCGTCGTTACAGCTTTAGATATGTAAAGTTTGATGTGATTGATACATCACCAAAGTATCGGGTTGTCTTTGAAAGTGTAGAATGTAAAGCTGTCACTTCGGCAAATATAAGTGCAGTTCAAAAGCTTTCTCATAAGGATGAAGAACTTCAAAAAATAGATGAAATTAGTATTAAAACACTTGCAGATTGTATGCAGGATGTTTTTGAAGATGGTCCAAAACGCGATCGCAGACTTTGGCTCGGTGACTTACGACTGCAAGCACTAGCAAACTATGAAACATTCGGAACCAATGACCTTGTTAAACGTTGTCTTTATCTTTTTGCAAGTGTTCCAGATGACAAAGGAAAAGTTCCGGCAAATGTTTTTGTTGCTCCAAAGCTTATTGCCGATGACACCTATTTATTCGACTATTCTTTGTTCTTTGCTGCATCCTTACATGATTACTATTTTGCCACAAGCGATTTAGAGACTTTAAAAGAACTATGGCCTACTGCCTATCGTCAGGTTGAACTTGCACTTGAAAGACTTGATGAAAACAATATTTTAAAAGATACTCCCGATTGGTGGTCTTTTATTGATTGGCAGGAAGGATTAAACAAACAATCTCCATCTCAAGCCGTGTTAATCTATACTATGAAACAAGTTATTCGCCTTGCCGAAGAATTAAACGTATTGGAAAAAGAAAGTTTGAAAGACCGTCTAACAGAAATTGTAGAAGCAACAAAAACCTATTTGTGGGATGAGGAGCAGCAATTTTTTATCAGTGGTTCAGACCGTCAAGTCTCTTGGGCAAGCCAAATTTGGATGGTCCTTGCAGGTGTTTTGACTAAGGAAGAAAATAATAAACTAATGAAGCATCTTTTAGCTGAAAATCCAGCTGTCGGAAATGCAACGCCATATATGTATCACCATTTGATTGAAGCCCTGCTGGTTTCTGGAGAAAAAGAGCAGGCAATCGAAGAAATGAAGAACTATTGGGGCGGCATGATCCAAGATGGCGCGGATACGTTCTGGGAATTATACGACCCTAAAAATAAAGACTTTTCGCCATACGGAAGTCATTTAATTAACAGCTATTGCCATGCTTGGAGTTGCACACCAACTTATTTAATTAGGAAGTATGATTTATAAGTATTGGTTAAATTCGATAAAAAAACAAACAAAACAGGCCTTATAGGTCTGTTTTTATTTGTTTAATCGGAAATAAACAAATATATTTTGTGACAAAAGTGTTAATAAAACAAAAATAAACAAAAATAATTTCTTTGCTTTTGTTGATTTATGTTTGTTGTGGAGTTATGATGTAAATGTAAAGAAGATAAATAAACATAAACAAATTAAATAAAATCAAACATAAATCAATTAATTAAAAGGGAGAGAAAATCATGAGCATGACATTGAGAAATTTAATATATACAGCACCATTTTTACAAGAAATGATTGAAGCAACAGCCAACCTTTACCGATTAGGCTGGGATGAGCGTAATGGCGGAAATATCAGTTATTTATTAAATGAATATGAAGTATTACCATACTTGGATGTTGATAAAGTGATAAGAACAGTACCAATGAATTTTGATGCTTCTGAGTTAGCTGGAAGATATTTTGCTGTAACTGGTTCTGGAAAGTACTTTAAAAATGTAAAAGAGGACCCAGCTTCTAACTTAGGCGTCATCCGTATTGCAGCAGACGGCAAAAGCTACGAAATTCTCTGGGGTCTTGAAGATGGCGGAGTTGCAACAAGTGAACTGCCAACACACTTAATGAATCATATGAAGCGATTAGCAGCAGATAAAAATCATCGTGTAATTATGCACTGCCACGCTACAAACCTAATTGCAATGACATTTACACATAGTTTAAAGGAAGAAGATTTTACGAAGACACTTTGGGAAATGTGTACAGAATGTATTGTTGTTTTCCCTGATGGTGTCGGCGTTATCCCTTGGATCATTCCAGGAACAAATGAAATTGGAGAAGAAACTGCAGAGAAAATGGAGCATGTCCGCCTTGTCGTTTGGCCGCATCATGGGATTTTCGGAGCAGGAGCAACAATGGATGAAACATTTGGCTTGATTGAAACAGCCGAAAAAGCTGCTCAGGTTTATACGATTGTTTGTGCGCAAGGTGGTAAAAAACAAACGATTACCGACCAACAGCTACAAGACCTTGCTGATGCTTTCAAAGTGGTTCCAAGACCAGGCATCTTAAATTTATAAAACGTTTAACATAGATTTACTATTAGGGGACATCATTGTCACTTAATTATTAAAAATAAAATTGTGAAATATAATTTATTAAAAAAATGGCTGTGTTAAGGGTCATTGTTGATTTTGTAACGAAGTTGATTGGAGCGGAAATCAACATCCAAGGTTAACTCAGCAAAAATAATAAAAACGATTTCAAAATATGTTATACTGTTAAGGAGGCCAAGTTAATAGATGGCCTCTTCTTTACATTTAATGAGGCTGCTCTTTTTGTGAGGTGTTGAACATAAAAAACTACTTAAAATTTTTGGTCTGTTTTTTAATAGTAATATTTGTAAGCGGTTGCGAACTGAATTCCGGAAAATATCAAATTATTTATAATGGAGATCAAAAGAAAGAGCAAATTAAACAAAATGAAAACAAAGAAAATTACACGATTGCCATCGTACCTAAAGTAAGTGGGATTCCTTATTTCAACGCAGTGGAAGAAGGGGCCTTCGAAGCTGGGGAGGACCTTAACGTTAAAGTTTTATTCACAGGGCCGCCAATTGCCGATTGGAAGCAACAGCGAAATATTATTGAAGATTTCATACAGAGAGACGTTGACTTAATTGCTGTTTCAGCCAACGACCCGGATAGATTAGGACCTGTATTGCAAAAGGCAAGAGAAAAAGGCATAAAAGTGATTTCTTGGGATTCGGACACAGACACAAAATATAGAGAACTATTCATTAATATGGTTGACCCTGAAAACCTAGGCCGGCATTTAATGGATAACTTGGCCTCTAAGATGGGGGAAAAAGGCGAGTACGCCATCATGACGGGTTCTCATGTTGCGGCCAATTTATCAACATGGATGAACTATATCATCAAGCAGCAGGAAGAAGAATACCCTGAAATGAAATTAGTAGAAGTAGTGGAGACGGAAGACAATCCCCAAAAATCATATACAGGGGCCGAAAAGCTATTAAAAACTTATCCTAACTTGAAAGGGATATTAGGCAGTTCCTCAGTCGGTCCTCCCGCAGCAGCACAGGCAGTTAAGGATGCGGGCAAAGCAGGGATGGTTACTGTAACAGGGCTGTCTACCCCTAATTTAATGCGGAGTTATCTAAAAGATGGATCAGCTCAAATGATTACATTATGGAGCCCTAAAAAACTAGGCTATTTAACGGTTAGTTTAGCGAAAAAATTATTGAGTGGTGAAAATCTTAAGGATGGGCAGCATATCGGTAAGGTTGGAAATATCAAAATAAAAGGTGATACCGTTATTATGGGACTGCCCATTGATTTTACAAGGGAGAATATCGACCAATATGATTTCTAGGCTTCTTGAAACAATAAAATTAAAAAACTCCCGGTTATCAACGAAATTAATTATTACGTATATTTTGTTAACGGTTATTCCTATGGGCCTTTTAGGTGTCCTAGCTTATTATGAATATACCAAATCCATTGAAGAAAAAGTGGGAGAATATATTCCCAAACTATTAAAGCAAGCGAATAATAATATCGAAAACAGTTTAGCTGAGTTAGAAAGACTCCCAGATTTAATTTATAGCTCCAGTGATGTTATGTCTGTTTTAAGAAATAGCCGCTATAAGAATCAATCCCAATTAAATCAGGACCAATTTGTAGTAGAGAGTTTCTTAACGAATACCTATCTTGATAATAGCTCAGAAATATTGGGGGCATTCCTTCTCTCCAAAAATCGTTCCTTTGTCAGTACTCGGATTCCCTATGAGGGATTTAATCTTGAAAATCTCTCTCTTCCATATGGTGAAGAACATGATTTAGGAGAGAAAGTCGAACTCATTTTGCCTGAACAAGCAAGTCTGAAGTTTGAAGGGAATCCTCCCTATATATTGTTAATGAAACAGGTAACAGATGTTGATAATAGAAAATCACTTGGCACGCTTTTTTTAGCGGTTAAATTATCATTTATTGATGATGTTTTAGCTGATTTAGAGAAAGAAAAAAATGCGGCCATGTGGGTGATGGACGAGAATGGCCAGGTCATTTTTCATACAGATCCGTCAAAAATTGGTTCGGTTTTTACTGAAGTAAAGGATTACCCATTAGAAAATGGAAGCTTTCAGACAGGGACAGCTCAAGAAAAAACACTCATTAGTATAAATAAATCAGCACGTCATAAATGGATTTTAGTTCATAGTATTCCATTAAAATATCTAACAATGGGAACGGATATGGTTAGAAATGTAACTATTTTAGCCTTTTTTACGCTTGTCATCATCACGAGTCTACTATCGGTTTTTCTTGCCTGGTCAGTCACAAAGCCTATTAAAAAACTAGGACATATCATGCAAGAGGTGAAGGAGGGCAATCTAAGTGTCTCCATTCCCGTTGATTCAAAAGATGAGGTAGGTGTCTTGGCCCAAAGCTTTGACTCCATGCTTACAGAAATCAGGGATTTAATCCAGAAAAACTATTCCATTGAAATACGTCAAAAGAACGCTGAATTATATGCTTTACAATCACAGATAAACCCGCACTTTATGTACAATACTCTCCAGACGATTAGTATGGCTGTTGAAGACGGAGAATCTGAAACAGTCGTTGAAATGGTCACACTTCTTGGCAGGATGCTTCGTTATTCATTAAGTAACAAGGATCGGCTGGTGCCGATTTCACAAGAAGTAGACCATATTCAGGACTATTTAAAAATCCAAAAATACAGGTTTGAAGAAAGACTTTCTTATGAAATTCAGTCGGAGCTTGATACTGACTTCTATTTTACGCCCAAATTTATTTTACAGCCGCTTGTCGAGAATTCTATTAAATATGGATTGGAGAAACGAAAAGGGTTATGTATTCAGATTTTTGTGGAAGAAATTTTTAAGCAGCACGGAAAAAAAGATATCCTTTTTACCATTCGTGATAATGGTCCAGGAATAGCTGAAGACAAGCTTGATGAGTTAAATTGCAAATTAAAATCCGATCCAATGGGAAAAAGAGAGTCAGGTTTTGGGATATTAAATGTTCACGCCCGGGTGATGATGATGTTTGGGGATCAATATGAATTACGAGTAAATAGTTCCATTGAAAAAGGGACAGAGATCATGATACAAATTCCAGCAATATTAAAGAATGAAGTTACAAATTACTCAGTGATTCAAAGGGGTGGTGAGGGAAGATGACCCAAATAAGAACGGTTATTGTCGATGATGAAGGAAGAATTCGAAGAGGGATTGAACGAATGGTTCGGTCATTAGGAGATGAATGGGAAATCGTTGGTGTATTTTCTGATGGATTAGAAGTTTATGAAGCGGTTATCAATCAATCCCTTTCTTTTGACCTGCTCATTTCCGATATTAGGATGCCGGAAATGGATGGGTTAACCTTAAATAAAAAACTTAAAAGCCAGCTATCCTTCCTGACCATATTTATAAGTGGATTTGATGATTTTGAATATTTGCAGACTGCCCTTCGAGATGGTGCTGTTAATTATATTTTGAAACCAATTGATAAGGAACAGTTTCAAATCCAGATGGATGAAGTGAAACAAAAAATCCAGATGCTTTACAAAGAAAAGCAGGAATGGCACAGAATGCAAGAGAAGGCTTCCCAATTGGAGTATACTAAACAGCTGCAGCTATTAAGCCAAATGACCTGGAATGAAGAAAAAGATATTGCGTATTTAGAGTGGATCCGGCAGTTTCCAAGCGGCTGTTATCAATTAATTCATATTAGTATTGATCAGATTTATTCACAAACTAGAGAATTTCTGCCCGAAGATTGGAATAGTTGGACTCAAAGTATTGAAAATATTGTAGAAGAAACGGTTGCAGGTTCTATTCGAGTTCACCAGATTAATAGCTGGTGGTGGCGGGGCAGTAAGTTAAATTATTGGATCTTGTTACAGATTCAAGATAAAGCCTATGCTCCTAATTTTTTAACCATTTCAAGAGAATTTGCTGAAAAACTTAGAATCTCGATACACAAATTAACCCCTGTGACAGTATCTGTTGCTCTAGGCCATGAATTTAATGATCTTGCATTATTTAGTGATATGAAGAACGAGTTGCATTCCTTACTTCAGTTTCGAATGATTCAAGGAGGAAATCAAGTCTTTGAGACTGATTTGTTTGAAGGCATTAAAGTTCAAAAATCGAAGGGAATCTCATCTTCTATTTTAAAATTTACAGAACAAGTGATTAATTCGTTTGCACAAGGGAAAAGGGATGATTTACTTAAGGCATTACAAGGCTTTTTTCGCGAAATAGAATCTTTATCATCACCCGTGATGATTAATGAAGCAATACATTATTTATTAATTGGGATTGTGAATAATTGGATTGAAAATGATGGCTATAGTGAGGATCCGAATTTACTAACAGATGCTTTAAATATTACAAAAAATGCAGCAAATTTCATCCAGTTTAAGGATAGGGTGAAAATGTGGATTGTACATGTGATGGAGAAAATGACTGATTTGAAAAAGGAGCAGCATAATCCTATTCAGGTTGCGAAAGAGTGGATAAAAAATAATTTGGGGGACAATATTTCAATTAAGAAAATTGCACAGCAGGTCTATATGAACCCCAACTATTTTTGTGATTATTTTAAGAACCAAACGGGGGAGACGATTTTAGATTATGTAACCTCCGCGAGACTTGAAAAAGCCAGGGAACTGCTAGAGAAAACGGATTTGAAAATTTATGATATTTCCTTATCTGTAGGTTATCAAGATACAAAATATTTTAGTCGCTTATTCAAACAATGGATAGGGCAGACACCCTCGCAATTCAGGAATCAGTTCTCTAAAACTTCATCAGATAATTAAGTTATTAAAAGAGTCAAGGAGCATATCTCCTTGGCTCTTTTGCTTTGTAATCCCTTCCAACATTCTGAATATTTTCACCCCTAACTGAATTTTGTCTCCTACAAGTAAGCGTTTTATCAGGATATAGTTTAACTATAAGGAAAATTAATTCTAGAAAGGAAAATACATATGATCAGAAAAGCGAGTATCATGTTTGTCAACCGTGATAGTTACGATGAATATAAGCGCCGCCACGATGAAATATGGCCGGAGATGGCTGCAGAATTAAAGGCACATGGTGCACATAATTATTCTATTTTTCTAGATAAAGAGACTGGTAGATTATTTGCTTATGTAGAAATTGAGGATGAAGAGAAATGGGAGCATATGTCGCAAACAGCTATCTGTAAAAAATGGTGGGCGTATATGGAGCCGCTAATGGAAACGAATGCAGATAATAGTCCAGTTTCGATTAATTTAGAGGAAGTATTTTATTTAGAATAGTGTTTTTGTACTAGTTTCAAAAATGAAACCGTTTCCTGGATAAAACCAAATTATTAGGAGGTATTACAATGGCTAAGATTGGTGCTAAAAAAACGACCGGTTGGAAAGCAACCATCTCTGTTGCAATGGCGAACTATATTGAAGCTGGATCCATCATAGCAGCTGCAAGTAGTTTAACCATGTGGCAAGCATATCTTCATTTAGATAATATTGCTGTGGGGCTATTAAGTGCTTTAAGCGCAAATGCTTTTGGTGCTGCAATTGGAGCTTTGTTTGGTGGTTATTTATGTGACAAATATGGTCGGAAATTTATTTATACCTATGACTTGTTGGCTTATATGCTTGGTGTATTATTGATTGCCGTTTCAGTGAACTTCCCTATGCTATTAATTGGGACCATTATTACAGGAATTGCTGTCGGTGCCGGGGTCCCAGCCTCATGGACCTACATTGCCGAAGAAGCACCAGCTGATAAAAGGGCTGCACATGTTGGAACGGCACAGTTAGCATGGTCAACCGGCCCAGCAATTACATTTTTACTTGCCGTCTTACTTGCACCACTAGGTTTACTAGGAAGCCGAATTATTTTCATCCACTTATTAATTATTGCTTTTATTACATGGTACATCCGACAAGGATTATCTGAATCAGCGATTTGGAAAGAAGGCAAAGAACGAGAAGCGAAAGAAGGAAGCAGTAATAATAAAGGTGTACTCAAAGAATTATTAAGCCTAAAACCGAATCGTGAAGCATTATTTTTATTAATTGGTATCTATTTATTCTGGAATTTAACCGCAGGTGCAATGGGGTATTTCATGCCATATATCTATCAAAATGTTGGCGGGTTAACAGGCACACAAGCGAATTTACTTCAAGTTTTACTTTGGAGTTTAACAGTCGCTACCACTTATTTTGTATTCATGAAACTAGGAGATAAATTTAGCAGACGTTCCTTGTTTGGAATAGGAGCGGTAATGGGAATCGCAGCATGGTTAATTCTAACGTTTACAGGAATGAACTGGTTCTCACTTTTTGCTTTCGTTATTCTATGGGGCAGTGCTGCTGGCTTCGGCGCTCAAGCGTTCTACGGTTTATGGGCAAGTGAACTTTTCCCAACAAGATATCGTGCTGGTGCACAAGGTATTATGTACTTCTTAGTAAGACTCGGCATTGCGGTCTGGTCATTTATATTACCAACTGTGATGGATAAATTAGGATTTAAAACCGCTGGTATTGTAATGCTTGTCTTCTTAGCCATTCATTGTGTGATCGGGATTCTTCTTGCTCCAAATACGAATGGTAAAACATTGAAACAAATTGAAGAAGAGCGGTTTGGAAAATCAAAAGCAATTAAAGGCAAAGCGGTTTAATTGAATAAAATTATGATAACCTGGTTCCAGCATTTCGTTGGTCCAGGTTTTTTATTTCATAAAGCCTAATTTAGTTTTTCAGTTAGTTGACCGAGATATGATATGATTTGGCTAATAATAAGAAATAATGCAATTGGAAAAAGGTGAATTACAATGAACCAGGACCTTTTAGATGAACTTCTCCAGGTAACGGATGAAGAGAAACTCATTTTGGACCAGCGAAAGAATGTAAGTAAAGAACTCTACACGAGTAAGACGAACTTTGTCATAGAGAGTGAAAAATTTCTTAGTAATGATAAGATGATTATGGTTCGAAAGCATACGCGTTTTGTTGATTTTCCTTTGCATAAGCATGACTATATTGAGATTAATTATGTCTATAATGGTGTGCTTAAGCAAACGGCAGGCGGCCGGCCCATTACGTTAAAAAAAGGGGAACTATTATTATTAAACCAACATATTGAACATGAAATTAAAGCATGTGCCAAGGAAGATATTGTTATCAACTTTATCATTCGTCCTGCCTTTTTTGATTTTATTTTTTCGTTTTTAAATTCAGGTAATATTGTCAGTGATTTTTTAATCAGCGGTTTATACAATAACACACAAAATGGACAATTTTTATATTTTAAAGTAGCCGAAGTCGAGACAATCCAGGATATGATTGGGAAAATCATCTATGAAATTATGCATCCTTCCCCTTTTTCAGAATCCACTATTAAGCTTTACATGGGGCTATTGATGATCGAATTAATCAAAAATACGGATCTAGTAGAGCGCAAAGAGGAAGCATCCATGAACCACTATTTGGTGGTCGAATCTCTTCAATACATTGAAGAGAATTATAAACATGCTTCTCTTTATGAATTGGCTGAGAAACTAAACCAATCCCACTATGGGTTAAGTAAAACAATCAAAAAAGCGACGTCGCATACCTTCAAAGAATTGCTGCAGGAAAGACGGCTTGTAAAAGCAAAAGAATTATTAGAGAGTACCGATATGTCGATTTCTTCGATTGTAGAAGAGGTTGGATATGATAACATCAGCTATTTCTATCGGATTTTTAAAGGAAAGTATGGTCAGACCCCAAAAGAATTCAGAGAACAGGCAGTAAATGAGAAAACAAAACTGGATTAAACTCTAGCGGTAATCATTGGTACACGCTTTCATTGTAGGATATAATGGAAAGGAAAATAGAAGGGAGGAGTACTAAATGAAATACATAAACATTGCAAATACAGACCTTCAAGCATCAAACATAATTATGGGGAATATGCGCATACCACAGCTTTCCATAGCTGAAGCGGAAAACCTAATACGCTCAGCGATGGAAGAGGGAATTAACTTCTTTGACCATGCGGATATCTACGGGAAGGGTAAATCTGAGGAGATTTTTTCAGAGGCGATTCAAATGAATTCTTCTATTCGCGAAAAAATGATCATACAGAGTAAATGTGGGATTTGCAACGGTTATTTTGATTTTTCAAAAGAGCATATTCTGGAGTCGGTAGATGGTATTTTAAAGAGATTAAATACCGAATACCTTGATATACTGCTTCTTCATCGTCCAGACCCATTAATGGAACCTGCTGAGGTAGCAGAGGCATTTGAAGAACTTAACAACAGTGGAAAGGTTAGATATTTTGGAGTTTCCAATCATAACCCTGCTCAAATAGAACTGTTGC
This sequence comes from Bacillus sp. OTU2372, assembly GCF_038440275.1. NCBI lineage: Bacteria > Bacillati > Bacillota > Bacilli > Caryophanales > Bacillaceae > Bacillus > Bacillus sp. OTU2372. Next base: position 367,084 of record NZ_JASATK010000001.1, read on the forward strand.
AAAAATACACACCCCACAAGTTAGTGGTAAACCAGCTTCAGTTTAGCATTGCGCATACACCTATGATTGATGCAGGAATTACACTAAACATGAAAATTGACCAAGCAATTAATCGGGACATGAGTGTTCTAGAATACTGCCGCTTAAATGATATCACCATGCAAGCGTGGTCCCCGTATCAGCACGGTTTCTTTGCCGGAACCTTTTTAGGCGATTTAGAGCACTATCCGGAGCTAAACGAGGCAATAGACGGCATCGCTGAAAAATATGGTGTAACGAAAACCGCAATAGCAACGGCTTGGATTACACGCCATCCGGCAAATATTCAGGTGGTACTTGGAACCACTAAAGTCGAGCGCATGAAAGACGCATGTCAAGGTTCAGATATTAGACTGACAAGAGAAGAATGGTATCAAATTTATAAAACTGCAGGGAATATTATCCCATAATTAAGTGATTAAAAGGGCATGAGAATTCTTATATCAAGAAATCTCATGTCCTTTTATTGATTTACGTCCCATGAAATTTTAGAAGAAGATTGCTATAATAAAAGCAGGCTAATAGCAGCCTCCGTCACTATTAACCATTAAACCAATCTACTAATCTTTGGGAGATTTAAAAACCAATTTTTAAGGAGATGAAAGTAATGGGGTTATTAGAAAATGGGATAACCTTCATTAATTTTGACGAAACGTACTTTGCACAACATAAGCTCCATAATTATTTACATGATGATCTCGACTTTCGTCAGATGAAGCATGTCAACCTGTATTGCGAAGAAGATTCTTTACAGAGCTTAATGAAACAGCTGGACAAGAGAATTCAAAAAGGGATAACCTTTATTGGCAGCGGAAACTATCATTATGTTACCTTTATTTTATTAAAAGAAATTAAAAAACCTTTTACTCTTGTCTTGTTTGATAACCATCCTGATATCGGATTAGATAATAATCCACATGAGAATCTACTTTCATGTGGCTCCTGGGTTTCCTTTGCCCTTAAGGAAATCCCATTGCTGCAGCGAGTAGTAATTATTGGTCCAACCACTATAACTTCTCACTTTTCTACTGACCCTCGAGTGGTCATTTTTCCATTTGACGGCAGACATGACTACTCGATAAAATCGGTTTTATCTGTTATTCACACCAGTAATGTTTACATCAGTATAGATAAAGATGTACTAAACACAACTGACGCAGCAACAAATTGGGATCAAGGAATAATGGATCTGACTAGATTAAATCGTTTCCTTGAAGCCATCCTAATTGCAAAGAAGGCTGATGGAATTGATATATGCGGTGAAGTACCGATTAACCCAACTAACATACTTCTCCCAAATTATCAGACTATGATCTATAAAAACGAAAAAGCAAATTTACAAATATTGCAGACATGCCTGAAAATGAGTCATCTTCAAAATAAAGGCGCATAACAGAAAAACGGGCTGAACATTCAGCCCGTTTTTAATTAAGAAACAGATATTAGGGGGAGAGGGGAAGCCGCTTGTGTTAACTTTTGAATCTCAATATATAAAATATGATGTTCTTCCATTTCCTTGATTTTAAAGGAATAGCCTTCAAATTCTATGCAGTCATCCATTTTAGCATCAAACTTCTCTGACAGGAACCAGCCGCCAATCGTATCTAAATCTTTATTTGAGAGGGAAGTGCCTAAAAGATCGTTAACGGTTTCAATGAGAACTTTCCCACTGACAATATAATGCTCATTGGCTAATTCACGCACATCAGAAATCTCGTCTGTATCAAATTCATCTCGAATATCACCGACAATTTCTTCAATAATATCCTCAACGGTCACAAGGCCTGATGTACCTCCAAATTCATCGATGAGGATGGCCATATGGGTCCTTTCTTTTTGCATTTTCAATAATAAGCTTTGAATAGGAATGGTTTCAATTACAGTGATGACCGGTTTAATGAATGGTGTAAGAGAGTTATTCTCTTTCCAATCCTTGTCCAATTTGGTTGTTAAGATATCCTTAATATTGATAATTCCGACAATATTATCCTTATCTCCATTAATGACAGGGTAGCGTGTATATTTTTGTTCCTTGATTAATGAGAGAATGTCATCCCGCTGATCATCGACTGAGATACTTACCATTTCCGTCCTAGGTACCATAATTTCTTTTGCAATCCGATTATTAAAATCAAACACATTATTAACATAGGTTAATTCTGATTCATTTATTTCCCCGCTTTGGTAACTTTCAGAAAGAATAATCCTTAACTCTTCTTCTGTGTGAGCTAACTCGTTTTCAGAGACGGGTTTTAGACCAAAGAAGCCAACTAATAATCTAGAAGAACTATTTAAGATCCAAATGAACGGGTAGAAAACTTTATAAAACCCAATCAACGGTTCAGCAAAAAGTAGTGTAATCGTTTCTGCTTTTTGAATCGCAAAAGATTTAGGAGCTAATTCGCCCACGACTACATTAATAAAGGTAACTAAAACAAAGGCTAATATGATGGATAAAACATGTGTAACAGCACTATTTAAGTTTAGTATAGTGAAGAGGGGTTGTAATAACTTTGAAACGGTCGGCTCTCCCAGCCACCCAAGTCCGAGAGCTGTAACCGTAATGCCGAGCTGGCAAGCGGATAAATATTCATCTAAATGCGTAACCACTTGTTTCGCAGCCTTAGCTCCTTTTTTTCCTTCTTTCATTAGTTGATCAATCCGTGTGCCTCTTACTTTTACAATCGCAAACTCTACAGCGACAAAAAAGGCTGTGAGGGCAATAAAAATGGCGATCATGATCAGGTTAACTATTTCCAAATGTATAGCCTTACAGCAAGTAAGGCCTACACCTCCAGTCTTAATATCTAATAAAATATTGAACTATAGTTCAATTATGACATAATGTCATTTAATTTGTCAATAAAATATGAACCATAGTTCACGTTTAGCTGACTGAGGTGATATTGAACATTTAGCGAATTCTATAGCACTGACTGATGGGATGAATCATCCGCTTACTGCCAAGCTTAAAAATATATAACAAAATGCCCGATTTAAACTTAATCGGGCATTGTTTCTAATTGAGTTTACTTAAGAAGTCTAAAATTCTTTCATTAGCCAGGTCATTAGCCTCTGTTACATAAATATGCGCAGCACCATTGATTGTTAAAAATTCTGCATTAGGAATTTTCTCCGCTAAGTTTACTCCGTTTGCATATGGCACTAACCGGTCCGCATTACCATGGATAACTAAAACTGGGACGTTGATTTGATCAATCTCACTGTAGGTATCATGAGCTAAGCAGGCCTGAAGCTGGAGCATGTAAGCATAGGGCTTGACAGGTACTTCGATCCGTTTTTGAATATCTTCTGCTACTTGGTCTCGGCAATTCTCAATAAAACTCGGGCTGTACAGGATTGGTGCTGTGGCCCAGGCGATTTCTTCAGGTGTGGCAATCGCCGACCCTCTTGATAGCAGCTGCATGGCAACGTCAGCACCAGGCTGCACATGATGTATCCCGCCGGAAGTTGTACAGCCTAATATTAACGAAAGGGTCCGTTCTGGATATTTTAACGCAAACCTTTGAGCAATCATGCCCCCCATAGAAATGCCATAGACATGCGCGGAATCAATTCCAGCTGCATCTAGGACAGCACGTGTATCGTCCGCCATTTGTCCGATAGAGTAGGGCATATTGGGCTTGCTGCTTGAACCTGTTCCACGGTTATCAAAAATAATGACCTTGTAATGCTCACTAAGTACTGGTAGTGTCCTGAACCAAGACTTTGAATTAAGCCCTAAGCCCATAATGAGTAGTAGTGGCTCACCTTCCCCATGTATTTCATAATAAAGGTCGACCCCATTGGCATTAGTTATTGGCATTCCATCCATCCTTTCTCTTCCAATTAATAGTAAATAATATGTAGAAAAGTTCTATAGAAGACCATTTAACTAGGTAAACTTAACCCCAATTTATAAGGGCGGATGAAAAATCAAATCTTTTATCTGGTTAAAAAAACTTATAGAAGAATATTATTTTTTCGATTTTTTATTTGTCGTTTGACAAAAAATATTTAGGGAAGATTCATGCTCTTGTTGTCGAAAGTCTAGCTAATCAAGAAAATATTTCGACAAAATTCTCCATGCTCTTTTAGGACGGCTGTTTAATAAGTGTTGAGAGTTCTTGATTACAAAGGGTGGTTTAAAGGGTGTATCAAATGAATGATTGGAGAAGTGGGAAAATAGAGAAAAATGTCGAGAAGGAAGGGTTTACAAAATAGCTTTTTCCTACAATAATCATAATTATATCAGTATTCTATTAATAGGTAGATCACTTCTTAGAATTACGGAGTTTATTAAAAAGAATATTTGCTAAGTTACTATAATCTTAGGAGGTATCTTTTTTTATGGTTTATCAGCAAAAGCCGTGGTTAAAAATCTATGATCCAAGAATTGATGAGCATGTGAATATTGAACACCAATCCCTCTATGATTTTCTAAAAGGGGCAGTTAGCCAATATAAGGAAAAGCCAGCCCTCACCTTTTATAGTAAGGTTTGGAGCTTTAATGACACTAAGGTGGTTACTGACAGATTTGCTGCAGGTCTATCTCGTGAGGGCTTTCAAAAGGGTGATCGCTTTGCTATTATGCTTCCTAATTCCCCGCACTATATTTTTAGCTTGTTTGGGATTTTTCGACTGGGCGGTATAGCTGTTCAGGTAAATCCTATGTACGTAGAAAGAGAAATTGAACATGTTTTAACTGATTCAGGTTCACAGTATATCGTTGTTCTAGATACTCTATACAGTAAAGTTAAAAAAGTCCAGCCGAAAACAGCTTTGAAAAAAGTTATTGTGGTCAGCCTTGGGGGCGAGAGAGCCACTCTTGCAGAAGGGGACCAATACTTCGAAGATTTTCTTCCTGAAAATATAAACATCCCTGAAGTACATATCGAACGTGAAAATGATGTAGCATTGCTTCAATATACAGGTGGAACAACTGGCCCTTCTAAAGGAGTGATGCTTACCCATCTTAATCTGCTAGCCAATTTTAATCAGGTTTGTGATTTTGCTTATAAAACTTGTGAGAAACCAGAAGACTTTAAAATGATTACTGTTCTTCCTATGTTCCATGTTTATGGACTTTCTAGTACGGCACTTTGCGGTATCCGAGAAGGCGCCAATCAGATTATTTTGCCGCGCTTTGACCCTAAGGAAGTAATGGAAACAGTAAAACGTGAAAAGCCTTTCCAAATGTCTGGAGTTCCAACCATGTATTTCTCTTTAAACAGCCAGCCGTGTCTGGAAGAATGCGGTTTTGAACACTTGTATTACGTAAGCTGTGGAGGGGCGCCGCTGCCTGTGGAAGCAGCAAGATTATTTGAAAAGAGAACAGGAGCCAAACTGCTTGATGGTTACGGTCTTTCCGAATCGTCACCAACGGCTATTTTCAGTCCTCCGTTTGTCCCTAGAAAATACGGCAGTGTGGGAATCCCTGTTCAAAGTACTATTGCTAAGATAGTTATACCGCAGGACGGAGAATATATCGATGCCCCCGTGGGTGTTGAAGGGGAGCTAGTAATCAAAGGTCCACAGGTTATGAGAGGCTACTGGAATCGTCCGCAGGATACTGAAGAGACAATAAAAGATGGCTGGCTTTATACAGGAGATATTGCCAAGATGGATGAAGATGGCTATTTTTATATTATAGATCGTAAAAAGGATATGATTATTGCGAGCGGATTCAATGTATATCCTAGTGAAATCGAAGACGTCCTCTACCAGCACGAAGCGATTGAAGAGGCGTTAGTAATAGGGGTACCTGACTCTTACCGTGGTGAAACTGTGAAAGCTTTCGTTAAGGTAAAAGGAGGATTTTCAGTCACAGAAGAAGAAATTAAACAATTTGGAAGGAAAAATCTTGCCCCCTATAAGGTACCAAAAGAAGTTGAAATTCGTTCCGAGCTGCCGAAGTCCTCGGTGGGAAAGTTACTAAGAAGGGTCCTTCGAGAACAAGAAATATTGAAAGTTAAAGCTTACTAGAGAGTGGGTATGGGGATGAATATTCAAGAGCTTTTTAGTTTAAAAGGAAAAACCGCGATTGTAACCGGCGGCGGCAGAGGACTGGGGCAGCAAATTGCGACAGCTTACGCAGAGGCAGGAGCAAATATCGCTATTTGTTCTAGAAATCTAGATGCCTGCAAACAATTTACCGAAGCCCTTCATGAAAAAGGGGTTCGGGCAATTGCCTTCAAATGTGATGTCTCTAACCCTGAAGATATTCAGCATGTTGTGGACGAGACTCTGAAGGAATTTGGCAGAATTGATATTTTAGTAAATAATAGCGGTACGAGCTGGGGGGCACCGGCATTAGAAATGCCTGCAGATAAATGGGATAAGGTGATGGACATTAACCTTAAAGGTGTTTTCTTATTCTCCCAAGCTGTTGGGAAAATTATGGTCAAGCAAAAGTCCGGAAAAATTATTAATATCGCATCAATTGCCGGTATGGGTGGGCAAGATCCATTGGTTATGGATGCGATTGGCTATTCTGCAAGTAAGGGGGCGGTTATTACTTTAACCAAGGACCTAGCGGTGAAACTTGCGCCATACAATGTCCATGTAAATGCCATTGCTCCAGGATTTTTCCCAACCAAAATGGCAAAGGCTATCCTTGATTATTCAGGTCAAAAAATCCTTGAGCGGACTCCGGCAGGAAGGTTTGGCTCAGATGACGACATGAAGGGTCCAGCCTTGTTTTTAGCTTCAGATGCTTCCAATTATGTCTATGGGCATATTTTAGCTGTAGATGGGGGAACCACCGCAAGCGTCCAATAATTTTTCGTTAGGCAGGAATTAAAGAGGTTAAACATGAATTCTAAACAGCAAGATCCTAACAATCAAGATCCTATCCAGTTTTATAAACAAATCGAAGCAGAGATAAATAAAAGAATTCATGCTCGTACCAATTCCCGGGCCTTTACAATCGCAGTTGGCAAGGCGATGGATTCACATATAAGAGAATTAAGGTTTTATAAGCGATTAATTACTAGGTGGTTAAATCGTTTGGACCTTGCCACTAAAGATGAATTTGCGTCCCTTTCAAATAGAATGGTAGATATTGAAGGGGAGATTGATTCTTTGGATGAATCCATCTACCAAACCATCAACTTGCAAAAGAAAAATCAACGCAAGCTAAAAATGGTTCGGGAATCACTGGAAGAATGGGCGACTTTTTTAAACTGTGAGGTAAGAGAGCAACGCAGCAATCATATTAAAACACTGGAAAATGATCTACAGGATTTAAAGAAACTATTTGAAATGGATAATATGAAGGAGGAAATCGATCATGACTGAAAATAATCAAACAGTATTAGAAAACCAAGGAACAGAGGAGTTAGAAAAGGAGCTGTCCAGCCTTGACCTATTATGGAAGCTTGGTTTTAATGAATTAGATGCATGGGCTGAGCGCTTTAATAAACAAGATGAACGCTTCTTAGAGGCAGTAGGGAACTATGTCGAGAAGGCAAAGCAAAATCAGGAGAATGTGATTGCGGTTGCGGCCCAATTTGGTTTGGAGTTAAAGGAGTGGGAACAGTCAACACGCGAAGAACTCCTAATGACCACTACATCACTACAGTATTTCTTCCCTGTTAAATCATATGAGGAAATCAATCAAGTAGTGGAAGATATTCAAAATAGATCGGCGCAGATTTTAATTACTCCCGTTCAGAAATTAACAACTGGCCAGATGCAGGCTCTTGATAAGTTATTAGAAACCGTTGAACAATATATTTCTATGAGAAAAAAGGGACGTGAAAAGTATCTCGAGAGTGTGAAGAAAACAACGAATGTGCTTTATGAAAATCAAAAATTATTTGTTGACGTCTTTACGAAACAGGTTAAATCAGCTATTTTACCTTTTCAAAAGTATTTGAAAAAGTAATAGAGTAAACAAAATGATAAGAGGTGAAGGTAGATGTCTGATAAAGAAAATTATGATCCATATGAATCCCTTCATAAATTTAGTTTATTGTGGGAAAAACAAATAAATGATTTTATCTTTCTATTATCCAATAACAAAGACTATGTAAAAGCGTCGCACAGAGGGACAGATTTGCATGCGCGTTTTCTTGAAACTTTAAAAAAAAATCAAGAGGCATTGGCAGGTGCCCTTAATTTCCCAACGAAAAATGATGTGACAAATGTGGCTAACCTAACCCTTCAAGCGGAAGAAAAAATGGAAGCCTTAGAAGAGCAAATTTGGGATTTACAGGATTCTGTAAAGTCACAAAATAAAGAGATTGAAAGTGTTGTCGAAGTATCCAAAGAAATCATCAAATTAACCAAGCAGTTAAAGAATGAGTTAGTCAAGACAAAGAAAGAACTGTCTGATACAAAGAGCTTACATGCTGAACTTCAGGAATTGAAATTTGAATTATTAAAACTGAATAATTTTAAACAGGAATTCGAGACAATTAAAGATCTGATTAAAGAAGAAAAGTCCGCAGAACCTGTGTTAACAGGCACAGCCTCAGGAAACTAACTAGGAGGGGGAGAAATCTACTTTGGCAGCAGATTCACCATTAACAGAGTTCATTCCCACCTTGGATTTTGACAAAGAAATGCAGCGCTGGGCTAACGTAATTAATGTTCTAAGTGAGCCCGAGCCGGAAGTTGGTCATACTCCAAGAAATGAAATTTGGCGGAAAAATAAATCCGTTTTATGGCATTATCCGGCGAAACAGAAAAAATATGAAATTCCTTTATTTTTCGTTTACTCCTTGTTTAATAAGCCGTACATTTTAGATATCGCCCCAAAGGCTAGTGTCATTGAAGGACTAACCAATATGGGCTATGAAGTGTATTTGTTGGATTGGGGTTCACCGGGGTATGAAGACAAGAAGATAGGAATTGACACCTATATTGAGAAATATTTACGGACCGCAGTTAAGCGGGTGATTCGTCATTCCGGTGCAGAGGAAATAACTCTAATCGGCTATTGCTTAGGAGGGACGATTGCTTCTATTTATGCGTCGATTGCGGAAGAGCCAATCAAAAATCTAATTGTCGCGACCGTACCTATTGATTTTCAGCCATTTATGGGACCCGATAAGTGGGCTGAAGGGTTTAGAGCAGGAGATATTAACTTCGAGCGCTTTATTGATACTTACGGGATAATTCCACCTAAATTGGTAGAAGGTATGTTCCGGGCAATAGGTTCACCTATCTATTTCACAAATTATACCAATCTTTTGCATCGAGCTGATGATTCAAAGTATGTTGATAAATGGCGAAGGATGAATAAATGGACACTTGATCAGGTACCATTTGCTGGTGAAGCCTATCGTCAATTGGCGAGAGACCTGTTTAAAGAGAACAAGCTCGTTAAAGGAGAAATGATGGTTGGCAATAAAGTAGTAGACTTAAAAAATATAAAGGCCAATCTATTTGTCGTTTCCGGTTCGCGGGACAATTTAATTCTTGAAGAGCAAAGTAAACCAATTATGGATTTATCCTCTAGTAAGGATAAGACCTATATCACGGTTGAAGCAGGTCATGTCAGCTTAGCTTTAACCGGTCTGTTTGCAAATATTGTGCATCAATGGGCCTCAAGCCGATCGAATCCTCTCTAAATTTAGTCATAATATCGGGTACAAGTAAATATATAATATGTATAGGCAAGCGGGGAAGGGGATGTAATTCCCTCCTCCTTCAACTTGCCGTTTTATGCTTGTTTAAAAAGCTTCTTAGTGTCCTATTAAAGCTATCCTTTGCTTCAAGCTTTGCAATGTGGCCCGTATTTCTGAAAATCACAAATTCAGAATGAGGAATTTGTTTATGCATCAAGAGTTGCACCCAAACGGGTATAAGGGAATCATATTGTCCGCCAATGATTAAGGTGGGAACCTTAATCTTAGGAAGTAATGTCAAATTATTAACTTCCAGGCAGGCTTCCATCGCTTTAAAATGATACTCTCGATTTGGACGGTAAAATTGGTAAAATTTCTCGAAATTATCTTTGTTCCAAGAATAGAGGCAAATTTTTGCGGCCGTTTCTCTTAGTACATCCTGCGATTTATTTTCTGCATGTGCTTTTCGATATCTTAAAAAAAGCTTTCCAAGCATTTCTGGCGCATAATGTAAGGTGCTGACCAGCATTAAGGAACGGCACATTTCAGGGGCCTGACGGTAGATTTCTTGTGCCACCATTCCACCCATTGATAAGCCACAGATGTGTGCGCTTTCAATATTGAGGCCTTTTAGTAAGCTGATGACATCTTCAGCAAAATGTTTTATTGAAATTTCCCCAGGCTTTTGATACTCACCATGACCACGCAGGTCGGGTATGATTAAATCGTACTGATCGGCAAATTCAAACTGGTTTGACCAGCCCTCTTTTACTTCTCCAAGGCCATGAATAAAAACTAATGGTTCACCCTCACCAAATCGCAAATAAGGAATGCAGGAGTCGCCAATAAAAAATTCTCCCAATTTTGATTCCTCCTAAGTGTTTTTATAAACATATGTTTCCAATATTTGTAAGGTGTAAACATTTATAAAATTCCGATTACTTAATTATATAGGTTTTGAAGTTCATTTATTACCAGTATATGTAATTTACACATATAAAGAAAATTCAGTATTGCAGGAGTTATTTGTTTTAAGATGGGGGAATATCAGCTAAAATGAAGTATTAAGAAGGAAAAATAATTGAGGCAAGAAGTTTTTATTAATGAGGTATCAGGAATGATAAAAAAGTATTTAACCTTTCAAAAAAATAATGGCATTGCACCCTATATTTGGACCATCCTTTGCATTCTGCCTTTTTATTTTATAATTCAATCCGCTTCTACGATTAAGATTGTCGTGGGTATATTATTGACTTTGGTTTTCTTTATTCTTTACCGGATTGCGTTTATCTCTAAGGGATGGCCTGTTTATTTATGGACCTTAATTTTAATAGGTATATCGATAACAGCGTCCAGTCTTTATAGTTATGTTTATTTTGCTTTCTTTCTTGCTTATTTTATCGGAAATATTAAGGACCGAATTGCTTTTTTAACGCTATATTTTATTCATCTCATAAGTACGTCCGCATCGATCAACTATAATATTGTCATGCAAGAAAAATTGTTTCTCCAGCAGCTGCCGTTTGTCATCATTATTTGGATTAGTGTGATACTCCTCCCATTCAGTATTCATAATCGAAAAGAGCGCGGTCAGCTTGAAGAAAAGCTCGAGGATGCCAATAAACGAATTTCGGAACTTGTTAAAATGGAGGAAAGAAATAGGATTGCTAGGGACCTGCATGATACACTTGGGCAAAAACTTTCCCTGATTGGCTTAAAGACAGACCTTGCCCGGAAATTAATTTTGAAGGACCCTGAGCAGGCTCGTGATGAACTAAAAGATGTACAGCAAACTGCACGGACTGCCTTAAGTGAAGTGAGGAAGATGGTTTCTTCAATGAGAGGAATTCGACTGAAGGATGAGATATTTCGGGTTAAACAAATGATTAAAGCTGCCCAAATTAATTTTGAATGTAATGGGGAGTTTGTGCTTCAAAATGTTTCGCTGCTAACGGAAAACATTTTAAGTATGTGCTTAAAAGAGGCGGTAAACAATGTGGTGAAACATAGCGAGGCAAAGACTTGTTCTATTTCTATTGCACAAATGTCGAAAGAGACGATAATGACTATTCATGATGATGGTGTTTTCAAGGGTAAAACAGATGAGCTGTCAGAGGGTCATGGCTTAATCGGCATGAAGGAGCGGCTCGAATTTATAAATGGCAGTTTTGAGCTATTGACTGAGGACGGCACCACGCTAATCATCACTGTGCCGAATGACGTTAAGCCAACTGATAAGGAGGAAGGCAAATGATTAAAATCGTTATTGCTGAAGACCAACAAATGCTGCTTGGAGCATTTGGTTCCCTGCTTAATTTGGAAGATGATATGGAAGTGGTCGGAAAAGCTTCAAATGGAGAAGAGGCCGTCGCGCTTGTAAAGAAATTTCAACCGGATGTCTGCATTATGGATATCGAAATGCCTGGAAAAACCGGCCTAGAAGCCGCAGAGGACATAAAGGGTCTTGGGTGTAAAGTCATTATTCTAACAACCTTTGCGCGAACTGGTTATTTCCAGAGGGCCTTAAAGGCTGGAGTAAGCGGGTATTTGTTAAAGGATAGCCCAAGTGAGGAGCTAGCAAGTTCGATCCGAAATGTGATGGCAGGCCGACGAATTTATGCACCTGAATTAATGGACGATGTCTATGGGGAAGAAAATCCATTGACTGACAGAGAAAAAGAAGTGCTTGAGCTCGTAGCCGATGGAAAAAACACCAAAGAAATTGCTGAGACCCTCAGCATCAAAACGGGTACCGTGCGCAACTATATTTCGATTATCTTAGATAAACTGGAAGTCAAAAACAGAATAGAAGCGATCACCCAATCAAAAGAAAAGGGCTGGTTTAAATGAGGTGTATTCCCAGGAATACACCTTTACTTTTTGGGGGAATTATTCTTACTCGACGGCCGTTTGGTAACTTTCTAAAAAGTTTTTGATGTATTCGAATACCTCAAAAGGACGTTCTTCTGGTACAGCGTGTCCTGTCTCTTTTAAAACAATTAATTCAGAGTTCGCTAAATCCTTATGCAGCTGTTCACCTACTTTAAGTGGCATAGATTTATCATGATCGCCCCAAATTAGCAGACAGGGTGTTTTGATTTGTTGAAGCAATTTTCCAGGTAAATCTCCTTCCCGGTCACGGATCATTCTGGTAAGGGCGATAAAAATTTCATCTTGTAAAAAAGGCTGGAGATAACCGTTAATCATTTCCTCATTAATAATTGAGTGATTATATAGAGCATCCTGAAGATTCTTTCTTACCCCTGTTCTGGCGAAATAGTATTTAACGAATCGATGAAAATACGGCAAATAACTAGTTAAGATTAAAGGCAGTTTAGAACGTTTTAAATAAGCTGAACTGCAGAGAAGAATGGCTTTGTCTGCAATATCTGGCATCATATGGAGGATATTCAGGACGATTTGCCCCCCCATTGAATGCCCGATAAAGGTCATTTTTTTTAGGCCTAAGGATTTTGTTAGTTGGATGACCGTTTGGGCCAGGTTTTTATAGGAATACACATACTGATTGCATTTCCCGCTTTTACCAAACGGAGGAAGGTCGACGGATAAAACTTGATAATCCTGTTTCAAAAGGGAGATTAAATGCCTAAATGTAAAGGTGGAAGAAAGAAATCCATGTAATAAAACAAACGTTTTTTTGGATGTTTGATGAGGGTAAAATTCATAATAAACATTAATATTATTTACCGGCTGATGGCCAGTGAAAGCTGCCTGCTCCATACATTATTCCTCCTGCTCCACAAAAATAGTTACCATTAATTTTCCCCCGCAATCAGAAATAATGCCTATAGTTTGATTAGGTAATATTAGGAATTAATGTACGATTTTTCTGAAAAATAGTACTAAACTCTTACAAGAATCTGATAAGATTAAATCAAAAATATCTTCAGATTTGTTGTCCGCTGTATACATACAAATGTGTTTTTTTGGTGCCTGACACCAGCTATCAAGGGGGGAAGACGGTTGAATATTATTGAGGCGTTTGATGTGGATAAAGAGTTTAATGGTCGTTCTATTTTGAAGGGTGTTTCATTTACGATTAAGGAAGGAACGATTAATGGGCTGCTTGGTCCAAATGGAGCCGGGAAAACGACACTCATTCGATTGCTTAATGGGGTAATTGATGCCACAAACGGAACGATGAAAGTAATGAATTATGATCCTAAATTTCACGGTGATGATATAAGAGCTCAGACTGGGATTGTAACAGAGAGCGCAGCCCTGTACCACGACATGAGTGCTTGGGACAATCTTGTCTTTTTTGCCAAGATTTATAAGGTCTTTGATCAAAAGCGTATCAGTTATCTGCTAGAACAATTTGAGCTGTATGATAAAAAGGACCATTTGGTAGGTACATTCTCTACAGGTATGAAAAAAAGATTATCCTTGGCAAAAGCTCTAATCCATAAGCCTAAATTGTTATTCCTTGATGAACCAACAAATGGATTGGACCCAGAAGGGATTAATGATGTTATTCAATTATTGAAAAAGGTAAATGAAGAGGAGGGCATTACAATTTTGATTTGTTCCCATGTCCTCCATCAATTGGAAACAATTTGTGAAGCCTTTCTGTTTCTAAATGAAGGTCGTTTGATTGAACAGGGAACAAGAAGAGAATTGGAAGATAAATATTTATCGGAGATTAAACTTTTAGTGGAGACCGGACTTCAGCCTGCAGATCCTAGAGTTTATAGAGGATATTCATACAAAAGAAAGAGTCCCAGTCAACTGGAATTCACTCTTCTATCTAAGGAACAGATTAGTCCGTTGCTAAAGGAAATCCTCACAGAGTCCTGGATATATTCCAGTGAAATCACAAACAGGGGTCTTGAAACACTTTATTTCAAGATTAGAGGTGGGGAGCATGAATAAACGAATTATTACGGCCATTGTCCAAAAGGATATCAAGACAACCTTTTCGTCCAAAAAGGTATGGATACCCATGATCATCCTGCCTGTTATCCTCTGTATAGTTTTACCGGCCCTGTTTGCTTATTTTGGGATTCATACAGGTCTTATTGGCGAGAATGCCAATGATTTGGAAAAACCGATAAATGATTTTTTAAGAAGTTTTCCTAATGATGATATGCGGAACACCCTCGCAGGCCTTCCAACATTGGGATATAAATCTGTTTATTTCTTTTTAAACTTTATGATGATTCCCTTCTTCTTGATGGCAGCCATTATTAATTCGATGGTAACCGCTTCGAATAGCTTTGCTGGAGAAAAGGAAAGAAATACGCTCGAAACATTATTGTTTGCACCGATTACAGTCAAAGAGTTGTTCGTGGGGAAGGTAGTAGCGGCCTTTATTCCATCGCTGCTTATTACCTTTGCAGCCTTTTTAATAAACGCAATTGTGGTGAATGTGATTACTTATCCCTATTTTAAAGAAATATTATTTTTCAATTCCACATGGCTTTTATTGATGCTGTGGGTGATTCCGGCATTAGTTATTTTTAATATTATCCTAAATGTATTAGTATCTGCCAGAGTAAAATCATTTCAAGAAGCCCAGCAATTTGGTGGAATGATGGTACTCCCGGTTGTTGGTCTAATTATCAGTCAAGCGAGTGGTTTGTTCTTCTTAAGTCCATTATTACTCCTTTTCATTGGGGTAGGATTACTAATTGCCAATGTTTTCTTACTAAAGCTCATCACAAAATATAATCAACGAAATGCACTTTTTCAGAGCCAAATCCATTAAAATATTCAGTACCAACGTACGCCTGAGGTGGACAGTGTCTTTCTTTGGTGCCTGACACCAAAGATGATGACAGCAGAAATAATGACTACAAAAAATTTTTTTAGAAAATTGAAATAAAGTGTTTGAATTTTTAGAAAACTCCTTGTATAATGAAAAAAAGCTCAAGGAGTTGATTTCCATGGAAAAGAAGTTACTTAATTCACCACAACATTCGGATGAGAATCAAGATGCTGTTATTGCTGAGATGTTCCTAAACAATGCCTTGCTTGAATTTAAAAGGGAGAAAATCCGAAAGGAAATCGACCAAACGTTACAAGATGGGGATAAGGAGTTATTCCTAAGATTAACAGAAGAGCTAAAGAAGATTTCTTAATTATTTTACTATCGTAATCAAATATCAATAATACGGCCCTATCTTTAATAGGATAAGGGCTTTTTTCTGTTTTCCGGTATCTGATTATCTTTATAGAATGGGTTTGTTGTGACACCTGCTTTTAACTGCTAATATAATCATATTCAAAGTTTCAATTTACTTAAGCTAATAAAAAAACATACTGGGGGATTCCATGGAAACTAAATTCAATTTGTATTTAATCAGACATGGTGAAACATATTTAAATCGTTATAAAAAAATGCAAGGCTGGGCTGATAGTCCACTAACGGAGGAAGGGAAAGCTGTGGCAATCGAAACGGGGAAAAGGTTGGCCGATGTTCAGTTCGACCGCGTATATACGAGTGATTCAGGGAGGACAGTTGAAACAGCTGAATTAATACTTCAACAAAATAATGACAACCATAATTTGGTGATAAATAGAAGAAAAGCCTTTCGAGAAAGTTTTTTTGGAAGCTTTGAGGGAGAATATTCTGAGGTTGCTTTTCGTAAGATTGCCGAAGACAATGCCTGTTCTAGCACTAAGGAATTGTTTCAAAAACATACTCTAGAAGATGTCATGAATTTTATAAAAAAGTCAGACCCCTTCCATCATGCCGAGAATTACTATGAATTATGGGGAAGGATTGAAAAAGGATTAAATGAGATTGTATCAACTAGTCAAAATCTTAATGAGAACATATTACTCGTAACTCATGGCGTTATTATAAGAAATATCATTAGTAAATTTTCTAAAGAATTTGATAAGGGAATTGAAATTAAAAATTCTAGTGTCTCTGTATTAGAATATTCCAGTAACATTTTCAAAGTTATTTCTTTTAATCAATAGACTAATACATAAATAGGAGACCGAAATTAGGCCTTTTGATTTTTTCTGAAGATTAGCATATTCATTTGTCAAAAATAAAAATCTAATCATTAGAAAATAGTAACCCAAAAAGAATCGTTGATGGAGAGAGTATTTTGAAAGAAAAGATTATCGAGGCATTAAAAAGGATTGAGCAGGAATTTGAGGTGAAAATATGCTTCGCCGTTGAGGCAGGAAGCCGTGCATGGGGCACTTCTTCACCAGATAGTGATTACGATGTCCGGTTTATTTATGTTCATAAAACAGATTGGTATTTATCGATTGATCAAAAACGAGATGTCATTGAGCTGCCGATAAATAACCAACTCGACCTAAATGGATGGGATTTGCGGAAAGCCCTCCAGCTGTTTAAAAAGTCAAATCCCTCCTTAATGGAATGGCTGCATTCAAGCATTGTTTACTTTCAAGCCTTCTCACTAGATGGGAAAATGAGAGAACTAGAGGACCAAATATTTCAACCTAGGGCGTCCCTATTTCATTATTTAAATATGGCAAAAGGGAATTATCGTAATTGTCTTCAAACAGCAGCAATAAATAGTAAGCGCTATCTAAACGTAATTCGACCTATCTTAGCTTGCATGTGGATAGAAAGGCATAACCGCTTCCCACCCAATGAGGTTCAACCATTAATAGAGGCATTGATTATGGAGGGAGAAGTAAAGCGAGAACTTCTTACCCTTATTGAAAGAAAAGTTAACCGGGATGATTATGGGTTTGAAGTTGATTTCCCTATTATTCATGACTTTATTGAAAAAGAGATCAAGCATCTAGAGGAATATGCAAATAGCTTAAGAGGACCATCCAGGGACTTTACAGCGACTTTAAATGAGCTGTTTAGACAAGTGCTTGAGGAAGGATGGTCTCAATCATAGAAATATTTTAGAAGTCCGCCAAATGGCGGGCTTTTATTAATAGGGTTTTCTTAAGGGAAGCTATAAACTATTTCTAATTTTTTTTATGAACAATAAGATTTACAATAGGGAGGCTGGAAAAAGGAGGGGAAACCATGAAGAATAACAAATTACCTTATATGCTGGGATCAATGATTAGTAATTTAGGTGATGGTATTCAACAAATTGCTGTTATGTGGTATATCTATCATTTAACAGGGCAAGCCACCTCGATTGGGTTAATGATTGCCATCTATTATCTGCCTAGTATTTTGTTAACACCATTTGTTTCTGTCTATGTAGACCATCATAATTCAAAAGCAATCGTTCTCGTCACGGATTGTTTCCGATTCGTTGTGGTCCTAATCATGAGCTTTTTCATCTATTTTAAAATAGAATCAGCCCTAATTATTTATTTTTTACAGTTTTTATTAGCTGTTTGTTATACAATTTATAAACCCTCCGAGCAGTCTTTTATTAAAGAATCTTTTACGGATAAGGAAATTCCGTTTGTCATATCAAGAGCCTCTTCCTTAAATGAAGGGGCACTCATTGCGGGTTCTGCTATTTCAGGTGTCTTATTAATTAAGCTATCGTTAGCCTTAAGTATTTTTTTTAATTCAGCGACCTTTTTATTAGCAGCTGTTCTTTATTCTTTTGTTAGACGCATAAATGCTAAACAGATGAAACATAGTAAAATTCATTTTTTTCAGAGCTTCGCTCAGGTTGGAAGTTTATTCAGAAGCGAAGTGGAATGAAATATCTGCTGTTTTTATCAATTGTAAACAGCGTTAGTATTCAAATGACAACAACCACCCTGCTCCCTCTTGCAAAAGGATTTAAGGGAGGTAGTGGGTTATATTCAATGTTTGATATTTCATTTTCATTCGGCGGGATTTTAGCAGGGGTAGTTGTCACGTTCTTTTTAAAAAGATATAAGCAAAAAACGATCCTGTTTACCATGTCTGGTATGACTTTAAGCTCTTTATTATTACATCTGAATCATTTCAAAACCGCTGCAGCTTTATTAATTTTTTTGCTGGGCTTATTTACAATGTCACATTTAATTATCACGCAAACACTCATACAGTTGAATTCTACAAAAGAATATATTGGCCGGGTCGTCGGATTAAGAACGATATTAGCCTCCATTGTAAAAATTACCTCAGCACTAACGACAGGTATCTTTATTTCAAAGGTGGGAGTAAATAATATCTTTTTGTTTTTCTCCCTATTAATTTTAGCCAGCTTTTTCACTATAAAAAAGTTAAATAAAGTTTATGTTCCCCCAATATTATAACTCTATTAGAATAATTTTGATATCTTGCTATAATCAGAAATATGTTAAAATTATTTAAATATAAAAAATTAGAGGGGAATGTCTATGAATTTCATTGGTTCGGAAAAGCTCCAAAAAATGACAGCTAGTATTTTTCAAGAAGTAGCTGATCGGAAAATGGAGGCAAATAAAAAAGGAAAAGACGTGATCGACCTTAGTGTTGGCAGTCCGGACTTTTCGCCACCATCCTTTGTAGTCGATGCCTTAGTTGAATCGGCTAAAGATACAAGTAAATATGGTTATACGTTGAAGGGGATTGCCGAATTTAATGAGGCCGTTGGTTATTTTTATAAGCAACGGTATGAAGTTGATTTAGATCCTGCGAAAGAAGTGCTGCAGTTGATGGGGTCACAAGACGGTTTGGCCCATTTAGCTACCGCCATTATTAACCCTGGTGACTTTTGTTTAGTTCCGGATCCAGGTTATCCAATTTATGAGGCAAGTGTCCATATCGCTGGAGGAGTTATTTATCCAATGCCGTTGAGGCTTGAGAATAAGTTTTTACCAAACTTAAAAGATATACCTTTAGAAGTTTTAGAGAAAACTAGAATGATGATTATTAGTTATCCGGGGAATCCAGTAACTGCCCTTGCGGATAGGGGCTTTTTTGAAGAAGTTGTGGCTTTTGCAAGAACACATAACATTTTGGTGGTTCATGACTTTGCCTATTCAGAATTGATTTTTGATGGGAATCCACAGATTAGTTTTATGTCGGTTCCCGGAGCAAAGGAAGTTGGAATAGAATTTAACTCTCTCTCGAAAACCTTTAACATGGCGGGATGCCGGATTGGGTATGTGGTTGGAAATGAACAAGCAATCCATTTATTAGCAACATTTAAATCAAATATCGATTACGGAGTTTTTTATCCGATCCAACATGCAGCTGTAAAAGCATTAACGTCTGATTTCTCCTATCTACGAGAACAGGTAAAGGAATATGAACTTCGCAGAGATGCATTAATTTCCGGGCTTGGAAAAAGCGGCTGGCAGATCGCAAAGTCTCCCGCAACCATGTTTGTGTGGGCAAAGATTCCGTCGGGATGGACATCCCGCCAATTTGCTTTTGAATTAATTGACTGTGCCGGTGTGGCTGTCATACCGGGTGATGCTTTCGGTGCACTAGGGGAGGGCTATGTTCGCATTGCACTTGTTCAACCGCCAGATCGGTTATCCCAGGCGGCTGAACGGATAGAGAAATTTTTAGTGGATCGATTAATTAAGAAATAAGGTAGAATAAACTTCTATTAACCACAATCTAAACATATATCTTAAAAAAAGACCTTCAGCCATTGAAGGTCTTTTACATTGAAAATGAAAGAGGGACACAACCATGCCAAGTGAATTACAACATGTAGAATTAGATATCCCGATTGAAGTAATATGGGACTTTATTCGAGATGAAAATAATTGGGCACCGCTTGTTCCCGGTTATATTCAACATCAAAAAATAAATGACCGGCAAATTAGCTGGGAGTTTAAAAGTGATCTCGGGATTATGAAAAAAAAGGTCACTTTGTTAATTGATATTAAGGAGTGGGATGAACCTAGCAAGGTGAGCTTTGAATTAAGGCGGAAAAACGAGAAGTATCTTGGGGAGGGATACTTTGAAGCAAAAGCCTTAAACAGGCAAAAAACCCGGCTGACAGGGTTTCTTGATATAAATGCAACTGGACCAATGGGAACGCTGGCAAATACCCTTTTTAATAAGGCAGTTAATCTCTCGGATGAAGAAGTAGCTGCAGCGATTTCTTCTAAACTTGAAGAATTTTGTAATAAGTAGATCCTAAGCTGTAATACCTCTAATAGGGGTTGCAGCTTTTTTTATTAAAGTAGGTTTCATTTCCGTTTATGTGGGTAAATATTTAACAGTTAATGCACCTCTTTTAAAAATTAAGATAATCTTAAGCCTCCGGTGGTAAAGTTAGTCCAAAATCACTTAGTCAAAAAGTGGGAGGATTAACAATGCTAACTAAAATACCTAAAAAGGGCTTAAACGTTGTCCTTATTGTCTCAATACTCGGTCTTGGAACGGGTTATAATCTGCCAACCGCCTATGCGGAAGAGACTGTAACTCAAGTAAGCCAAACAGCCAACACACTCGCAAAATTAGAGATTGAGGGCGTTAAGCTGGATAAAGATTTTTCAGCAGAGATCAATCAATATTCAGCAACAGTAGAAAATGAAACGAACTCGATTCATATTTTAGTGGAAGGCAGTAATACCAATTCGATAATCAGCATTAATGACAAAACGATCACAAGTGGAACAGCAGAAGAATATGCACTACAAACCGGACAAAATATCTTTCTAATCACCGTTAAGGATAGCAGCACCAATCTAACTAACACCTATACTCTAACTGTAACCAGAGAGCAAAATAGCAATAGTCAACTACAAAATATTAAACTTTCAACAGGGAAACTTTCTCCTGCATTTTCTTCGACGGTGACAGAATATAATGTTCAACTGCCTAATGATTCACAAACGATTACGGTACTGCCAACAGCTGTAGAAAAAACGGCAGTAGTCGAGGTTAATGGTGCCGAAGTGACAGAGAAAGGTGTACCAGTTAATATTCCTGTGGGGAAATCTGATATTCTTATTGTGGTAACAGCTGAAAATGGATCAAAATTAAGATATACTATCCATGTGGAACGCCAAGATACTTCGTCAGGAAAAGGTACCGATTCAGCACAAACTGGAAGCGGTAGTTCTACGCAAAGTGGAAACACTGGGTCCACATCAACTGGAAAAAATGCTTCCACACCAACGGAAAAAAATGGATCAGCACCAACCGGAAACAGTGGATCAGCACCAACCGGAAACAGTGGATCAGCACCAACCGGAAACAGTGGATCAGCACCAACCGAAAATAGTGGTTCAGCACAAATGGGAAGTATCGGTTCTGGGAAGAGCGGAAGCGGATTCGTAACACAAACTGGTATTTCTTTTTCAGGACAAGGTAACACGACAAACCAAAGTGCTTCATCACCGCAGGGAGCACCGGGAACTGTTGAAAAGACCAGTAATGCTACCCTTTCAAAGCTAACGGTTTCTACGGGAACCTGGGATAGTTCGTTTACTTCAAGCGAGTATACCTATCATATAGCCGTTTCGAGTGATACCAAGACCGTTACCATTAATCCGACGACAAGTAACAGCAGTTCTGATATTACCATTGAAGGTGGAACTAGCAAAACGATCCAGTTGGACGACGACAATAAAACAGTAATTTCTATCAGGGTAACCTATGATGATACGGATCGGAAAACTTATGTACTAGTTTTCGATAGAGCAGAGAGTTAATGGGTAACCTATTTAATAAAAAAAATAAACCTGAAAAATAACCAGTCAGGGTTATTTTTTTTAGAAAAAATAGAAAAGTGAGAAAAAAAGTTGAACATGATTCGAAAAAATATGTTATATTTATATATAAAAAATTTAGTGAATCTTTTGAATTAATGGGAAGGTGATAGAATGACAACAGAATTGAAAGTAAATGACAGCAGTCTTCCATTGCGTCGTGATGTGAAATTACTGGGGAAAATGCTTGGCGATATTCTTGTAGATCATGGCGGGCCCGAGCTTCTTGATAAAGTTGAAAAAATAAGACTCATGTGCAAAACACTTCGGGAGCATTTCGACGAAGGAATTTACAAGGAATTAAAGGCGGAAATTGCAATCCTTGATTCACCATTACGTAAACAAGTTATTCGTGCATTTTCAATGTATTTCCATTTGATAAATGCTGCGGAGCAAAATCACCGCATTCGAAGACGGAGACAATACCAGCTTGAAGAAGGAAATATCGTTCAGCCTGCTTCTATTGAGAGTGCCATTCTAAAGTTTAAAGAACGTGGTATAAGTGAAGACATTATCCAGAAAGTCTTACACACATTGTCGTTAGAACTCGTTATAACTGCTCATCCAACAGAGGCTACCAAACGCTCTATTCTTGAGATACAGCAGCGTATTGCGGTTATTTTGAAAAATCTCGATCACCCTCTTTTAACGACTAGAGAACAGAAAAAGCTCGAGGACAATCTATTCAACGAGGTAGCAATCCTTTGGCAGACAGATGAATTACGTGATCACAAGCCGACAGTGTTGGACGAAGTGCGTAATGGACTCTATTATTTTGACCAAACCTTATTTGACGTTCTTCCTGAAATTCACCAGGAAGTAGCAGAGTGCCTTGAAAGATATTATCCAAACACTACGTGGAACGTCCCTAATTTCCTTCGTTTTGGATCATGGATTGGCGGAGATCGTGATGGCAATCCAAACGTAACAAGTGATGTTACTTGGGAGACACTCCAAAGACAGCGGAGAGTTGTATTAAAGAAATATAAAAATGTTTTAATCGACATCATGAAACGATACAGCCATTCTACAACAAGGGTGAGCGTCAATCAGGAAATTCTTACATTCCTTGAGGAAAAAGAAGATTTATACTTAACCAATGACAAAAAGTGGCCCAATCATTCAGAGGTTTACCGTCGTGTCGTAGCGGTGATTATTGAACGAGTTAAGCAGGTAGGTAAATCCGAGATTGGGTACAAAACAGCAGATGAATTACTGGCTGATTTAAAAATGATTAATAGGAGTTTAAAAAAGCATCATCCTAGTGATCATGAGTTACGGACCATTCAAAAGTTAATTAGACAAGTACAGTTATTCGGCTTCCACTTGGCGACACTGGATATCAGAAACCATAGTGGAGAGCATGAGGCTGCAATCACAGAAATCCTGCGAAAAGTGAGATTGACTGAAAATTATGCAGAACTTCCTGAACAGGAAAAATTACAGCTATTAGAAAATATCCTAATGGATCCACGTCCACTTTTATTGTTGAATGAGGACTATTCAGCAGAAACACAAGAAATGATCAAAGTTTTCCAAATGATAAAATCTGCACATGAGGAGTTTGGCAAAAGTGCAATTTCCGTCTATCTTGTGAGTATGACAAGATCGGCAAGCGACTTATTAGAAGTACTTGTTTTGGCAAAAGAGGCAGGGCTCTATCGTCTTCATGCGGATGGTACACTTGAAAGCCACTTAAATGTTGCACCGCTTTTAGAAACAATTGATGACTTAACAGCTGGTCCAAAAATTATGGAAACCCTTTTTGAAATGCCTATCTACCGCAAGCATCTTCAAATCTTAGGGGATCAACAGGAAATCATGCTTGGTTATTCTGATGGAAGTAAGGATGGAGGAACCTTAACGGCCAACTGGAAACTGTATAATGCCCAAATCGAAATTCATGAGTTGGCGAAAAGGTATCAAATTGGTCCTAAGTTTTTCCATGGCCGTGGCGGTTCATTAGGACGCGGCGGCGGTACCTTAAATAAGAGCATCCTGTCACAACCGGCGGAAACTACTGGTGATGGTGTTAAAATTACCGAGCAAGGCGAGGTTTTATCTTCAAGGTACTTGCTTGAAGATATCGCTTATCGCAGCCTGGAGCAGGCAACGTCAACCCTTCTTCTTTCAGTAGCCCTTTCTTCTCAAACAGAGCAGGGAACATTACGTGAAAATGCTTGGGAAGAGGCCATTGAGGAAATTTCTGGTTATGCGTTATCTAAATATCAATCACTTGTCTTTGATGACCCTGATTTCCTTACTTACTTTAATCAAGGCACACCGTTAAAAGAAATCGGAGACTTAAACATTGGTTCTAGACCAATGAGCCGTAAAAATAGAGGTCGCTTTGAGGATTTAAGGGCAATTCCATGGGTTTTTGCCTGGACGCAAAGCCGTCAGTTAATTCCGGCTTGGTATGCTGCTGGTACAGGTTTAGACAGCTTCATATCGCAAAGCGGTGAAAATCTGCAGTTATTACAGCAAATGTACGCAAAATGGCCATTCTTCCAATCAACGATTGATAATTTAAACATGGCATTAATGAAGGCTGACATCACAACGGCCAAAGAATATTTAACACTTGTTGAAGATAAAACCATTGCCGAAAGAATATTTACGAATATCCTAGAGGAATATGAGAAAACAAAGGCGATTCTCCTCAAAATAACTGGAGATAGTGAATTACTAGACCATACGCCGAACATCAAAGAATCAGTATACAGACGGAATCCTTACGTTGATCCGTTGAACTTTTTACAAGTAGAACTGATTAAAGAGCTGCGGAAGCAGGAAGAGCCAAATGAAGATATATTAACAGAAGTTCTCCTTACTATTAGCGGAATTTCCGCAGGACTCCGTAATACGGGCTGATTAAAATGAAAAA
This sequence comes from Bacillus sp. OTU2372, assembly GCF_038440275.1. Lineage (NCBI taxonomy): Bacteria > Bacillati > Bacillota > Bacilli > Caryophanales > Bacillaceae > Bacillus > Bacillus sp. OTU2372. The sequence goes on from NZ_JASATK010000001.1 coordinate 392,164, forward strand.
GGCTATAAACTCCTAAAACAAGGAGTTTATGGCCTTTTTATTGTTGAAGAATTTTTGAACATTTGGTGAATTTTTATAAAATGAATGGTTATTCATTCATTTATACGCGAATTTCGACAAACTTCGAGATTTTTACGTGATATATTTTAGCCATAAGAAATTAATGGAGTGAATTTAAGACCATTAACCTGTGTTAAGTTTGATTTGGGGTTGTTAGAATCGACAAAAATTTGAGGTGTTTATAAATGGCTGTGGAAGAAAAAGTTGTTCAAGAAAAGCAAATTGTTGCTGAAGCAATTAATATGTTAGCTAATAACGCTGAAAAAGCTCTGGGAGAACTTCGCTGTTATACTCAGGAAATGATCGATAAGATAGTGAAGGAGATGGCCTTAGCTGCACTTGAAAATCATAAACAACTCGCAAAGCTAGCGGTAACAGAAACTAGACGTGGTGATTATGAAGACAAGGTTTTTAAAAATATGTTTGCAACCGAGTTTATCTATAATAACATCCGGGATATGAAAACAGTAGGAGTGATTAGTGAGGATGAAAATGAAGGGATGGTTGAGATCGCAGAGCCAGTAGGAGTTATTGCTGGGGTCATCCCGATAACAAATCCAACGTCTACGGTTATCTTTAAATCTTTAATTTCACTCAAAACGCGGAATCCAATTATTTTTGCCTTTCCGCAATATGGTAAGAAGTGCTGTACCGAAACTGCAAAAATACTTAAGGCAGCAGCGATGAGAGCAGGAGCTCCGAAGAATTGCATTCAGTGGATTGAAGAGCCTTCGCATGAAGCCTTCCAAGCCTTAATGAGGCATCCAAAGATTTCACTTATCCTAGCAACAGGCGGACCCAACTTGGTAAAGGCGGCCTATAGCTCCGGGAAGCCAGCACTTGGTGTTGGGGCCGGTAATGTACCTTGTTATATAGAAAAAACAGCCAATATCAAACGTGCCGTCAACGATGTCATTCTTTCTAAAACATTCGATAACGGTATGATTTGTGCTTCTGAACAGGCTTTGATAATTGATCAAGAGATTTATAATGATGTAAAACAAGAATTAATTTCAAATAATTGCTACTTTCTAAGTGTAGACGAACGAAAAATGGTAGAAAAGGCAGTCATTTTTGAAAAAACAGGTTCAATTAATAATTTAATAGTGGGGCTTCCGGCAGCTATGATTGCCAAGCTTGCTGGAATAAAGGTACCTGAGAATACCAAAATTTTAATTGCAGAATTAGAAGGTGTGGGGCCGAATGAGCCGCTATCCTGTGAAAAATTAAGCCCGATTCTAGCGTGCTATAAAGTGAATAGTTTTGCTGAAGGCTTAAGGATTGCGGAGGAAACATTAGAATACGGCGGGTTAGGACACTCCGCTGCGATTCATACTTCAAACCAAGAATTAGTAGATATTTTTTCACTACGTTTAAAGGCGGGCCGAATTATGGTTAATACACCATCCACTCATGGGGCCATTGGAGATATTTATAATACATCACTACCGTCCTTAACGATTGGTTGCGGAACATATGGAGGGAATTCGGTGTCACAGAATGTTGGGGCCCAAAACCTGATAAATATTAAAAAGGTTGCAAAAAGAAGGACGTTTACGCAGTGGTTTAAAGTACCATCACAGGTTTTCTTTGAGAAAAATTCGGTCCAAACTTTAGCATCCATTCCAGGCATTACTAAAGCCTTTATCGTTACAAGCGGAAGCCCGGTGAAAAACGGATATGTCGATAAGGTTCTCTATTATTTAAAGAAGAATCAAAACAGTCTACAATTTGAAATCTATTCAAATATTGAGCAGGAGCCATCTGTTGAAACGGTTATGGATGGAGCAGAAAGAATGCGAAAGTTCCAGCCTGATTGCATTATTGCACTAGGCGGAGGTTCGGTCATGGATGCCGCAAAAGCGATGTGGCTTTTCTACGAACATCCTGATACAGATTTCCGAAGTTTAACACAAAAATTCTTTGATCCAACAAAACGTGTTGTTAAATTCCCAGTACTGCGGACTAAAGCAAAATTTGTTGCCATTCCAACTACTTCCGGTACTGGGTCAGAGGTTACTGCTTTTTCAGTAATAACAGATAAAAAAGCCAATATCAAGTACCCTCTTGCCGATTTTCAACTAACACCTGATGTGGCAATTGTGGATCCACAGTTTGTCATGACTGTTCCTAATCATATAACAGCTGATACGGGAATGGATGTTCTAACACATGCCATTGAGTCTTATGTGTCGGTTTTAGCAAATGATTTTACAGATGGACTTGCCCTTAAAGCGATTCAGCTGGTATTTCAATATTTACCTAGAGCATATCGAGATGGCGGTGATGAAATAGCCCGTGAGAAAATGCACAATGCCTCTACAATTGCAGGAATGGCATTTGCTAACTCATTTTTAGGTATTAACCATAGCCTTTCCCATGTGTTAGGAGCCGAGTTTAATATTTCACACGGTCGAGCTAACGCAATTCTGCTACCACATGTAATCCGCTATAATGCAGAAAAACCAAATAAATTCATGACTTATCCTAAGTATGAACATTTTATTGCAGATGAACGTTATGCAGAAATTGCGAGAATGCTTGGTCTACCTGCAAGTACCACGGAGGAAGGAATAGAAAGCTTAATAAAAGCAGTGGTTGACCTAGCAAAGGAGCTGGATATATCAATGAGTGTTCAAGCAAATGGTGTGAATAAGGAAGAATTTGAAAGTAAGTTAGCGGAACTAGCTGAACGTGCCTTTGATGACCAAGATACAATTGCAAATCCAAAACAGCCATTTATCAGTGAACTAGCTGAAATTTATCATCAAGCCTTCAAAGGGATTTAGATTTTGGGCTTAACTAAAATTCAATCCAATCATCTTTGAGACTGAACTTATAAATACTTGACTAATTAACTAATTTAGGTAATTACTGGTTAAAAACGTACCTCTAGAAAAGCATGAAAGCCCTTCAAATATTATAAAAATCTAATTCATTAAAAGTCATCATTATCGAAAAAGGGATCAGTTTCTCTATTAACTTTTAACACAAAAATAAACCTCCTAGTCTAAAACAGCAGCTGTCGAAATTGGATAAACCTCTTGAAAGGATGAGTAGAAAATGGCGGATAAAAAGGAAAATGAAAAAGAATTAAAAATAGAAACAGAAAAAACTGAAACACAGGAGACTGAACCTAAGGAAGAATCAAAGGTAGGGAGCATTAGTAAAGAAAGCGAGGAACAGCTTTCAAGCTTAGACTTGTTATGGAGCCTTGCATTTCGTGAATTAGACGAATGGGCGGAACGGGCCGATGATCGGGATGCTGTTTTCTTAAAAGCAGCAAGACAATTTGCTGAAGGAATTCAGCGTAATCAAGGAAATCTTATTGAACTCGGTACCCAATTTTATCAAGAATTTTCCTCATGGGAAAAAACTGCTAGAGAAGAATTTTTAATGTCTACCACCAGCCTGCAGCATTTCTTCCCGTTTAAGTCTTATGAAGATATTAATAAACAAATAGATCAAGTCCAAGAAAAGACTTTAAATATTTTAGCAGCCCCATGTCAGAGGATTGTCAGCACTCTGTCAGTGGATAAATACGTTGAGATCATTGAGCAATATATTACGCTAAGAAAGAGAGGCAGAGAGCAATATATTAAAACTGTCAAACAGGCGGGAAACTTAATTTATGAAAATCAAAAAGGGTTTGTCCATCTTTTTGCAAAACAAATTAAATCATTCATGTTTCCGCTGAATAAGTATCTAGAAAAATCAGAAGAGCTAACCAAATCATAAACAGAGGAGTGACAACGATGACAAATGATAAAACAATGAATTCGTTAAACTTTTAAAGGTTGGAACAGATAGCCATGCACGTTATTTGGAACTGCTCAGAAAAAGACAAGAGCTAGTGGCGGGTGTAATGAATATACCGACCAAAAAAGATGTCGCAAAAGTGGCTAAGTTATCAATCCAAGCCGAGGAAAAAGTCGATGTTCTCGAGGAACAAATTTGGAACCTTCAAGATAGTCTTGTTGAGGTAAATAAAGGAAACATTGAGATGTTTCAAGAAATAATAAGCATTGTTAAACAAATCAAGGATGAAGTTAAGAAAGTAGAAATAAATCATGCTAACGAACTATCGGCTGTTCAGTTGGAATTAAAAGAATTAAAGCAAGAACTCAGTCAATTAAAAGATATCAAAAGCGAACTTGAGAATATGAGGAACTTATTAAAGGAAGAGAAACATAAAGACAAAGACAAAGACAAAGACCTAGTCCTTGCTGCTGCTGGCATAACTGAATCCTAATAAAGGAGATAATGATGATGAGCGCAACAGCATCACTAAAAAACTTTATTCCTATAATAGATTTAGAGAAGGAAAAAGTAAGGTGGAACCAAATAAATAAAGTATTAACAGAACCTAAACCAGACATTGTACCAACAAAGAGGGAGATTATTTGGAAAAAAAATAAATCCACTTTATATTTTCACCCTGCAAAGGAGAAAAAATATCAGATTCCATTGTTTTTAGTCTATTCACTACTGAATAAATCATATATTTTAGACATCGGGGAAGGGAGCAGTGTTGTAGGCGGTCTTACAGACTGTGGATATGATGTTTACTTCCTCGATTGGGGTTCTCCAGGCTATGAGGACAGTGATATTACTTTGGATAATTATATAATTGATTATCTAGAAAATGGAGTAAAACGGGCTTTACGCCATTCGGGTGCAAATGAAATTTCAATGGTCGGTTACTGCTTAGGTGGAACGATTTCGGCGATTTTTACATCGATCACAAACTTACCAATAAAGAATCTCGTTCTGGCAACTGTTCCAATTGATTTTAGTATTGGAATTGTCCCTGATAAATGGTTAAAAGGACTTCAAAATGGTCTCATTAACTTCGATCAGTTTTCGGACGTATATGGTGCGATTCCATCTAAATATTTATATCTTATGTTTAGGGGGCTGTCACCGGTATACGTAAGTCCATGGGTCAATTTAATTACTCGTGCACACGACGAGGAGTATGTTGAAAAGTGGCGGCGAATGGATAAATGGACAAAAGATACCGCCTCTTTTTCAGGAGCGGCTTTTAAACAAATGTTCAATGATTTATATAAGGATAACAAGCTATTGAAAGGTGAGCTTAAAATCGGAGGCAGAAAAGTAGATTTAAAAAATATTACCTGTTCTGTATTTGTGTTTTCGACTTCAAGAGACACTCTAGTTTTGGAAAAACAAAGCCTCCCGATTATGGACATGATATCAAGTGAAGATAAAACCTACGAGGTATTCGAAGGAGGCCATGTTTCTCTTGCATTAACAGGCAAGTTTGCTGTGTTTGCCGACAAATGGCTGAAAACTCGTTCAAATAAACTTGAGAATGTGAAGGTATAGGTACTGGGAATGTAATACTATTAACGGGTAAATAGGTGGGGCCTATTATCCAGTTAATATGATTTACACAGCATTTGTTTGCTGGTTGAGGAAACACCGCAGCAGTTGGTTAAACCGGTCTTTTGCCTCAAGCTTGGCAAGATGACCGGTATTCCTCATAATTATAAATTTTGAATCTGGAATTAGCTTGTGCATAGAGGTTTGAATCCAAACCGGTAAAACAGAGTCATATTGTCCCCCGATAATCAGGGTTGGAACTTTGATTTCTGGTAATAAAGATCGATTATTTACTTCAAGGCACATTTTTAAGGATTCGAGGAAGATAAAATATTTTGGGCGGAAATAATTGCTAAATGTATCTACTGTATTTTTATTCCAGGAGTAAAGAGCCATATGGGCAAGGAATTCTGTCTGTTTTCCCGATGCAGTTACAGCCTCAAATTTTTTTCTCCGATTGTTATATAAGATTCTCTTTAATTTTTTCGGAAAATAGTGAAAAGTGCTAACTAGCATGAGTGATCGGCAGAGTTCCGGGGCTTGTCGGTAGATTTCTTGTGCAACAGCACCACCCATTGACAGCCCAAGAATGTGTGCGTTTACAATACCCAATTCTTTTAATAAACCTATTATGTCTGAGGCAAAGTTGGGAATAGAAATCCCGTCTGTTCTTGTACAATCCCCGTGGCCGCGTAAATCCGGAATAATCAACTCAAATTGATCTGCTAATTCAAACTGGTTACTCCATCCTTCTTTGACTTCCCCTAAACCATGAATGAGGACTAGTGGTTCCCCTTTACCCAAATGCAAGTAGGGTACACCTAACTTGCTAAACCAAACCATTTCCATTTTACACCACCTTTTCCAGTTTTAATAAGTTTATAGCCAACGTCAATAAATTGTAACACCTAAATAGTAATTTAATTTATATGTATATTTATTTTAAATATTGCAAAATATAACCCATAGGTGTAAAATACATATAGGTGAGGTGATGAGGATATATGGTAAACCAAGATAGCCAATCAGTCAATCCATCCAAAAATTTTGTACTGCCATTTATTTTATTGCTTCTTAGTAAAGTATCCCTTCATGGCTATGAACTTAGCCAAAAGCTAGAAGCATTCGGTTTTAAGACTCTTGACCAAGGGAACTTATACAGGATGCTAAGGCAGCTCGAAAAGGATGAATTAGTTTCATCTGTATGGGATACAACAGGCAGCGGGCCGGCAAAAAGAAGATATTCAATCACAAAAGCTGGGATTACATACTTAAAAGGATATGCTAACCAACTCGAGACGTATCAATCAATCCTAGATCAATTCTTCAAGATGTATTCTAGTTTACTTGAGCTCTATATTCCTTCATTTCAGAAGAAGGATCCAATAGAGAAAGCTAATAGCACTATGAGGAGGAAGAAAGATGGTACAGAAGAAAAATGAAACGGTTCCTGCTGAAGAACTAGTTGAATCGATACCTGTAGGTTCATTTGTTACAACTTTTTGGGATCAGTTTGAACAATCCAGTGAGCGTGCAAGACAGCTAAGAGAAAATCAAGAAGATGCTTATTTTAATGCCGTAAGAGAGGTTATTAAATTCAATAAGCAATACCGTAAGTCCCTTGCATCATTATATGAGCAAGCGAGAACAACAAATAAAGAAGTGGTTTCTGGAGTGGTGCAACAAATTAATGCCGTCGTAGATAAAGATGTCGTTGCTTCAGAAGACCATGAAGAGCTTAAAAACCAGTTTGATGAAGTTTCTGGGCAGTTGGAAAAATTAGCGTTAACACCAGTTCGATCCTTTTTCCATATTATCGATCAATTAGAAGATAGCTTTGAAAAGAATGCAGAATCTGGTATTGCTTATAACCGTGAAAGCCGAAACGCATGGCTTGAAGTACGTAAGGAATATGCCAAGAAAGCTCGCAATACACATTTAGATTTTGTAGAGCGTAGTAAAAATAGCTTCAAAGAGCTTGTTAAAACTCGTTAATGATTTCGTTGTTTTCATAAAATCCTTAATCAAAGCTAAACCACATTCTCTTCTGATTTAATTGGAGAATGTGGTTTTTTTCGTCGGTTTTTCCCCACTTTATATTTGACCAATATGTTAAACTAGGACCAAATTTTTCTTTTGAAATTTAAATGTCATATATTTATAACTTATTTGAGGGAATTAGATGATATACTTCTAATTGAGATAAAAATAGGATGATATTGGGAAAAGTTTGTGAAGGAAGAATTGAAACAGCAAGAGCAAGAAAAACTCTCTCAAAAGTTGGAGTTACAACAGCAAGATCAGTCGCTTGCTTTGAAAGAGGCGGGGCTTGAGGGTGTGGAACAAAATTCTATTACGACGAGTTCAACACTTATACATGCAATAATTCCTACCGCTTCTAATGAAACGATAAATACTGTCATTCATGCTGGCGAAAAGTATATTGGAAATTCAGTCTATGTATTCGGCGGGGGGAGAAATGCAAATGATGTTGCACAAGGAAGATTTGATTATTCTGGGTTTGTTGCATGGGCATTTTCACAAGCAGGTATAAAAGTCTGAGCCCATACGGATATATTGAAAAACTTAGGCAAAAGGGTTTCGTATGGTGAAGCACAGCCTGGTGATCTTGTTTTCTTTGATACTTATAAAATTGACTGCCATGTTGGAATTTATCTGGGTAACGGGAAGTTTATAGGTTCACAAAGCAGAACAGGAGTTGCAATTGCTGATATAACACATGGTTATTATCTGAACAAATTTAACGGACGAGTAATGCGATTTATTAATAACTAGTAAAATAAAAGTGGAAGTAGCGGTTAAAGCCATACGGATGGGTATTATCTTTTAAACTAACGTAAGGTACTGATGTGGCAGAAACAAGGCCACATTTTATTTTTTTGTACACTGTTTATCAATATATGAAAATATTAGAGTTGCTTATAGTTCCAGTTAATTAGTAAAATAAAAAGTATGCTTGTCATAATTTATCATTTATCAACAAGTTAGGAGCGTTTTACAACATGGATTTACTTATATTAATCAAAGCCATTATTTTAGGCTTGGTGGAAGGATTAACAGAATTTGCCCCCGTTTCATCAACAGGACACATGATTATCGTTGATGATATGTGGTTAAAGTCTGAAACCTTTTTAACTGCACATGGAGCTAATACCTTTAAAGTAGTGATTCAGCTTGGATCAATATTGGCAGTGGTTGTTACCTTTAAAGATCGTTTTATTGACCTATTAGGACTGGGCAAATTCACAAAACAACCAGCGCAAGAACAAAGTCGCCTTAAGCTAACCCAAGTTATTGTAGGCCTAATACCAGCAGGTGTATTAGGGGTACTGTTTAATGATTATATTGATGATCATTTATTCTCTACGGGGACAGTTTTAGTTGGATTAGTGATTGGTGCCATCCTTATGATACTTGCTGATGCATTTGGTTCTAAAAATCCAAGAACACAAACGGTAGACCAGGTTTCCTATAAACAAGCTTTTATGGTTGGACTTTTTCAATGCTTCTCGCTTTGGCCGGGTTTTTCTCGCTCTGGCTCAACTATTTCAGGAGGAGTTTTAATGGGAATGAGTCATCGTGCGGCGGCTGACTTTACCTTTATCATGGCCGTACCAATAATGGCTGGCGCTAGTTTCCTCTCCTTATTAAAAAACTGGGAATATATGACGGTCGAGGCGTTGCCGGTCTTTATTGCAGGATTCATTAGTGCTTTTATCTTTGCATTAATCTCGATTCGGTTTTTCTTAAAGCTTATTAATAAAATTAAGCTTCTGCCTTTTGCCATTTATCGAATCGTATTAGCTTTAATTATCTACTTGTTATTCTTATCATAAACGATTGGGCAGCTCTCTTTAGGGAGCTGCTCTTTTAGTCTTAGAGAAAATCAGGAAAGTCACAAATCAGCCCTTCAACATGATAATGCCTTAAAAAGTCGACTTCGTTTCTATTCCTAACGGTCCATATAAAAGTTTTAAAGCCATGTTGATGGATTCTGCTGATAAGCCGTTTGCTTACCATAGTAATTTTAGGGTTGACAAAGGAAGCATAGCTTGAAAAAGAAACCAATTCTTGATCAGATATTCCTTTACCGGTGATTTTTTTTACTAAGACTCCTATTTGGATGGAAGGTACTAGTTGATGAAATTTTTTTAGTGAACACTGATCAAAGGATTGAACAATCACTTGAGGTCCTTCTAAGCTTGTAAGTCCTCTCTTTAACAGTTCATTCGCAATTTTTTCTTCAATTCCAGGGTAAAGGGAAGGATTTTTTATTTCAAGCAATATTCCGACTTTACCGCCAAACGCATCTAGAAATTCACCAAAAGAAGGAATCTTTTCACTACTAAACCGAGAGTCAAACCAGCTGCCTGCATCCAATGCTTTAATTTCTTTTAAGGTAAGATCCTTTACTTTTCCTTTCCCATTCGTTGTACGATTAACGGTTGAATCATGGATGACCACCAGTTCCCCATCTTTTGTCATCTGGACATCCATCTCAAGAAAATCCACACCAAGGTGAAGCGCTCTATGAAAAGAAGCAAAGGTATTTTCGGGGCAGTATCCGGCTGCTCCTCTATGGCCGATTTTTATGGGGGACCGGGATTCGGAAGCGCTTGTGATTTTCATACCTTTTCGGCTTAATGATAAATAGATCCGTCTCCAAACAGTTTTAGTAAATTTCAACAAGATTTCCCCCATCGCCTTTTTGTGAACATGGTAAGAAAAACATAGCAAATTGTCAATAGGTATCTGCTTAGGTGGTTGCTTTAATGTTATTGGACAAATATAGATAATGGAAATAAGTCTATGTACAAAGAATGGGCTTATTCAATAAGCCTAATATGATTATTTGTCTATCGCACATCTTTAACTAGGTGAATAGGATATATGGAAATCGAAAAGGAGGTAATGTAAATGTCTGGTGCAGTAGGTGGCTATGGCGGCGGATTTGCCCTGCTAGTCGTATTATTCATTTTACTAATTATTATTGGAGCTTCTTGGGGTTGCGGATTCTATTAATATAAAAGGGAGGAAATAAAATGTTTGGATATGGTGGATTTGGTGGCTACGGCTATGGTGGTTGTGGCTACGGTGGATATGGATTTGGCGGCGGATTTGCATTAATCGTCGTTTTATTTATCTTATTGATTATTGTAGGTGCTGCTTGCTTTAGATGGTAATTAAAACTTAAAGTGTTTTATTAACTAGAAAGAAGGGGTTGCTTATTTTTAGAGGTAAGCAAGCGCCTATTCTCTGGTGATTTAAACGCTTTAGTGTTAATTAGATATCTAACAAGAAAACCCGCTCGGTTAATCCAGCGGGTTTTCTTGTGAAATCGTATTCGTACTTTTCCATTGCTCAAATTGGTCAAGTTCTTTCGATAATTTCTTTAACGTAAAACCAATTACAGCAGCGTCATCGAATATGCCGAGCCCAATAATAAAATCAGGAACTAAATCAATCGGGGAAATAAAATATAGCAGGGCGCCAATTATCGTAACGATGGTACTTGGTTGAACATTCTTATACTCACCTTTAGTATAAGCTTTTACTAAATCAACAAATAACTGCAGTTTATCCCAAGCATCCCCTAGATAGCCTTTCTTCTCTGTTGCTTTATGGATCACCTTATTCAGTAAATCCTTTAATTTTTGCGGATTGCCGAGGAATTCCTTTGCATTTTTCATGTAGTTAGACTGCTCTTTTTCAATTAATTCATCATTTCGGTACATAGGGTTCACTTCCTTTAACGGAATTCAAGCTTAGTTTACCACCAAAATCATAATTCATTAGATATTTACCACGAAAACACAAAAGTAAAACCAGGTGCAGCGAGTGCACCTGGTTATATTATGCAGAAAAAAGTTGTTAAGCGATTTTAGATGAGCCAGTAACGATTGCCTCCACTTCAGATCCTTCTAAAGTTTCTTTTTTTAATAAGGCATCGACTAATTGTTGATACTGTTGTTGATGATTATTGATCAAGGATTCTGCTTTTTCTAATCCTTTTGCAAAAAGTTCCTGCATTTTGATTTCTTTGTCTTGCTTGTTAAAAGTTAGAGTAAACCCATCCTGAAGCATTCCAATGTCGACCATATGTTCAATAAGATGTTTAGCCTGCTGTACGTCACCGCTCACGCCGATGCTATGTTCACCCAGTAACAATCTCTCAGCAACACCACCGGCTAAAACCATTGCCACGCGGTCAAGCAAGTCACTAGTTGTTGATAAATGGAGCTCTTTTGGAATCGGCGCAACATAACCAAGTGCCTCACCACGAGGAATAATCGTTGCTTTTCTAACTGAACCTGGTTTTGTTAAGGAAGCAACAATCGCATGGCCAGCCTCATGAATGGCAACCCTGCGTTTTGTATCGAGATCCTGTAGTGATCGAGAAGTACTTCCTAAAATCGTCCGGTCGAGTGCATAATCCAGGTCTTGTTTTGTAATTACATCTTGGCCATTTCTTACTGCACGTCTTGAGGCCGTTTCAAAAAGAGACTGCAGCTCTGCACCGGAGAACCCAGAAGTACTTTCTGCTAAATCATCAAGGGACGCAAAGACATCTTCTGCAAGTGCTTTTCCTTTCGTATGAATCTCGATGATTTCTCTTCTACCCTTTGTATCAGGGAGAGATACATGGAAGGAGAAGTCAATACGGCCAGGACGAAGGAAGGCCTCATCAAGCATATCTTTTCTATTTGTAGCTGCTATAAATAGAATTCCGTCATTAGATTGACCGCCGTCAAGTTGAACAAGTAGTTCTGTTAAAGTTTTTTCTGCTTCTTCGCCGCCATGAGCTTTACGCTTTCCTGCAAGTGCGTCCACTTCATCAATAAAGATAACGGCAGGTGCCTGTTTGCGTGCTGTTTGAAACAGGGAGCGAACTCGGCTTGCACCAACACCTACAAACAGTTCATTGAATGCCGAACCACTCGTAGAGAAGAAGGAAGCATTTAACTCTCGTGCCATTGCTTGGGCTAATAAAGTTTTACCGGTCCCAGGGGGTCCGTATAAAAGAATTCCTTTTGGCGGTTTAATTCCCAACTTTATTGCCCGTTCAGGTTCTTTTAAAGTAGATAGTGTCTGTAAAATTTCCTCTTTCATTTCAGCTCCAAGTCCGCCTACATCATTTAAACTGATAGAAGGAAGGGGGCGTGACTTGGCAACACTATTTTTCATCGAATTATGAAGGCCAAAACCACCCTTTGTTTTTTGTAAGGCGAAAGCAGCACCCGCAAGTAAAACCATCACACCGCCCATAATCCATTTACCATACCTGCTGCTGGTCGTATAGGTGTAATCAATATTGTACTTTTCAACAAGTTTTTCAATCATTTGACTGTTCGGCGGAATATGGGATACATATTCTTGATTTCCCGCTTTCATATAAAGGCTGCCGTCTGCCTGTTCAGTAAGTGTAACAACCTTTCCATTTTGCCCCTGGATCGTTTTCTCCACAGACGAGAAAGGAATCGAAATTTCATTATGAGAAGTTTGGATATACCAAATAATTCCCGATATGACTATAATCAACGCTGTAATCAGCGGAAAAAACTTTGAAACTAGCTTTTTACTTTCATTCAATTCTTTTCATCTCCTCTAACAGAGTTATATAATTCATTATAAGGGAATTTCCAGAAAAATGGATATGGGAATCGGTGGAAGAAATCGAGCAAATCGATTTACGCTTTTAAAAATGGCTGTGTTAATCTTGATTGTTGATTTCCGCTACAGGCGGCTTCGCTTTCCGCGGGCGTGCCGGGGAGCCTCCTCGGCACTTTTAGCGCCTGCGGGGTCTCCCCTGCCCCGTACTCCCGCAGGAGTCTTCGCCGCCTTCCGCTCCATTCAACATGCTAAAAATCAATATTAACCTTTAACACAGCCTTAAAAATAAAAACACACTGTCCTAAACGGGAAAGTGTGTTCTAGACTTTATGATAATAAGCGGAGTTGTGGAATAATTGGTGTAAGCACACTTTGGGCTAGAGTTCCAATACTCTTTCCGACAGATGCCTCCTTGCTCCATTTAAAGACATGAACCTTTTCTTCCTTAGTTTCATACAAAAATAAGAGTTGGTCCCCTTCTTCGGCAATGCCAATTTTGTTATATGAAATTTTATTTTGTTTAAGCACGATTTCGAAAGCTTTATGTAATAGGTCTAAGGTTTGCGAGTCAACTGACTGATTTTGCATAGTTCCTCCCAAGGAAATCAAATAGTTTTTCATTAACTTCATTATAATCCTTTCACCTCCATCATAAAAGAAAAATCAATAGTAAACAACTCGATATATTGCAAAGTTGGCGTTTGCGAGATAAGATTGAAGTTATGGAAAAAAAATTTCTCGCTATAATGGGCAAAAGCTGCCCGGATTAGTGAATGGTTTCTTTCACCCTAAGTTTGGAGAGGGAATAGAACTTTATTTAGAGGAAGTATGACTTCTTTGTCAAAGAGAGGAAGACAAGATGGGTAACAATTTTAAAGAAGAAGTATTATCACGCCGGACATTTGCGATTATTTCCCACCCGGATGCTGGTAAGACAACATTAACAGAAAAATTATTATTATTTGGTGGAGCCATTAGAGACGCTGGAACGGTAAAAGCAAAAAAGACAGGGAAGTTTGCCACGAGTGACTGGATGGAAATTGAGAAACAACGTGGTATTTCTGTTACGTCCAGTGTCATGCAATTTGATTATGAAGGTTTTCGGGTTAATATTCTTGATACTCCAGGACACCAAGATTTCAGTGAAGATACGTACAGAACACTGATGGCAGTTGACAGTGCAGTGATGATTATTGACTCAGCGAAGGGGATTGAGGAACAGACACTTAAGCTGTTTAAAGTATGCCGCATGCGCGGGATTCCCATCTTCACATTTATTAATAAGCTGGATCGCCAAGGGAAAACACCGCTTGAACTTCTTGCCGAACTTGAGGAAGTCCTTGGAATTGAATCCTATCCAATGAACTGGCCAATCGGAATGGGGAAAGAATTCCTAGGCATTTATGACCGTTTTCATAAAAGAGTTGAACAATTCCGGGTAAATGATGAGGAGCGCTATATTCCTCTAACTGAAGATGGGGAAATTGCTGGGGACCATCCGCTAAAACAATCAGGTCTATACGATCAAACTCTTGAGGAGATATTACTTCTCAATGAAGCAGGTAATGAGTTTTCAGCAGAAAAGATAGCTGAGGGGACTCTAACTCCTGTTTTCTTTGGAAGTGCCTTAACAAACTTTGGTGTTCAGACGTTCTTAGAGTCTTACCTTCAATTTGCACCACCGCCAAAAGCACGTCAATCATCCATAGGTGAAATTGATCCATTAACAGAACAATTTTCGGGGTTTGTGTTTAAAATCCAAGCAAATATGAATCCTGCTCACCGCGACCGGATTGCCTTTGTACGTGTTTGCTCTGGTAAATTTGAACGAGGCATGACGGTTAATATACCTCGATTAGGAAAACAATTAAAGCTTTCCCAGTCGACATCCTTCATGGCAGAAGAACGAAATACAGTAGAAGAAGCCGTTAGCGGGGATATTATCGGATTATATGATACAGGTACTTATCAAATTGGTGATACTTTAACGACTGGTAAAAATGACTTCCAATATGAGAGGCTGCCACAGTTTACTCCTGAATTATATGTCAGGGTTTCGGCTAAAAACGTCATGAAACAAAAATCCTTCTATAAAGGTATTCAACAGCTAGTTCAGGAAGGGGCTATTCAGCTCTTTAAAACTGTTAGGATGGAAGAATATTTACTAGGGGCTGTAGGTCAGCTTCAGTTTGAAGTATTTGAGCACAGGATGAGAAATGAGTACAATGCCGAAGTATTAATGGAGCGTATGGGTTCAAAAATTGCCAGATGGGTTGAAAATGAGACGGTTGATGAAAACCTTTCGAGCTCAAGAAGCCTTCTGGTAAAGGATCGATATGACCATTATGTCTTTTTATTTGAAAATGACTTTGCATTAAGATGGTTTCAGGAAAAAAATCCTAATGTTAAACTATATAATCCTATGGACCAGCACGAATAGTTTGGATAGCAAAAAACAGCGGAAAGCCTCCGCTGTTTTTTAATTTGTAATCCTTTCAAAGTGATTATGCATAAATTGGAAAATTATTGGAAGATTTTCAGCGTATCCCCGTTAATTTAACATAGTAATGGTTAAGCTAAGTGAAGAAGTTTTTGTTCTTAAATGCCATAAAGAAGCGGGATAGGAAAATGAAAAAAATGAGCAAATTGGAAGCAGTTTTGTGGAATATTGCATTCCCTGGTTTTACACAATTATTAACAGGTCAGTATATTAAGGGAGTCTTATTTGTTGTTTTAGAGTTTATCATGAATGTAAATAGTCATTTTAACCAGGCAATTATGCTTAGCTTCCTAGGTGAAATTGGGCAAGCTGAAATGGTGGTAAACTATCAATGGCTTATGTTTTATCCATGTATTTATATGTTTTCGATGTGGGATGCTTATCGATTTGCAATGCCGGCAGGTGAAAAGCATTCTTATTTGCCTTTTGTTTTTGGAGCTTACTTTGTCACAGTTGGATTAATGGTTTCACCAAAGGTAACTTTTTTTGGAATCCATCCGGGACCTATCTTTTTACCTATGATATTCCTTATTCCGGGGTTACTTGTTGGTGGAATAATAAAACGAATTTTAAAATTATGCGATAAAAATACCAACATCGCGAATTGAAAGCTTTAAATCATTAATCTGATTTAAAGCTTTTTAATTTTTCTATTGGGAAAAATTTTTATTTTCAACCCCCAGAAACTGTTCTTTAATTAACGTAACTATGTAATAAATGCGTACGCAAAATTTATTGATGTGAAGAAATTGAAAAAAAGAGGGGGATTTAATAGGACTAAAAACAAACGGAAATAACAAAAAGGAACTAAACAATAAACCGGAAAAGACAGCCATTATTGGGGGTTTTCTTTTTCCAAATGCTTATTCCCTATAAAGTCTTAAGTACTATATGTATGTTATAATGGGACGAATAGAGGTGAGCAAATGTTAAGTTTATTGTTTATGACCAAGAAGAAAAAAAGAACTTTGGAAGAGACTGTTCTACTAGTCCAACAAGGTGACCAAGAACTATTAAATCAATTAATTGATTCCTATAAGCCCTTTATTGCTAAAACTGTTTCTTCCGTTTGCAGGCGTTACATTTATGAATCCGATGATGAATTTAGCATTGGACTGATTGCATTTAATGAGGCAATTGAAAAATATTCAGCAGATCGAGGAAGCTCTTTATTAAGTTTTTCCGAAATCATTATAAAAAGACGAGTAATAGACTATATTCGTAAACAAACCAAAAATCAGCATATAAGTATTGATATCACTAACCCTATACAAGAGGAAGAGTCGCCGGGAACTGTGATTGTAAATGAACTTTCCCTTGATGAGTTTTATAAGAAGAATGACGAGCAATTAAGAAAAGAGGAAATACTCCATTTCCAAAAAATGTTAACCTCATTTGATTTAAGTTTTAGTGACTTAGTGGAAAATTCACCCAAACATGCTGATGCTCGGAAAAGTGCGATTCAAACAGCGAAAATACTGGTAGCCAATCCAGAGTTAAAAGAGATATTACTGGATAAAAAGCGTCTTCCCATTAAACAGTTAGAAACAAGGGTCAATGTCAGCCGGAAAACGATTGAGAGAAATCGGAAATATATCATTGCGGTTGCACTTATATTATCTAGTGATTATGTCTATATGAAGGAGTATATAAAGGGGGTGCTGGATATATGAAAAAAGGAATTATCATGGAAATAGATGACGCTTTCTTAACGCTATTAACCCCCGAGGGTGAGTTTTTACGGACCAAAAAGCAAGATCAAATCTATACGATTGGCGAGGAGATACATTTCTTTCCAAGTGCAAATGTTCAAACAAAGAACTCATTATTATTATTTTTATTATTATTAAAGAATATCTTAACATCTCGAAGCGTCTTGGCCGTAATGGCTGCCCTAATTATCTTGTTTGGTTCCTTCTTTCCGCTGTATCAAAATAATAAAGCTTACGCTTATATGTCTATTGATGCAAACTCAAGTATTGAAATTGGTGTGAATAAGAAGATGCAGGTTGTAAAATTAACAGGCATCAATAAAGCGGGTAAAGAGGTAATATCAGAGCTTAAGAATTGGAAGAAAAAAGATGTTTCAAAAATTACTCAGTCCATTTTAGCTAAAATGAAACAAGCGGGTTTGCTAGAAAATAAGCAGCCTGTGATTATTTCGACTGTTCAAGCGGAAGAACAGGATGAGCAATCTGAAAAGGATCTTCAAAAGAATTTAGAAGAATTAAAAGCGTTGGCAGGCAAGCAAAAGTTAGATTTGACCGTGTTAAAAGCAACCCAAGAAGACCGCAAACAGGCACAGAATCGTGGTATTTCCACTGGTAAATATCAGTACCAAAAGAAAGGAAAAGAGAAGAAAAAGAATACGAACCAGAAAAATGTTGCAGCTCCTTCACGCCAACTAACAATAATATCACCGGGACAGCAAAAGAAATTGGTTGATAACCAAATTGATAAAAAAAATACTAACGCTCAAATTATGCCTGGGGATAAGAAAATCCCGCCAAGTCAACTTAAAAAGGATGAGAATCAAATCATACCAAATCACGGGGATAACAAACAACAAGAGCCGAAGCAACCGCCGAAGCAACAAACCACACAACCGGCTAAACAAACTCCAAAGCAGCAGGTTAAACAACAGACCCAAAATCAACCAAAAGCAAAAAGCACACCAGTAACCACAGCCAACCATCAAAAGAAGTCTAAACAAAAGGAACAAAAAATTAATAGTCATAAGAATAAGTAAAAGTCCGGCGTCAAAACCGGACTTTTTTTCCATATCTATTCAATTATTGGTTGTTAAATTGCCCAGATAATTCAGCTTGCGCTTGTTGGACTAATCTTTTCGTTATTTCTCCGCCCACAGATCCATTTGCTCTAGAAACGGTATCTGAACCTAATTGGACCCCAAATTCTTGGGCGATTTCATATTTTACCTGATCCAAGTATTGCTCGATTCCAGGCACTAATAATTTATTGCTGTTATTTGCCATTGTTTTCACTCCTTTGTCATAGGAAAGTTGATACTTACCTTGTTAACTTTTTTAGCCTATCGCTACTTTAAAGTGTGTGCCTTTGGTACATTTTTTAGAATTTAGAGGATTGTAGGACACCCTCTGTATAAATAGTATCTATTGTCCTTCAGAATTTCATAAGTGGTAATGTTTTTCGGATATGGATAATTCCATTAATCAGTTCCTTTACTGACATCCTTTGTCGGGTGCATAAACGGATAGGCTTGTGGTTTTCTTTTGCTGTCGAGCAGCTCTCGATTTTCTGAAGTATTCCAGCCAATATCATTTGTCGGATGAACCCATTCGTCTCCAGACATAATGGCAGGGTCTGTATCCTTTGACCAATTTTCTAAAGGGGAGTTCTCAGAAGCATATAAACTGTCACCAATGGTAACCCCATATTCATTTACAAAGGGATCCTCCATTTTTATTCCGGTCCCTTCGAAGCTAGGTGCATTTATTTGATGGGGCATGGTTTCATCCATCGTTATCTTTTCGGAGGACTGTTTATGATTAGATTTTTCCATGGTCTATTCACTCCTTTTTCTTTTATTTTCTGTTTGTAAGGCGATTTTATTTATGAAAAATAAGGAAAGGAATGAACACACACACTTTGCTTAAACTAAGGATGTATCATCATATCTTTGGGAGGATTTTAAATGGCAAAGCGCAAAGCAGAATTTAATGCAGTGGAAAAATATACGAAAACCCCTCATAAAAATGTGCAGGAAAGTGAATTTTCAGCAGAGTTTACCGATAATAATAATGCTATTCGATTCCAAAATCGTAATTCGAAACAAGGTAAAAAAGGTAGAAGCTAATGGCAAAGGTAGGTAATACTCAAAACCCTATACCAATGGAAGAGTTTAGTATTGAAATTGGTGAAGTTAATGGGGTTAAGCTTTATGAAACGAAAAAACATTTGAAGAAAAATGGTAAAAATAAATAAGCCGGGGACCCCCGGCTTATAAAAAACTAAAATGAAAATATTAATGTATGGTCTTTGCTCGGGTCAAAGAACGCTAATAAGTAGCCAGTTTTTCTTTTTAAGTGGCCGGTTGTTAAGTACTCACCTAAGTCAAAGGTTAATCCCTCAAGCATCGTATGCTTATATAAATCCTTTTCATCAAGCTGCAGTTGACTGAATTCATTTCCAAGCATAGTTGGATGATTCAATATTTGTTTGTAAAGCAGTGAGCGCTCACCCTTATCCAGGGATGCGTCCCACCAAGGCTTTCTAGGTTTGTATTTGTGATTTCTTAAATAATCATACTTCATTACTCCTGCAATAACTTCAAGGTTATCGACGGAGCGTTCTTCTAGAAACGAGTATAACCTTCTAAATAAGTCCTCAAGCTGATGGCCGATTCGCGACCATCCCTTATCATCCCAGTAGGAACCAAACTCTTGGAAAAAGTCAAACGGAGATGGGAATACATTGCTGACAAGATATTCAACCGTATAGTCCATTCGGTGGTCATTCCAATATTTCTCCAATACGTCCTCGACTTGTTTAATTCTTACAATATCATCAAACGATAACACATTATTACTTAAGATTTCATATGGTGAATGGTCCATATATACATATTTATGTTCATCAGCACGGAGACGGACTCCAGTTCCCCTGAGCATTTTCAAAAATCCCAATTGTAATTCTTCTGGCCTCATCTCGAAAACATCATTAAAAGTTTTTCTAAAGGAGGAATAATCTTCTTCGGGAAGCCCGGCAATTAAATCAAGATGTTGATCGATTTTACCGCCCTCTTTGACCATTGTGACCGTTCTTGTCAGCTTGGCGAAGTTTTGTTTTCTTCTGACAAGCTCATTGGTGTAATCATTTGTAGACTGGACGCCAATTTCAAATCGGAATAAACCTTTTGGGGCTTCTTGATTTAAAAATTCAATGACTTCGGGCCGCATAATATCAGCGGTGATTTCAAACTGAAATACGGTTCCAGGCAGATGCTCATCAATAAGAAAACGGAACATTTCTAACGCGTAGCTTCTACTAATATTGAAAGTACGATCCACAAACTTTATCGTTTTAGCCCCATTTTCCATGAGATAGTGGATATCCGCTTTAATTTTTTCACGGTCAAAATATCTGACTCCGACTTCTATGGAAGAGAGGCAGAACTGACAGCTAAATGGACAGCCTCTACTTGTCTCAATATAAGTAACACGTTTCCCTAAATCAGCGATATCTTCGGGAAAACGATAGGGTGAGGGAAGTTCTTTAAGATCCAGCTTATTCAGTTGTGGTGTTATTTTTACTACTCCACTTTCTCGAAAAGCAATACCACTGACATTTCGGTACTCTTTCGCGGCAGCTATTTCATGAAGTAGCTGTTTAAAGGTTTGTTCTCCTTCACCGATCACGATAAAATCCACATCAGGATGTTTTTCCATCCATTCGGCTGTATCGTAAGTCACTTCTGGACCTCCCAAAACGATCAAAATCGAAGGGTCAACCTTTTTTAACATATTTACAACTTTCAGTGTTTCCTCAATGTTCCAGATATAGCAGCTAAAACCGATAACGTGAGGTTTTGCTTGATAAAGGTCCGAAACGATATTTAGGACTGGATCCTTAATAGTGTATTCTTTTAATTTGATTGTAAATTCTGGGGCTGCATAGGCCTTCAAATAACGAATAGCAAGATTTGTATGGATAAACTTAGCATTCAGCGTAGAGCAAATAACATTCATATGGTTACTCCTTTTTCAATATGACCAAATAATTATTATAGCCTATTTTTGACCAAAAGAGTATAAGGCAAACCATAAATCATCACTACAAACCCGATATCCCTTAGATAAAATCTGAATGATTTCTATCTGTTATAATACAACTTTTAATCTGTTATACAATTAAGCAAGCGTTTTAAAGTCTGAGATAATAATGATTTTTTTAAAAAAATTAATGTGTTACAAAAAAATTCAGGTGATGTTTAACATTTGTCACAGATTAAATTTCAAAATTGTCCTACAATAACGACAGGAAAATCAATGAATAGTTTATTTCGTATTTTTTGGAACGAAATGGGGAGGGACATTATGTCTATTTTACCGAAAAAGAATGAACTTGGATTTTTTGAAATCCGATTAGAATCAATTGGCGGACTAGGGGCAAACCTGGCCGGAAAAATGTTAGCTGAGGCAGGGGTATTAAGTCTAGGATTAAGAGGTGCAAACTTTTCATCCTATGGGTCTGAAAAGAAGGGTTCACCAGTAAAGAGTTTCGTTCGATTTTGTGATCCTGAAGTTGAGATTCGGGACCATAGTCCAATTGAACAGCCGCATATTGTGGGAGTTTTCCATGAAGCATTATATAAAACGGTGAATGTGGTAAGCGGCTTGGATGCGGAAGGTATTGTTTTAGTTAATACAGCTAGAGAATTTGATGATGTGAAAAAAGATTTGCAATTAGAATATGGGACTCTTGCCATTGTTGATGCCTTAACAATTGCTGTAGAGGAAAAAACGAAAGTAAATACAGCCATGCTTGGCGCTTTATATCGAATTTGTGATTTCCTAGATCCCGAATCTATGAGAGACGTTATCCGGAAAACTTTTACAAAAAAATATCCCCACCTTGTTGAACCGAATATTCGGACTTTTGATCGTGGATATAATGAAGTTCAATTTAAAACCTATGAAGTTCCAGAAGGTGCTAAAGGAAAATCCTTTACACGACCGCTTCCACAACTTGGCTATATGACACAAGAACTTGGCGGTGTGATGGTTTCGCAGGCAAATAGTATTTTCAAAGATTTAAGTGGATCACGGCAGGGGTTTCTTCCTGAGTTCAAACAAGACAAATGTATCAACTGTGCTGCCTGTGATAATGTTTGTCCTGATTTCTGTTTTGTTTGGGAAGAAGGAGAGGATAAACGAGGCAGAAAGCAAATGTTCCTAAAAGGAATTGATTATCAATATTGTAAGGGCTGCTTAAAGTGTGTGGAAGCATGTCCAACCGACGCTCTAGGAGATCTACGGGAAATCTTAGGGTATGCGGATGAAAACCGTGTAGAGCAAAACTTTCCTTATATTGCAGGAGGGCTACGATAATGGCTATTTTAGAAGATAAATTAACGAAACAGGGTGTGGCAGAGCAGGTTTCCACTTTTGAATCAGGTAATGAAATGGCAGCCACTGCGGCAGCACAAATTAATTATCATATCATGGGATATTTCCCAATCACACCTTCAACTGAGGTTGCCCAATTTTTAGATCAAATGAAAACCCGTGGGCAGCATGACATAAAACTGATTCCAGCGGATGGTGAGCATGGTTCAGCAGGGATTTGCTATGGAGCAGCCGCGACGGGTGCCCGTGTCATTAATGCAACTAGTGCGAATGGTTTTCTATACATGCTTGAACAAATGCCTGTCCAATCAGGCACCCGCTACCCTATGGTGATGAACCTTGTTACTCGAGCTGTCAGCGGTCCGTTAGATATCCGTGGTGATCACTCAGACCTTTATTATGCATTGAATACCGGATGGGTTATTTTAACTGCTAAAACACCTCAAGCTGTTTATGATATGAATATTATGGCGCTGAAAATTGCTGAACACTCAAAAGTCCGTTTACCAGTTATTGTGGCCTATGATGGCTTCTTCACATCTCACCAAAAGCGCAGGGTGGAATACTTTAAGGATCGAAATGTTGTCCAACAATTTGTTGGTGAGTGTCCAACTGATTATAACTTCGTAAGAGATTTGAGCAAGCCTGTTACAATCGGTGCACATATGAGCGGTGACGATTTTATTAATAACCACTACCAACAATCGGAAGCTATATACAATGCGGGTGAAGTATTTAAAGAGGTGGCAGCTGACTATGCGAAACTTTCTGGCAGAGAATATCAGGTGCTCGATTTATATAAAATGGAAGATGCAGAAGTTGCACTATTCCTATTAAATTCTGCTGCTGAATCGTCCAAAGATGTGGTTGATCAGCTTCGGCAAAAAGGGATTAAAGCGGGGGTGATAAGCCCAAATATCATTCGTCCATTCCCGGCAAAAGAAATTCGTGAGGCCCTTAAGAATGTTAAAGCCCTATTAGTCGGCGAGCGTGCGGATTCATATGGTGCAAACGGACCTAACCTTACACATGAAGTAAAATCAGCTCTTCAAGATGACAAAGAAAACAAAACGATTGTGTTAAGCCGAGTATTTGGTCTTGGAGGGAAGGATTTCTATGCAGAAGATGCTAAAGATTTCTTTAGTATGGCAATAGATGCGATGGAAAGGGGCTATGCGGAAAAGTCATTTGATTACTATGGCCATGTTCCAGGAATCCCTGAAAACATCCTTAAGCCAGTTATTTTACCACAGCATGGTGATGTGTACAAAACAGGTTTAATTGATGTGAAAATGGATGAAGAAACCAATAAATTAAAGGTCAAAATTCCTCCACTCCGTGCTCTTACCGGTAAGCCAAAACGAATTGCTTCTGGACATGGTGCATGTCCGGGATGCGGTATTTTTGCAGGCCTTGAGTTATTCTTTAAGGGGATTGAGGGAGATATTGTTACTTTATTCCAAACAGGCTGTGCGTATGTAACCACGACTGGTTATCCAAGTACTTCACATAAACAAACGATGATTCATAATTTATTCCAAAACGGTGCAGCTACCCTTTCTGGGACAGTTGAGGCCTTTATGGAATTAAAACGCCGAGGCGAAATTAAGGTGTCGGATGATGCTACTTTTGTTATGATTACTGGTGACGGCGGTATGGACATTGGAATGGGTTCAGCAATAGGAACGGCTCTTCGCGGACATAAACTGATCATGCTTGAGTATGATAATGAAGGTTATATGAATACAGGATCACAAATGTCATATTCTACACCAATCGGACACATGACAAGCACTTCTGGTGTTGGGAAAGTACAGCGAGGAAAAGCGTTCCACCATAAAGATACAGCTCAAATTATGGCTGCAACGAATATTCCGTATGTATTTACTGGTTCTGAGGCATTCCCGCAGGATTTAGTGAAAAAAGGTGCAAAAGCACAATGGTATGCACAAAATGTCGGTACAGTGTACGGGAAACTTCTCATCGCATGTCCATTAAATTGGAAATCTGATGATCGATATGGTACTAAAATCGTTGAGGAGGCTGTTAATTCCTGCTTCTTCCCTCTCTATGAGATTGAGCAAGGCGTTACAACGATTACGTATAATCCAGAAGAAAAGAACAAACGGGTTCCACTATCTGATTGGTTAAAATATATGGGAAAAGCAAAACATTTATTAAAAGATGAAAATAAATCTATTTTAGAAGAATTTGAAGCAGAAGTTGAAAAGAGATGGCAGCGTCTAAAAGCAAAGCACGAAAACCCACTTCTATAAACTGATGTCGAATTTAACGAGGAACGCAAAGCAGCAAAGCGCTTTGCGTTCTTCTTATGAGATAAGAAAGTTTAAAAGTTTTTGACTTTGAGAATTGTCTAGCTTCAGCGCCTAGCCCCTCGATGGTCTACAGCTTATCCAGTTGCGGCTCCTTGGGACGCAAGGCTAAGCCATCCCCTGAAGAAGGCAAAAAGCGCCTTCTTGCAGGGTACGTCTTAGCCTAGAGTCCCAGGACAGTCGCCTCCACATTTAGGACAATCCGTCCAAAAGGTTAAAAAGCAACCTTTCGGCCGGCTCGTCTTATGCTTGGCTACAGAAAGCTATCGCTTTCTGTACGCATTAAGGGCGACTAGTCTTTGAACCTGCTTTCGCTGGCCAGTCGACAAGTCGCCCTATATCGGGGCTGACCAAGGCGCTTGCGCTTTTCTTAAATAGCCATCTTGTAAGAGTGAAATTTGGCTGTCGACTTAAAAGGATTTTTCTCGATATATGTAGAATATATGATTTAATATAGTATATAGAGAATAAGGATTTCGCGGGGTGTCAAAACGTGGAGAAGAAGGAACTAAAAGATACTTTACATCTTGGTAATAGTGAAAAACAGAATATGACTATTAACTTTCAGGACAGCGAACAAAAATATCGACGTATCTTTGAATACTCTATGGATGGTCTCCTCCTTTGGGATAATGATCACCGTATTATTGATGTGAATCGTGCCGGTGAAAAAATGATTGGTCTTCCTAAGGATCGTTTAATAGGTCATCGGGTCTATGAGCGGCACACCATTTTGGAAAACGGAAGGCAAGAGATTTTGAAACATATTGAACAAGTGTTAGAAAAAGGACAAACCTGCTCCAAGGTAACTTTTAAAGATGAGGAAGGAAATAATAGATATTTTGATTGTTCTTCACAACTTGATATCTTAGGTGGGATAAATTTTACCATATTTAAAGATATATCTGAAAAGATAGAAATTGAGGAACAGCTCCGTAAATCAGACACACTGAATGTAATTGGTGAACTTGCTGCGGGAATTGCTCATGAAATACGTAATCCTATGACAGCTCTAAAGGGATTTATTCAGTTACTTGAGGAAATTATAACTAAGGAACATTCGTTGTATTATCAAGTGATAACTTCAGAATTGGCACGGATTGATTCGATTATTAATGAGTTTTTAATCCTTGCAAAGCCGCATGCTACTAAATTTCAAGAAAAGGATTTAAACAAGATTATGAAGGAAACTGTCGATTTACTATCGGCTCAGGCAGTTTTACATAATGTTCAATTTGTAACAGACATGGATAGCAAACTACCACTTGTATTTTGTGAACCTAACCAATTAAAAAAGGTTTTTATTAATATAATAAAAAATGCAATTGAAGTGATGCCTATGGGTGGAAATATAACCATTACTACGAAGATGCTGGAAAGTGAACGAGTTCAAATCAGTATACAAGATGAGGGGGCGGGAATTTCAAAAGAGAAGATAAAAAAACTAGGTGAACCATTTTTTACGACAAAAGACGAAGGAACTGGTCTAGGATTAATGGTTAGCTATCGAATTATCAATGATCATCAAGGCAGCATCACGATAGAAAGTGAAGAAGGAAGAGGAACCACGTTTTATATCCAGCTGCCCCTTGACCTAAAAGAAAAAAAAGAAACCGTATAAAAAAGCAATCCCTAACCGATTTGGATTGCTTTTAAATATTTCATAATTTAGTTATACGAGGCTGGTTTTCGATCTTCAAAAATTGGAATTTGCTTGCGTATTTCTTTGACTAAATCTAAATTAATCTCAGCAGTTAGAATCTCTTGCTGCTCTCCTGCTTCAGCCAATACTTCTCCCCACGGATCAATAATGATTGAATGGCCCGCAAAATGATTATTTGGGTCACTACCAGACCTCTTACTAACATTTATCACTAGAAATTCAATACATATTTAGAGGACTTAGTAAAATAATTCATTCGGTAGGATTGAACTAGTTCTATCGAACTAAACCATATGTTAAAAAAATTTAATTTTAATACTTTAAAGCAAAAAACATCATCAAATTTCCTTTTCTCATTTGGTAATTTGTAAAAGAGGATTAATGAAGTTTTGTCGTTTGCGAACGAAAATGAATGAAAAAATTGTCGAAAAACGAAAGAAATAGAATGTTTTGTCTACTTTTGCGATTGTATTTACTTTTAATTAATTTCTTGTCATAATTCTTCAAGTAGTCTACTTTTTTGAGTGGTTTATAGTAAGCGTGTAAGGTAGGAGGATAAAATTGTACAAGGATAGTAATTATCAATCTGAAATGATTGAAAAGATAAAGGCTAAAAGAGAATTAATGATTAATAGTGCAAATAAGCTAGGCTTTACAAGTGAACAAACAATTAAATACAGCCAGGAGCTAGATGAACTAATCAATCATTACCAAAAAGTAATTGGACAATCATCTAAATCAAATGAAGAAGTAAAATTTGCCTTTAAACATATGATTATGGTTTGGCCAAAGGTTTTAGTTTAATAAATTGAAGGTCTTCAATATCTATTAATATATTACTTATCAAACAAGAAGGCCTTCCGATGTCTTACATAAATCGAATATAATTCTTCTCCCTTCTCCAAACATACCAACCCCAATTTATATCCAATCGTCCTTAACAAACATCCATTTCAGTTCCCTGAATAATTCAAATAAAGAATACATTATTAGCAATAATAGTGAGAAGCTGTGATTTTTATCATTGTTTATATCGTAATATTTCATATAGTTATATTAGTAGCATTTTATTGAAAAATTCACAAATAGACTATGCCAAATCTTCTACATCCAGTATATCATCCATTATTTTCGTTTTGCCGAAAATACTTCCTAGAATCCGCATCATTTTCCCATTATTTTTTATTTTTAACTAAAGGAAAAGAAAAACTTGTATGTTTGGTACTATGCTTGTGTTGCGATACATATATCGTTAATAACAGCATTTTCTATAACCAAAGAGAGCAAACGCTTTCAACAATCGTAGTTTATATGGAGGAGGGAAAGTCCTACATGCACATTGTCGTTTGTATCAAACAAGTACCTGATACAAAAATTATCAAAATTAACCCAAAAACGAACACACTCGACCGCCGAAGTGCGCCAGCCATTTTGAATCCTTATGATGCCCATGCCGTTCAAGAGGCTGTCAAAATTAAGGAAAAAACGGGAGCTACCATTTCGGTACTGTCAATGGGGCCGCCACAAGCAACAGCTATTATTAAAAAAAGCATTGAAATAGGGGCAGATAGAGGTTATTTAATTACAGACCGCGCATTTGCGGGTGCAGATACCTTAGCCACCAGTTACGCTTTATCAAAGGCATTAGAACGAATTGGCAAAGAATTCCCTGTTGATATGGTTATTTGCGGAAAGCATGCCATTGATGGGGATACTGGGCAGGTTGGACCGGGGATTGCAAGAAGAATGGATATTCCGCCTGTCACAAATGTAATTGAAGTAACAGAGGTCAATCAAGAGGAAAAAACAGTTCTAATCAAACGAAAATTAACCCATGGCTATGAATTAATTGAATCTGAGATTCCTTGCCTTTTAACTGTTGAAAAGGACATTAACCAGATTGAATATTCACCAATGCCTAACATGATTAAAGCAGCAAAATACGAACCAATTATCTGGGCAGTCAGCGATCTTGAAAATGTGGACCGGACTCAGCTTGGATTAAAAGGATCACCAACTATAGTAGGGAAGATGTTCACTCCACCACGGCCTGAAGGCGGGAAAAAACTAGATGGTTCTGCTGATGAGCAAGTAAAACAGCTCATGGAAGTCTTATTGGAGAAAGAGAACCTATTTACGATTCAGACATCTAAATAATAACAGTTATTTTTCTGCTTTAGGGAGGCGTTTATATGAATCTGGACGATTATCGGGGAGTCTGGGTATTTATCGAACAAAACGATTGTAAAATTGAAGGAGTTTCACTAGAACTGCTTGGTGAAGGTAGAAAATTAGCTGATAAATTACAGGTTCCATTAGCAGGATTTTTACTGGGACATAAGGTTAAACCATTAGCCAGCCATGTAATTTCCTACGGTGCTGATGAAGTTTATGTTATTGATCAGCCGATCTTAAAGGATTACAGAACGGAATCATATATGCAGGGTGTTATGTTATTGGCAAGAAAATATAAACCTGAAATTATTCTATATGGAGCCACACCAAATGGGAAGGATTTAGCGAGTGCTGTTGCAACGGATTTATCGACAGGGTTAACTGCCGATACCACCATGCTGGACGTAGATGTATCGAATCGATTACTAGAAGCCAGCAGGCCGGCGTTTGGCGGTAATATTATGGCAACCATTTTATGCAAGAAGCATAGGCCGCAAATGGCAACTGTTCGGCCAAAGGTTATGAAGGCATTAGATCCGGATACGGGCAGATCTGGTAGGATAATTGAAGAGAAGATTGATTTAATAGAAGAAGATATGCGGACAAAAGTGCTGCAAATTGTGAATGATGTAACAAAAAAGGCTAGCTTAGCGGAAGCACATGTGATTGTTTGCGGCGGCAAGGGAATGGGAGACCTGCAAAACTTTCAGCTTATTCATGAGTTGGCCGAAACGATTGGTGCAAGTGTAGGCGGTACGCGTGATGTAGTTGAAGCAGGCTGGCTGCCACATGAACAGCAGGTTGGGCAAACAGGAGAAACAGTAACACCGAAAATTTATTTTGCTATTGGAATATCGGGTGCGATCCAGCATGTAGTTGGGATGAAAAATTCAGAGTTTATTATCGCTATCAACAAAGATCCAAATGCGCCTATTTTCGATGTTGCAACGTACGGGATTGTAGGTGACGCGATGGAAATTGTACTTAAACTAATCGATCAATTTAAGCAGGTTAAGACGGAAAAGGGCGGTGAAATTAGTTATGCCTGAGAAATTTGATGTGATTGTGGTTGGAGCAGGACCTTCAGGTACAGCATGTGCCCTCACTTGTGCACGAAGTGGGCTGAATGTTTTATTGTTAGAAAGAGGTGAATATCCAGGATCAAAAAATGTAATGGGCGGTGTCTTGTACCGCAAGCAGATGGAAGAATTAATTCCTGAGTTTTGGAAGGAAGCTCCTCTTGAAAGACCCGTCATAGAGCAGCGGTTTTGGATGATGGATAAGGAATCGGTTGTGTCTTTCGGTTACAAAGGTCTTGAATGGGCCGTCGAACCATATAATAATTTCACCGTGCTGCGTGCGCAATTTGACCAATGGTTTGCCGGGAAGGCTGTTGAAGCAGGAGCCCTTCTTATCAACGAAACAGTAGTAACCGAATGTATTGTTGAAAATGGCAAGGTTGTCGGTGTCCGTACAGATCGCCCTAACGGCGATGTTTATGCAGATGTTGTGGTCCTTGCTGACGGAGTAAATTCACTGCTTTCGAAACAATTGGGGTTCCATAAAGAATTTCGCCCAGATGAAGTTGCCTTAACGGTTATGGAGGTTATTAATCTTCCAAAAGAAAAAATTAATGACCGCTTTAATTTAGAGGATAACCAAGGCTGTACGATTGAGATTTTTGGAGATTCAACAAAAGGAAACCTTGGAACTGCTTTTCTTTATACGAATAAGGACAGTCTAAATATTGGGGTAGGAACAACCCTATCTAGTATGATTAAAGCGAAATTGAAGCCATACGATCTATTAGATTATTTGAAAAATCATCCGATGGTAAAACCGTTGATTGCGGGCGGGGAATCTGCAGAATATTTAGCCCATCTTATTCCTGAAGGCGGCTACCGTTCTGTTCCGAAGGTTGCTGGTAATGGAGTCATTGTTGTTGGCGATGCCGCTCAGTTAGTCAATGCCATCCATCGTGAGGGCTCCAATATGGCAATGCATTCAGGTTTATTAGCTGCTGAAACTGTTATAGAAGCTAAGACGAGAGGTGACTTTTCTGAGTCCAGCTTAAATCTTTATCGTGAAAAGCTTTATGATAGTTTTATTATCAAAGATTTAGAAAAGTATAAAGATGCAGCACATACTTTTGAAAAATACCCACAATATTTCAATGATTATGTTCCGATGATGAACAAAGCAATGAGCAAATTCTTTACAGTCGATGGAACACCAAAACGGGAAAAACAAAAACAAATCATGAAGAGTGTTACAGCGGAAAAGGGAACTATACGAGTAATTCAGGATATTTATCGTGCTTGGAAGGCGGTGAAATAATGTCAACGAAGAATATCGAGGAAAAACAGTACCTGTTAAGGTTTAAGTGTGATACCAAGTCCCATTTGACGGTGCTCGATCACGACATCTGTATGACAAAATGTCCCGATAAAATTTGTACAGTATTTTGCCCTGCTGAAGTGTATAAGTGGGAAGGAACAAGGATGCAAGTAGGTTATGAAGGCTGCCATGAGTGCGGAAGCTGCCGAATAGGCTGTCCGTATCAGAATATTAAATGGGAGTATCCTAAAGGCGGACATGGAATTGTTTTTCGGTTAGCATAAATTCTAATGTGGTCATATTTGTGACCACTCATAACCGATATATGAAAAAAAACGGTGCTGAATATAGCATCGTTTTTCTTTTGTTCCAAATATCTTGTAAAAATTAGAAGATTCTTTTTAAACTACCTAGGTAGATTAATCGACATCAATTCTTTTAATCTTTATGAAATTGCTTACCCCGTTTTCAACAGTCTTTAATCTTCCGTCTATAAAACTATAAGGATCAAAGGTTTCTATATGACCATCCAACTGTTGCTCAAGCATATCACAAAGCATTCCTGAAACTTTGCACAAGTGGTCAATAACGCCAATTAATTGTAGTTCTGAAACACCGACTGTTGTTGTTGTATTTGCATGTGTAACTAGGTACAGAACACGATTTATCCTGGCGTTAAGTTCTTTAGTGTCATCAATAGTAAACTTATCCTTTAAACTTGCCATAGGTTAATGCCTCCTAAAGAGTTATTTACAGTTAAAGTTATTCATTAGAAGGTGAGTATAGAATGCTATGGTAGAATCCTTTACAAGGAATTAACAAACGTAATGAAAGGTAAGACAGTAAAACATCCATAAAAAAAATATCCGGCTGAGTACCGGATAAAATAAGAGGGGAAATACTTGTATGAAGGGGACGTTAGTATAATGTAAAATCCCAAAGAACAAATGAAAAATCGGTTACTATGGAGTAGTAAGAAATAAAATACTGATTGCCAATGCAAGTTAAGGGTGTTTACACTTTTGAAACGATATGTAAGTTTTTTCACAAATGGGAGCAAAAAGAAGGTAAAGCAGAGGGTTACTATGAAGTGGATTTAGCTTATTTTCTCTAATAAAGCAGCGGAGGAGAGTTCATCTTTTTTACTTGATTGAACTAATGAGGCGGCCAATGTATTTGCATAATCAATTAATTCCATATTGGGTGAACAATAGTAGGGAGCCTTCCAATTGAAATCACCCTCGTTTGTAGCTGGATAGATACTTACTTTCCAATGATAATAAATTTTGGGTTGTGGCAGCTGTACTCCTTCAACAGCAATTAGCCAATGGGTAAAGGGTTTAGCGGGACAATAGGCATCGGACTTTTGTAAAGATAGCAGGTCATTTATACCGATTGGAATTAATGCCTTTTCATAAAAATCATGATAATTTGGAGTTTTCATCTATATTACCCTCCCTTATAGGTATATCTATATTATATGAAACAATACCCCCATATTTGTGTGATATTTGTTAAAACTTTTCAAAAAATTATAACGTTTTCACTAAATTATCACAATTACACCTTACTGTAAATAAATGTTTTGTAAAAAGTGACCTGTATCACTACATTCTCAATCAGTTGTTAATATACTGAATTCACAGAAACAATATAGGGGTGAATGGAAATGAGCAGCTGCATGAGTGATTTTGGCGGTACGGTCCAGGGAGAGTAAGCGAAGGTCTTGCCCGTTTAAAAAGTGAACATCCTCCATTGAGAGAGAAAATGGATGGAATGTATAGTTTAACACAAAAAATTGATCAAGGAATTGATACGGAAGAAAATTTTCATGAATTAATCATAAAGGTCAAAGAGTTTAAGGGTGAATTAGATCCACATTCCGAAAGAGAAGAAGGTGTTCTATTTCCCATGATGGGAGCTTATATTGGTACTACTTCTGGGCCAATAGCTGTAATGGAGAATGAACATGATCAGGCAAAATCAAATATTGGTGCCTTTCTTGATCAAGCAGAAGTTGGGGAATCGACAACTGATGAAAAGAAGAAACTAGCTGAATTAGTTCAAAATGCATACTTTATCTTAACTGATCACTTTAACAAGGAAGAAAATGTATTATTTCCAATGGCTGAAAGAATGCTTTCCGATGTGGAAAAGGCTGATTTATTACAGAAGATCAAAGAGATTTAATAAAAGGATGGGCAGTGCCCATCCTTTTCTATTCGGGGGGATTGGAACCCCATCACATCATCTCCGTTGATTCCATTCCCAAACCTTTTGATCACTCGGAAGCAGGAAGGCGATTAACCCCAATAATGGAAGGGCGCCCAACCAAGTTATCATGGACGGCAAGCCAATCCAATCGGCAATCGATCCAAGTCCGACGGAGCCTATGGCTCCCATCCCAAATGCAAGACCCACAGTTAAACCGGACATCGTACCAATCTTGCCTGGAACTAACTCCTGGGCATACACAACCGTAACCGAAAAACTTGTCATTAGGATAAATCCTGTAAGAATAAGGAAGGAAAAGGCTAATGTTGGCGGTACATGCGGAATCAAAATTGAAAAAGGAACAGTCGCCAACATCGAAAAGGAAATGATGTTTTTCTTTCCAAATCGATCTGATAGCGGGCCGCCAAAAAAAGTCCCAATCGCACCTGCTACTAAGAAAGCAAATAAAAACACTTGAGATTCCTTAATGGATAAAGCGTATTCTTTAATAGCATAGAAGGTATAGAAGTTTGTAATTCCGGAAGTATACCAAGTTCTAGCAAAGATTAACAACAAAATTAATGCCAATGTGTTTTTAACTTCTCTCGACAAGCCCTGGCTTTTTTCTTTATTTAAATCCTTTTTCTTTACTCTCGGAGTATCTAGCAATCTTTGTTGATACCAATTTGCGATATAAATGAGTAAGATCACCGCAATGGCGGCCACTATGGTAAACCAAGATGCGCCAATTTGCCCGAGGGGAACCAATACTAGTGCTGTAATCACCGGTGCCAATGCCTGACCAGTATTACCCCCAACTTGATAAATAGATTGTGCGAGCCCTCGTCTGCTTCCTGCAGCCATATAAGCGACCCGGGAACCTTCAGGATGGAACACGGCTGAGCCAAGTCCTATGAAAATGACGGACAGGACAATTAGTGCAAAATTGCCCGCAAATCCTAATCCAAGGATACCGAATAAAGTAAAAGTCAGACCGATTGGCAGAGCAAAGGGCATGGGCTTTTTGTCTGTATAAAAACCGACGACTGGCTGCATAACTGACGAAACCATATTTAAAGAAAAGGCTATAATACCTAACTGGGTAAAACTTAATCCCATTGACTTTTCTAAAATGGGGAACATTGCAGGTACAACTGCTTGAATGGCATCATTCAATAGGTGGCAGAGGCCGATAATAAACAGAATTTTAAACATGGTTGATTCCGAGGCTTTTGATGCCTTTGCAGAAAAGGCAGATGGTTGACTCATATTATCCCTTCTTTATTTGTATTGTTTTCCCTATCTTACTACTTATTTACTAAAATAAAAAACAATTATTTCTATTTTCGAAATTAAAAATAATAATATTAGAAAAGATGATACAGGGGAGAGTTTGACATAGGCTAAAAAATTTTTTATAATTAATTTTGAAATCAAGATAATTTATTGGATGAACTCTTACCCAATCTGATCAAAA
Source organism: Bacillus sp. OTU2372 (assembly GCF_038440275.1). Lineage (NCBI taxonomy): Bacteria > Bacillati > Bacillota > Bacilli > Caryophanales > Bacillaceae > Bacillus > Bacillus sp. OTU2372. The sequence goes on from NZ_JASATK010000001.1 coordinate 427,010, forward strand.
CTTAAAAGGATGAGTTTCTTATGGAAAACGAATCAGTTGAAAAGTCATTAAAATTATTTATAGTCCTCTCTAGAGCATATAAAGCGATTAATGAACATGTAAATAAAGCTATTCAGGCAAACGGATTGAATCCAACCGAATTTGCCGTGTTAGAGCTTCTTTATCATAAAGGTGATCAGCCAATGCAGCAAATTGGCGGAAAAATACTTCTTGCTAGCGGCAGTATAACCTATGTAGTCGACAAACTCGAACAAAAAGGACTTCTAAGAAGAATTGCCTGTCCGAATGACCGCCGGGTAACATATGCTCAAATCACAGAGCAGGGAAAAGCATTTATTGAAGAGATTTTTCCTGAACATGCAAAACAAATTGATGCACTTATGTCTACACTGTCTGAATCTGAGAAAACAACTGCTATAGACCTACTGAAAAAGTTAGGAATACCTGCAGGGAAATTTTAATACGGCCAATGGTCGTATTTTTTTTATTGGAGGAATATTATTAATAGTGTCGAATAGATAGACTTGAATCACTGGAAAGGGGTTTTTGATATGAGTTTTGAAAATTATACATATGTAAGACCAAATTTAGACGAAGTTACGGCCAAGTTTGATAAGGTATTGGAAGGCTTTAAACATGCAGATACAGTCGGGGCACAAAGCCGGTTTATGGAAGAAATTAATCAATTGAGAAATGATTTAGGCACAATGTTTAATCTTTGTTATATCCGCCACTCTATTGATACCAATGATGAATTTTATAAGGAAGAACAGGATTATATGGACGAAATACAGCCTGAAGTGGAGGGATTAGTGACAAAGTATTACCAAGCATTGGTTGACTCGAAGTTTCGCCCGGAGTTAGAAAAAAAGTGGGGAACCCAACTTTTTGCCCTAGCTGAAGGACAATTAAAAACGTTTAAACCTGAAATTGTTTCATTACTACAAAAGGAAAACCGTTTGTCCACTGAATATACAAAATTGCTCGCCTCAGCAAAGATTCATTTTGAAGGTGAGGAAAGAACACTTGCCCAACTAGACCCATTCACTGAATCTAAGGATCGTGACATGCGAAAAAAAGCAAGTGAAGCGAAATTTGGATTTTTTGCGGAACATGAAGGGCAGCTAGACCGAATTTATGATGATTTGGTCAAAGTAAGAACAGAGATTGCCCAAAGATTAGGGTTTAAAAACTTTGTAGAACTTGCTTATTATCGAATGATGAGAACCGATTATGATGCAGAAATGGTGGCAAACTTCCGTCATCAGGTGAAAGATTTTATTGTACCGATAGCTACTAAATTAAAGGAACGGCAACAAGCAAGAATAGGTGTCGACCAATTAAAATATTATGACGAGGGTTTTAATTTTCAATCAGGAAATGCTGTTCCAAAAGGTGATCCGAAATGGATTATTGAAAATGGACAAAAAATGTATGAAGACCTTTCTAAAGAAACAGGTGTTTTCTTTAGCTATATGCAGGAAAATAATTTAATGGATCTTGTTGCCAAGAAAGGAAAAGCCGGCGGAGGCTATTGTACATTTATTGAGAATTATAAGGCTCCGTTTATATTTTCAAATTTTAACGGTACATCCGGTGACATTGATGTCCTAACACATGAAGCAGGCCACGCATTCCAGGTATATTCAAGCCGTCATTTTGAGATACCAGAATACTACTGGCCAACCTATGAATCAGCTGAAATTCATTCGATGAGTATGGAATTTTTTACATGGCCATGGATGGAATTATTCTTTAATGAAGATACCGACAAATATAAGTTTACTCACCTAAGCGGGGCCTTGTTATTCCTTCCTTATGGGGTTTCTGTAGATGAGTTCCAACACTGGGTCTATGAAAATCCTGCTGCAACACCTGCGGAACGGAAACGTCAATGGCGGAAAATTGAGGGAAAATATTTACCACATAAAGATTATGATGGAAATGTCTACCTTGAAAACGGCGGCTTTTGGCAGCGACAAGGTCATATTTATAATTCACCATTCTATTATATTGACTATACGCTTGCACAAATTTGTGCCTTCCAATTCTGGAAGCGTTCAATAGAAAACAGGGAAGAGGCATGGGCAGATTATGTAAAGCTTTGTAATCTTGGCGGCAGTCTATCTTTCACAAAACTTGTTGAGGCAGCCAACCTAATCTCGCCATTTGAAGATGGATGTGTTGAGTCCGTTGTTGGCGTCATCGAAGAATGGTTAACTTCAGTAGAGGATCAAAAATTATAAATAAAAAGCGAAGCCGGGAGTGGCTTCGCTTTTTAGTATCAGTTAACTGAAACAGCTTCAGAAACAACCCTTAGTTCACCATTATCTAGAACAGTTACTAATTTTTTAGCATCTGGATCTTCTAAGATAAAGTCAGCAATTTTATCTTCGAGCTGTTCTTGGATGACCCTGCGGAGCGGACGTGCACCAAACGCTGGATGATATCCGAGTTCAGCTAATTTCTCTTTAGCCTCTTTTTTAATGCTGAATTCAATGTTTTGTTCCTTTAATGTTTCCTGTAATTCGTGGACCATTAAATCGACAATTGACAAGATATGATCTTTATCAAGGGAGTTAAACTCGATAATGCTGTCGAAACGGTTTAGGAATTCCGGCTTAAAGAAGCTGCCAAGAGAGTCCAGGATGCTTGCCTCTTCAATTGCATCGCTGGCTCCAAAACCTACGTGGATAGTTTTATGACCTACGCCCGCGTTACTTGTCATAATAATAACGGTGTCTTTAAAGCTTACCACTCTACCTTGACTGTCGGTTAGACGGCCGTCTTCAAGAATTTGCAGGAATATATGCTGAACATCTGGATGAGCTTTTTCAATTTCATCTAATAAAATGATGCTATATGGATTCCTGCGGACTTTCTCCGTTAATTGTCCTGCCTCATCGTGGCCGACATAGCCTGGAGGAGAACCAATTAATTTAGAGACACTGTGTTTTTCCATATACTCGCTCATATCGAGCCGGATCATCGAATCCTTGCTGCCAAATAATTCTTCGGCCAGCGTTTTTGTCAGCTCGGTTTTACCTACCCCAGTAGGACCTACGAATAGGAAGGAACCAATCGGACGATGTTTTGATTTTAAGCCGGCACGGCTGCGTCTGATTGCCTTAGCTACTTTTTTCACGGCTCTATCTTGACCGATTACCTTTTTATTTAGGTTAGCTTCTAATTCACGCATCTTCAGCTGTTCGTCTTGCTGCAGTTTACCGACTGGAATTTTTGTTTTTTCTTCAATGATTTTTTGAATATCAGAAACTGTAACAACAGGTCTAGTTCCAGTTGAGTCGGCATTTACTGCTTTTTCTAGTTTTGTTTCCTCGTCTCGGAGTAGGGCTGCCTTTTCATAATGTTCATTTTTAAGTGCTTCTTCTTTTTCAAGAGCAATCTCTTTTAATCGTTTTTCCACTTGTTCAGTGTTTTTGTAATCCGAAGTTAGATTTAATTTAGAACCAGCTTCGTCAAGCAGATCAATGGCCTTATCAGGTAAGAAGCGGTCTTGTATATAGCGTTGTGATAACTGTACACAAGCGTGAAGAGCTTCTTCAGAATAAGTGACCTCGTGATAGTCTTCATATTTCTTTTGTATACCTTTTAAAATTTCAATTGCTGCTTCTGGAGTCGGCTCAAGAACATGAACTGGCTGGAACCGGCGTTCTAGGGCAGAGTCCTTTTCAATTTGTCGGTACTCTTTTAAAGTTGTAGCACCGACAACCTGTAACTCGCCTCTGGCAAGGGCTGGTTTTAAAATATTCCCTGCATCCATTGAACCTTCAGCCGATCCGGCGCCAACAAGTAAGTGAATCTCATCAATAAAGAGAATAATATTTTTTCGTTCCTGTAATTCTGAAATTAACTGTTTCATTCTTTCTTCAAATTGACCACGGATACCGGTATTTGCGACAAGTGAAGCAACATCTAATAAGTAAACCTCTTTATTGCGTAATTTGCCAGGAACATTTCCGCTGGCAATTTTCAACGCTAGACCTTCAGCAATTGCCGTTTTTCCGACACCAGGCTCACCAATTAAGACTGGATTATTCTTATTTCTTCTATTTAAAATTTCAATTACACGTTTAATTTCTTCATTACGACCAATGACAGGGTCAATTAAACCTGCCTTTGCCATTGTGCTAAGGTTTCGTCCAAACTGATCAATAAAACCGTTATGGGCATTGTGCCTTTTCCCAGCAGTTATTGAATGATCCATTGTCTCTTCAGCTTGTGGGAATCCTTTTGCGATAAAAAAGTTATCAAATGGCAAGTTAGGAAATGAATTCATGTTTGAACCCAATCCTGCACCTAGAGATTGCTTTTCTTTTGCGTAGCATTCGTGGCAGAGTTTCATTTCCTTACGTTGTCCATTAATATTCAAACTTAATTGTACATTGGCCTGATTTTGTTGGCATTGTTGACAAAGCATAAGCAAATTACCTCCTACTATCTATAAAATTAATCATTAATTTGACTTTGACTATCTTTGACCTTATGACCATAGTATACTCTGACCTTTTTTGACTTTCAAGTAGTTTGTTTAAAGAAATCATTTCCATTAGGAAAAAAAGCTCGTCTTTGTTTGTCCCTTCTCACATATATTGATGATAAGGGGGAGATGAGGTGAAGAAGAGTTGGACTCAAGCTTTTCAAATTGCTGCAGTTTATGTGGGAACTGTAGTAGGGGCCGGATTTGCAACAGGAAAAGAAATTGTTGAATTTTTCTCACGATTTGGTTTCTTCGGTCTAATCAGTATAATAATGAGCGGTTATCTCTTTATCATATTGGGTTCAAAACTTATGAGGATGGCCGCCTATATAGATGCAAAATCGTACCAAGAATTTAATGTTTATTTATTCGGTAAATGGCCAAGCCGAATTATCAATATATTTATGCTATTTATGCTTCTTGGCGTTAGCGCTGTGATGCTTTCTGGAGCTGGGGCAGTGTTTGAAGAACAACTCGGTCTATCGAAGAACATCGGTGTTTTTCTGACCATCATTCTTTCAATTCTTGTGATGTTAGTGGGGACAAAAGGGCTTTTTGTTGTGAATACATTTGTAGTTCCATTAATGATTAGTTTTAGTGTAATCCTTATGATTTTCTCGGTACAAATGCCGAATTTTATGGATCAATTATTATTTATACCCCATGCAGAGGATGGCTGGAAAAGTGTAGTAGCGCCTTTTTCTTATGTTGCATTGAATCTTGGTTTAGCCCAGGCGGTTTTAGTACCGATTGCGACAGAGGTAAAAGATGATTGGACGATTAAATGGGGTGGGATTCTCGGAGGTGCTGCTTTAACATTAATATTAACTGCGAGTCATTTCACCTTAATCATGCTTCCTAATTTAGAACAGTACAATATTCCAATGGCGATTGTTATGAAAAACCTTGCACCGTTCCTGTATTGGATTTTTGTTCTTGTCATATATGGTGAAATTTTCACATCAGTGATTGGTAATGTTTTCGGGCTTGACCGTCAAATGAAGCAATATTTGTCAATGCCTACCATTATTTCGGTAACAGCTATCTTTTTCGTGTCCTATCTCGTAAGTCTTGTGAACTATGGTACGCTATTATCCTATTTATATCCCTTGTTTGGGTATATCTGTATGACCTTTTTTATATTGTTGTGGATGAAACCTCTTAATTCTGATTTAAAAAAATAGAACAGCTGTCAACTGACAGCTGTTCTTACGTAAACGGCACAATCATAAAAATCATAATATCAAAAATGAGATGTGAAACAATAACAAGTGGCATGCTTCTTTTCCAATAATATAGTCCTCCCCAAGCAAACCCTGAGACAAAGGCAGCAAAAACTAACAAGAAAGAACCTGAATAAATATGAACAGATGCGTAAAGAACGGCACCGAATAGGATGCTCCAAATTGGTTTGAAATATTTTAAAAGGCTTTTTTGAATAAATCCGCGCCAGAAAAGTTCTTCCCCTGGTACTGCAACCAATATCAGGGCAATATAATGCCAAAAAGCGTGGGGGGCATACCAGCGGTACAATTTGATAATGGATTTTTCAAAAGGAAGGCCCAATAGTTGGATGCCCTTAAATCCAAACCAAAAAATAAAATATAACAAGAAACCTGATAAAGCTCCATAAAATATATATTTGGCAAATGAAGCTTCGTCATCCACTTCTCCTTGGAACATGGCATAAGCAATGAGAATAAGGATTGATCCGGAAAAAATATACCAAAATATTGTTTTATCATGGAATGAAAAATATATAAGTGCGTGTGCAATGATGAAACCAAGAATAAGTCGTAGATCTAGGAAGCATTTTCTCATCCTAAGTAGCTCCTTTTTTAATCAATAAAATTTATTCTAACAAATATGTTTTTCAAAAGGAAATGATTTCTTTAAACATTTTATCCATTTCTGGTGATAAGAACTTACTTAAATGAAAAAAATAAGGTGGAAAGGAGTGAGCAGGTTGAGTAAATCTCAAAGTCAGCAAGAACGAGAATGGACAGTTCGTAAACAAGATCAGAATCCTCATGGTAAGGTCAAGTCTTTAAAGCAGATTTCTAAAGAAACTGACAAAGGAAGATAAACATAAAAAATCTCGCCGTTTGGCGAGATATCTCTAATTAAAAATAGAAATGGCAGTAAATCACTGCCGTTTCTACCAATCTATTACTTAATAAGCGCTTTCTTTTACCACTTTATAGTTTTTATGATTTACAACTGTCCGCTGATCCAATTCAAGATCACGGTAATTATCCATAATTGTTAGGTCGACTATAACAGAGTTTTCATTTACCTTTTCAACTATCCCTTGGAGGCCACCGCGAAATTCAATGATATTTCCTACTTCTGCTTTTCTCATTAGTCTCTCTCCTTTACCCTCAAAAACTATTAATAAAGTGTTTATATAACAGTTTGCACTATCTTTTACAATTCGTAAAGGCTTTTATTTGACAATTATGTTAATTCTTTTGGAATATTATAGTATATGAAGGGGATTTCAGAAAAAGAATAGCAAACGCTTACAAAATCTAAGTGGAGATTAGGACTTATTTCCATTAAAATATAGATGAAAAGGTGGTGCGTTTTAATGAAAGAAGAATTGGTTACAGAAATATTAGATAAACTTATGACAGGGGAAATTTCTGAGTATTTTGTGAACAATGAAGATTTTATGGATTTTAGAAGGGTAATAGTGAAGAGAAAGGATTTTAAACATTTCCGTGGAATTGGCCAGCGGGGCGGAGATGTCCTTTATCAATATCTTAAAGAACCAAGAAGTTAATGATTTCTAAGGAACCGCTTATTAAAAAGTCTGGCTTAAAAGGCGGAGGTTATTATGTTGAATATCGCACGGATGACGCCCACTTAACAATAGAGGTACTAAGAGCGGCATTTGAAAAGGGGACACTAGCTTGTAACTATACTAAAATAATTCAGCTTGAATATAAAAATAATAAAATTGACGGGATTGTGGCAGAGGATCAAATAAGGGTGAATTTTCAACATTGATCCTGTTTTTTATTTGATATTGATTCAGTAAATAAGTGGAAAAAACAGGTTATCGATTATATGGAAATGAGGTTTAACTGGACAGAACAGGATAACTACAGCCATTCCTTAGCACTTGAAGAGGCATTAAAAGAGGCAGAATTTCCTGTAGATGGTGATAATAGTTAGGCGATAATCACAGCTGTCCGTGCTAAGACAGCTTTTTCTTTTCATAGTATATTTTTTGAAATTTGACGGAAGTTTTTGACAGAATTCAACTGTTTTTGACAGTTTTGTGAACATTTCAAAATCCTAAACATTAGTAGTTGTCTGATAATGTCGAAAATGTTATTCTATCATGTATAAAATAACTGCTTAGCCAAAGTAAAAATACTGTATGATTGTTTTTATATTTGGAAAAATAAGCGAAAATGAACTAATTATATTTACTGGTCGTTTAGTTTCCTAGTTGACTAAACGATTAGAAATGTTTATTTTTAATTAGGCAAGTTTTATTCTTACTATTTATTTAAAGGAGTTTGATTAGCATGGCAGAAAAACAATTTAAAGTAGTTGCAGAAACAGGTATCCACGCGCGACCAGCGACTTTATTAGTACAAACAGCTAGCAGATTTGATTCAGAAATTAATTTAGAATATAAAGGTAAAACCGTTAATCTAAAATCTATTATGGGTGTTATGTCTTTAGGTGTAGGCCAAGGTGCAGATATCAAAATTTCTGCTGAAGGCAATGATGCAAATGATGCATTACAAGCATTAGAAGATACAATGAAAAAAGAAGGATTGGCAGAATAATGACTTTTTTAAAGGGTATTGCTGCATCAAACGGTATTGCAATCGCGAAGGCATACCGTCTTGTTGAACCGGATTTATCGTTTGAAAAAAATTCAGTTGAAGATGTTAAGCTTGAGGTTGAACGATTCCGAAAGGCAATGGAAGTATCAAAATCTGAACTGGAAGCAATTCGTGACAAAGCACAAGTAGACCTTGGCGCAGATAAAGCAGCGATTTTTGAAGCACACCTTCTTGTTCTTGGCGATCCAGAGTTAAATGCACCAATTGAAGATAAGATCCAATCAGACAAAGTAAATGCAGAGTTTGCTTTGAAAGAAACTGCCGATATGTTCGTAATGATGTTCGAACAAATGGATAATGAATATATGAAAGAACGGGCAGCAGATATTCGTGATGTTACAAAGCGTGTATTAGCCCATTTGTTAGGCGTTCAGCTTGTTAACCCAAGTATGATTGCTGAAGAAGTTATTATTGTTGCAGAGGATTTAACTCCTTCTGACACAGCCCAATTAAACCGTAATTTTGTTAAAGGATTTACGACGAATATTGGCGGACGTACATCACATTCAGCTATAATGGCTCGTTCCATGGAAATTCCAGCTGTAGTAGGTACAAAAACTGCAACAGAGGAAATTAACAATGGTGACCTTGTTATTGTTGATGGTCTAAAAGGGGAAGTACATATTAATCCAACCCCAGAATTAGTAGAGCAATATCGTAAAATCCATGAAGAATATGAAGCTCAAAAAGCTGAATGGGCAAAGCTTGTGAATGAACCAACAATCTCTGCAGATGGACACCATGCTGAATTGGCTGCTAATATTGGTACACCTAACGATTTAAAAGGTGTTATTGAAAATGGCGGCGAAGGTGTTGGCTTGTATCGAACAGAATTCCTTTATATGGGTCGTGACCAGCTTCCAACTGAAGAAGAACAGTTCGAGTCCTATAAAGCTGTACTAGAAGGAATGGCTGGTAAGCCAGTAGTAGTTCGTACATTGGATATCGGTGGGGATAAAGAATTACCTTATTTAGACCTGCCAAAAGAGATGAACCCATTCTTAGGTTTCCGGGCAATTCGTTTATGCTTGGAAGAACAAGATCTTTTCCGTACACAGCTTCGCGCACTATTACGTGCTAGCAGTTACGGTAACTTAAAGATTATGTTCCCTATGATTGCAACGTTAGATGAGTTCCGTTCAGCGAAAGCTATCCTTGAAGAAGAAAAAGCAAAGCTTATTTCAGAAGGTCAAACTGTAGCTGAAAAAATTGAACTTGGAATCATGGTAGAAATTCCTTCTACTGCCATTCTAGCGGACCAATTCGCTAAAGAAGTAGATTTCTTCAGTATTGGAACAAATGATTTAATTCAGTACACTATGGCAGCTGACCGTATGAATCAGCGTGTATCCTACCTATATCAGCCATACAGCCCATCAATCCTAAGATTAGTTAAAATGGTTATTGATGCAGCGCACGCTGAAGGAAAATGGACAGGCATGTGCGGTGAAATGGCTGGTGATGAAACTGCTATTCCAGTCCTTCTTGGTTTAGGCCTTGATGAATTTTCGATGAGTGCAACTTCTATCCTGAAGGCTCGTTCTCTCATTCGGAACTTGAAAAAATCTGATATGGAAAGACTGGCACAAGAAGTATTAAACATGCAAACAACGGATCAAGTAATTGAAGCCGTTAATAATGCGATAAAATAAATAAATTTATGAAAAGACCAACTAGTGTTTAGTTGGTCTTTTTTGTACTCGTTTCGGAAATTATAAAATTTTTTTCGCTGTGGATAATATTGTTCGAATTCCTTACTCTCTTGATACAAACGAATAAAGTAAAGATTAACAATGAATTTGCCGAAATTGGCAAATTCCTTTTTTTGATTATTATTTGCTATTTTGATTCATACTAAAATGACATGAAAATCAACATGAAAGGTGAATGAAAATGGCTAAAGTTTTGTATATTACAGCACACCCGCATGACGAAACACAGTCCTATAGTATGGCAGTAGGGAAAGCATTTATCGACGAATATAGACAGGTCAACCAGAATGATGAAATTGTCCATATAGATCTTTATAAAGAAAATATTCCGCATATCGATGCTGATGTCTTCAGCGGCTGGGGTAAGCTTCGTTCTGGACAAGGATTTGAGACTCTTTCTGCTGATGAAAAAGCAAAGGTTGGAAGGTTGAATGAACTTAGTGATCAGTTTGTATCAGCCGACAAATATGTATTTGTTACCCCACTTTGGAATTTCTCTTTTCCACCTATTATGAAAGCTTACCTCGATTCTGTTGCGGTTGCAGGAAAAACATTTAAATATACTGAAAAGGGACCTGTGGGACTATTACCGGATAAAAAGGCATTACACATCCAGGCACGTGGCGGTTTCTATTCAGAAGGGCCAGCAGCACAACTGGAAATGGGTCATCGCTACATTGGCGTTATGATGGGTTTCTTTGGTGTTCCAAGTCTAGAAGGGGTATTTGTCGAGGGGCACAACGCCATGCCGGAAAAGGCTCAGGAAATAAAAGAGAATGCGATTGCGAGAGCCAAGGATTTAGCCCATACATTTTAATCTAATTTTTGAAATGAGACAGAAAAACTGTCTCATTTTTTTAATTGCTTTTCCAAGAGTTCCCTCTTAATTATCTTGTATAATAAAAAATAGATGAGACTAAAAAGGAGGACGATTGATTATGGATTTACGATTAACTGGGAAAACGGCGCTTGTTACTGCTTCCAGCCAAGAGTTAGAATTTGCCATTGCGGAGCGGCTTGTTTGGGAAGGGGCGAATGTTATGACTTTCGGCCGTATAATAATGGCGGTATGGTAAAAGAAATTTAATCGCTCTATTTTTCATAAATTAACCTTTCTTAACGTTTATTACCAATGTATTATGGCCAAGGTAAGAATAAAAGGGAGTGTTATGGATGAACAAGAAATTCCGAATAATAGGTACCTTAATCATAGGAATCGTTTGTATTGGATACTTAAGTGGATGCACTTTACTTTATTCAAATGAATTAATTGTTAACCGCTATGCCGATGCGTTATTGACAAAAAATAATGAGCTGCAATTCCGTTTCAGAATCAACAATGAAATATTAGATGGCCACCAATTATATAAGGTAAAGGTAACCATCCACGATGATAAACTTGCTCGAGCTATTGGTAAAAGGGAGATTATTTATGGTGAGGAGCAAGTCCGAAACGGTGATTATATAGAATCAAAAGGGAATCCTGAGAAATATATATTTATGGACCCGCTTCCGTTAAAAGAGGACCTCCATATACAGGAACTTCGAAATATGATAGAGAGAGATCAGGCTGTTTCGATTGAAGTATTTAATGATAAAGAAGTATTAGGTCGTGCTTATTTAACAAATTTCTCTTCTGAGTTATAAACATGTTTAATAATTATTCATATAGGACAATCTTAGTATGTGCATAAATTTGGAGATGGAGCACTAAGGCCGGACGTTCAACGTTCCGGTCTTATTTATGCATAAAAATGTTTGGACCTACTGAAAAATGTTAAAATGGAGAGAATTAGTAAGGGAGGATGAGTTATATTGTTAGTACCAGAAAATACAGTAATAGGTTTTATTGGAACAGGTGTAATGGGGAAAAGTATGGCAGGACATCTATTAAAAGCTGGATATCCTTTAGTCGTGTATTCTAGAACTAAGGAAAAAGCTAATGAATTATTAGAAAAAGGTGCCGTGTGGGCAGAAACCCCTATAGAAGTGGCGGAAAAGGCCAATGTGATTTTTACCATAGTTGGTTACCCGACAGATGTAGAGGAAATTTATTTAGGGGAGAACGGGTTAATTCCAAACGGTAAGGAAGGTAGTTTTTATATCGACATGACAACTTCATCACCTTCTCTAGCTGGCACTATTTATGAAGCAGCTAAAACGAAAGGGATTCAGGCCATTGACGCCCCTGTTTCTGGAGGAGATGTGGGTGCAAGGGAGGCAACGCTGTCGATCATGGTCGGTGGCGAAGAAGAGGCTTTTGAAGCGGTCAAACCTTTATTTGAGCTTATTGGAAATAATATAGTTTACCAGGGAAAGGCCGGGGCTGGTCAGCATACAAAAATGTCTAACCAAATTGCAATCGCATCAAATATGATAGGCGTTTGTGAAGCCATCATTTATGCAGAGAAGGCAGGTTTAAATCCTGAGAAGGTCTTAAAAAGCATATCCACTGGAGCTGCGGGAAGCTGGTCTCTTAGCAACCTTGCTCCAAGAATGTTAGCAGGGAATTTTGAACCTGGATTTTACATAAAACATTTCATTAAAGATATGAAAATTGCTTTAGCGGAGGCTGAGAGGATGGATCTTCCAGTGCCTGGCTTGTCGCTAGCTAAGTCATTGTATGAACAATTAGCGGAAATGGGAGAAGAAAACAGCGGTACCCATGCTCTTTATAAATATTGGAAGTCCTAATATCCCCAATTGGCCAAAATTTGGTTGAATAAATGAACCCCGACTTTAAGAAACTAATTCTTGATAGGAGGGATTATGATGGCAAAACGGACAAAAAAGAATGACCCGCAGCAAAAAAATAAAAAGGGCTTTGACTCTGCGGTATTAAATGAAGAATTTGCCCATGAAATGGGTTCTGCTGATACCAATAAAATTCACAAAGATAAAGCGAGAAAAGAAAAAGCTCCTAAGAATAACGGTAGGTATAAAGGCTAATAATACACAAAATAAACCCTCACAGTTAGTCCTGTGAGGGTTTTCTTTATACCCACTGTCTAAAGAAAGATTCCATTTTGTTGAGGCCTAGTTCTAAATTTGCCATCGAGCAGGCGAAGGATAATCGGAAGTAACCTTCGCCAAATTCCGAGAATGCACTGCCTGGAACGACTGCAACCTTGGTCTCATGAACAAGCTTCAGGGCAAAGTCAAAGCTATTTAATGAAATTGCGTCCGGTATTTTTACAAAGAAATAAAAAGCACCATCAGGCTTTACTACATCAAGTCCCATGCCTGTTAAGCGCATATAAACATACTCTCTTCTCTTGCTATATTCCTCTTTCATGACCTCGGCATCATTAATGCCAGCCGTCAAGGCCTCATACGCTGCTTTTTGGGCGATGGAATTGGCACATGACACATTATACTGGTGAACCTTTAAAATATGTTTGGTGAGGTATTCAGGTGCGAATAAAAAACCAATTCTCCAGCCTGTCATCGAGTGTGATTTTGATAATCCGTTAATGACAATCGTTTTATCCTTTATGAAGCTGGCTATTGAAGTATGTTTATGCTCAAAGGTAAGTTCACTATATATTTCATCTGCCAGTATAAAGATGTCCTTATCTTTTATAAACTCTGCTATTTCTTTTAATTCATTGCTAGATAAACTCACGCCTGTAGGATTAGATGGATAAGGCAGGACAATACAGCGTGTTTTGTCCGTAATATAAGGTTTCATCATTTCTAATGTAAACCGGAACTGATTGTTCCGTATATCGACATGCACAGGGACGGATCCCATCATCCGTATAATCGGTTCATAGCCCGGATAAATAGGGCCGGGTAATAAAACCTCCGATCCTTCTGAAAGAATCGTGCGGAAAGCAATATCGATGGCTTCACTAGCTCCCATCGTGACTATGACCTCTGATTCAGGTTGATAATGTAAATCATATTTTTTTTGTACAAATTGAGTTGCCGCTTTTCTTAATTCCAGTGTCCCAGCGTTATGTGTATAAGAGGTAAAATCCTCTTCAATGGCTTGAATTCCCGCTGCTTTTACATGGTTAGGAGTAGGAAAATCGGGCTGCCCGATTGTAAAGGAAATTAGGTCATCCAAATCTGCGACGAGATTAAAGAATTTTCTAATTCCGGAGATTTCAATGTTCTTAACTCTTTGATTGATTAAGTGTTCCATTATGTACTTCCTTCCGCCAAACAATTATTATCATGATTATAGACTATTTAAGGAGGAAGTTCTACAATTGAGTTATTGTATATGCCCTCAACAAAAAAACGGCATGAATTGTATTTCAATACCGTTTCTGGTATATTAGATATATTTTTGAATCAGTATCCGTATGCCCAGTCAATTTCATCCTCGTGCCAAAAAACAGGCGACACTGAACCAAAATCTACTGCTTTGTTATTTATTTGGCAGTTGCAATTCTTACAATCACACTGTTCTTTGATGTTTTCGAAAAAGGAATGTTCAACATCTTCAATAAACGTAATATTCCGTTCCTGAAAAAGGATAGCCGTTCCCTTCATTGTAAAGCACCTCTTTATTAGTTTATCCTGCTTAATTCTTTTCCCGACATTATTATAGTTCTGAATCACTTTGAAGTCTATGTGTTGCAAGAGTTGTTCACAAAATTCTCAAGAAGATGTAGCAAAAATAAGAAATCGCTTACACTAAGAGAGCAGAAGCGCCTGTAATAGTCCAGAAGTCAAAAAAGCCAGGAACGGAACCTTCCTGGCTTTGATTTCAGATGATTAGTAGCGTTCGCCTAACTTTTTGAAAATAGGTTTTTGGTAGGTTCGTTGTTTATTTCGTGGGTAAGAAGGCTTATTCTCCAGTTCAGCAATTCCTGTATAGGATTGTAATAGGGCTTTAGCTGCGCTAAGGGAGATATGGGCCTTGGGATTTCTAACACTACCATCTAGTTTTCCGAGATGGGGAAGTTCCTGGAAATCTGATTTTGTGGGAGGAATATGAAATGTATATTTTCCACATTCCACTAGTACATCGGATTGCTGCTGGCTATTTCGTGGATGATCAGAAAAATGGAGGCCAACCTTTCTAGCTTTTCCTTCAACAATCAATTTTTTTAATGATTCCTGTTTTAATTTGTATAAAAATTTGGGGTTAACGGCTGTTTTTGCATGGCGATTCACGATAAAGACAGCTTGGGAGAGGTTTTCTATAGTTAGATTTAATTTGGTTCGAGGATAACTCTGATCGTGATTCAACATATGGGCTCCTTTCTTCTTTTACATATATATTATATCTTTTTTTCAGGAAAATAGAAATAAGTTGAAGATATTTTCCAGCTTTGCGTCCGGATTTACTTTTAAAGAAAATGGAATAGGCAGATTCTTAAGTAAACGAAGACGATCTAAGTATAAATATCGTAAGCTCAGGTTTAGCCATAAACCGAAATGGTAATCGGGTTGTTCCTATTCCTCTATTAACATATAGGTTTAAGGGATATTTACCTTCAATCTTATAGAGGCCCTCTGGATACCTTTGTGCAAAAGGAGGCATAATTAGTGCCCCTAGTATCGGCAGTTTAACTTGTCCACCATGACTGTGTCCACTAAGCTGCCAATGAATTGGATATTGTGCAGCAGTTTCCGCAAGGTCTGGAGCATGGGATAACAATAAATTGAAGTGATTGTTTGGAACATTTTTTAAGGCCAGTGGCAAGTCAGGGTTACCCAGCATAGCATCATCGATTCCTACCAGAAAAAAGCTGCTCCTATCTTTTAATTCAATTTTAACAGACTGGTTCAAAAGTACTTTAAAGTTGGTAGATTCCATGATATTACGGTATATTTCTGACCCATAGCCGCCGTGATCATGGTTGCCAAAAATACAATACTTCCCTAGTGGTGCATGTAATTTGGTTAAAATGGGAATCAAATCATTTAATTTGGTATATTTGTTTGGTTCGTCCATTAAATCCCCAGTAAATAAAATAATGTCTGGTTTTAATTGATTGATTTTGGTCACTAATTTTTTAAATTGCGATAAATCGTATTGAAAGCCAAGATGAGTATCACTAAATTGAATAATCCTTAATCCTTCAAGACCTTTTGGAATTAAGGGATGTTTGATCTCCAATTCATTTAATTCTAACAGGGACGGCTCAATACGATTGGCATAGTAATAACCCCCTGAACTTAATCCGAGAACCGTCAGGAAAGAACCCATTACCTTTTTTAAAAACGTCCTTCTCGTTTGCTTTCTAACCATAATTTCAACCATCCTGCCTTTTATACTAGCCTCAATAGTTATCTCTGTACAATAAAAAGGTTATTTGTAAGTGTTTATTCAAAAAAGGAGAAAAAATGCTAAAAAAGCAGTCAAAAAAGACTGCTTTCTACTTATAACTAACCGCACGTGATTGCAATGCTTTCCATGATCTAATAAATTGTTCTTTATTAACCCGTACTTGTTTTCGTCCCGACAAAGGGTCATTCAGAAATACATAATTTGAATCATATCCTACTAGGACCACTGCGTGCAAATCAAGCGGTGTTTTGATGAATTGCTTTCCATGATACCAGCTTTCCCAGCGATCTGGAAGGCGGTAATCTCCGGTCGTCCAAACCACCACTGGATACCCTGAAGAAACATGCGCTAATACACGGTCAAATGGCAGATTTGTTAAATTTACAGCTCTCCCTGGAAGTTTTTGATTGATTAAAGCAACCATAGGTCTATCAAATACGGCATATCCTGCCCGTCTTCCTGTCATGTCACCGACAAATCCGTCAGCAGGGTTCCCCCAGCGTAAAATATTTCCACTTGCCGACTTAATAAGGGGGTCCGGATCCTTTTGAATTCTTCGGTACAAATCCATTTTATCTGTTTTAACTCCAGCATAATTTAAAACCATCGCCAAACTGGTCACTTCACAGCCATATCTTAATTCTGGATTTTGTTTAATTAACATGACATTTAGCAATGTAGACTGCTTTCTTGGAGTGGTACTAACGGAATGATTAACTTTTTGCTGACCTTCAACATTCGCTACCTGCTCCTTAATATCCTTAATGGAGTAAGATTTACTGTCTATCTTATTACGTAATATTTCCTGGTTACTATTTCTAGTTATGTTGGAAGAACCTGTGATTTTTGCCTTCTCTGAAACTTGCTGGTTTGAAATGGTATTCGAGTGACTGCAGCCAAACATTGTCAGTAAAGATGCTAATAAACATAGGCTTTTCACAAAACTACCTCCTTTATGGAAGCCATGAATATAGGTTATGATTGTATCATCGATGCTATAATGGTATCCTTTTGGAAAAGAACGAGAAGCGGAAATGAAGCGTATCGTATAATGAGAAAAATTATATGGAGGAAATCGGATGGATGCATTGGAAATATTATCGGATCTTGAAAATGTCTTTCCTTATTTTCAACCGATATTTAATGCGGATGAGCAGAGCGTTATAGCATACGAAGTATTGGGGCGATATCAATCAAATGGAAATGTCATTAGTCTGGGAGCTTTTTTTCATGATGATCAAATTCCGGATGAATATAAATACGAAGTGGACCTAATAGTCGTTAAAAAGGCACTCGAAAAGGCGTTGAATCTTGACGATGATGTCCTAATCTTTTTAAACCGAAATGCAGAGTTATTAATGTATGGACATGGGGAACCATTTTTACAAGAACTTTTAGAGTTTGAAAAAAAGGGATTGAGTTTAAAAAGGATAATTTTGGAAATTTCTGATCGAAATTATCAAGGGGATTTAGATCAATTCGATCATCTCCTCCAATATTATCGAACATATGGGTTAAAGATTGCGATGGCAAGTATTGGCGACGAAAGTCACTACTTTGAGCGGATTGGACAACTTGAGCCTGATATTTTAAAAATAAATCTTCAAGCTTTAAAATCAACAGCTATTGGTGTGAATTTTACTGACGTCTTGTTCTCCCTATCACTCTTGGCAAGGAAAATAGGGGCCACTCTTCTTTTTGAGAATATTGAAATGAGTTATCAGCTTCAGTTTGCATGGAAAAATGGCGGACATTATTATCAAGGTTTTTACTTACATTCTCCCACTGAGGAATTTATTAATCGGGATCTCCTCAAGTATCGCTTAAAGGAGAAATTTCATGATTTCATTGCTTATGAGAAGCGGAAATTAGAAGCTGTCTATACCACGGCCGAGTATTTTCAAACAATGGTTCAGGATATTGTGAACAAAAATAAAAAGGCGAGTTATGAAGCGTTATTTCAAGCGTTAATTAAGGAAATGGATGATATAGCTTTTCGGATGTATGTATGTGATGAGGATGGATTTCAAAAATCTGCTAATATTTTTAAAGGGGAAAATGGCTGGACGACACAATCCGTATACTTAAATAAAAATTGGAGCTGGAGACCGTATTTTTTGGAAAATATTATCAAGATGCGGCATGAACAAAAAGGAAGATTATCCGATTTGTATGGTGATATTGAAACAGGCGAAACGATTCGTACCTTTTCTTTCCCAATGAACGAACACGATTATCTATTTATTGATATTTCCTATCGATATTTATTTGAACATGACCAATTATTGTAAGCTCCCGAGAAGGTATAGATTGATTCCTGGAGTGGGATTTTATAAGTAACACTCATTAGAAGGAGTCTTGTTTATGAATCTTTTTGTCGATATCTTAGCCATCGTGATTATTGGAGTGCTTGCATTTTCCCTCCTTTATTCATTCTCAGTTGCGAGACAGCATAAGTCAGCCTCTGGTAACTTAGGTCATGATCAACAAATCTCTAAACCAGTTCAAAAAAATATTTATACAAGAAATCCAATATTCATAGCCTATGGAATCTTTTTTGCTTTACTATTGTTTATCATTCTTTTTTATGCCATCACATTTTATTGATAGGTCTCCTGTAAATGAGACCTATTTTTTCATGTTTTGTTAAAAAAATCATGATTTCTTCATTTTTACTTGGACAAATGGACTCTATTATTTTATTCTGTTAATATTGGCATAAAAATTTGGCTGTCAAATTTTGAAATCAATCGAGAAGGATAGAAAGATGCCAAATGCGAAACATAACTGTAGACAGTTTGTTTGTGTTAAAAGGAGGATAATTGTATGTCACAGCTACAAGGTATATTAACAAGGTTAAAAAACCTTCAGGAACAATCAACAAGTGGTGAGCCTGCACAACGTTATTTTGAAGTAAATGGTGAAAGAAAATGTCAGGTCACCTTTCATCCAAAAACTGAAACATTTGAATTGGAAATATATAACGAAAAGGAAAAGCCGAAAAGATACCAATTTGATAACATTGATATGATCACAATTGAAATCTTTGATTTAATTCAGTAGGAGCCTATCATGGTTCCTTTTTTCTATGGAAAACGGTTTTAAAATTAACGCGGACTCCTGGAAACTGTGATAGAATAAGTCTGTAGAAAAACATTTATTGAGGAGTATTCGACTTATGATTAGTCTTCCTAGTGGGGAATTTTTAGAATTAACAATTAAACAATTAATGGTACCTTCTGAGCGAGTTGCTCATGTGCAAATTGGAAATAATCTCGAACATGCCTTACTGGTATTAACGAAAAGTGGATATACTGCCATACCCGTCCTAGATCCACATTACAAGCTGCATGGGCTCATTAGTACTCCTATTATCATGGATTCCATTTTGGGGCTTGAACGGATAGAATTTGAGCAGCTTGAAAATAAGCGGGTAGAAGAGGTAATGAAAAGCTCTATTCCTCGAGTGGGAATTTCAGCATCTATTAGTCAGTGTTTAGATTTATTGGTAAATCATCCATTTCTTTGTGTTGAAAATGAAGAAGGTTTTTTTGAAGGAATTCTACCAAGAAGTACCGTATTAAATCAATTAAATAAAGTGGTCAAGAGGTTTAAGAAATAACCAATAGTTCTCTGCTCCCATTTGGGGGCTCTATTTTTTTAGGATGAGAGGTGTGCAATGAGTATTGATATTGAAGCGTTTGGAACTCCGAAAAAAAAGCAAACCAAAAAGTCACTAGTACTTGCTTCGGTAATGCTCGCTATGTTTATGGGGGCAATTGAAGCAACGATTGTTTCGACAGCAATGCCGGCTATTGTTGCGGATTTGGGTGGTTTTACCCTTTATAGCTGGGTCTTCTCTGCATACCTTTTAATGAACTCGGTTACTGTCCTCATTTATGGAAAACTATCTGATTTATTTGGCCGAAAACCAATTCTATCCATAGGCATAATAATCTTTTTAATTGGTTCTATTCTTTGTGGGCTTGCTGATTCCATGAAAACCCTAATTATTTTTCGGTTGATTCAGGGTTTTGGTGCAGGGGCTGTTACGCCAATCGCTACTACGATTGTAGGGGACATTTATACTACTGAGGAACGGGCCAAAATTCAGGGTTATCTCTCTAGCGTATGGGGGATATCAGCCATTACGGGACCCGCTGTCGGCGGTTTACTTGTTCAATATGTAAGCTGGCATTATGTGTTTTGGATTAATATTCCTCTTGGACTCCTATCATTGGTTGGACTTTGGTTATTCCTGCATGAAGACGTTGTAAAGAAAAGGCATGAGATAGATTATTTAGGTGCGATTCTTTTATCAGCTACTATCTCATCACTCATGTTTATTCTTATTGAAGGCGGGAGCAACTGGTCATGGGGGTCATGGCAGTTGATAGGGCTGCTGAGCATTACATTCTTAGCTTTAATAGCTTTTGTTTTTCAAGAAGGAAGAGCAACTGAACCAGTTATGCCGTTTTCCATCTGGAAGGAACGATCCATTTTTGTTGCAAATATGACATCCTTGACATCTGGTATTATTTTAATTGGGATATCAAGTTTTTTACCAACCTTTGTTCAAGGTGTGATGGAACAAACACCAATTGTGGCAGGGTTTACATTAACAACCATGTCAATCGGCTGGCCGATTGCCTCTACTCTTTCTGGAAAGATGTTAATTAGCATGGGGTATCGAATGACTTCCATTATCGGGGGCGGCTTTTTAGTACTGGGCAGTGTGGTTTTTGTAACTATGTCGGCTTCGGCAGGACCTGTTTGGGCGGCTGTCGGCTCTTTCCTTGTAGGTGCTGGAATGGGCTTTACTTCCACCGCCTTTATCGTTTCTATTCAAAGTACCGTAGAATGGCAGCAAAGAGGAATTGCGACGGCGGCCAATATGTTTATGCGGAATTTAGGGAATACCATTGGTGCAGCATTGCTAGGGGGTATCCTGAATAACCGTATGGCTCATTTCTTTACTGAGAATAACAAGTCTTTAACCGTTGATGATGCCAATAAGCTTTTAAAGGTTGCTGAACGAAATCAATTGACTGTCTCTGTGAAAAGGATTTTGCAGGAAGGGCTGACCTTCTCTTTACACTCTGTTTATTATGTTGTATTGACCTTTGCCATTATCAGTATGCTGCTAATATTATTTATTCCTAAAAAGGAAATGGAATCATAGTCTTTCACAATCACAAATTAAGTAATTCAACAAAAATAGTAAAGAGGTTTTGACTTTGTCTTCCATATCAGAATTTCAGTTATTATCGGTTTTAGCTCAGGAAATGAATATGAGAAAGGCTTCAGAGCGGCTGTTTGTCTCCCAGCCCGCTCTTTCGCAACGATTACAAACGATTGAAAAGGAATGGGGAACCAAGCTATTCATCCGCTCACAAAAGGGGTTATCCCTAACGCCGGCCGGTGAGCATGTAATTGACTTTGTCAACGAAATTTTAACAAAACAGGAGAAGGTCCGTGAAACGATCGATTCTCTTCATGAAGGTGTTTCCGGTACATTAAAAATTGCCGTTGCATCAATCGTAGGCCAGAATTGGCTTCCAGAGGTTTTAAAGAAATTCATTGATAAATACCCACAAGTGAAAATCTCCTTAGTAACAGGCTGGAGCAGTGAAATTCTAAAATGTTTGTATGATGATCAGGTACATATTGGAATTATCCGCGGGACTCCGGATTGGAAAGGGGTAAAGGTACACCTTTTTAATGACCCGCTCTATCTTGTCGACCGGGAAATTACCAAACCGGAGCAAGTTTTAAAGACTGATCGTCCATTTATCCAATTTAAAAGCGATTCTAACTATTATCAAGAAATCCAAGACTGGTGGATGAGAAATTATAAAACATCACCAAAAAGAACTGTAGTGGTGGATCAAATAGAAACATGCAAACAGATGGCCTTCAATGGCATTGGTTACGCCATATTGCCATCCATTACACTTAGGAAAGCGGACCGGGATATTTTTAAAATACCTTTAGTTGATGAAAATAATGTACCACTTAAACGAGATACTTGGTTATTAGGGTATGAATCTGCATTCCAACTAAAACAAGTTGATGCATTTATGGAACTGATTAAAGAATATATCGCCGAATCTTCAGAAGAATAAGGTTGTTTTTTCTTGTTTTCAGTTCTTTTGTTTGTTAAAGTATTTTTTAGTACATGATTAGGGGGCAAGTTAGAAAAATGGATGCACATGAAATTATTGCTTTTATTGCAAATAGTAAAAAATCTACACCTGTGAAGGTTTATTTGAAGGGTGACTTAGAAGGTATTGATTTTGGAAACGATGCAAAAACATTTATTAATGGAAATACCGGTGTTGTCTTTGGTGAATGGGCTGAAATTAATGCAGCATTAGAAGCTAACAAAGGTAAAATTGAGGATTTCGTGGTCGAAAATGACCGTCGTAATTCAGCCATTCCGTTGTTAGACACAAAGCACATTAATGCGCGAATCGAGCCAGGTGTCACTATTCGTGACCAGGTAGAAATTGGGGATAATGCTGTCATTATGATGGGAGCAGTCATCAATATTGGTGCAGTTATCGGTGAAAAAACAATGATTGATATGGGTGTAGTTCTTGGCGGAAGAGCAACTGTCGGTAAGAACTGTCATATTGGAGCAGGAACGGTATTAGCTGGAGTAATTGAGCCGCCTTCCGCACAACCTGTTATTATTGAAGATGATGTTCTAATTGGTGCCAATGCAGTCGTGCTTGAAGGTGTAAAAGTTGGGAAAGGCTCTGTTGTTGCTGCAGGTGCAGTTGTAACGAAGGATGTTCCGCCCTATACAGTTGTTGCAGGTACACCAGCAAAAAAAATTAAAGATATTGATGAAAAAACAAAATCAAAAACAGAAATCATGCAAGAGCTTCGTCAATTATAGGCGGACAAGCATAAGAATGGTTTTTGATCGTGAAAGCGTGGACTTTAATCCACGCTTCTTTTATAGGGATAGAAAGGGTGATATCTAAATGAAATCATTAATCGAAATACGCAGGGATTTACATCAAATTCCGGAACTTGGTTTTCAAGAATTTAAAACTCAAAACTATCTAATATCAATTATAGATTCATTCCCACAAGAACGAATTTCTATGAAAAAGTGGAAAACGGGATTACTAATAAAGGTTCATGGACTAAATCCCTCAAAAACAATTGGATATAGAACAGACATTGATGGTCTGCCCATTACCGAAGAAACGGGTTTAGCCTTTTCCTCTTCACACGAAGCAAGGATGCATGCCTGCGGCCATGATTTCCATATGACGATTGCTTTAGGGGTTCTGTCTTACTTCATCCATAATCCTATTAATGATAATCTTCTGTTTGTGTTTCAACCAGCCGAAGAAGGACCTGGTGGAGCAGAACCAATGTTAAAATCGGAAGAAATGCAAGAATGGATGCCCGATTTAATATTTGCCCTTCATATTGCACCTGAATATCCTGTTGGAACCATTGCTCTAAAAGAAGGTTTATTATTTGCTAATACATCTGAATTGTTTATAGATCTAAAGGGGAAAGGCGGGCACGCTGCCTACCCGCATCAAACCAATGATATGGTAATTGCTGCCTGTTCTCTTGTTAACCAGCTACAAACGGTTATTTCTAGAAATGTTGATCCATTAGATAGTGCCGTAATAACGATTGGAAAAATAACTGGTGGTACAGTACAAAATATTATTGCCGAGAAGGCAAGACTTGAGGGAACCATCCGAACATTATCACCTGAAGCTATGAAAAAAGTGAAGCATCGAATCGAAGCGCTTGTTAAAGGGATTGAAACGGGGTATGAGTGTGAGACGGTAATAGACTATGGAGCAATGTATCATCAAGTTTACAATACTGAATCTGTTACAAGGGAATTTATTGATTATATTAGAAATAAAACCGATGTAACAGTAGTAGAATGTCGGGAGGCTATGACGGGTGAGGATTTTGGATATATGCTCAAAGAAATACCTGGATTAATGTTTTGGCTGGGCGTAGATTCACCGTTTGGACTTCATCATGCTAAACTTAATCCAAATGAAACGGCTATTGATGTAGCTGTAAGGGTTTTAACTAGTTATATTTCGTTTAAAGGCAATTAATAAAGGCTGACTGGAAAGTCATATTCCTTTGTTTAAATGGTTAATTATGTTAAAGTTAATCAGGAATTATGATACATATTGTCGTTTATTCTTGTGGAAATAGGAAAAACTGACTAAAGGGAATTTTAGATTATAATTAATAGTAAGTACCTATTTTAATTAATTATAATTTAATATTGGTTCAAATGCAGGGATGTCCGAAAATGAGAATTGAAAAAGGTTAGCAATAATGTCTTGCTATTCGAAAACTCATTTAAATAATCTTTTTGGAGGGATTCTAATGCCAGAACGTATGGTGGGTAAACAAGCACCACGCTTTGAAATGGAGGCTGTATTACCAAACAAAGAATTTGGAAAAGTCAGCCTTGAAGAAAACATGAAAAACGATAAATGGACAGTTTTGTTCTTCTATCCGATGGACTTTACTTTTGTTTGTCCAACTGAAATCACTGCAATGTCTGACCGGTTTGAAGAGTTTGAAGACCTAGATGCAGTTGTGGTAGGGGCTTCTACTGACACGATTCATACACATCTTGCATGGATTAACACAGACCGTAAAAATAATGGTCTTGGCCAATTAAATTATTCATTAGCTGCTGACACTAATCATGTAGTTGCACGTGATTATGGTGTGTTAATTGAAGAAGAAGGTGTTGCTCTTCGTGGTCTATTTATCATCGATCCAGAAGGTGAATTAAAATATTCAGTTGTGAACCATAACAACATCGGCCGAGATGTAGATGAAACATTACGTGTCCTTCAAGCCTTACAAACAGGTGGTCTTTGCCCTGCCAACTGGAAGCCAGGACAAGCTACATTGAATGTTTAATTAACAAAGGATAGACCTAACATGATGCGTTAGGTCTTTTTTAAACAGGGGGGTTAGTCATGAAGTTACGAGATGAAATGCCGGAATTAACTGGGGCAACAGAATGGTTAAACAGCCAGGTTACGAAAAACGAGCTAGTCGGTGAGAAACCAACTTTAATTCATTTCTGGTCTATTAGCTGCCATTTATGTAAGGAGGCAATGCCTCAAGTGAATCAATTCCGAGATGATTATAAAGAGAAATTAAATGTAGTCGCTGTTCATATGCCTCGTTCAGAAGACGATTTAAACCTTGAGGAAATTAAAAAAGTGGCTGCTGAGCATGGAATTACTCAGCCGATTTTTGTTGATAGTGAACATAAATTAACAGAAGCATTTGAGAATCAATATGTTCCAGCATACTATGTTTTTGACCGTGAAGGCAAGCTCCGCCATTTCCAAGCAGGCGGAAGCGGAATGAAAATGCTTGAAAAGCGTGTTAATCGGGTACTGGATGAAATGGAAAAAACAGAATAAACTTTATGAGAAGAGCTGTTCACATCAAGAACAGTTCTTTTTTTATATACGATAATCATGAAACCTTCTCTTTAAATAAACGTCGGTATTTTTAAATAGAAATAAGAGGGGGCAAGCAAATGGGATTGTCTAAAAAGGCATTATCGATTTTGTTAATGGTTATGTTATTCGGAATGGCCGGTTGCAGTTCAGCTAGTAAAAATGAAAGTGCAAAAATGAGTTCGGATAAAGGAGTAATGGACTCAGCGGAGTCTGGAAAAAGTGAAAAGTCATTGACCTCAACTGAGCTACCTAAATCGGAAAAATTTATAGATACAGCAAAAGCTCAGGCTAACAACCAGATGGTCATTTATCAGGCGGAACTTGAGCTTCGTGTAAAAAATTTTGAGCATACTGTGCAAAACCTAGAAGAAAAAGCTAAAAAATACGGAGGATATATAGCAGAATCAAGTGTTACTAAAGATGGGACTGAACAAGTAAGCGGCAGTATGAAATTAAGAATCCCACAAGCTCATTTTCAGGAATTTTTAAATGATGCCGAGGGGCAGGCGGCCGAGGTGCTGAAGAGGAATATTAACGGGCAAGACGTAACTGAGGAATATGTCGATCTCGAATCGCGGTTGAAGTCCAAAAGGGCTGTTGAAGAGCGACTCCATAGCTTTATGAAAAATGCAGCTAAAACAGAGGATTTACTAAAGATTTCTGCGGACTTAGCGTCTGTTCAAGAGGAAATAGAAGTTATTGAAGGAAGAATGAAATATTTAGAAAATCAGACGTCCTTATCGACAGTGAGCATCACCCTGTATGAAACGAAAGTGGTAGTACCTGAACTTGAAAAGGATCAATTAAATACATGGGAAAAAACAAAAAAACAATTTATGAACAGTACTAATCTAATATTGGCTGCACTTTCTGGGTTAGTTGTTTTTATTTTAGGGAACCTGCCAATTTTGATCATTTTCATCCTATTAGGCTTTCTTGTATATCTATATTATAATAAGAAAAAAAGGCAGAACAAACGGGAGTAAGGGTTTTAACGTGTTTTTATAGAGTTTACTAACTTGAACAAACAGGGGAGTTTTGCTACATGAAAAAGAGTTTTGCAGTAATTGGACTTGGTCGGTTTGGCGGGAGCATATGCCAAACATTAAGTGAAGAAGGAATGGAAGTACTAGGTATTGATATCAATGAAGAGCGAGTAAATCAATATAGCATGATTGCTTCACATGCAGTAGTCGGTGATACAACCGATGAAAATGTCCTGAAAAGTTTAGGTATTCGTAATTTCGACCATGTGATCGTCGCCATTGGTGATGACATACAGGCAAGTATCTTAACCACCCTTATTTTAAAAGAACTAGGGGTAGCGAGGATTACCGCTAAAGCACAAAATGATTATCATGGAAAAGTACTACGGAAAATTGGGGCGGATCAAGTCGTTCATCCTGAAAGAGATATGGGAAAACGGATAGCGAACAATATAGCATCTAATAGTGTGCTTGATTATCTTGAACTATCTGCAGAACATAGTATTGTCGAGATTGCTGCAAATAGGAAGCTCTCGGGTAACACTATTATGGATTTAGATATCCGTAAGAAATACGGTTTAAATATTGTTGCGATAAAAAGAGGAGAAGAAATTATTGTTTCCCCACAAGCAAAAGAAACCATACAAACTAATGATGTATTAATAGTCATTGGAAATGATCTTGATATTGATCGGTTTGAGAAAAAAGTTTTAGAATAAAGAAAAGCGGAGGCGCCTTGAACATGGAAAAAAGTAGTTCATTTTTTCCTAGGGCCGAAGCTAGACAATAACGAAAAGCGGAAGGGCCATGGCTCTTCCGCTTTTTCTTATACTTCCATTATGATTGGTAAAATCATCGGTCTGCGTTTTGTTTTTTCGTAAAGGAAAGGTGCGAGTGTATCTGTTATTTCATTCTTAATTTCAGACCATTGGCTTGTCTTCCGTTCCATTACTTTATTTAAGTGTTTAGTGATCAGGTTCTGAGCATCATTTATTAAATCACCGGATTCCCTCATGTAAACAAACCCCCGGGAAATGAGGTCCGGACCCGATGCTATTTTAAATTCTTTCATATTAATACTCACTACAACAACCACTAAGCCTTCTTCAGAAAGAATACGGCGGTCTCTTAAAACAATATTTCCGATGTCTCCTACACCGCTGCCGTCGATATAGACGGAACCGGATGGGATTTTTCCAGCAACCTGTGCAGTGTTATCAGATAGCGCGAGAACTTCACCATTATCCATAATGAAGCAATTCTCTTCCTCAACGCCGCAATCAACAGCGAGTTTGGCATGCATTTTTTGCATCCGATATTCACCGTGAATTGGCATAAAGAACTTAGGTTTAATTAAGCGGAGCATTAATTTTTGTTCCTGTTGTCCACCGTGTCCGGAAGTATGGATGTTGCTTAACTTACCATGGATCACTTCTGCCCCAGCTCGGAACAACATATTAATGGTCCTGCTTACGCTAATGGTATTCCCTGGAATAGGAGAGGATGAGAAGACCACAGTGTCACCAGGAATAATTTGAATTTGTCTGTGGGTGCCATTGGCAATCCTCGATAGGGCAGCCATTGGTTCGCCCTGACTGCCTGTACATAGAATTGTCACTTTATCTGCAGGCAATCTGTTTATTTGATTTGCTTCAATAAATGTCTCTTTAGGGGCAATTATATAGCCCAACTCTAACCCAATATTAATGGCCGCTTCCATGCTCCGACCAAACACAGCAACCTTTCTTCCGTTCACAACTGCAGCTTCTACTACTTGTTGTAGTCTGTGAATATTCGATGCGAAAGTTGCAAAAATAATCCGGCCATCCACTTTTCTAAAAATATCATCGATACTTTCACCCACACGGCGTTCAGACATTGTAAAATCAGGGATTTCACTATTGGTACTATCCGATAATAAGCATAGAACCCCTTCTTTGCCTATTTCAGCCATTTTGGTTAAATTAGCTGGTTCACCTACCGGGGTAAAATCAAATTTAAAATCACCTGTATGGACGACTTGTCCTGGAGGGGTTTTTACGACAATACCATAGGAATCAGGAATGCTGTGGGTGGTACGGAAAAACGTTACGGATGTTTTGCGGAACTTAATGATATCATCTTCTTTAATTTCAATCAGCTTAGCATTTCGTAATAATCCGTGCTCTTCTAATTTATTTTTGATTAACCCAAGGGCAAGTTTGCCGCCGTATATCGGAATATTTATTTCACGAAGTAAATAGGGGATTCCGCCAATGTGGTCTTCGTGTCCGTGGGTTACAAATAATCCTTTAATTTTTTCTTCGTTTTTAACCAGATAGGTGTAATCTGGGATAACATAATCGATTCCTAATAATTCATCCTCCGGGAATTTTATACCGGCATCGATTAATATAATCTCATCTTGGAACTGAACTGCATACGTATTTTTGCCTATTTCACCTAAACCGCCCAAGGCAAAAACAGCAGTTTGATCATTTTTTACAAATTTCATAAATTATCCAATCTCCAATACTTTAAAGTCTTCATTTTGTTGTTCGTATTCTAAATAAGCACCTGTAACTTCTTGTACATGTTCAACATTAAAACCGCGATCGGCGATTTTTTTTCGGACATCTCTTACTGATTCACCTTCAACAAAAATTGTTTTAGTGTTCTCTCTTACTGGTACTTCTGTCAATCTCTCTTGATAATAAACTTTAAATATCATGACAAATTCGCTCCTTACTGAATCATAACTTTTTCTATTATATAAAATATTTTCATCTTTTTCATTTATTTTCTTTGGAGACTCCGTGGACTATATATGAAAAGTATGTAAATCTAAATCATATTACTACAATGTACAATAATGAAGGAGCCCTTCGCAAGGTTGAAGGGCCCTCTAAAAAATTAGGCAATGGATTTTTTTCTAAGTAAATCGTTCCACTGTTTTAAAAGCTTTTTCCTGAGCTTCTTTAACATAGTGGATCATCTCCTTACCTTTATTTTATACGAACCTTGTCCAAAGTAAAGCAAGCAATGGCAGATAATTGAAATTTTTTTACTGTAGATATTTTTTTACTATTATTATATGAGGAAAATAGGTAATCTTTCATGGTATAAGATGGAATAAAAATGAACAAAAAACACCGGCCTCCAAAAAGGCCAGTGTCTTATCTTTCAATAACGGCTGCTCCTTCGACCGGTTTGAAAGGATCCTTTTTATCGATATAGTCATAAAACATGATTCCATTTAAGTGATCAATTTCATGCTGAAAGCAGATTGCTGGCAGACCTTTCAGACGAAGTTTGACTTCCTCTCCTTCAAGTGTCACTCCTTTTACAGTAATCCTTGCATACCTTGGTACATATCCAGGAATGGCCTCATCAACTGATAGGCAGCCCTCACCGGATTGAAGGTAGGCTTTTTCGACCGAATGACTGACGATTTTGGGGTTAAATAAGGCGTAGCTGTATAAAGTTCCTTTATCGTCGATAAGATGAACAGCAATCATTCTCTTTGACACATTTATTTGCGGAGCAGCTAATCCAATCCCAGGACGCAGGCTATATTTCGCGGCAATTTCGCTGTTTTGGCTGTTTATTACGTATTCTAAAAGACTGGCTAAAATTTGTTTATCTTCTTCGGATGGCGGCAAGGATACCTCTACTGCCACTTTTCGAAGGGTAGGATGCCCGTCCCGAATGATATTCTCCATTGTTAGCATGAACATTCACTCCTAAAGTTCCATAAAGTTAGTCACCAGCATTAGTCTATCAAACAAAAGCCAAAATGTTAATAATTGTTTACATTATGATTTCTATCTGTCTTTTGAACAGTTGGATATTGTCAAATAAACTTTATACAGATATAGTAGGAATTGCACAGTAAGGAGGTTAGAAATTGTTATTCAAAGGAAAAAGTAGCATCCTCATATTTGTTACCGTTATTATTTTTATTTTATCAGGATGTACAGAAAAAAAGACCCCTGTCGATAAAATGTATAATGTCTTAGAAAATGTTGTTAATAAGGAAAAGGTATTTGAAGAACAGCAAGAACCATTAGTTACATTAGAAAAACAGGAAAAAGAACTATATGATCAAATTATTAAACAAGGAATGAAAGAATACGATCAGATTGTTAAACTTTCAGATGAAGCTCTTGACTTAGCTGATAAACGAAAAGAACTTTTTGAGAAAGAAACAACAAGCCTTAAAGAATCTGAACAGGAATTTGCTAAAGTGGCTGACCTTAAAGATCAATTAGATGATCCCGAACTTAAGGAAACTGCAAATGATCTTTATGATATTATGATGAAAAGATATGAGGCACATAGAGAATTGTATAAGAAATACTCTGAGTCTCTTCAATATGATAAAGAATTATATCAAATGTTTAAAAATAAAAATCTGCCCCTAGAAGATCTAGAAGCTCAAATTAATAAGCTAAATGATTCTTATAAAAACGTATATGCCACAAATGAACAGTTTAATAAATATACCGAACAATATAATGAAAAAAAACTTTTATTTTATAAAAAGGCAGGAATAAAGACAAAGTAAAGGAGATTATCCCAAAATCGGCTGACCTACAGTCGATTTTTTCTATATTATAACAAGTGTCTAAAATGTGACATTGTATATAACAGATTGGCTTATCGAGTAATACAGTTTTATTTCAAGATAGCTTTTAAAAAAACTGTTATTTAATGAAAAATAATAAAACTTAGTATTTGACGACATAAAGCAAAAGTTGTACACTCATAAGTGTGATAAAAGTTGTACTAATGATGTTACATAAAATAGTGATACAGAATAAAATATTTATAGACCGAACTTTTCGTTTTATCTTATATTTTCTGTGAGACACTAGTTCATAGTATGTATCTAACCATATCCAGGCCTCGAAACTTATGTAATATCAAAATAGATGAACCAATGACAAGTTGCTTTCAAATAATGTTTAATCGCAATTTTTGGGTAATCTAAAATAGTGGATTTTATTTTTTAAAAATAGGCCCTAAATAGAAAGGAAGAGATGACACAATGGCTTCTAAACTTAAGAACGCCCAGCTTGATGCCAAGAAAGCACTCGAAGCTGTAGAAGAACAATTTCAAACGCTTCAAATCCTTAATGAACAAGGTGAGGTTGTCAACGAAGCAGCAATGCCTAACTTGACTGATGAACAGCTTCAAGAATTAATGCGCCGGATGGTATACACGAGAATTCTAGACCAGCGCTCAATTTCTTTAAACCGTCAAGGAAGATTAGGTTTCTATGCGCCAACAGCAGGACAAGAAGCGTCCCAGCTTGCCTCTCAATTCGCGCTTGAAACTGAAGATTTTATCTTGCCTGGTTACCGTGATGTACCGCAAATTGTTTGGCACGGATTACCATTATCACAAGCGTTTTTATGGTCTAGAGGACATTTTCAAGGTATGAATATTCCTGAAGGTGTTAACGTTCTTCACCCACAAATCATCATTGGGGCTCAGTATGTTCAAACTGCTGGGGTTGCACTTGGATTCAAGAAACGTGGAACTAAGGCTGTTGCCATTACTTATACAGGTGACGGTGGAACATCTCAAGGCGATTTCTATGAAGGTATCAACTTTGCAGGTGCATATAAAGCACCAGCTATCTTTGTTATCCAAAATAACCAGTTTGCCATTTCAACACCACGTGAAAAGCAAACTGCGGCTAAAACATTAGCACAAAAGGCTGTTGCAGCAGGTATCCCTGGAATCGTCGTAGACGGTATGGATCCGTTAGCGGTTTATGCTGCAACTCGCGAAGCTCGTGAG
This sequence comes from Bacillus sp. OTU2372, assembly GCF_038440275.1. Lineage (NCBI taxonomy): Bacteria > Bacillati > Bacillota > Bacilli > Caryophanales > Bacillaceae > Bacillus > Bacillus sp. OTU2372. Next base: position 459,610 of record NZ_JASATK010000001.1, read on the forward strand.
CGTGCAATTAATGGCGAGGGTCCTACTCTTATTGAAACATTAACGTACCGTTATGGTCCACATACCATGGCTGGGGATGACCCAACTCGTTACCGTACAGCAGATCTTGATAATGAGTGGGAAAAGAAAGATCCACTTGTACGTTTCCGTAAGTTCCTTGAAAACAAAGGACTATGGAGTGAAGAAAAAGAAACTGAAGTGATTGAACAAGCAAAAGAAGAGATCAAAGAAGCGCTTAAACAAGCTGATGCTGCACCAAAACAAAAGGTGACAGATTTAATGTCTATTATGTATGAAGAAATGCCGCAAACCTTAAAAGAACAATATGAAATATATAAAGAAAAGGAGTCGAAGTAAGCCATGGCTCAAATGACAATGATTCAAGCAATTACAGATGCATTACGTACGGAATTACGTAATGATCCGAATGTGTTAGTTTTCGGTGAAGACGTAGGCGTAAACGGTGGTGTATTCCGTGCAACTGAAGGGCTGCACCAGGAATTTGGCGAAGACCGTGTATTTGACACGCCCCTAGCTGAATCAGGAATCGGTGGTTTAGCAGTAGGTCTAACCTTACAAGGATTCCGTCCAGTTCCAGAAATCCAATTTTTTGGCTTTGTATTTGAAGTAATGGACTCCATTGCAGGTCAATTAGCTCGTCAACGCTATCGTTCAGGAGGAAGATATAGTGCTCCTGTAACAATTCGCTCACCATTTGGCGGAGGCGTACATACTCCTGATATGCACGCGGACAGCTTAGAAGGACTTATGGCTCAAACTCCTGGCGTCAAGGTTGTTATTCCAGCAACTCCTTATGATGCAAAAGGTCTGCTTATTTCGGCCATCCGTGACAATGACCCTGTTATTTTTCTTGAGCATATGAAATTATACCGTTCATTCCGTCAAGAAGTTCCTGAAGAGGAATATACCATTCCACTAGGAAAAGCTGAAGTGAAACGCGAAGGTACTGATGTATCCATTATTACTTACGGTGCAATGGTCCATGAGTCATTAAAAGCTGCGGAAGAGCTAGAAAAAGAAGGTTATTCTGCAGAAGTTATTGATTTACGTACTGTAAGTCCAATTGATATTGAGACAATTGTTTCATCTGTTGAAAAAACTGGCCGTGCAATTGTTGTTCAAGAAGCACAAAAACAAGCTGGTGTCGCAGCACATGTTGTTGCAGAAATTAACGATCGTGCTATTTTAAGCTTGGAAGCTCCTGTATTACGCGTTGCTGCTCCAGATACTGTATTCCCGTTCCCACAAGCTGAATCAGTATGGCTTCCTAACTATAAAGATGTTATTGAGACTGCTAAAAAAGTATTAACTTTCTAATAAACGCTTTTGTAAGATTGTTGTAGAAAATCATTACATTTGGGAAAAGACATTCTTTTCCCAATGCTTACTTAAGATTCCTAAAAATATATGAAAAATAGGAGATGAATCTCTGTGTCATTCCAATTTAAAATGCCTGATATCGGTGAAGGTATTCACGAAGGTGAAATCGTCAAATGGTTTGTTAAACCAGGTGATAAAGTCCAAGAAGATGATGTCCTATGTGAAATTCAAAATGATAAAGCGGTAGTTGAAATTCCATCCCCAGTAGAGGGTACTGTTCAAGAAGTGCTTGTTGGAGAAGGAACTGTTGCAACAGTTGGGCAAGTTCTAGTTACTTTTGATGCGCCAGGATACGAAAACCTACAATTTAAAGGTGATGATCATGCTGAGGAAGCTCCTAAGCAAGCTGAGGCTCCTGCTGCAGCACCAGCACAAGAGAATGCAGCTCCAGCAGCCGCGGCTCCACAAGCTGAGGCAGATCCTAATCGTCGTGTAATTGCTATGCCTTCTGTCCGTAAATATGCTCGTGAAAAAGGTGTAGAAATTCGTTTAGTAACAGGTTCTGGAGAAAACGGCCGTGTTCTAAAGACTGATATTGATGCGTTCTTAAGCGGCGGTGCAGCTGCTCCTGCTGCAGATGTAACAGCAACTGCTGCAGAAGAAGCTAAGACAGAAGCACCAAAAGCTGCTGCTCCAATTCCACAAGGTGAATATCCTGAAACACGTGAAAAAATGAGCGGTATCCGCAAGGCAATTGCAAAAGCAATGGTTAACTCTAAGCACACTGCTCCACACGTTACATTAATGGATGAGATCGATGTAGCTAAGCTTGTGGCACACCGTAAAAAGTTCAAAGAAGTTGCAGCTGCAAAAGGTATCAAGCTTACCTTCTTACCATATATCGTAAAAGCATTAACCAGTGCATTAAGAGAGTTCCCAGTACTAAATACATCTCTTGACGATGCGACAAGTGAAATTATTCATAAGCATTATTACAACATTGGTATCGCTGCTGATACAGAAAAAGGTCTTTTAGTTCCGGTTGTAAAAGATGCTGACCGTAAATCTGTATTTACTATTTCGAATGAAATTAACGAATTAGCTGGTAAAGCTCGTGATGGTAAACTTGCTCCAAATGAAATGAAAGGTGCATCTTGCACAATTTCTAACATTGGATCTGCAGGCGGCCAATGGTTTACTCCAGTAATTAACCATCCGGAAGTAGCTATCTTGGGTGTAGGCCGTATTGCTGAAAAGCCAATCGTTCGCAATGGTGAAATTGTAGCTGCACCTGTATTAGCTTTATCTTTAAGTTTTGATCACCGTATGATCGATGGTGCGACTGCGCAAAATGCAATGAATCATATTAAACGTTTATTAAACGATCCAGAACTATTGTTAATGGAGGCGTAAGAAAATGGTAGTTGGAGATTTCCCAATTGAAACAGATACTATAGTTATCGGTGCGGGCCCTGGAGGATATGTAGCAGCGATCCGTGCCGCTCAGTTAGGACAAAAAGTAACGATTGTTGAAAAGGAATATGTAGGCGGCGTATGTTTAAATGTGGGCTGTATTCCATCTAAAGCATTGATTGCTGCAGGACATCGTTATGAAACAGCGGTACATTCAGAATCATTCGGTATTACTGCTGAAAACGTAAAAGTTGATTTTTCTAAGGTTCAAGAATTCAAATCAGGAATCGTTAAAAAATTAACTGGCGGTGTTGAAGGACTTTTAAAAGGAAATAAAGTTAACATTGCGCGTGGGGAAGCATATTTTGTTGATGCCAATACTTTACGTGTAATGGATGAAAATTCCGCTCAGACTTATACATTTAAAAATGCAATTATTGCAACTGGTTCTCGTCCAATTGAATTGCCAGCTTTTAAATATTCTAAACGCGTTCTAAATTCAACAGGTGCCCTTAATTTAAATGAAATCCCTGAAAAAATCGTTGTTATTGGCGGCGGTGTTATTGGGATTGAACTTGGCGGTGCATATGCAAACTTTGGCAGCCAAGTGACCATCTTAGAAGGTGCTGACGAGATTTTAGGTCTTGGTGTATTTGATAAGCAGATGGCTTCACTAGTTAAGCGCACAATGCAAAAAAGAGGCGCAGAATTCTATACAAATGCATTTGCTAAGGGTGTAGAAGAAACTGAAAATGGTGTAGTAGTAAAATTTGAAGTAAAAGGTGAAGCGAAGCAAATTGAAGCTGACTATGTATTCGTCATGGTTGGACGCCGTCCAAACACGGATGAAATGGGCTTAGAGCAGGTTGGCATTAATTTAAGCGAACGTGGATTAATTGAAATTGACAAGCAATGTCGTACAAATATCAGCAATATTTATGCAATTGGTGATGTTGTTGCAGGTCCTCAATTAGCACATAAAGCTTCTTATGAAGCGAAAATTGCGGCAGAAGCAATTGCTGGACATCCATCAGAAATTGATTACTTAGGCATTCCTGCAGTTGTATTCTCTGACCCAGAATTAGCTTCTGTTGGATATACAGAGGCTCAAGCTAAAGAAGAAGGCATTAAGGTCAAAGCGGCGAAATTCCCATTTGCTGCAAATGGCCGTGCGTTATCTCTTGATAGCAGCGAAGGATTTATGAAATTAATCACTCGCGCAGAAGATGGAGTAGTTATTGGTGCTCAAATAGCTGGGGCGAGTGCTTCAGATATGATTGCTGAATTAGGATTAGCAATTGAAACTGGTATGACAGCAGAAGATTTAGCACTTACTATCCATGCTCACCCAACTCTTGGAGAAATTACCATGGAAGCTGCTGAAGTGGTTCTTGGAACTCCAATTCATATTATTAAGTAATAGGAAAAGTGCATACGACCTGGTCAGCGGCGTATAGCCTGGAAAATTCCGAAAGACCTTGATATAAATTATAATATTAGTGAAGTCCTTTCCCGAAATGGGAAAGGACTTTATTCATTAGTAGCGAATTTATCTAGTATTAAATCTTTAATTAGGAGGAGAGACTCTAAAAGAATTCAATAATTATCTCTAACTGCTTAAAATGGAACATATATTTAAAACACTAGCCAATGTCTTTGTTCTTAACTAAAAGATCAATGTCTTTTGCGTGGTGATAAAAATGAAGGTCTATCTCGTGATTATATTACAATTTATTATTTGGAGCGGTTATACACTCATTGAATGGCTTTCAAAGCACGATCAACTCATTTATAAGGTAATGATGTTTTTTGTGTTTTTTTACCTGGCATTAATGCTAGGTAACTATGTGACCAAATCAGTGAGAAAAACACTGTTTATTACAGCCCTAAGCCTGGTGATATATACATCTATCCATTATACTCTGGCTCTTTTTGTACACTAAAAAGACCCCGCCCGAGAGTTGGAGTCTTTTTCAGTCTTATTTTCTTGGATAATAGTACATGACTCTGTCATTAAAGAGGTGAAGTTCTCCTTGTAGTTTTTTGGCAAGGAATTTGCAGAATTCATTCGCCTTTCCTTTATCTCCATGTGTCGATTGTTCCGGTAATGTTACTTGTATGTATTGCTGCACTCTTTCTGTGCCATCTTCCTCTTTTACAGTTTCCTTATCAACACCAATTAAAATGGCATTGTAGCGTTCGTGGTCAGAATGCAAATAAAATGCCTTTCCCTTACTTGATTCTGTTTCTTTTATATCATATGGAAATGCTGATTCCCCGTACTGCCAGTTTAATTGGTCACCTGTTTTTGCTGTTATATTTTTATAATAATGAAATAATTCTTTTACTTCTTCGATTGTGATTGATTGTTTACCAGATGAGGGCACGAGTTTAATAAATGCATTTACAGCCATCACCATTCCCCCTTTTTCGTCCAAGTTTTTGCAATTCTATTCTAGCACTGATTAAAAAGCTCTGACAACATTAAACATTAAATAAATAGCGAACTATTCTATATATTTTATTAAGATCTAGATAATACCTAAAATAGGTTTATTTTTAACTAATATTTTTTAATGTGACATACAATTTAGGCTTGAAATGTTTAATGTGATATATTATTATTGAATTAAGGATATTAGAAAGCGTTTCAAATTTATGATCATTCAAAAGAAAAGGGGATGGAACAAATGGGTACTCTTGTATGCCAAACATGTAATTCTACTATTGATCATTTTGAAGATGAAAAAGTAACCGTGCTCTATTCTAAATGCAATTGCTGCGATGAACACAAACATGACGAAGAAGTATAATACGCTAAAATAAAAAAGGATTCCACTTGGGAATCCTATTTTTTTTGACTTTTTATTGGATAGCTTTATATTCTTTTATGACACGAATTGTTTTAATTTCATCATCTTCAGGACCTTGAACAGGTAAACCGACTTCAAGGTTTTTACGTATATAGTGCAGATTTTCCTTAGTGATAATTTCACCTGGAATGAAGATTGGAATACCAGGCGGGTACACCATTACAAACTCTGCGATAATTCGGCCTTCTGATTCTTCAAAAGGAACAACCTCTGTTTCTGAATAAAATGCATCTCTTGGTGTAAGCGCAAGGACCGGAATTTCAGGAAGGAGAACTTCGATAGGTTCAATTTGCCCAACACGATGCTCACATTCGACTGCAAGCTCATTTAAGGCATTAACTAAAATGTCAGCTTCTGTCTCTGTATCTCCTAGTGAAACAATACAAAGGATGTTATAAAGGTCTGATAATTCAACCTCAATATTATGTTTTTCTCTTAACCATTTTTCTACTTCATAACCAGTTAAGCCTAAATCTTTAACTGAAATAATGAGTTTCGTCGGATCATAATCAAAAGTAGCTTTAGATCCTAGTATCTCTTCACCAACGCAATGGATGTGGTCGATTTCATTAATTCTCTTCCGAATCGATTGAGATAACTTAATGGTTTTATCAATTAACTGTTTGCCCTTTGTTGCCAGTTGTTTACGTGCTACATCTAGTGAAGCTAGCAGTAAATAGGATGTAGAAGTAGTTGTAAGCATGCTTAAAATCGATTGCACATGCTTTGCCGAAACAAGTCCTTCTCTTACATTAAGAATGGAGCTCTGGGTCATGGATCCACCCAATTTATGAACACTTGTCGCTGCCATATCTGCCCCTGCCTGCATAGCTGATAGTGGCAGCTGATCATGGAAATGTATATGGACACCATGTGCTTCATCGACCAAAACGGGAACATGATAGGAATGAGCAATTTCAACAATTTTCTTTAGGTCTGCAGAAATACCGAAGTAGGTTGGGTTAATGACCAAAATGGCTTTCGCATCTGGGTGCTGTTTTAAGGCTCTTTCAACTGAATCGGTGGTAATTCCGTGTGAGATTCCTAATTCTTTATCAATTTCCGGGTGAATAAAAACTGGAATTGCTCCAGAAAAAACAATTGCAGACATGATGGATTTATGAACATTTCTAGGGACAATAATTTTATCATCAGGTCCGCATACCGCCATAATCATGGCAATAATAGCACCGCTGGTTCCCTGCACGGAAAAAAAAGTTCGATCGGCTCCAAAAGCTTCTGCAGCTAAATCTTGAGCTTGTTTAATGATTCCTTTTGGCTGATGTAAATCATCAAGAGGACCGATATTAATTAAGTCTATGGACAAGGCATTATCACCAATAAATTGGCGGAATTCTGTATCCATTCCAGCGCCTTTTTTATGGCCGGGAATGTGGAATTGAATTGGGTTTCTTTTCGCATGTGCTACTAAACCGCTAAATAACGGTGTTTGTTCTTGTGACAATGGTAAATACACCTCTTTATAAAAAATACTCAGATTATTCGTCTATATTCGACATAAAACAAAGGAAATTATAGCATTATTTCATAGTATTTTAAAGGATTTAAATTTAACTTTACCTATTTTAACTATAGTTAGTTTCTCATAAAGAAAGGAAAATTAACCTTTTAAGACGAATTAACAATTTATTAACTAGAAGGAGGGTTTTAATTGAATTGGCATACACGAATTACTGATTTGTTAAACATTGAGTTTCCGGTTATCCAAGGGGGGTTAGCTTATTTAGCTTATTCAGACTTAGCGGCTGCTGTTTCAAACGCAGGAGGGCTTGGACAAATTACGGCCATGTCTCTGCCTAATCCTGAATTGTTAAGGGAAGAGATTAAAAAAGTAAAGCAATTAACCAATAAACCATTTGGTGTTAATTTTGCCATTGGTCAGCACGGAAGGTCATTTGCAGATTTCTTACAGGTTGCAATTGAAGAGGAAGTACCTGTTGTATCTATGACTGGTGGAAATCCTGCTCCTATTTTTGAACAACTAAAGGGGACAAACATCAAAACTCTCGTGCTTGTAGCAGCAAGAAGACAGGCTATAAAAGCAGAAGAGTTAGGTGCCGATGCAGTGATGGTGGTCGGCCAGGAAGGCGGCGGACATCTTGGCAGAGACGATATCGGTACACTTGTCTTAATCCCTCAAGTAGTGGACTCTGTGTCCATCCCTGTCATTGCTTCAGGAGGAATAGGGGATGGAAGGGGACTAATGGCAGCCCTTAGTTTAGGCGCTGAGGGAATTGAGATGGGAACACGGTTTATCGCGACCAAGGACTGTGTTCACGCGCATGAAGCTTATAAACGAAGCTTAGTTGAGGGAACGGAAAGTGATACTGTGGTCATCAAAAGAACACTGGGAGCACCAGGAAGAGCCATTGCCAATAGCTGGACAGAAAAAATCCTTGAAATCGAACGGAAGAATGGGGATTATGAGCAGCTCAAAAGTTTTATTAGTGGAGATGCCAATAAACGGTACATATATGATGGTGAAACCGCTGAAGGGTTTGCTTGGGCAGGTCATGTTATGGGGATGATTAAGGATGTGCCTACGGTTGCTGAGCTCTTTAATCGGATGAAGAAAGAGGCGGAACAAATTCGTGCAAAATGGGGAAAATAGAGGTATTATACACATTAACATAGAGAAGCAGGTGAGTGTATGGAATATCAATATCCCATTGATTATAATTGGTCAACGGAAGAAATCGTCGATGTAATAAAATTTTTTGAAGCAATTGAGAGTGCATATGAAAAAGGGATTGAACGAGATGAGGTTATGAAAGCATATCGTCGGTTCAAAGAAATTGTTCCAAGCAAAGCAGAGGAGAAAACGCTTTGTGGTGAATTCGAAGAAATAAGCGGTTATTCTTCGTATCGAACCATTAAAAAAGCAAAAGAGGCCTCCGCTGGAGAGAAAATTATCATGAAATAACAAAGAAAACTCCCATCTAAACATGCGGGAGTTTTCTTTATTTATTTTATATTTAAAGCAATTTTATAAAGAGGTGCAACTTTATTAAATACATCCTCAATTTGCGTTAATAATCCATCAGCACTTAATCCAATTACTTGATCTCTATCTATCGTGTAACCACATAATAATTCAGCCTTTTTAACGGTCTTTAATCGTTCGAATTGAGCTGATAAATCAGCTTTTGTTATCTTTTGATGTTTAATGGTATCAGGCTTGGTATGGTCTAAAGACCATGAAAACTCTTTTGGAATTTCCTTGTATATTTTTGCTGCTTTTTTGATATAGCGTTCACCGATCATTTCTTTTTGTGGTGCTTCATAAATGACTGCAAACCAAACAAATAAATGTGTATTCCATAATCCAATTTGGAAATGGGGGAGCATTTTATAGCCACGGGGATTACTAGCAAAAGCTACCCATGTATCCTTAGGAGGGTTTATCGTCCGTCTAGCATGTTTGGCAACATGGACGAACATTTCATCTCCTGTCAGGGCAGATAATGTAGGTGCAAAGTATTCCCCTAGTTGTTCAAGTTTAGGTCGAACCGTATTTTTTAAAGCTTCCATTCGTGCTTCTAATCCATCTATTAAAAAAACATTAAAATCCTCATTTGTAAATCCGCCGAAATCCATTTAGTTACCTCCACAACAGTTTGTCAATTATTGTAGCATAAGACAGAAAATCGAAGAAGTTTGTTGCTCGACTGGGTTAGTGCACATATTTGTTGCAACATATCAAGGTGGTTCATATTATACAGTAAAACAAAAAATCAGAAAAATTAGTAAAAACAAGGAAAGGGGGCGCTGCTAGGTGAAGCAATTAATGAATACATCCCTAAAAAAAGCGACTGAAAAAGAAAGAACAGCTGTATTAAGATTAGAAATGGATTATGAATTGGCTACATTATTTGAGGCAATTGAAGACAAAAATGAAAAGAAAATGAAAGAGTGCAAGCAAAAATTAGAAAAAATCCGCTTGGAATTATTACGGTTAAAGGCTTTTTGATCGATTTATAATCTAAGGAGCACAAAGTTGGAATGAACCATGGAGAAATAATTTATCGCTTGATTTGAACGAACTCCAAATGAGAATAAGGGGAGTTCGTTTATTATTGTGCAGATGTGTGATTAGTTGAACGATCATTTGGTAAAAAGTTGCTGTGGCAGGCTAATTTGATTAAGCTATAAGTACATCAAATTAATAATCAAGCTTCATACTACATACATTGAATAATAGAAAGAATGGAGGAAGAATATGAATTGGGAAATTATTGATACCCATGCAAAGCAGTGGGTTAAACAAGCAGGAGAGAAAATCCGTTTATCCTTTAAGACAAAATTAAATATTGAAACGAAATCAAATCCTAATGATTTAGTGACAAATATTGATAGAGAAATTGAGCAATTTTTTATCCAACATATTAAAGAGGTTTATCCGGAGCATAAAATTATGGGCGAAGAGGGTTTTGGGGATGAACTTCACAGCCTTGAAGGAGTCGTCTGGTTAATCGATCCGATTGACGGTACGATGAATTTTATTCACCAGCAAAGGAATTTTGCCATATCGATCGGGGTTTATGAGAATGGCATAGGTAAAATAGGGCTCATTTATGATGTTGTCCATGATGAGTTATACCACGCAATACGTGGAAAAGGTGCATACATAAATGGAAAACCAATACCCGTGCTTAAAGAAACTACAGTTAAAGAATCCATTCTTGCCCTAAATGCTACATGGGTTGTTGAAAATAAAAGAATTGACCATAATCTGTTGATTCCATTAGTAAAAGAAGCCAGGGGGACGCGGTCTTATGGAACTGCAGCCCTTGAACTGGTATTTTTAGCAACTGGAAGGGTAGATGCTTATTTCTCTATGCGTCTTGCACCGTGGGATGTTGCAGCGGGTGCAGTTATTTTAGAAGAACTTGGAGGAGTAGTAACGAATTTACGAGGGGAAAAACTTGATTTTCTTTCGAAAAATTCATTATTCGCTGCCAAACCAGGGCTTCACCAGACAATTTTAAATGATTATTTAAAAGGCGGCGAGTGGTAGCGCTGCATCTTATAAAAATAGAAGCCTGGGGTAGCCCAGGCTTTTATTTTACAAGATAAGAAAGTATAAAAGTTTTTGACTTCGAGAATTGTCTAGCTCCAGCGCCTAGCCCCTCGAGGTCATAAGCCACTCAGGGAATGAAGGCAAAGAACGCCTTCTTTCCCTGAGCGACTTATGCTTGTCGGGGCTGACCAAGGCGCTTGCGCTTTTCTTATAATTCTCCGTTTTCACGCATTTTTCTTTTTGTTTTAAAACCCATTCCCATAATAACAATCACAGCCACAATACTGCCGAGGCCCCCAATTATACTTTGTTCACTAATTGCAATTCCGATTCCTACGATACTGGCTGCTGCAAGGATCGCATAAATGAGTAAAGGCCATTTTACATGTTTCATCTGTACATACCCCTTTTTCTTTTCAAACACATTAGAATTGCTATGTTATTTTTATTTTACATAAAATCATTTCAGGTTTCCACTTTATTTGTGGTATAATGTTTTAGTTGTATATGAAAAACTATAATTAAAAACAATTTCTTGAATAAAGGTAGGAGTGGAATTTTTTGAATATAAGAAATGATATACGTAATATAGCGATTATTGCCCACGTTGACCATGGTAAAACAACGTTGGTAGACCAACTGCTAAAACAATCGGGAACATTTCGTTCCAATGAGCATGTGGAAGAACGTGCAATGGATTCCAATGATTTAGAAAGAGAACGCGGAATCACGATCCTTGCCAAAAATACAGCGATCCAATATAAAGATACCCGAATTAACATCTTGGATACACCAGGACATGCTGACTTCGGCGGCGAAGTAGAACGGATCATGAAGATGGTTGATGGAGTACTGCTTGTTGTTGATGCCTATGAAGGCTGTATGCCGCAAACACGTTTTGTCTTAAAGAAGGCTTTAGAACAAAACTTAACCCCAATTGTTGTTGTCAATAAAATTGACCGTGATTTTGCCCGTCCATTAGAAGTAATTGATGAAGTATTAGATTTATTTATTGAGCTTGGTGCGAATGAAGACCAGCTTGAGTTCCCAGTTGTTTATGCCTCTGCGATCAATGGTACGGCAAGTACTGATCCGGAGAAACAAGACGAAAACATGAAGTCATTATATGATGCGATTGTGGAACATATCCCGGCACCAGTCGATAATAGTGATGAGCCGCTTCAGTTCCAAGTAGCATTGCTTGATTATAATGATTATGTAGGTCGTATCGGAATCGGACGTGTATTCCGTGGAACAATGAAAGTAGGACAGCAGGTTGCCCTTATGAAGGTGGATGGTTCTGTTAAGCAATTCCGTGTTACCAAAATCTTCGGCTTCTTTGGATTAAAACGTCAAGAAGTGGAAGAAGCAAAAGCAGGTGACCTAATTGCAGTTTCTGGTATGGAGGACATTAATGTTGGTGAAACCGTTTGTCCGGTTGAACACCAAGAAGCATTACCGATCTTAAGAATTGATGAACCTACATTACAAATGACCTTTGTTGTTAACAACAGCCCATTTGCAGGTAGAGAAGGTAAGTACTTGACTTCAAGAAAGATTGAAGAAAGACTACGTGCTCAATTGCAGACAGATGTAAGCTTACGGGTAGAAAATACAGATTCACCGGATGCATGGATTGTTTCTGGCCGTGGTGAGCTCCATTTATCTATTTTAATCGAAAATATGCGTCGCGAAGGCTACGAGCTTCAAGTTTCAAAACCAGAAGTAATTGTAAAAGAAATTGATGGAGTTCGTTGTGAGCCAGTAGAACGTGTTCAAATTGATGTTCCTGAAGAACATACCGGGTCAGTAATGGAATCAATTGGAGCACGCAAAGGCGAAATGATTGATATGATTAATAATGGATCAGGTCAAGTGCGTTTAATCTTTAATGTTCCAGCACGCGGTTTGATCGGTTATACTACGGAATTTTTAACGATGACACGTGGTTATGGAATTATTAATCATACATTTGACAGCTATCAGCCAATGCTTCAAGGACAGGTGGGCGGAAGACGTCAAGGGGTTCTTGTTTCAATGGAATCTGGAAAAGCCTCCACTTATGGAATTATGCAGGTTGAAGATCGTGGTACTATCTTCGTTGAACCTGGTACAGAAATATATGAAGGAATGATCGTTGGGGAGCATACTCGTGAAAACGACATTACTGTTAATATCACGAAGGTAAAACAAGCGACCAATGTTCGTTCTGCAAACAAAGATCAGACGTCTGTTATTAAAAAACCTAGGATTATGACGTTAGAAGAATCACTTGAGTACTTAAATGACGACGAATATTGTGAAGTCACACCTGAATCCATTCGTTTAAGAAAGAAAATTCTTGATAAAAATGAACGGGAAAGAATGGCTAAAAAGAAAAAATATGCTGAATTGAGTTAAGTATTGAGAGGTGCAAACCCGTGGAAGAATTAAGATCTTTCTCCCCAAGTTTAAGATTCTTTATTGAACTTACGAACGATATAAAAACTGGTGTCCTCTTACAGTATATTTTTATTGTTGTATTATCAGTTATTGTATATCGCCTAGGTTTTGCAAAAAAGCTGCCCCTTGGTAAAAATATTGTGATTTATTTCAGCCTTTGTGTTGGCTGCGTATTAATGTTGTTTTTCTCATACGCATTACCAATTGCAGAAGGGTTAGGTGTCGCGGCGTTACTATTGATTATTTATAAAATCCGCCTCCACCAAACTAAAAAACAGTCAAATAGCGGAGTCACAGGGGGAGAGTAAAATGCAATCATTACAGGATGCACTTTATAATTGGCTAACCATAAAAGTGGTTTGTGATGTCCGTCCTGATGACAAAGCAGCGGTTGAGACACGGGATTTCTTTGAAGAGATACTCACTGCACAACATTCTGTCTCGAATATCGAAACGACAAAAGATGATTTGATGTATTATATTTCATATCAACAGGGAGAAGAAATAAAAAAGAGACGTTATCCCCGCGAATTAATTGAAATCATGATCAATCAAATTAATCAGGAACCTGAAAAGTATAAGGACTATCCGATTGATTAAAAGAAAACGGAAGCCCTATGCACTGAAGCTATACATTTTTCAAACAAAAAAAACGCTTGTATACGTTGAGTATACAAGCGTTTTTGCATTTGATTCACTATTCCTATCACCATTCATCCTTATCCGATTTTGGACGGTATAGGTGGAAATTGCCTGAATCGATTCGCGCATTGGTTTTTTCGGTAATTCTAGTACTGCAGTCATGACACATATATGTATGAATGGGACGATTCCGAAGTCGTTTTGCAATTAAGGATTCATCGTCTATTGGTTCAATCTTATCGCAAATCACACATTTTACTCTCATTCAAGCACCTCTTTAATTCTTCTTTCGAATAACAGAATGTTTGTAATATAGTATACCATGATAAAACAACAACTGGTAAATCAATTGGTTAGAGTTGATGAAAAATAGGGATAGTAGTAATATGAGATTATCTGTTTTTAAAGGAATGAATAAAGGGGTTGTGTAAAAATGGCAAATCAAGTAGAACCGAAACTTATCAAGCCATTATTTGATGAACTGCAAAAAGAACGATTCGTAACTTTGGCAACTGTTGATTATGAAACAGGGGGGCCAAATGTTAGTGCGATTTCCTGGGTGTTGGCTAAAAACGAAGGGATTATCTATTTTGCTGTTGATAATCGTTCCCGGATTTTAGAAAATATCAATAACAATAAAAACGTTGTGATTAATTTAATTGCAAATGAATCTACATACTCGATTCAAGGGGAAGCAAGTGTTAAAGAAGAACGATTACCTGGAGTTCCACTAAAGCTGGCTTTGGTAGAAGTAACGATTAATGAAGTGAGAGACGTTATGTTTTACGGTTCGAAAATCGTTACTGAAGTCCAATATGATAAAACATATGATAAGAAAGCGGCTGAGAGGCTCGATAATCAAGTTATGGATGCAATGAAAAAAGCTTAGTGAAAACTAAGCTTTTTTTTCTTTTGTTCTTAAGATAAGAAAGTATAAAAGTTTTTGACTTTGAGAATTGTCTAGCTCCAGCGCCTAGCCCCTCGATGGTCTACAGCTTATCCAGTTGCGGCTCCTTGGGACGCAAGTCTAAGCCAACCCCTGAAGAAGGCAAAAAGCGCCTTCTTGCAGGGGCAGTCTTATGCCTTCGTCCCAGGGCAGTCGCCTCCACATTTAGGTCAATCCGTCCAAAAGGTTAAAAAGCAACCTTTCGGACGGATTGGCTTATGCTTGGCTACAGAAAGCTATTGCTTTCTGTACGCATTAAGGGCGACTAGTCTCTGGCCTTGCTTTCGCTGGCCAGTCGACAAGTCGCCCTATATCGGGGCTGACAAATGCGCTTGCGCTTTTCTTATTTACTTACTTATAGTGATTGGACTGGTCTTCCTGCTCTTTGTTTAGTTTCTTTTCTTCATTGCCCTTGAGTTTTTGATCTGGTTTTTCGGTTGCATTCTTAGGGCTTGGAGTAATTAAATCGCCCGGTACTTCCGGAATCAACCGTCCTGCGACATCTGCGAGTTCCTCCATAATTCCTTGTATAGGCCTGCCTTTTTTAATATCCGCCTGTATTTCCCGTAAACGCTGATTGGTGTCTGCATCTGCGACAACAATAGCTTTAGCCCCATATGGATCTTTTCTTAAACTTTCTGCAACAGAATACTTAATGGACCCAACCTGTGACCGATCAATTTTCGCATTGACATCAATTCCGACAATGGCATAGTTTCCTAAAACTACTGCAGTTGCATCTGACACATTTGGGATACTAGTGGCGAGCTCAACAAGACGTTTGGAAATTTCCTGCCCAGACTTCTGGTCTACATTGTTAATATAACTGTTTTTCACGTTTACTAGCTGGTTGCTGTTTTTTGCATTCTCATTATGATCAGCGGTATTACAGCCTGTTAATAGTAAACTAATGACTGTTGTTAAAAGAATCATTTTCATTATAATCCACCTCCAAGATAATAAATTAATGGTTAAATGGGCTTGAACAGTAGACTCTCATAGAAGTTTTATTGTCTTAATAACAATTATTGTGCGGAACGTCTTCTATCTTTATTCCAATAAACATATATTTTACCAAAGTCCAATCTAGCAAAGGGTTGTTGAAACTAATTTAACAAGCCATACACCAGTGAACCAGGAGGCGTTGCTTTGAGTAAAATATACGTGTTAGATACAAATGTCTTGCTCCAAGACCCGTATTCCATTTATTCGTTTGAAGATAATGAAGTCGTGATTCCGGCAGTGGTCCTTGAAGAAGTGGACTCAAAGAAAAGATATATGGATGAAGTTGGAAGGAATGCAAGACAGGTATCGCGTTTAATCGATGGACTAAGGGCAGCAGGGAAACTTCATGAAAAAATTCCTCTTGAGAATGGGGGAACCATTAGGATTGAATTAAACCACCGCTCTTTTCACGAACTTCAAGACATATTCGTAGAAAAAACAAATGATAATCGCATTCTGGCGGTGGCAAAGAATTTATACTTAGAGGAACAAGCGAAGGAAAATGGCAAGCCCGTAATAATTGTTAGTAAAGATGCATTAGTTCGTGTAAAAGCAGATGCGATTGGACTTACAGCAGAGGATTTTTTGAATGACAGAGTAGTCGAAGTGGAACATATATATACAGGTTTTTTTGAATTGCTACTACCAATTGAATTGCTAGGCCGTTTTTACGAAAAAGGAGAATTATCACTATCTGAGGTAGCTAACCACCCGTTCTATCCGAATCAATTCCTAATCATGAAAGATGTACTCGGCAGTTCTGCTTCCGCCATTGGCATGGTCGATAAAACGAGTAAGAAGGTAAAAAAATTAACGTTAAATCAAGAACATGTATGGGGGATACACTCTCGAAATGTACAGCAGACGATGGCAATCGAATTATTGCTGCGCAAGGATATCCCGCTTGTTACATTAACCGGTAAAGCTGGGACAGGAAAAACATTGCTTGCACTTGCTTCGGGGCTAATGCAAACAGAAGATTTTAGAGAATATAAAAAGCTTTTGGTGGCAAGACCGATCGTTCCAGTGGGAAAAGATCTCGGTTTCTTGCCTGGAGAAAAACAAGAGAAACTTAGACCTTGGATGCAGCCAATTTATGATAACTTAGAATATTTATTTAATACGAAAAAGCCGGGTGAACTAGATGCGATTCTAGCCGGGATGGGCTCGATCGAGGTGGAGGCATTAACATATATCCGCGGTCGAAGTCTGCCAAAGCAGTTTATCATTATTGACGAAGCCCAAAACTTAACCAAACATGAAGTGAAGACGATTTTAACAAGGGTAGGAGAGGGCAGTAAGATTGTGTTAATGGGGGACCCTGAACAGATTGACCATCCATATTTAGATGCCTATAACAATGGATTAACTTATGTAGTGGAAAAGTTTAAGGATCAGGAAATTTCCGGACATGTAAAGCTGTTAAAAGGGGAACGATCAGGTCTAGCCCGATTGGCTGCCGACTTATTATAGGACCAAAAGCGGAAGCACCTTGATCACACCCTGGAGCAGGACGTGTCTAAAACGGGTGCCAACAGGCACCCGTTTAGGCAGGGTGTACAATTTCTCTCTTATTTAATGGTAAAGCCAGTTATACTTTTAATAGGATTATTCTGATTAGAGCCATCACCAAAATATATATGGACAGGTCCATCAGAAGTTAATGGTTTACCATTGTTTGAATAACCTAAAATAAAGTCATATGCGGTTTCTAGTGGAAATTCTATTTCCTCCGTTGCTGTTTGGACAACTAAGCTTTTGGCATCAGGAGCTGGCTCCGAATTTAACAAAAATGGTTTAAATGGAATTCCGAAAGTACCAGTCAATACCTTTTCTTTTTCAAATTTCTTTTCAGTTTTTAATGTTGGAGGATAAATTGCCCCCTCCATTATTTCACGATCCCAGTGTTTAGAAACTGCTTTTGTGTAGGCCTCATCGGAATCGGTTGTCTCCTTTACTTGTGAAAAGTAAGTGGTTAAATCAACCCGGCGGTCGTCAAAAATCCAAACACCGGGATCAAGCGTAATTGTGAATTTTACATTCCCTGCTATCGCTAAGATATTTTCCATCATCCATCCCCCTCAAGTCTTATCTGCATAAATATAATTTTAGTCAAATGTCTTTCCACTACCACTCAAAACTCAAATTTACAAGAGTACTTATAATAATAAATTAATCCGTTATTTTAGTACAAGAATAAATGGATTCCGCTTTCTTAGTATATCTTTTTTTGACTAGGTTGTCATAAAAGGTAACCCCTTTTATGAATATCCTTCATTGTTCTTGCAATTTTGTGGTCTAAACGGTAAAATTTATAGATAAGTTGAATTATCGCTCTGAAATGGGGGGATCAATGTTGGCGTCTGAAATGATCGTGAATCACCATGAAAAAGCCTATGCCTTGCTCCAGGCTGACGCTGAAAAGATATTAAAGCTTATCAAAGTGCAAATGGACAATCTCACGATGCCTCAATGTCCTCTTTATGAAGAGGTATTGGATACACAAATGTTTGGCCTTTCAAGAGAAATAGACTTTGCTGTGCGATTGGGCTTAATAGATGCTAAGGATGGAAAAACAATTTTAGACCAATTAGAGAGAGAATTGTCAGCTCTACACGATGCATCCTTAAAAAAATAATGCATAAATAAGAACTCAAACAATACAGCGTAATGTTTGAGTTTTTTATTAATTTTGAATATTCTTTATTAAAAACTTGTAACAAAGGAGAATTTCCTCAAGTAATGCCACGTATTTTCTATTATAATAGAATGGTATACTATCAATTTTTGAAAATGAGGACGTTTTAAATGCTGAAAAAAATATTAAAATCATATGACTATACGTTGATTATTGCCATCATCCTTCTATGCGCGTTCGGACTTGTGATGATTTATAGTGCAAGCATGGCCTACGCCGTTCAAAGATACCAAGTAAGTCCTGATTTTTTCTATCAAAGGCAAAAGATATTTTTGTTAGTATTTACTGTAATATTTCTAATTACCGCACTTGTTCCTTATAAAATAATGAATTATACGAAATGGTTTCTGGCCCCAATGGTCATTGCGTCAATTATAGCTTTGCTTGGTCTTTTTGTTTTTGGACAAGTAAAGAACAATGCCCAAAGCTGGTATCAAATCGGCTCCTTTCTTTTTCAGCCATCTGAATTTGTAAAACTGGGAGTAATTATTTATTTGGCATCTGTATATGCGAAAAAACAACCCTATATTAATCAGTTCAATAAGGGTGTACTTCCACCTCTAGTATATCTTTTTATCGTCTGTGTGCTTATTGCGGCCCAGCCAGACTTTGGAACAGCTGTTATTATTGCAGCCATTGCTGGAACAATTATAATTGCTTCTGGTATGAATTTTAAAACAATCTGGAAATTAGTTTTAATGGTTCTCATTGTACTCCTGCCACTTGTTCTTGTCTCCTGGGGAAAAATATTTTCACCTGAACAAATGAGCCGCTTTGAAGTAATGGGTAATCCGTTTGATGAAAAATATGTGAAAGATGCCGGTTTCCATCTGGCCAACTCGTATATTGCGATTGGTTCGGGCGGAGTAAACGGACTGGGACTAGGAAAAAGTATTCAAAAGTTAGGGTATCTGCCAGAGTCCCACACAGACTTTATTATGGCGATCATCGCTGAGGAATTAGGAATTTGGGGTGTGGGTTTTGTTATTCTCCTTCTCTCCTATATCGTTTTACGGGGAATTCATATCGGAATGAAATGTAAAGACCCGTTTGGCAGTTTATTAGCGTTTGGTATATCTAGCATGATCGGTATTCAGTCTTTTATTAACTTGGCAGGAGTATCTGGTATTATTCCACTGACCGGTGTACCGCTTCCTTTTATCAGTTATGGAGGGTCATCGCTGTTGATGCTTGCAGGAGCAACGGGTATACTTGTTAATGTTTCGATGTTTGTGAAATATGAAAGTAAATATAAAAATAAACAAGGCCAAGCTGACAAAAGGTTAAAGACTGAGGATGGTAAGGTTTATTATCTTTAATGACAACGCGGGGGAAATACTTCCCTTGCGTTTTTAAAAATACATAGAATATGAGGTGCTTTACGTGACAAGACAAATTAATAAAGTATTAGTGGCTAATCGCGGGGAGATTGCGATAAGAGTTTTTCGGGCTTGTACTGAACTGAATATTCGGACTGTTGCAATTTATTCGAAAGAGGATTCTGGCGCCTACCATCGATATAAAGCAGATGAGGCTTATTTAGTAGGGGAAGGAAAAAAACCAATTGACGCCTATTTAGACATCGATGGGATTATTGACATTGCTAAAAAAAGCGGTGTAAATGCGATTCACCCAGGTTATGGTTTCCTGTCAGAAAACATTAATTTTGCCAGACGCTGTGAAGAAGAGGGAATTATTTTTATCGGACCTACATCCAATCACCTGGATATGTTTGGGGACAAAGTAAAAGCAAGAAGCCAGGCAGAACTTGCCAATATTCCCGTTATTCCAGGCAGTGATGGCCCTGTCAATGATGTACGTGAAGTGGAAGAATTTGCAGCTATCCATGGCTTTCCAATCATTATCAAAGCCTCATTAGGCGGTGGCGGACGCGGGATGAGAATTGTTAAAAGCAAAGAGGAAGTCCGTGAAGCTTTTGAACGAGCTAAATCCGAAGCGAAAGCCGCTTTTGGAAACGATGAAGTCTATCTTGAAAAACTAATTGAAAATCCCAAACATATTGAGGTTCAAATCATTGGGGATCAGCATGGAAACATGGTTCATCTTTTTGACCGCGATTGTTCCGTTCAAAGACGGCATCAAAAAGTGGTTGAGGTGGCTCCAAGTGTTTCCATCTCCGAGGAGCTTCGGAACTCGATCTGCCAAGCAGCAGTAAAATTAATGAGCAAGGTCCAATATCTAAATGCAGGTACCGTTGAATTTCTTGTTTCCGGTAATGATTTTTATTTCATTGAAGTTAATCCGCGTGTACAGGTGGAACATACTGTAACAGAATTAGTAACTGGAATTGATATCGTTCAAACACAAATCTTAGTATCCGAAGGACATGAACTGCACGGTCCGATTATTGGAATTCCTGCTCAAGAAAAAATAAAGTTAAATGGTTTTGCCATTCAGTCCAGGGTTACAACAGAGGATCCACTGAACAATTTTATGCCTGATACTGGAAAAATAATGGCTTATCGTTCAGGTGGGGGATTTGGCGTACGTCTTGATGCTGGTAATGGTTATCAGGGAGCTGTTATCACACCCTATTACGATTCCTTGCTTGTAAAACTATCTACATGGGCATTAACTTTTGAACAAGCAGCAGCAAAGATGGTGCGGAATTTACAGGAGTTTAGGATTAGAGGTATAAAGACCAATATTCCATTCCTTGAAAATGTCGTCAAACATGAGAAGTTTAGAAATGGTGAATATGATACATCGTTTATTGATACAACACCAGAATTATTTATCTTTCCTGTAAGTAAAGACAGAGGAACAAAACTATTAAGTTATATCGGAAATGTTACAGTGAATGGCTTTCCTGGAATTGAGAAAAAGAAAAGGCCTGTTTTCTCAAAGCCTAGAATTCCAACGTTAAAATATGATGTTCCATATCAGGATGGAACCAAACAAATTCTGGATCAATATGGGCCTGAGGGTCTTGTTCAATGGATTAAAAATCAAAAACAAGTTTTATTAACAGATACTACCTATCGGGATGCCCATCAGTCATTATTAGCGACTAGAATGCGGACCACTGATATTGCGCATATTGCAGAAGAAACAGCCAAATTATTACCGGATTTATTTTCGTTCGAGATGTGGGGAGGGGCAACCTTTGATGTTGCTTATAGGTTCCTAAAGGAAGATCCATGGGACCGCTTATTAACTCTTCGTGAAAAGATTCCAAACGTCCTTTTTCAAATGCTGTTTCGCGGCGCTAATGCTGTTGGGTATAAGAATTATCCAGATAACTTAATCCGTGAATTTATCAATCAATCTGCTTCAGCAGGAATCGATGTCTTCCGGATTTTTGACAGTCTAAACTGGGTAAAGGGAATGGAAGTTGCCATTGATGCAGTTCGCCAGTCAGGGAAAATTGCTGAGGCAGCCATTTGTTATACTGGGGATATTTTAGACACAACAAGAGTAAAGTATAATCTCGACTATTACCGAACATTAGCAAAAGAGTTGGAGCAGCAAGGTGCTCATATTCTGGCAATAAAAGATATGGCCGGACTGTTAAAGCCTGAAGCAGCTTATCGGTTAATATCCGAATTAAAAGCAACCATCGATATCCCTATTCATCTCCATACTCATGATACAAGTGGAAATGGAATTTTTACCTATGCACGTGCCATTGATGGCGGGGTCGATATTGTTGATACAGCATTAAGTACAATGGCAGGATTGACATCGCAGCCAAGTGCTAATTCCTTATTCTATGCACTTGAAGGAAATACGAGAAAGCCAAAGGTTAATATTGATTCGCTAGAGAAGCTTTCCTATTACTGGGAAGATGTTCGCAAAGTTTATCATGATTTTGAAAGTGGAATGATTTCCCCACATTCAGAAGTATATCAGCATGAAATGCCAGGCGGTCAATATAGCAATCTTCAACAGCAAGCTAAAGCAGTGGGGCTTGGAGAACAATGGGATGAAGTAAAAGAAATGTACTCCCTTGTCAACAAAATGTTTGGGGACATTGTTAAGGTAACTCCTTCCTCAAAGGTTGTAGGGGATATGGCCTTATTTATGGTGCAAAATGACTTAACGGAGGAAGATGTTTTATTAAAGGGGGATAGTCTCGATTTCCCTGACTCTGTTGTTGAATTATTTGAAGGTTATTTAGGGCAGCCATACGGAGGATTCCCTGAAGAACTTCAAAAAGTCATCTTAAAAGGGAAGAAGCCTTTAGAAGTTCGACCTGGTGAACTTCTTGAAGATGTGAATTTCGACATTCTTAAAGAAGAGCTGTTTGAAGAACTTGGCAGACAAGTAACCGATTTTGAAATTTTATCTTATGCACTCTATCCAAAGGTGTTTTTAGAATATATCAAAGCAAATGAACGATTTGGGAATATTTCGATGCTCGATACACCAACATTCCTTTATGGAATGAGATTGGGTGAAGAAATTGAGGTAGAAATTGAAAAAGGTAAAACACTGATTGTTAAGTTAATCTCGATTGGTCAGCCCCAAGCCGACGGCACAAGGGTGGTTTATTTTGAGCTAAATGGACAGCCGCGTGAGGTATCTATCAAGGATGAGAGCATTAAAGCAACGGTCACATCTAGATTGAAGGCAGATTTGAAAAATGAAGAGCACCTTTCAGCCACTATGCCGGGAACAGTCATTAAGGTTTTGGTAGAAAAAGGAGAGAAAGTAGAAAGAGGAGATCATTTACTGATCACAGAAGCGATGAAAATGGAAACAACGGTTCAAGCACCTTTTTCAGGTATAGTAAAAGACCTGTACGTTAAAAGTGGAGATGCCATCCTAACAGGAGACCTTTTAGTAGAACTGACAAAATCCTAAATGAGAGTATTAAAAAAGTTGCCGGGAGTTACCGGCAACTTTTTTTATTGATGAGTCCGACGTGATCTTGAAAACAAGAGAAGGAAATAACTTAATACACCGAATAAACAAGTGATAAAAAAGGCATGCAGGAGTGCGATATAAAGGTTTAACATGCTGAAGATGATAAACGCTCCTGCAATGACTTGTAAGGACACAAGGATGAAAGCAATCATCCAGCCCCAATATAGAACCTTCTGCTCTTTATAATGACGTACGGCAAGGTAAAAAATATAAGAAATCCAGATAAAAATGATCCCTGCTGCGGCACGATGCCCCATTTGCACCCATTGGTATATGTCTGATGGCAAGGAAAGGTTTTCATTAGAGCATAAAGGCCAATCGAGGCAAACAAGACTTGCTTTCATATGTCGGACCAATGCTCCTGTATAGATGACAAGATAACTGTAAATAGAGACACCTACAATATGAAACCCCATTCGTTTATCGATGTATAGCTTTTCTGCTTCGAACTTTTTATCGATTTCAAATATAAGCAAGGTTAGTAAGAACACGGATGCAAAGGAAACAAGTGATATTCCGAAATGCAAGGCAAGCACAAATCCTGATTGCCCCCATAGGACGGCAGCAGCCCCAATTAATCCTTGTAAGAGTAAAAAGATAAATGACAGCAATGAAAGAAATTTAGTTTCTCTAATATGACCAATTGCTTTCCATGACCAAACCGAAAGAAGGAGAACCATTATTCCCCCTGCTCCTGAGACAAGCCGATGAGCAAGCTCAATCATTAGTTCAGGAGTTATTTCCGAGGGAACAAATTTCCCCTCGCATAAAGGCCAGGATCTTCCGCACCCCATCCCAGACCCTGTCTTTGTAACCAAGGCACCGCCAAGTAAAATAAATATCATTACGATTGTGGTTGCAACCGCCAACCACTTTAAAGAACGTTGCAAAAAATTCACCTCTTAAAAAGTTCAATAATTTGTCATTGGTTAAACCTGACAGTATAATAAATGAAAAAGTAACTAGTTTTAAAAGTCCCTATGTAATCATAACGAAAATAGCAAAAAAAGAACAGAATTTTAGCTGACAATAATTAAATAAAAAGTGGTAGATGAATAATAACTATATTTCACTATTATTATAGTGAAAATAGTCAAAAGGGTTGAATCTTAATATTAAGGTAGTAAAATTAGATAATGAGGCATGCAAAAAGAAGAGAGAAAAGAGTAAAAATTAGTTTTATCCTTATATTTCATAACAGTTATTTTATGGAAGAAATTTAATGTGTGAAAAGTGTAAGGATTATATTTCACTTATGTTTTGTCACAATTTAGTCTAAAATTATTCAAAAAAAGTTCACAAAAATGTCATAAAGTGTGATTTAATATACAGAGAAAGTATTTTAGAAACTGATGTTTTTTGGAAGATTAAATAACTTTTTTTGTAATAGTATCTTATAAAATAAAAGAGCGACCCTTTTATTTTTAGTCAGCACTATATATTAAAAAAATCAGTAAGTATTTAAGTTCCTTAATTGGTGAATATTTGTTAGTAGGATTAGGAGGAAATGATATGTCCAACTCTAAGACTTATGGAGATTCGGCCATTGAAAATGGTGTGGCAAGTCTGCAAGGAACAATCGAAAAAACGACCGTCTGGAAGGACTTTTTGGCCCTTATTAAAATTGGAATTGTTAATTCCAATTTAATAACCACCTTTACTGGTTTATGGCTGGCACTTCATTTTTCAGGACAAAGCTTTTTAAATAATTTAGATATTGTATTTTTTACAGTAGCTGGTTCTTCATTGATTATTGCTGGCTCATGTGCCATTAATAACTATATTGACAGGGATATTGACCCTTTAATGGAGAGGACTAAAACAAGACCAACCGTTACAGGGAAGGTAATGCCTGTAAAAGTCTTAGCCATTGGTATTTTGCTTATTGGACTGGGTACACTGTGTTTATTCTTTACTACCTTGACTGCAACAGTAATTGGACTGCTTGGGGTTTTTAGTTATGTTTTCCTATATACACTGTGGTCTAAGCGCCAATTAGTATCGAATACAATTATTGGAAGCATCTCAGGGGCAGTACCACCTTTAATTGGGTGGGCAGCTGTTGATGGTAATCTTGATATTATGGCTTGGGCATTGTTTGTTTTAATGTTTGTCTGGCAGCCTCCTCATTTTTATGCTCTCGCAATGAGAAGAGTAGAAGAATATAGAGCAGCAGGTGTACCAATGCTGCCAGTGGTTAAAGGCTTTAAAACAACCAAGATCCATATCTTGGTTTGGGTGGCGGCACTTCTGCCCATCCCGTTTTTTCTTACTAAGTTAGGAATCCCATTTCTGATTCTTGCTACCGTGTTAAATATCGGCTGGCTGGTATTGGGGATTTATGGATATAAGGTCAAAGATGACATTAAGTGGGCGAAACTAATGTTTGTCTATTCTTTGCAATATTTAACGATTATTTTTGTGGCGATGGTTATAGTTACATTAATTTAGTTTTGCCTTGGTTTACCCCGGGAAAAAGAAGAATTTTTTCTTTTTCCTAATTAGTTGATTGATGACGGTTACATATACTTAAGTTACTAAAACAGCTGCCGTCGGTCACAAATGAAGGGGAGAACCATATTACATACTTCTTTGACCAAACAATATTTATTAGAATTCATTAGTGAAAGAGGGGTTTGATTAAGCTATGAAGAGGCTTGCAAAGTGGCGTCTGATTTCGTTGTTTGCGATGTTAGCGCTTGTACTTTCCGGATGTGGGAAACCATATTTATCAGCGTTAAATCCAGCCGGAGAAGTTGCAGACACAGAATATGATTTAATGAAGTTAAGTACCTATATCATGGTAGGAGTAATCCTAGTGGTAGTAGTAATCTTTGTATTGGTATTTTTCCGTTTTAGAAGAAAAGACGAAAGAATCCCAAAACAAGTTGAAGGAAGTCACCGTTTAGAAATTATCTGGACTACGATTCCGATATTATTACTACTCATTTTGGCTATTCCAACTGTTGCGTCAACATTTAAGCTTGCTGATGTGAGTCCGATGGACAAAAAGAATACAAAAGCACTTATTGTAAATGTACGATCGCATTTATATTGGTGGGATTTTGAATATCCTGGACAAAAAATTGTAACAAGTCAGGAATTAGTGGTTCCTACAAATGAAAAAGTTTATTTTAATTTAAAATCTATGGATGTTAAACACTCATTCTGGATTCCGGCTGTTGGTGGTAAAATCGATACCAACACAGATAATGCCAATAAGTTTTGGCTGGAATTCGATGATAAGCGTGCGAACGAAGCTGGTAATCTTTTCTATGGAAAATGTGCTGAGCTTTGTGGACCATCACATGCGCTGATGGACTTTAAAGTTAAAGCAATGAGCCGTGATAAATTTGATGCTTGGGTTTCTGCGATGCAAGATGTAAAAGAACCGCAAAAAGCAACAACAGCATCTGCTGCAAAAGGACAGGAAATTTTCAATCAAAGCTGTATCGGTTGTCATGCTGTTACACCTGCTAACAAAATGCCTGACACTGCTCGTGTAGCACCAAACTTAACAAACTTTGGTGACAGATCTCGTGTGGCAGGTATCTTAGATCATAATAAAGAAGAACTAAAAAATTGGATTAAAAATCCTGAAACTTATAAACCAGGTAATATGATGACTGGAAAATATGGAAACTTAACTGATGACCAAATTGATGCAGTAGCAGATTATTTAATGGGTTTAAAGGTTCAGGAATAATAGGGGAATTGGTTGAAAGGGAGGTAAAATTGTGAGTACCATTGCTCAAAAAAAGGGATTCGGCGCAACCTTATGGGACTATTTAACAACAGTCGACCATAAAAAAATTGCCATCCTATACTTTATTGCAGGTGGATTTTTCTTCTTAGTCGGAGGACTAGAGGCGGTTTTTATCCGTATCCAGCTTGCTGTACCTAATAATGATTTTGTTAGTGCAGGTGCATATAATGAAATCCTTACGATGCACGGAACAACAATGATTTTCTTAGCGGCGATGCCCTTGCTAATTGGTTTTATGAATGCTGTAATGCCATTACAAATAGGGGCTCGTGACGTAGCATTTCCATTTGTTAATGCAGTAGGATTTTGGTTGTTCTTCTTTGGAGGAATATTTCTAAATTTATCTTGGTTCCTGGGCGGTGCTCCTGATGCAGGCTGGACCTCATATGCATCACTAGCACTTCATTCTAAAGGTCACGGGGTTGACTTTTATGTACTAGGATTACAGATCTCGGGTATCGGTACATTAATCGGTGGTATCAATTTCCTTGTTACCATTATTAACATGCGTGCTCCTGGTATGACCTATATGAGGATGCCATTATTTACTTGGACAACATTTGTTGCATCTGCACTAATTTTATTTGCATTCCCTCCATTAACAGTTGGTTTGACTTTAATGATGTTTGACCGTCTATTTGGAGCTAATTTCTTTGATGTAACAATGGGTGGAAATACAGTTATTTGGGAACATCTCTTCTGGATATTCGGACACCCCGAAGTGTATATCTTAATACTTCCTGCATTTGGTATTTTTTCAGAGATCTTTCCGATTTTCTCAAGGAAACGTCTTTTCGGTTATTCATCCATGGTATTTGCGACGGTGCTTATTGGTTTCTTAGGCTTTATGGTATGGGCACACCACATGTTCACAACTGGTTTAGGACCTGTTGCCAATGCTATTTTTGCTGTGGCAACAATGGCCATTGGGGTACCAACTGGTATCAAGATTTTTAACTGGCTGTTTACGATGTGGGGGGGAAGTATCAAATTTACTACTCCAATGTACTGGGCTTTTGCTTTTATCCCTACTTTTCTTATGGGGGGGGTTACAGGCGTAATGCTCGCTGCTGCTTCCGCAGACTACCAGTATCATGATACTTACTTTGTTGTTGCTCACTTCCACTATGTTATTGTTGGTGGCGTAGTGTTCGGTATTTTCGCTGGCATACATCTTTGGTGGCCAAAGATGTTTGGAACGATGTTAAATGAAACGTTAGGAAAAATCACATTTTGGTTCTTTTTCATTGGCTTCCATTTAACTTTCTTTATCCAGCATTTCTTAGGTTTATGGGGCATGCCGCGCCGTGTCTTTACTTACCTTCCAGGCCAAGGTTTTGAAACTGCAAATATGATTAGCTCTGTTGGAGCCGGATTTATGTCGATTGCAGTAATCATCATGCTCCTTAATGTTGTATTGACTTCTGTGAAAAATGTTAAAGTGGGCAATGATCCATGGGGTGACGGTAGAACACTTGAATGGGCAATTCCATCACCACCACCATTTTATAACTTTAAACAGCTTCCATTAGTTCGTGGTTTAGATGCTTATTGGATTGAAAAAATGGAAGGGAAAAAGGGTATGACACCGGCTGAGCCGCTTGGTGATATTCATATGCCTAACTCTTCATTTATCCCATTTGTGATTGCATTAGGATTGTTCATTGCAGCATTTGGTGCGATGTATCATGTTGATAAAGTGTCATGGGCATTGCCAGTCATGATTATTGGGCTCTTAATAACTTTTGGTTCATTGTTCACACGTTCTGTAAAAGATGATCATGGTTTCCATATCCATAAAGAGGAATTACAGGAAGAGAAGGGGGCTAAGGCATAATGCACGCTGAAGAAAAAATGACTTATGAAACATGGCCTGCAGAGCCGGAAAAATCTACCCTTGAGGCAAAAAATAAATTTGTTGGTTTTTGGTTATTCTTAGGGGGAGAGACCGTTTTATTCGCCTCTCTCTTTGCCACTTACCTTGCATTAAAAGATAAAGTCCCAAATACAAGTCAGCCCTTAGCGAAAGATTTATTTGAATTGCCACTAACATTTCTTGCAACAATGCTGTTATTAACAAGCTCAATCACAAGCGTATATGCTATGTATCATATGAAGAACTTTGCCTTCAAGAAAATGATGCTTTGGCTTGGTGTTACAGTTTTACTAGGTCTTGGTTTCCTTGGCAGTGAAGTTTATGAATTTACGAATTACGTTCACGAGGGACATAAATTTACCAGCAGTGCTTTCGGTTCAGCTTTCTATTCACTTGTTGGCTTCCACGGCGGCCACGTTGCATTTGGTTTGTGTTGGATTTTAACTTTAATGATTAGAAACTCTAAGCGTGGGCTAAATCTTTACAATGCACCTAAATTCTATGTTGCTAGTCTATATTGGCACTTTATTGACGTAGTTTGGGTATTTATCTTTACTGTAGTATATTTGATGGGGATGGTGGGATAAGATGACAAATCAGCCATTAAGCTCAGGCAACCCAAGAGTAGATTTAGAATATCGCCGTAAAAAAAGCGCTGAAGAAATGCGTTATCAAGTTATATCGTTTGCCTTAATGATTTTCTTAACATTGGTGGCCTTTGCTGCAGTTGCAATGAAAGGATTTACGGCTTGGTTTACTGTACCGTTTATCATTTTACTAGCAGCAGTTCAGGTTGTCTTTCAGTTATTTTATTTCATGCATATGAGCCATAAAGGGCACGAAGCACCTACATTGTTTCTGTTCTCAGGTTTATTTGTTGGCTTAACTGCGATATTAGCATTTAGCACCATTATCTGGTGGTAATAAATAAAAGAAAAATCGGCTTTTAGCCGATTTTTCTTTTTAGCAAAAACTCAATCTTTGCTTGATCTATATTCTAAAGTTATAATATTAATAAGACTCTTTAATTATATTGAGGTGAGATTAAGGTGCTTTCTTTAGAAATTTTTGGTTTTGAAGCCCTTTGGAGCCCGTACTTTTTAATTATATTACTTGCACTTACTGGTGCTTTCTTTCTATTAACTACAAAGTTTAGAACAAAATTCCAGAATAGTGAATCATTAACTGGTAAACAAGCTAGCTTTTTTATAACAGCTATGGTCTTATTATATGCCATTAAGGGATCACCGTTGGACTTAATGGGTCATCTTGTGTTCTATATACATGGAATTACGATGGTTTTGTTAGTTTTCCTTGTTCCCCCATTGTTTATTTTATCTATTCCTAATTGGCTGTGGAGAACGATTTTGAATTTAATGGTTATTAAATCGTTATTCAAGATATTTTCAAAACCAGTTGTTGCCGTACTTTTATTTAATGCTTTTTTTTCTTTCTATCATATACCAATCGTTTTTGACAACGTCATGCAAAATAGATATCTTCATGCGGGATACTCCATTGTCTTATTTGTGTTAGCGATAGGGATGTGGTGGTCATTGATTTGTCCTTTGCCTGAGTATAAAAATTTAACTGGAATTAAAAAAGTTGCTTATATTTTTGTAAACAGTATACTAATAACTCCTGCATGTGCACTAATTATTTTTTCAGATAGCTCATTATATGCAACCTATCATGATCCTAAGGTATGGTCACAAGTAATGAGCTTATGTGTTGGTTCTGGGTTTGATAATTTGAACTTAACTGGTCCTGAATTTTTTAGTTCTATGTCTGCAGTTGAAGATCAACGGCTGGGCGGGATAGTGATGAAAATAATTCAAGAGATTATTTACGCTGTTGTTTTAGGCCAAGTATTCTTTGAATGGTACCGTAATGATCAGGAAGACTCTGAACGTGAAATGAAAAAACATCATTTAAATCCTACTCTTGTTGAATAAACTCCCTTCAAAAGGGAGCTTTTTTTATGAAATTACTAGTATTATTTGAAAAGAAAAGAGAACTAAACTAAAATGAGGTTAGAATATTTGAGAGTGAGGATAAATAATGAATTTACCTATTTTACCTACGATTAGTACATCTTTTATAGTGTTGAGTGCGATAACAGTTGCGATAGGCTGGTGGCAAATTAAACAAAGAAAAATTGACGCTCACAGAAAAACAATGTTTGTTGCTGCTATTTTTGCTCTTATCTTTTTTATTATATACGCATCAAGAACAATTTTTATCGGGAACACCTCATTTGGCGGACCAGCAAATATAAAAATTTACTATACGATTTTTTTAGTTTTTCATATTACATTAGCAACCGTAGGAGCAGTCTTTGGGATTATTTCATTAGTTACAGGATATAAGAATAAATTGTCCATCCATCGTAAGTTAGGGCCTGTAACGAGTTTTATCTGGTTTTTTACAGCCATAACAGGGGTTGCTGTTTACCTTTTGTTATATGTTTTTTATAAGGGTGGAGAGACGACATCGATGATTAAAGCAATCCTTGGTTTGTAAATATTTTCCAAGATACTGTACTGACAGGCTAATTTAAATATCGGAACGAATAGATAAAGGTGCTTAATTTAGCACCTTTTTATTACATCATTTTTAGTTATCTGAATACTTATAAAATGGTAGCAGTTTAAAAAATTTTGGGAGGAAGATTGATGGATATTAAGATACTTAAGGAAGATGAATATATAGAATCATTAAGGCTGTCTGAATATGCTTTCCAATACCGTGTTCCTGAGGAAAAGATTCCTGCTAGACTTGAAATGTTAAAATCTCATAAGCTATTAGGGATAAGAGAAAATAGTGCACTTGCTGCAAAATTACATATCATTCCTTTTGCTGTTTATATGAATGGGGAAGTTTGGGACATGGGAGGGATCGCTGGAGTAGCCACCTACCCTGAATATAGACGGAGTGGTCATGTTAAATCACTAATAATTGAAGCATTAGCGCAAATGAAACATGATGGACAAATCGTTTCTTTATTGGCACCATTTGATTTTGCCTTTTATCGAAAATTTGGCTGGGAGATTTTAAGTGATGTAAAAAAAGTTACGATCGAAAAAGTGAGTCTTAAACTTCTTAGCCCACAGTCGGGCTATATAAAGAGGAATTCTAAGGAAACTCATCATGAGGATATTGAGGAAATCTATAGAAAGTATGGAGAAAAGTTTTCGGGGATGCTCGTTCGTGACACAAAGTGGTGGAAGGAACATGTGCATGATGACCAATCACAAGCCGCGGTCTTTTATAATACATCAAAAGAAGCAAGGGGCTATGTAGTATTTAATGTAAAAGATAGAAAAATGGAAATCAAGGAAATGGCGGCATTAGATCAGGAAGCAAGAGTGGGCCTATGGAATTTTATTTGTCAGCATGACTCAATGGTTGATATTGTTACAGTAAACTTGTCGGTCCATGATTCTTTTCCATATTTCCTAAATCAACCAAAATTAAAAACTGAAGTAATGCCCTATTTCATGTGTAGAATTGTTAATGCGAAAAAGTGTTTAGAAAGGTTTCGGTTTGATAGTACAACAGACCCTATTTTTATTCATCTGGAGGATCCTTTTGCTGCATGGAATAATGGAAGTTACCTAATAGGGAATGGTGAAGTGAAGGAGTATAAGGCGAAAGAGGGAAGTCAGTGCTTAAATCCGCCAAAGAGGGGGATTCGTTTGACCATTAATGAATTATCTGCGATTCTTTTTGGCTATAAAAGGCCAGAAGAACTGTATGATTTGGGTCTAATAAAGGGGGCAAAGCAAGAAGTCGATCAATTCGAGACCATGATTCCAAAGCTAAAATCCGCGTTTTATGACTTTTTTTAATACTAGAATATAAAAAAGGGGCATGAATCTTCATTTCATGCGCCCTTTGCACATTATAGTGCGAACTGACTGATTTCTTCTGCTACATTTTCAAGGATTTTTTTGCACTGAGTTACAAGGGAAGCAGGAAAGTTTTCACCTTCACCATATTCTACTCCATGAGGATAATAATGCTTTCCTAAAAGTGGTGTCAATAATTGAATCGTAGCCTTAAATACGTCAACATCACCCTCCACCGCAAAACCTTGAACACGAAGATAAAATACGCCTTCTTTTAGCTCAAATTTACGGTCATATGTAACCCGGTCATAATCCCATTGTCCGGCCCGTACTAAACCGTATTCATGCATAACGTCATCTAAACGGTTTAGGTCCGCTTTTAATTTCTCAATTCCAGTATTCTCGAATTTCATCTTAAATCCCTCCTAAAAACAGTTGCCAAGCCCTTTGTTCCTAAATTGGTATTGAAGTAAAATAATAATTCATTCTAATAATAGTTGAAATTTTGACAACTTGCAATGAATAGATTTAAGCGAATAAAACCGCTTGCATTGGTAAAGCCTAAAACATTGAATAGAGGTTAAAAATACTTTGGAGGAATTTATGATGGAGAAAATTCGAGACATTATGACAGATGAGGTAGAATGTTGTACTTTATTAGATAATATCTTTGAGGTTGCTGTGAAGATGAAGGACCTAAATGTTGGGGCAATTCCAATTGTTGATAAGGAAAAACTAGTGGGCATGATTACAGACCGTGATATTGTTATTAGAGGGGTAGCGGAAAAACATCCTGGTTCTACAAAAGTAGAAGATATCATGAGTAAAGAAATGGTTACTGTGAGTCCAGAAACCTCCAGCAGGGAAGCGGCAAAATTAATGGCTGATCATCAAATTCGCCGCCTGCCTGTAGTAGAAAACGAGAAATTAGTAGGTATCGTATCCCTTGGAGATTTTGCCATTCGGGAGCTTACAGATGACCAGGCAAAAGAAGCCCTTAGTGAGATTTCAGAACAGAATCTCAATGGTGCTCAGCATTAAAATTATTATACAAATATTAATATTATCATTAAAACAGGTACAAAATGTGCCTGTTTTATTTTTTAAAAGTATTAAGAAAACTGACATTTTTACGTATGACTCTTACTAATCAGGATATAAATGATATAATTATTTTGTTAATACATATAATGTTAATACATATAATGATAGAAATTGTTATAGAGAGGGTGAGTGCGACTGCGTACTCTAAGCAGAATCTTAATACTCTCAGTTGTTTTCCTAACAATTGGTTTTTACGTTAGTATAAATGAAAAAAATGATGATAGTAAGGTACTGATTAAGGAAGATCAAACGTCAGAGATGAAACAATCTACTCCACAGGAGGCTGATCAAACAAACGGGAATCAAACACCATTGGAGAAACCAAAGGAAGGTTTAGCTCTGTTGATTGGACAAGATGTTTCCAATCTCGAGAAAGAGTTTGGAACACCAATAAGAATTGATGAATCGCTGTATGGTTTTCAATGGTATATCTATAATCAGAGTTCTAACCGCTACTTACAAGTAGGGGTTGAAAATAAGCGGGTTGTAACTATTTTTGCGCTTGGGGAAAGTTTAAATGTAGCGCCATTTGAAATTGGTCAGCCTGTCGAAGAGATATTTAATACGCAATTTTTTGATACGAATATAAATCTTGAAGTAAATGGAAGCACTTATCGATTTGAATTGAATGATACGGATTTAAATCTTCGTCCAATGGTTCGAATGGGGAATATTTATGTCCAGTTATATATTGATAAGTTTACTGGTAATCTTTCAAGTGTTCGTTTTCTTGACGCAGAAACGTTAGTAAAACAGCGTCCATATGAATTGGTTTATCGCGGACAGCTCATCAAACCACCTGCTCTAAGTGAAGATATGATGAATTTAGTGGAACAAAGTACAGAGCAACAAATCTTTGACATTACCAATGCTTTAAGAATTAGACACAAAGTAAAACCATTAGTATGGGATGAAAAAACTGCTGAAGTTGCTTTTGAGCATAGCAGGGACATGGCTCAAAACAACGACTTTTCACATATTTCTAAGAAATTTGGTGATTTGGCCAATCGTTTAAAAACTGCTAGAGTTGCCTATCAAACCGCTGGAGAAAATATCGCAGCAAACTATACGGATGGACCTGCAGTGGTGGAGGGCTGGCTTAATAGTAAAGGACATCGTGATTCATTATTAAGTAAAGAATACTCTCATCTTGGTGTGGGTGTTTATGAAAAGTACTATACACAAAACTTTATCCGTAAAACTGATGATAAATAAGAAAAAGGTGACATAGTGTCACCTTTTTCCAATTATCCATGTATTAAATAAAAAACGGTTACCTTCCCAGCTGCCATATAAGCGAACCGTTACACCAACTATAAAAGTGTCTTTTTCTACGTCGGGGATAAGGGGAATCGTTTTTATAGCAGTAATAACCCTGGTGGAGGTCTGAAGCTTAATGCTTTGAACAACAATATAACGGTGGTAATAGAATCGTTGTTTTTCTTCGGTGATCCCTTTTATTTCACCTGTTACGACAGCTTCTTGACGTACCTTACCAGTTTCAAGCCAATTTCTATCGTTTTCTATCCTTTCTTTCCTTGTCAGCCAAAAAAAGTACAGACATATAATCGGGATCAAAATGGCAGTAACCATTTCGGTTAAACGCCTCCCTACACTTTCTTAATCATAAAAAAAGTACCAGTGGCATAGGCTATTTTTTTTCCATCGCTGCGGAAAGCCTCACCTGATATGACCATTGTTTTGGTGCCTTTATGAATAACTTCGGCTTTGCAGCGAAGTGCTTCACCAATCCCCGGAGCAATATAATGAATATTTAATTGATTTGTTACAGCACCATATCCTTCTGGCACCAAGCGATTGGCTAATACACCCATAGTTGTATCAAGGACCGTTGCTGTAATTCCTCCATGAACAATGTTAAGGTTGTTATGAATAACAGGACTAATGGGGATCGTAATCTCACAGGTATCTTCGCTAAAGCTGGTTTCCATATGCAAGATACCATCAATATAAGTTCGTCGATTTCGTTTCACCTTATTTTGGACACCTTCGAGAAGCTGCTTCATTACACTCAGGTCTTCCTCAGACCCATTTTCAAGACAGAATTCTAATAAATGGCGTAATTCTTCCTTCATCCTTTTACCTCTTTCATTTCTTTATCTCTTGCCATCTTACCACTATGAAGGAGATTAATAAATTAATTAACAGTTTTCATTTCACATTTCGTCATCTCATACATAATGTATTATTGGCGATTAATATGGGCAGAGGTGAGAATAAAATGACGCAAAAGAAATTGCATCCTTCCGTGCTCCAATTTAAAGAATTTGTAAAGAACAATCCGAAAATTATTAAGGAAGTTCGGAGTGGAAAAGCGACCTGGCAGGAATTATATGAAGATTGGTATTTGTTAGGAGAAGAGGATAAACGCTGGGAATCGATAGGTGCTGAAAAGGAATCAGAATCTAAAACCGAGCAAGAGTCTAAAAGTGATTGGGTATCCAGTTTCATGGGAATGGTAAAAAAAATGGACCCAAATCAAATGCAAAGCCATATCAATAACTTAAGTCAAGCATTAGGGGCTATCCAAGGCGTTATATCTCAATTCCAAGGTGGAAATGTTAACTCTGTTTCTGGACCATTAAAGCCGCAAGAAGGGCCAAAGCATCCATTTGTTTTTCGAAAAGACTAAAAATGAAAGGGACTAATAAACGATGCGAAGAGATGTACTAGATTATTTAGAACGTCAAAAGGATTTAAAGCAATTTATTCGAGAACAGCCTCAATGGTATCGAAAGCTTACAAGAAACCCCTATGATTTACAAGCACTTGAAATTGCTTCGTTACACCATTATAAGAAGACGATACCTCATCAAGTAGAGAAATTTTCAAATAGCGTTCAAATGGCCTCAATGATGTATCATATGTTTCAGGCTATGAAAACGCAAAATTAAGGAAAAGACCACAGTGTTCATTTGTGGCCTTTTTTCATGCGCTCTCATTTTTTCTTAGGAGTCTTAAACTTGGATGTTGGTTTTCGCTTCAGGCCGTACGAATGATCAAAACAAATGATGGTAAATATCCCTAGGCAGCAGGATTTTTCGCTTTCTTCTAGTATATATGTTAAAATAACCTTGGAGGTGGGCGAAAAGTGCTTGCTACTTTAGAAAGAATTGAGCTATTAGAAAATGCTGAAGACTTAGCTAAAATGGTCTTAAAGTCTGATATTGCAGAACAATATCAAATTTGTTTATATAAAATGCAAACGAATAAAGAAACTCAGCGGAAAATAAATCGATTTGCCAGCCTGAAGGAACTTTATGAGGAAGTTCAGCGGTTCGGCAAGTACCATCCAGATTATAAAAGAGTGATGATGCAAATTCGGGAAGCAAAACGGGAAATGGATATGGACCCGCTTGTTGCAGATTTCAAGCTGGCGGAAAATGATTTGCAAACTCTATTGGATGAGATTAGTAAATTCATTGGTGGAGCAGTATCAGAACATATCAAGGTTCCTTCTGGTAACCCCTTCTTTGAAACAGGTCATAGCTGTGGCACCGGTGGAAGCTGCGGGTGCAGTTAAAATAAAAAATCAGCTTTTAAATAAGCTGATTTTTTATTTTCCCTTAAGTCGCCACAGGAGAACATATTAGAGCTAAAGTTTGAATTGAAATAGAACGTTTTGATGTGCTAGACTTATTTAAAATGATGGTTTTGCTGAAGGGGAATATACAATGTTTGTTCAAAGACAAGGATTAGTTGTTTGGCTGTACTCTTTAAAACAGGCAAAAATGCTAAGGCGTTTTGGAAATGTTCATTATGTGTCGAAAAAATTAAAATATGTTGTGTTGTATTGTAATCAGGATGAAGTAGAAGGGATTATGGAGAAATTAAATTCCTTCTCATTTGTGAAGAAAGTAGAACCTTCGTATAAACCATTCTTGAGAATGGAATACGAGAACTCTGCCCCGGATAAAGCCAAAGAATATGATTATAAAATGGGAATATAAAAGGTGAGGGGA
Organism: Bacillus sp. OTU2372; assembly: GCF_038440275.1. Lineage (NCBI taxonomy): Bacteria > Bacillati > Bacillota > Bacilli > Caryophanales > Bacillaceae > Bacillus > Bacillus sp. OTU2372. The sequence goes on from NZ_JASATK010000001.1 coordinate 497,481, forward strand.
GTTTCCCTCACCTTTTCTTATTGTCTAGCTCCAGCCCATGATCAAGGCGCCTACGGTTTTCTTAAAAGATAAGAAAGTATAAATTTTGACTTCGAGAATTGTCCAGCTTCAGGCGCCATCGGCTCGAGGTCACAAGCATATCCAGTGTTGCGGCTCCTTGGGACTCGAAGCCTAAGCCACCCCCTGAAGAAGGCAAAAAGCGCCTTCTTGCAGGGTGCGTCTTAGTCTAGAGTCCCAGTACAGTCGCCTCCACATTTAGATCAATCCCTCCAAAAGGTTAAAGAACAACCTTTCGGCCGGCTCGTTTTGTGCTTGTCGCCGAAGTCTAAGCGCCTTCCGCTTTTCTTATTGTAATGGCAGGATATAGTGGTTTAATCTTAAGATTCCGATTAGGTGCTGGTAAAATAGTTCTTTCTCATTAAAGCTGATCGATGGTTTTACTGAGAGTTCGATGATTTGTTTTCCAAGTGATTCCGCTGTTTGGGCAAAGAGATCAAACCTTTTATTTGGTAATATGTTTGGATTCGGAATCCCTTCCCGACAAATATATAGCGCTTGGAATTTTCCTGTTTCAGTTGGTTTTAATATGACAACTAAGGAGGTCATTTCCTTCCCGGCAATCTTTGTGTGTAATGCCATCATATGCTGCAGACGGTGTTGATTTGATTTTGCTAGTTCAAGCAGCTCATAAATATCTGAATATCCTTCTCCTAGTTCAATAAAGCGCTGTATCAATTGACATTCTCCTTTAAGCTTCGTTCCTCCCTACTTTATCACTTAATTACGGCTAAATAAATAAAAAAAACCCTGCAGAATAACCCGCAGGGTCCTTCTATATCCTAAAGCTAAGGATAGAAGGCAAAGGGAGAGGAGAAACCGGAGGAAGAACTTATGGGGAAACGTAAGTCTTCTCCGCGGTTGGCAACAACATCCTCGAATTGATGTTGTTAATTACATTATCCCCACAACAGAAAAGCTTATACGTCTTTTTAATAAATTTTCCTATTTGATGAACAAAATAGATGATCAGGTGAAAAGATATTCATAACTGATTGTCTTTTTTACAAATTATGATAGGATGTATAAAGAAAAATGATTTTCAAAAATGTGGTGATATGTCCATGAGAGTGGTTTCAGGTATATGCAAGGGAAGACCGCTTAAAGCTGTCCCCGGAAATACAACACGTCCGACCACTGATAAAGTTAAGGAAGCCTTGTTTAATATGATTGGGCCTTATTTTGATGGCGGGATTGGTCTTGATCTATTTGCAGGCAGTGGCGGATTAGGTATTGAAGGACTTAGCCGAGGTTTAGAAAAGGTTATTTTTATAGACCGAGAGTCAAAGGCTATTCATGTTATCCAAGAAAATATAAAGGCCTGCAAATTTGAAGATAAATCAGAAGTTTATCGTAATGATGCAGATCGAGCGTTAAAGGCCCTTATAAAAAGAGGCATTTCTTTTGATTACATATTTTTAGATCCGCCTTATAAAAAGCAGCAGCTTGTTAGTCTGATGGAAAAAATGGACCATCAGGATTTAGTAAAAACAGAGGGAATCATTGTCTGTGAACATAGCTTTGATGTGGAATTACCTCAAACGGTAGGGCGGTTTAACCAGATTAAACATGAAAAGTATGGGATTATTGCTGTGACGATTTATACAAACGGGCAGTAATGAGTGAGGAGGAGTCGAGTTGGCTAGAATTGCGGTTTGTCCAGGAAGCTTTGACCCGATTACATATGGTCATTTAGATATCATAAAGAGAGGTGCGAAGGTATTTGATGTTGTCTATGTCAGTGTGTTGAATAACTCCGCTAAAAGTCCGTTATTCTCCATTGAAGAGCGGATGAATCTGATTAAAACTGTAACAAAGGACCTTCCAAATGTAAGGGTTGATGTTCATTCAGGCTTGCTAGTTGACTACGCTAAATCCGTTAATGCCAATGCCATTATTAGGGGATTGCGTGCCGTTTCAGACTTTGAGTATGAAATGCAAATTACCTCGATGAACCGAGTATTAAATGAAGATATCGAAACCTTTTTTATTATGACCAACAGCCAATACTCTTTTTTAAGTTCAAGTATTGTAAAAGAAGTAGCAAAGTATAATGGAGATATTTCTTCATTAGTTCCTCCAGTCGTAGAGAGAGAACTAAACAAAAAATTTGGGCGATAAGCTAAAAACTCAAAAATTGCTTTTTGCTAGTGATAGTCTTTATATGCAACTAAAAAGAGCTGGGCTAGCCTAGCTCTTTTTTAACCGTGAAAATAAAATTAGGATATAAACAAAGAGTGAAAGAATCGTAATTAACGGCCCAACCTCGACCATTTTATGATAAAAATGATTTGCCCATGTTCCATCTCCAAAAAAACCAACCGGTAAGGCATTAGAGGGTTGTTCATTACGATTAAAGCGGACATAGAGTGGTTTCCATAATAGTAAGGCAAAAAAGGCTGCGAAAATCCCTTGGAGAATTCTTGCAATAAAAAAGGGCTTGAATCTAATATCTGTTTGGGCAAGAATACTAGCAACTTGTGCTTGTATACTAAAACCACTAAAAGCTAAGATAAAACTAGCAACAATTGCTTTTTGCAAGAGTGTAGCATCTTGTACCTGACTTATTAATTGGCTTCCCATTGTTATTTCAAATAATCCCGAAATAAATGGAATGCTTAATATATCCGGTAAAGACAGGGAGGAAAGCAGCCATTCAATCGTTTTTGCCAGTATGGCTGTAATATGTAGTTGATATAATAATTTGTTAATCACAGAGAACAAAATAATAAAGCCGCCAATCATTAATAAAGTTTGAATCGATGAATTTACAGCATCGCCTAAAAGTTTTCCAATTGGCCGGTTATCTTTTATTCTTGTTTGATGGAGAACAGATAACGCATTTCTAATTTTGAACTTTTTTCGGTCATCGAGAGATTCTTCAGGTGTCTCCTTTCCATAAAAACGCATGATAATGCCTACGCATATATTTCCTAAGTAGTGTGCCGCAGCTAAAAGTAATCCAATCTTAGGGTTATTAAAGAAGCCAACTGCTACAGCACTAAATATAAATAATGGATTTGAAGAATTAGTAAAGGATACAAGCCTTTCCGCCTCTATTTGCGATAAATGTCCTTCTTGACGTAACCGGGAGGAGAATTTTGCCCCAGCTGGCTGCCCTGAAGCCATCCCCATTGCCCACACAAACCCCCCTACTCCAGGAACTTTAAATAGTGGTCTCATGAGGGGTTCTAATAAGACTCCAATAAACTTAACAACTCCAAAACCAATCAGCATTTCAGAAATAATAAAAAATGGCAAAAGGGAAGGAAAGACAATTTCCCACCACATATTAAGTCCTCGAATGGATGCTTCAAATGACTCCCTTGGAAAGGAGATAAGTGATGCAGCTAAAATCGAAACGGAAACGGATAGAAAAACCGTTTTTAATTTTGACAGAACCAATAAAGATACCTCCTTCCAAACGATTACTCTAATCGTGCAAATCAATTATATCAATGCTAAAATATAGATTAATCTTATGAAAATTTGTTGACCCTTGTCCCCATATACATCAAATATACTCATAGAAAAGCAATTTAGACCATAAGATTGAACGAGTTTTGTTTAAGCATTTACACTTGAAAGCATTATTAATGGGAGGTCAATTGTTATGGAGCACCCAAAAATTGGATTGGCACTTGGTTCAGGTGGTGCACGCGGGTTTGCTCATTTAGGTGTAATAATGGCATTGAAAGAAGCCGGAATTCCGATCCATTTAATTGCGGGAAGCAGCATGGGGGCACTTGTGGCGAGTTTTTATGGTGCAGGACTTGATTTAGATCGGTTGTATAAATTGTCGACGGCTTTTAAAAGAAAGTATTTCTTAGACTTTACAGTTCCTAAAATGGGTTTTATCTCTGGTAAAAAAATTAAAGAATTTATTAAGGTTTTTACCCATGGAAAAAACATTGAGGAACTTTCACTCCCAATCGGGATAGTGGCTACTGATTTATTGACAGGCGAAAAAGTTGTCTTTCAAAAAGGGCCTGTTGCAGAGGCAGTTAGGGCTAGCATCTCCATCCCAGGTATTTTTGTTCCGGAGAAATATAATGGGAGAATACTAGTGGATGGCGGTGTGGCCGATCGTGTTCCAATTTCGGTGGCAAAAGACATGGGGGCAGATATTGTTATAGCAGTTGATGTGTCGAGGGTAAAACGAAACGCTGAAATAACGACGATATACGATGTCATTATGCAAAGTATTGACATTATGCAGACAGAAATCATCAACTACAGAGAGACATCTGCAGATATCATGATTCGCCCCCCTGTTGAAATGTATAGCTCACGTGCTTTCACGAATACAGAAGAAATCATTACGATTGGCAAGGAAGAAACAAACAAACATATCAAACAGATAGAAAGCGTCATCGAAAAGTGGAAGGGGTAACACGAGCAATGCGTAGAAAAATATATGTAGGAACATTTTTTTTGTTGGTCTGTATCCTAATTGGCGGGATGTATTATGCGCTTCCATATTATGTTTCAAAACCAGGTATGGCCAAAGAGTTGGAGCCAATCATTACGGTTGATAACGGATATAAAGAAGAAGGAAGCTTTATGCTTACAACGGTTAGAATGGGAAGGGCTAATATTTATTCATACCTTGAAGCAAAAATACGGAAATATGAAGAGATTTATCCATTGGATATGATTTTGTCCGACAAAGAAACAGAAGATGAGTACAATGCTAGGCAGCTTCAGATGATGGCGGGTTCGAAATTAAATGCTATCAATGTTGCCTATCGAAAAGCGGGACTTCCAGTTAACTATAAATATAAAGGAATCTATGTCGTCCAAGTTGTTCCAGGAATGCCTGCTGAAGGAAAACTCCAGGCTGGAGACCGCATCTTTAAAGTGGATGGACACAGCTTCCCATCCTCGGAAAAGTTTATTGAATATGTAAGTAAAAAACAAGCGGGAGATAAGATCTCTCTAACGTATTTAAGAAATAAAAAAAACAACACAGTAACAGTTAGTCTCAAGCGTTTTAAAGAGGACCCGACTAAAATTGGAATCGGGATTTCACTTGTGGATGACAAATTGATTATCGTGAAACCTAAAGTAAAAGTGAAGACAGACGAAATTGGCGGCCCCTCTGCAGGTCTAATGTTTTCTTTAGAAATATATAATCAGTTAACAAGTAAGGATTTAACAAATGGATACCAAATTGCCGGAACAGGGACCATTGATGAAAAAGGATTAGTAGGACCAATTGGTGGAATCGAACAAAAAATCGTGGCTGCTGATAAGGCAGGTGCTGAAATATTTTTAGCTCCTAACGAAAATGGTTCAAAGACTTCCAATTACCGAGATGCTTTAAAAACTGCTCGGGATATAAAAACAAAAATGAAAATTGTACCTGTTGATACATTCGATGAAGCAGTAAAATATCTTGAAAAATTACCGGCTAAAGAAAAAGGATGATGAGACCATCATCCTTTTTCGATCAATATCGGCGGCTGCTTAAATTCTTTATTCATTAATTCTTTTGTTAAATGAGGGGCGACACCTAAGGAATAAATCCGGGCAGCTTTTAAGTCAAGCTGAATCTCTTTCCCCTTATAAGAGGAAAGTTTAGAAACCAGGGGCAAAGAGAAGTCTTTTTTTCGCTTGTTTAAATATTCTTTCCCTTTAGGTGTCATCCCAAGAAGTCTTAAATAAGAGGCTTTATCAGAAGGGCCTGCCATTTGTCCTTTTTTAGTATTGGTTAAGATATGTACACATAATCGTTGAAGTCTCGTCCATGTATACCGTTTGGTTTTGATCTTCTCCATAAAATCATGAAAGCTGCCTGCTATTAGGGCAGCAGCTAATATTCTGTTTTCAAGCCCTTCTTCAACCTCGTAAATCTCCCTTAATTCTTCCGGAGTGGACTGAAGCAAACGGAATTGAAGGTAATTCCAGTAATTTTCCCATTGATGAAAGACCTGGTACTCAATTAGATATTCTGATAACAATTGTTCCGTTGGTGAAGGGACATACTGACCAATAGAATTTTGTCCGCCCTCCTTCGAAAGAATTGCTTTTCGAATGCTTGTTGCACTTGCGATGGTTTCTGAGGCAAAGTGCTCATCGTGATAATCAGCGTTTTTCCGGGCTACTGTCATAGGTTTAAGGGAGCTCTTTTGCTTTTTTATTGCTCTTATGTATTCAATTCCCAAGATATTATTTGGTTTTGCTAAATCTAAATAAGAGTTGAAATCTGACAATTGATGATAGGCCAGCGATACTGCTTTTGGATAACTTATTCCTGTATCAATAAACCGATGGATATTTTCTTCCAATTGCTGTTTTTGTTCATCAATAAAATCAATGGTCTGCAAGAAAGAGGAAAGATCCCCGCTCTCACTCCCAAAACAAACGGCATCACATCCAGCTGCATCTAAAATAGAAACAGCACCATTGGCAAAGATTTCAGCTTTTTGTACGGCAAACATGTAAGGGAGCTCTAAGACAATATCCACTCCGTTAAGTAATGCCATCTTTGTTCGGTACCATTTTGAAACAAGCGCGGGTTCACCTCTTTGCAAAAAATTACCGCTCATAACCGCAATCACAACTTCGGCGTTTGCCGCTTCTTTTGAGGCACTTAAATGGAAGGCATGTCCATTATGAAAAGGATTATACTCCACAATTAAACCAACAGCGTTCATATTATTCTCCTTAAAATAATTCGACTTCTAGTTCAGAGCTTTTATTTTTTTAACATTATAGCAAAATTTTAAGGAAACCAATCAAATATTATGATAAGATGTTGTAGATGTTTGTAAAGGACACATCTGGATACACTAGTAGTGGAAATCTTTTTGCCGTCAATTAATTTTTTAAGTAAAATCACCTTACTAGGTGTAAAGAAAAAACATTGACAAAAATATTATCGAAGGCTATAATTACCTTTGTTGCCTTGGGGTGATTCAATTGAAATGGACATTAAATCAATTACAAAAATATCGAAACAAGGATTTTACCATTGATGAGATGATTCGTGTGGACGAGATCAAACAAACTGATCCTACCATCCGTGAAGTTTCTCCGATGCATATTACAGGTCGGGGAGATATCGATTCAACAAAAGTGACATTTCATATAAAAATTGAAGGTCATTTAATTCTTCCTTGTTCTCGTACTTTAGTGGATGTAAGACTTCCAATTAATGTCGACACAACTGAAACTTTCCTCTTACAAGGATCAGTCTATGAAACTGAAGAGGAGACATATCAAGTAAAAGGTGACGTAATTGACCTTATGCCAGTCATACGGGAAATTCTTTTACTTGAGGTTCCAATGCAAGTGTTTTGTGATGATGTCGAGTCTGATGAAGCAGCTCCGCAATCCGGTAAGGACTGGGAAGTTATTTCTGAAGAAGAACAATCAAAAAAGATTGATCCGCGACTAGCAGGACTTGCAAAGTTTTTTGACGAAAACAAATCTTCTTCCGAATCATAATCGGCAAAATCTAAGAAGCAAAGTGAAGAACCAGCATTCCTGGCCTTCATTACTTTCTTAATACTCTTTAAGGAGGTGGGAAGAATGGCTGTACCTTTTAGAAGAACTTCTAAAACTGCAAAAAGAAAACGTCGTACACATTTTAAATTAAACGTACCTGGTATGGTAAGTTGCCCAAACTGTGGTGAAATGAAACTTGCACACCGCGTATGTAAAGCTTGCGGAACATACAAAGGGAAAGACGTTGTTAACGACTAATTTCCGTTAGGATAAAAAGCACAAGGAGCTATATGCCCTTGTGCTTTTGTCGTTTATCATCATATCTATACATACATCCATTATTTAAAAGCATAAACCAAATGCAAAGGGGGCTGTTGGTTTTGTCATACTCCATTGAAAAATCAAAGAAGGGTTATATGATATTTACGATTACAAGAAGTGAAAAAAGGAATGCAATTAATTACGAAGTGATGGAAGGACTGGCCGAAGCGATAAAAAGAACGGCAGAACCAGATATAAAGGCACTTATGATAACGGGAACGGGGGATCATGCCTTTTGTTCGGGGGGAGATTTATCTGTTTTTCATGCACTCCACACAAAAGAGGAAGCGCATGTTATGCTCTCTAAAATGGCCCATATCCTATATGAGCTTCTCACTTTACCGATACCTACTATAGCTCTTTTAAACGGAATCGCCATTGGCGGTGGTTGCGAAATTGCGGCAGCCTGTGATTTTCGTTTGGCACGGAAAGGGATTAAAGCGGGGTTCGTTCAAGGGAAACAAGCCATCACAACAGGCTGGGGAGGGGGTTCTATCTTAGCGGAAAAAATGTCTGCCCCTAGCGCCATGAAGCTTTTGATGGAAGCAGAGCTGCAAACAGCGGAACAATTGAAAGAAGCTGGATTTATTGACTCCCTTTATGATGGCTCCCCGCTTCAAGCAGGTGAAGGATTTATTGGAAAAATGCTAGGTAATGATTTAAGTGTTTTACAATCCTATAAAAGAGTATGGATTCGTAAATGGGAAGAAGCTAAACTTCGAGAAAGAATAGAGGAAGAAGTAAGACATTGTGCCATACTCTGGGAAAGTGATACCCATATTCAATATGTAAAGAAGTTTATGAGTAAAAAAACAGTGAATAAAGATTAAAAGACAACTTCTGATTAAGTCTATCTTTTCTAGTAGATGCATATGTATTATAAAAACACTAGGAGGGATGAACAAATGTCACCAACTCGACAAGATGCATGGTCCCAAGATGAGGATTTGTTACTTGCTGAAGTGGTTTTAAGGCATATCCGCGAAGGCGGAACACAACTGCAGGCATTTGAGGAAGTTGGCAGACAATTAACACGCACTTCTGCAGCATGTGGGTTCCGTTGGAATTCATATGTAAGAAAGCAATATAAATCAGGTATAGAACTGGCCAAGAAACAACGTAAAGAATTAAAGAAACAAGATGCCTCTATTGAGGAAATCAAACAAAATGAACCGGTTTCTGTAGAAAATATACAGGCGTCTCCTAACCAAGAGCAAGAAACCAAGGTTACTTTTCCGGCGGTCATCCACTTTTTAGAGGGACTTCGAAAGCAGGCAGAAGCCTCTTCTGGTTTTGAAGAGGAGAGGAAAAAATCGACTGAAAAAATTAAAGAGTTAGAAAAAAAGACTTATTATTTAGCTGCCGAAAATGAAAGATTGTCAAAAAATCTCAAAGCCATTGAGGAGGATTACCGTTCTTTAATTGAGATCATGGAAAGAGCGCGGAAAATGGTTGTCCTGCAGGATGAGGATCGCCAGCAAAAAGTAAAGTTCCAGATGGACAAAAACGGCAACCTTGAAAGAGTGGAAAAATAGAAAAAGCGGACTTTACGTCCGCTTTTTAATATTTTATTACGTTATTTATTTTTGATGATTCTGCGCTTCTACGCCTTCTGGATACCAAACAAGAGGATTTTCACCGCGGTCACGTTCCATTTCATACTCTACATTGGCAAACCCTAATTTTTCAAAAAAACCGCTAGATTGTACTCTTGGATTTGTCTTAATAGGCACACCGAAGCTTTTAGCAAAATCAACTAGTGCTTTACCAAATCCTTTTCCTTGATAGTCAGGTAAAACTTCAAGCTTCCACAACTCTAGATAATTTTGTGGTGGAAAGAAATAACGGTCAAATTTAGCATCAATCTGGTATAAGCTCATTCTTGCTACTAATTTGTCCCCGAAATAGACTCCGTAAAAAGGTGATTCACTATTATTATCTATCATATTGGCTTCTAAATCTTCAAGCATTGATAATTCCTGAAGTCCGTATTCTTTAAATTTTTTAAACTCTTCCAGTGTTTTAAAATTTATTTTTAGTTTTTCCACTTTGTACACCATGGTTTGCCTCCTAAATGTAGATTTCTTGTTCTTGTATATATTTATATGCTCTTGAATAACATGAAGAGAAATAATATTTGCATTATTCAAAATCAATTACTATCATTATATAACAAATAGCCAAAAAATTCTTCACATAAGTTTCGAAAGCGGTTACAAAATTTGCAGGAAATTTCTTTAATGATGTAGAAAAACTTAAAGAAGGCTCTAAAAGGGGTATGAAAGGGGAAGAAAAGTGCAAAAAATTTTAATTGCCAATCGAGGAGAAATTGCCCTTAGAATTATTAATACCTGTCAAATGATGGGGATTGAAACCATTGCTATTTATTCCGAGGCCGATAAGGAAATGCCTTTTGTAAAAGCCGCAACTAAGGCCATATGTGTAGGGGAACCGCATGTCAGCAAATCTTATTTGCGAATTGACAAGATCTTGGAGATCGCAAAGAACGAAAAGGTGGATGCGATTCACCCTGGATACGGATTTTTATCGGAAAATGCTGCTTTTGCTGAACAGACCAGAAATGCCGGAATCATTTTTATCGGACCCGAGCCTAAAACAATTGAATTGATGGGGGATAAAATTGCTGCACGCCAAACAATGGAGAAGGCTGGCGTCCCAGTAGTACCGGGAAGCAGCAATGGATTAAAGACGATTGAAGAGGCATGTAAGTTAGCGAAGACCATTGGTTACCCAATTATGTTAAAGGCAAGTGGGGGCGGTGGTGGAATCGGCATGATTCTTTGCGAGAATGAGCAAGCGCTCGTTAAGTCATATGAATCCACAAAGAAGAGGGCGTTGACTTATTTTGGTTCTGATGAAGTATTTATCGAAAAATATATTCCAGATAGCAGACATATTGAAGTTCAAGTTTTTGGAGATCACTTCGGCAATATTGTCCACTTGTTTGAAAGGGATTGTTCCATACAAAGAAGACACCAAAAGGTTGTTGAAGAATCACCATCACCATTTTTATCTGATAACGTACGGCAAAAAATGTTTGAAACAGCGATTAAAGCGGCACATGCTGTCCAGTATACTAACGCGGGAACGATTGAATTTATTGTTGATCGACAAGAGAACTTTTATTTCCTTGAAATGAACACACGTCTGCAGGTAGAGCACCCGGTAACCGAAATGATTACGGGGCTTGATTTGGTGAAGTGGCAAATACTTGTTGCCCGCGGAGAAAAGCTGCCTTTACATCAGTCTGAAATTGGTTCGAAAGGTAATGCTATTGAGTTTCGACTGTATGCAGAAGATCCTGTCCGCTTTTTACCTTCACCAGGAAAAATTACCACTCTTAAATGGAATATAGAAGAAGGGGCCAGGATTGATTACGGCTATGTTGAAGGCGGGACTGTGACTCCTTTTTATGACCCGTTAATTGCCAAATGCATTTTTTACGGTTCATCACGACAAACAGTGATAACATCAGCCAAACGCTTCTTTAAAGATGTAAACATCGAGGGCATAAAAACAAATGTGCCACTATTTTTAAATATTTTAGAAACTGACTCATTCCAAACGGGAGACTATTCTACCAATTTTTTAAATAAAAATGATGTGAAATAAGGGGAGAATTCATATGAAAGAAATTACAGCATCCATGGCAGGTACTATCCTAAATGTTTTTGTTTCAGCTGGGGCCCAAGTAAATCCAGGTCAGGAAGTAGTCATGTTAGAATCAATGAAAATGGAAATCCCTATCGAGAGCGGAACAGAGGGAGTTGTCCGGGAAGTAAAGGTGAGCATTGGGGATTTTGTAAATGAAGGAGATGTATTGCTGGTCCTAGAATAGCATTTTTTAGAAAACGGGGGATTACGATGGCAACCATAAATACGTTAGTTGACCAATTAAACGACAATCGTAGAATAATCGAAGCCGGCGGCCAGCCTAAGTATCATGAAAAGGCTAAGGAGCAAAATAAACTATTTGTGCGTGAACGATTATCGTTATTATTTGATGATGGTAAGTATGAAGAGGACGGAAAATTTGCTAACTTTAAAGCCGTTGACCTTCCTGCTGATGGTGTTGTAACAGCTATTGGTAAAATTAATGGCCAAACAGTGTGTGTGATGGCGAATGACTCAACGATTAAAGCAGGTTCGTGGGGTGCGCGCACGGTTGAGAAAATAATCCGAATTCAAGAAACAGCAGAAAAATTAAAAGTGCCGTTATTTTATTTAGTTGATTCAGCTGGGGCGAGAATTACAGACCAAGTAGAGATGTTTCCAAATCGACGCGGCGCAGGAAAAATCTTTTATAATCAAGTAAAACTATCTGGTATGATTCCACAGGTATGTATTTTATTTGGACCATCTGCCGCTGGAGGGGCTTACATCCCGGCATTTTGTGACATTGTCATTATGGTCGACCAAAATGCATCAATGTATTTAGGCTCTCCAAGGATGGCTGAAAAGGTCATTGGGGAAAAAGTAACGCTGGAGGAAATGGGCGGGGCCCGGATGCATTGTACAATTTCGGGTTGTGGGGATGTGCTCGCTTATAGTGAGGAAGAAGCCATTGAATCAGCCAAAAAATATATCAGCTTTTTTCCTTCAAGCTTCAAAGAAGTGCCTAAACGGACTGCTGGTGTCCGAGCAAAAGAAGGCCGAGAATTAGAAGCGATTATTCCGGAAAACCAAAATGTGCCGTTTGACATGGTGGAATGTATAGAACGATTAGTTGACAATGGGAGTTTTTATGAAATTAAGAAGCTATTCGCACCAGAGATTATCACCGGATTAGCTCGAATCGATGGGAGAGTGGTTGGCATTATCGCTAATCAGCCAAAGGTTAAAGGCGGCGTGTTATTTGTTGATTCAGCAGATAAAGCTGCAAAATTCATTCAGCTTTGCGATGCTTTCCATATTCCCTTATTATTTTTAGCAGATGTCCCGGGATTTATGATTGGCACAAAAGTGGAACGGGCGGGGATTATCCGCCATGGCGCCAAATTAATTGCGGCAATGAGCTCGGCCACTGTACCAAAGATTTCCGTTATTGTTAGAAAGGCTTATGGTGCAGGACTTTATGCAATGGCAGGTCCTGCCTTTGAACCTGACTGCTGTATTGCCCTGCCGACTGCCCAAATCGCGGTTATGGGTCCTGAAGCAGCCGTAAATGCCGTCTACTCTAATAAAATCAATGAAATCGCCGATCCAAAAGAAAAAATTGCTTTTGTACAAGAAAAGCATAAAGAGTATAAAGAGCATATTGACATATATAAGTTAGCTTCAGAGTTAATAGTGGATGAAATCGTTGCTCCTTCCGAACTAAGAGATGTTCTAATTCAACGGTTTGCTTACTATGAAACTAAAGAGGTTACCTTTAGTGTCAGAAAGCATCCTGTCTATCCAGTATAATGATTGAACCTTTTCGACTTATGCTCGAAAAGGTTTTTTTGTATCTACTAACAAATGGCATCATCTGATAGAATATTAGCAAGCATATCAATCACGTTTTTATTTATTAAAAAAAGAGGGGTACACTTCCATGAGGGTTGGTATTATTGGTGCGGGATCGATTGGGTTGTTATTTGCTGCTTACCTTAGCCGTGTTTTTGACGTAACTGTTTATACAAGGTCACAGGAACAATCAGCTGAAATTAATCAACATAATGTCTTATTGCAGAGCGGGACAGAAGAGACTATTGCGAAAGTTAAAGCGTTACCAATAGCGGACTGGCAGGGATCAGAGGCTTTAACTATTATCGCTGTAAAGCAATACCAGCTATTTTCAATTATAGAGAGGTTATCTCAGTTACCATCAATGCCAGAAAACATACTATTTTTACAAAATGGGATGGGACATTTAAAACTGTTAGACGGTATTAATACGAACAATTTGTTTGTCGGTTCTGTAGAGCATGGAGCACTTAAAGAGAATCCATACACGGTGAGGCACAACGGTATAGGGACCACTAACGTTGCTGTCTATAAAGGTGACCCAGGTTTCCTAAAAATGTTTGTCTCATCCGTTTCCAATGTGTTTCCAATCACCTATCAAGAAGAGTATTTTGCCATGATGGAAAAAAAGTTAATTGCAAACGCTATGATCAATCCATTAACAGCGATACTTCAAGTAAATAATGGGGCACTAATTGATAATCCATTTTATTATAAAGTCTTACAAAATCTCTTTAGTGAAATTACTGCCATTTTAAACCTGGAGCACCCTGAAGAATACTGGGAGCATGTGATTAAAATTTGTAAAAAAACACGGGATAATCGTTCTTCCATGTTAAAAGATATTGAGGCTAAACGGCTGACAGAGGTAGATGCCATTTTAGGGTATTTACTAGAAGAAGCCAACAAACAAGGAAAGAAATTTCCGCAACTAGAAACACTTTATTATCTTATTAAAGGAATAGAGAGTCAAGGAGTGGTCATATAATGAGCACAATTTTTTCGTCTGTTCTAACTGTTTTCTTTGCGATCCCGATAATAGGGACAATTCTAGTCTTTACCGTAATAAAGCTAACTTTAAAAACTACAAAAAAAGCGCTCCATATGGCTCTTGATTATACAACTATTTTTTATATTGTTTCTGTTCATTTTTTAATTGTCACCCTTTGGGATAAATCGTTTTTTTGGTTAATAATACTAGTAATGCTTGTGATTGCAATGGTGTTTGTTTTCGTTCACTGGAAGGTTAAGGAGGAAATTATCGTTAAACGAGTATGGAAAGGGTTTTGGCGTTTTAATTTTATATTATTTTTTTTCACCTATTTTGTCCTTACCTTTTATGGTTTAGTGTCTCGAGCCATCACCTTTAGTTTTTCATCCTAATTAGAGCAAAAGTTTTCTTTATATGGGGTGGATAATGGTATACTCTTCTAAGAATGAATCACGGTAACAGAAAGGATGTACACGAATGGAGATTTTAAATCTCTCTTTGCCGGCAACTAATCGGTTTGCGTCGAATTATTTGGAACAATCTGTTGAGGTACAGCCTTTTTTTCATTATCGGTATAATGACTCTCAAGAAGATATGAAAAGAATAGCTGAGTTAAACAATAGACCGTTCCCCCGCATCGAGGTTGCTCGGCATATTGAGAGCTTTATGGAGAGTTTTCCCACTTCAGAAGCTGTAAAGAAATCAATTGATAAACTTAAACTAGCTGATAGTCTTGTCGTAATTGGCGGTCAACAAGCGGGGATCCTTACAGGACCACTTTATTCCATACATAAGGTCATTTCTATTATAAAGCTGGCAGAACAAAAAGAAAGGCAGCTTGGTGTTCCGGTTATCCCTGTTTTTTGGATTGCAGGAGAAGACCATGATTTCCAAGAAGTCAACCATGTTTTTGTCGAGAATAAGCAAAGTGTAGATAAATGGGTATATCCTGAAAAGGTACATCAAAAGAAAATGGTATCTGATATTGTATTGGATAAAGGTATTTGTCACTCTTGGGTTCAGAATTTAATAAAGAATTTTGGTGAAACTGAATATACCAACGGACTGTTAGCGTTAGCTGAAGAGCAAATAGCAAAGTCGACCACCTTTGTTGATTTTTTTGCTAACCTTATTATGGAACTGTTTAAGGATTATGGGCTTCTCATCGTTGACTCTGGAAACAAAGAATTCCGTCAGTTACAAAAGGAATTTTTTAAACTACAGATTGAGCATCACGACAGGATTACCCATTCTTTATTAGAGCAGCAAAAGCAAATAGAAAAGAAGGGTTTTCCAAATGCTATCGATACATCAGAGAATGCAGCCAATCTCTTCTATTATGATCAGCGATTAAATGAGAGACTATTATTGGAGTTTGAACGTGAAAACGATTGCTTTGTGGGTAAAAGTGGAGCGATTTCTTTTTCAAAAGAGGAATTAATTTCAATAGCCAATGAAAATCCGGCTCTTTTAAGCAATAATGTGGTAACACGTCCCTTAATGCAAGAATGGCTTTTCCCAACGTTAGCCTTTATTGCAGGACCGGGGGAAATAGCTTATTGGGCGGAGCTAAAACTTGTCTTTGAGCAGTTTGATATAAAAATGCCGCCAATTGTACCGCGATTAAATATAACCTTCTTAGATCGTTCGGTAGAAACTGATCTTTCTGAATTGAACTTAGATTTAGCCGAAGTGTTAAGTAATGGTACAAAGCAGGATAAAGGAAGATTTTTAGAAGCTATAAAAGACCAGGAACTCGAACAGTTATTTACTAATACCATTAATCTTCTGCTGGAACAGTATCATTTAATTAAAGTAAAAACAGAGCAGCTAGATCGCGGGCTTTTACCAATGCTTAAGAAAAATGAAAATTATTTATTAAAAGAAATTGGTTTTATGAAATCGAAACTTGAAGAAACCGTTAAGTTACAACACGATATCGTTTTAAAAAAATATGTACGTGTTGATCTTGCCTTACGTCCAGATGGTTCCCCGCAAGAGCGGATTTGGAATATCTTTTATTATTTAAACCAATATGGTCAAAACTTTATAAATGATATTATGACTGGCAGCTATGAATTTGATGGCAGGCATAAAGTAATAAAACTATAGATAAAACTCCACCTTTAGCAGTGGAGTTTTTCTTTTTTTTTCTAAAAAATCACTGCTAAAAAAGGATTTTTTTGAAAGTGGGGCGAATAGTTAAAAAATAGGTGGTGGAAAGTGGGGGAATGTGGTACATTTTTTATAGAAAGTGGGGGTATCGGGTATGTTCATGGGTGAGTACCATCACAGCATTGATAGTAAAGGCCGTTTAATTGTGCCCTCCAAATTCCGTGAAGAGCTTGGCGACATGTTTATTATCACGCGAGGATTGGATCAATGTTTGTTTGGTTACCCAGTATCTGAGTGGGGCCTGATAGAAGAAAAATTAAAAGGTCTGCCGCTGACTAAAAAGGATGCCCGTGCTTTTACTAGATTCTTCTTTTCCGGAGCAACAGAAAGCGAACTGGATAAACAAGGAAGAATCAATATCCCAACACCACTATTGCAGTATGCTAAATTAGAGAAAGAATGTGTTATTTTAGGTGTTTCCAATCGAATTGAAATTTGGAGCAAGCAGATTTGGGAGGATTATTTCTCACAATCTGAGGAATCTTTTGCTGAAATAGCAGAAAATATGATTGGCTTTGATATATAATGGGAAAAGTTATATTAATATATTTCTCGTTAATATCGTTCGATTGGAAAAGGAAGGTACGTAAATGTTTGAACATACAACTGTGTTATTAAATGAAGCTGTTGACGGATTGGACATTAAGTCAGATGGCATCTATGTTGATTGTACATTAGGAGGGGCAGGTCATAGCGCTCTTATTCTTTCAAGACTTGGTGCGGGTGGAAAACTCTATGCATTTGACCAGGATGAAACCGCCATTGCTAATGCGAAAGTGAAATTAGCCGAATATGGTGAGCAATTAGTCATCATTAAAAGTAATTTTTTATATTTAAAAGAAGAGCTTGAAAAACTCGGGGTCTATAAGGTAGATGGAATTTTATATGATTTGGGAGTATCATCGCCGCAGCTGGATACACCTGAGCGTGGGTTTAGTTACCATCATGATGCCCCGTTAGACATGAGAATGGATAACGATGCTGATATATCCGCATTCGACGTCATTAATCACTGGGCATATGAAGATCTCGTCCGGATCTTTTTTCGTTATGGTGAGGAGAAATTTTCAAAGCAAATTGCTCGAAAAATTGAGAGCGCGAGAGCGGTTAAGCCGATTGAGACGACCGGGGAACTGGTTGAGTTAATTAAGGAAGCCATCCCAGCACCGGCAAGAAGAAAGGGTGGACACCCTGCCAAGCGAGTCTTTCAAGCAGTCAGAATCGCTGTAAATGATGAACTGGCTGTATTTGAACAGTCTCTAAATCAAGCCATAGACATACTCAATCCTGAGGGCAGAATAAGTGTGATTACCTTCCATTCCCTTGAGGATCGAATTTGTAAGGCAGCCTTTAAAAAGGCAAGTGAGACCCCTTCATTACCGAAGGGTTTACCCATCATTCCAGATGAGTATAAACCAATTTTAAAGCTAGTTTCGCGTAAACCCATTCTTCCATCTGAAGCAGAACTGGAGCAAAACAACCGGGCGCGGTCAGCAAAGCTTCGGATTGCTGAAAAATTATAAAGGCTCTAGAGTGCACGTTTTTGTGTGCTCTTGGCTTTACCTTAATCGAATAAGAGAGCTACTATTAAATTATAGAATCTGGAGGGGAAGTATTTGAGTAATCTTGCCAGGAAAGTATTAGAGCAGCAACAAACCGAGCAAAAAGTTCAAATTAAGCGTGAAGTAAAAATTAAAAAGTCCTGGCTGACTCCGGGGGAAAAAATAATTGGAGTGGTGTTTGCCGGAATGGTTTGTTTTGGATCAATCCATCTTATTTCAAATCAATCAAAACTATATGAAGCGAACAAAGACCTCCAAATTGTTCAGGATAAAATAAACGAACAGGAAAAGGTTAATGAGGATCTTAAGGTTCAAGTTAGTGAGCTAAGCTCTTATGACCGTATATTTGCAAAGGCTAAAGAATTAGGTTTAATAAAAGATGAAAATAACGTCAAGGTCGTGCAGAAGAAATGAATAAGAAACAGCCATATATGAATGTGGGAGCAGCGATATTGTTTGGGATATTCGGCCTGCTCTTTTTTGTATTGATTTGCAGGTATTTTTCAATTGAAATTTCAGGTGAAGTAAATGGACAACCTCTTGCCGCCAAGGCCCAGCAAAAATACAATCGCGAGGGAACCTTACAGGCTAACAGAGGAATTATTTACGATCGAAATGGTGTAGCAGTGGCTGAGGATACAGCAGCCTACACCCTCATTGCCATTTTAGATAAGAAGATGACAACGAATCCTAAAAAACCTCAACATGTACAGGATCTAAACAAAACTGCTAGTGAATTATCTAAATATATCAAATTAGATGAATCAGAGATTTATAAGATCTTATCAAATGGGAAAAAGTACAAACGATTCCAAGTGGAGTTTGGTAAGGAAGGAAGAAATATCGATTTTGATACAAAGAAAAAAATTGAAAGTTTAAAACTCCCTGGAATTACCTTTTCTCGTGATTCTAAACGCTTCTATCCAAATGGAATTTTCGCTTCACATGTAGTTGGCTATGTGGACCGAACTGAGCAAAATGACGGAACCTATAAATCTGTCGGGAAAATGGGAATCGAAAAAACGTTAAATGATCAACTGACAGGGAAAAATGGCAGTATTAGCTATGAGAGTGATTTATGGGGGTATATCCTGCCTGATGGTAAGGAAAAAATATCCGCAGCACATAATGGAAATGATGTTTATCTAACGCTTGATCAAAAGATTCAAACCTTTCTAGAAGATGCTATGGATCAAGTGGTAAAGGATTATAAACCGAAAAAAATTATTGCGATTGTTGCTAATCCTAAAACTGGGGATATTTTGGCAATGGGCCAGCGTCCGTCTTTCCAACCGGAAACCAAAGAAGGAATTACTGATAGCTGGCATAATGAAGCGATTGAAACATCCTATGAGCCAGGGTCCACCATGAAGATCTTTACTCTTGCAGCGGCTGTTCAGGAAGGGGTATTTAATCCAAATGAAAAGTATCAATCTGGCTCTTATAAAGTAACAGAAAAAAGTCAAACTATTCACGACCACAATTATTCAGGCTGGGGACCCATTACCTATCTAGAAGGAGTTCAACGCTCGTCCAATGTAGCGTTTGCTAAAATAGCCAAAGAAAAGTTAGGCTTTGAGAAATTTAGGGAGTATTTGACAAAATTTGGTTTTGATAAACCTACAGGAATTGAACTTCCTAATGAGACATCAGGGAAAATTCAATATCACTACCCGATTGAAAAAATCACCACTGCATATGGACAAGGTACGGCGATCACCGCCATTCAACAAATTCAAGCAGCAACCGCAATTGCTAATGATGGGAAAATGTTACAGCCACATGTTGTAAAGAAAATTGTTGATCATGATACAGGAAAGACCATTGAGGAAACCTCACCGCAAGTCGTTTCAACACCGATATCGGCTGATACGGCTAAGGAGGTCCGTGATATTTTAGAAACGGTTGTGACCTCGCCTAAAGGTACGGGGGTACGTTACAAAATTGACGGTTATAGTGTGGCGGGTAAAACAGGTACAGCTAACATCCCGGGGACTAATGGCAAATATTTATCGGGTGTAAACAATTATGTCTTTTCCTTCTTAGGGATGGCACCAAAGGATGACCCGAAACTAATTGTTTATGTAGCTGTTCAACAGCCAAAACTTAAAGGTGCGGAAGCAGGTCAAGGGGCCATTCCAGTCTCTGAAATTTTTAATCCGGTCATGAAAAATAGTCTTAATTATTTAAATATCCAACCATCCAAGCTAGAAGTGGCCAAAATTAATAAACTGCCTAAATTGGTTGGAGAGTCTGTGGAGGATACTGTTAAAAGCTTAAAAGCAGATGGATTTGAACCTGTAGTATTAGGCGACGGTAAAAAAGTAACCGGACAACTGCCCAAAACAGGGACCACCATTTTAGAAGGTGAGAGGGTTATTATCAAAACAGCTGGAGAAATGACGGCTCCAGATATGACAGGATGGTCGCTCCGGGATGTCATGAAAGTGGCAAAAATGGCCAATTTAAAATTAAATTCTAAGGGCCAGGGTTTTGTCACCTTTCAAAATATTAAGCCGGATGAACCATTAAAAAGCAGAGATTATCTCAATATTGATTTAAAAACCCCGGAAGAGCAATCGACAAATACCGAGAATCAAAATGATAACGCGCAATCGGATGGAGAGCCAACCGTTCAAGACTAATAAAATCCCGCTGACAGCGGGATTTTTATTTTACCCTCAAGGGTTGTCGCGTTCTATTTAAAAAAGTACAAGCATATAAATGAACGATAATGAAAGTGAATGTGGAATAAAGGAGGATCATTCATTATATGCGTGTTTCTAATGTTACTGTTCGAAAACGGCTAATGATTGCACTATTCGTTGGATTCCTAACCTTCTTAATTATTGATGTTCGTCTTGGATACGTCCAGTTTGTTCTTGGAGATAAGCTGACCGAAAAAGCGAAAGGTTCGTGGAGCCGGAACATCCCTTTTGAGCCGGAGCGGGGCAAAATTGTCGATCGCAATGGGGTGGCGTTAGCAACCAATATTAGTGCACCAACCGTCTATGTTATCCCACGGCAGATTAAAGACCCGGCAACCACAGCAGAGAAGCTCGCATCGGTATTAAATGTGTCTAAAGAAACAGCCTACCGAGAAATTACTAAAAGAGCTTCGTCAGTCCGGTTAAAAGAAGGCCGAAAAATTTCCCATGAAAAAGCGAAAGAAATTAGGGCTCTAGGTCTCGAAGGAGTCTATGTAGGTGAAGATTCCAAACGGTATTATCCAAATGGAAGTTATCTATCGCATGTACTTGGGTTTACTGGAGTAGATAATCAAGGTTTAATGGGCCTTGAGCAGTACTATGATAAAGAATTAAGTGGTGAAAGGGGGGCTGTAAAATTCTATGCCAATGCCAAAGGGGAAAGAATGAATGACATGGCAGATGATTATGAGCAGCCCACTAAAGGACTTGATCTAAAATTAACGATTGATTCGAAAATCCAAACAATTGTTGAACGAGAGCTGGATATCGCACAGGCAAAATATAATCCAGATGGTATCGTAGCGATCGCGATGAATCCGAATAACGGTGAAATATTGGCGATGTCGAGCAGGCCGACATTTGACCCTGCCAATTTCCGAAATGTTTCCCAAGAGGTATATAATCGAAACCTGCCAGTCTGGTCGACCTATGAACCAGGTTCGACTTTTAAAATCATTACCCTTGCTGCTGCCTTGAATGAAGGAAAGGTTAACCTGGAGAAGGAGCATTTTCATGATTCAGGTTCTGTTCAGGTGGCCGGTGCAAGGTTGAAGTGTTGGAAAAGGGGCGGACATGGTGACCAAACTTTCCTCGAGGTTGTCGAAAACTCCTGTAACCCGGGGTTTGTAGAGTTAGGAGAACGGTTAGGGAAGGATAAGCTGTTTAAGTATATTAAGGATTTTGGATTTGGTCAAAAGACCGGTATTGATTTGCAAGGTGAAGGAACAGGAATATTATTTAATTTGAACCGGGTAGGTCCGGTTGAACAAGCGACAACTGCTTTTGGACAAGGGGTATCTGTAACACCAATCCAACAGATTACAGCCGTATCTGCTGCGATCAATGGCGGGATTCTCTACAAGCCATATATCGCAAAAGAGCTCGTTGACCCGATTACAAAAGAAGTAGTGATGAGAAATACGCCAGTAGAAAAGAGACGGGTTATTACGGAAGAAACATCAAAAGAAATACGAAATGCTTTAGAAAGCGTTGTGGCTAAGGGTTCAGGGGGCAGGGCCTTCATTGAAGGATATCGCGTCGGAGGTAAGACGGGAACGGCCCAAAAGGCTCAGAATGGAAGATATCTTGAAAATAACTTTATCGTTTCCTTTATGGGCTTTGCGCCTGCAGATGACCCGCAAATTGTTATCTATGCAGCCGTTGATAATCCTAAAGGGGTTACCGCCTTTGGGGGTACAGTTAGTGCCCCAATCGTTGGTGCCATAATGAAAGACAGCTTAAGTGCAATGGGAGTACAACCGCGTAAAGACCAAATAGAAAAAGAAATAAAATGGCCTGATGTGCCGTTAGTTAAATTACCGGATTTTGTGGGCATGTCAAAGAGTGAACTTCAGGAACAGCTTATTAATCTATCGATTGATGGAAGTGGAGAAGGGGATGTGGTGGTAAGACAATCTCCGGAACCAGGGACGAAAGTAAAAGAAGGCTCAAAAGTAAGACTTTACTTTGGTAAGGGAGACTAATTAAATCAATAGCGTTCTTACAGGAGGCGGCCGGAATGTTTTCCGCCGCCTAAAAATTTTATTACGGATTCATTACTAAATGGTAAAATAAAATGTTTTAATGTAAAATAAGATGGAACTTTCGTAAGGAATTACTTTTAGGAATAAGCTGGGAATTAGTAATGTTCGGTATTGAGAGGATATGAGATAAAATGAAGCTACAAAAGCTGCTTGAAAGTCTGCACGCAATCGTTCCCTATAAAGGGGAAAATCCAGAAATTACATCGATTGAGAACGACAATAGGAAGGTGCAAAAAGGGAGCTTATTTATTTGTATTAAAGGTTACACCGTGGATGGACATGATTTCGCAGAATCTGCTGTTAAAAATGGAGCAGTAGCCATTCTTGCTGAAAGACCTTTAGATTTAGAAGTTCCGGTTTTACTTGTTAACGATACCACGAGGGCGATGGCCGTACTTGCTGATGCTTTTTACGGGCAGCCAACCAAAAGCCTTCACTTAATCGGAATAACAGGCACAAATGGAAAAACAACCACGAGTCACTTAATTGAAAAAATATTTGCCGATGCTGGGGAGAAGACGGGGCTAATTGGCACGATGTACACAAAAATCGCTGATAAAACAATTGAAACAAAAAATACCACCCCAGAAAGTTTGACACTTCAAAAAACGTTTAAACAAATGGTTGATGCTGGTGTTAATACAGCAGTTATGGAGGTTTCATCCCATGCCCTTGATTTAGGGAGGGTTCATGGCTGTGATTATAATGTGGCTGTTTTTACTAACCTTACACAAGACCATCTGGACTACCATGAGACAATGGAGGAATATAAACGGGCAAAAAGCTTATTATTTGCGCAGCTTGGCAATACATTTGACTTAAATATGCCGAAATTCGCTGTCTTAAATGCGGATGATACAGCTACAGAAATGTATAGCCGATCAACAGCTGCTCATGTTGTTACATACGGAATTGAGCAAGAGGCAGATATCAAGGCCAAAAATATTCAGATGACTCCGAAAGGGACAGTCTTTGACCTTGAAATAAAGGGTGTTTCATATCCAATTCGCATGCAATTAATTGGCAAATTCAGTGTCTACAATGTTTTAGCCAGCATTTCAACGGCATTAGTATCTGGAATTGAAATACAGCAAATTATTCAATCCATCGAAAGTGTCGAAGGGGTTGCGGGAAGGTTTGAACTAGTAAATGCAGGCCAAGACTTTACAGTGATTGTGGATTATGCGCACACCCCGGATAGTTTAGAAAATGTTTTAAAAACGATCCAGCATTTTGCCGAGAAAAAGGTTTTCGTTATTGTAGGCTGCGGCGGGGACCGGGACCGTACAAAACGGCCAATAATGGCGCAGATTGCCTGCAAGTTTGCAACGGATCCGATCTTGACATCAGATAATCCTAGAAGCGAAGACCCTGTAGACATTTTGAATGATATGGAAGCAGGGGTGCAAGGGGAGAACTATCAAGTCATTCCAGATCGGAGAAAGGCCATATTTACAGCTGTGAGCCAAGCGTCACCTGGAGATGTCATCCTTATCGCCGGTAAAGGGCATGAAACCTATCAAATCATTGGCAAAGAAGTTCTTGATTTTGATGACAGACTTGTGGCAAGGGAAGCAATTAAGGGGAGATAGCTATGTTATTAGCTTTGAAAGACTTGGGAAGTTTGTTTAACGATAAACGAGGAATCCAAGATGAAATTCTGTTCTGTACAGTGTCCGACCGAGCTGCTATGGAACAGCCAAAGGGATTATTTGTGCCTGTCAACAAAGAGTCAGGGGAGCTCTTAGAGGCGATTTCTAACGGGGCTGTTGCTGCCATTTGGTATAAAGATGAAACACTTCCGCACTACATACCAACCCAGTTTCCTGTTTTCTTTACAAACGACCTTGCGGAAGCCATGAAAGATATCATAACACTTTATATTGAAAAATTAGATGGAGAAATGAACAAGCATATGGAGAGAACGAACTTTAAAATTTCAAACGAAACACTTCTTAATAAAAATAAACAATCATATGATATTGCTGGACTATTAGCAAACCTAACATCACAGAATAATCATGAAAGGAGGGGATAAAATGGAGGAGCAAGTTATTTTTTTCACAATAATAATGGGCTTTTTGGTCTCTGTTTTACTTTCTCCAATCTTTATTCCCTTCTTGCGAAGATTGAAATTTGGACAAAGCATCCGCGAAGAAGGTCCTAAATCGCACCAAAAAAAATCAGGCACCCCAACAATGGGGGGAGTCATGATTTTATTTTCCATCATCATAACCACACTGGTTATGATTGGGAAGTACGCAGACCATACACCAGTAACAGCTTTTTTACTTTTGTTTGTCACATTTGGATTTGGACTGCTGGGGTTTTTGGATGATTTTATCAAGGTTGTCTTAAAACGTAACTTGGGACTTACATCAAGGCAGAAACTATTAGGGCAAATTATCATTTCTGTCATCTTTTATCTAATCTATAAGCATACTGGTCAGTCTACTGAAATCAAGTTTCCGTTTGGTGATTTTTCCATTGATTTAGGCTGGGGTTATGTGTTATTAATCATTTTCTGGCTTGTCGGCTTCTCAAATGCCGTCAATCTAACAGATGGCCTTGACGGTTTGGTGTCAGGCACCGCGGCGATTGCTTTTGGGGCGTTTGCTGTGCTCGCTTGGAATCAAAATCAATTTGAAATTGCCGTGTTCTCTGTTGCCGTTGTGGGAGCAGTTTTAGGTTTCTTGGTATTTAATGCCCATCCTGCTAAAGTATTTATGGGTGACACAGGATCATTGGCGTTAGGCGGGGCGATTGCCGCGATTGCGATCTTAACAAAACTAGAGATCCTGCTTATTATCATTGGCGGTGTATTTGTAATTGAAACCTTATCAGTAATTCTTCAGGTAGCTTCCTTTAAGACTACTGGTAAACGGATTTTCCGAATGAGCCCCTTGCATCATCATTACGAACTAGTGGGCTGGTCGGAATGGCGGGTTGTTGTAACGTTTTGGAGTGTTGGATTAATATTTGCGATACTAGGTATCTATATTGAGGTGTGGTTGTAAGTGAAACAGATAGAATCTTATTGTTATAAAAAAATTCTTGTACTTGGTTTAGCTAAAAGTGGTGTGACGGCAGCGTCTTTGTTACATAAGCTTGGAGCGTTTGTTACTGTGAATGATAAAAAGCCATTATCAGAAAATCCTGAGGCGCAAGGATTACTTGAACAAGGAATAAAAGTAATATGTGGTGAGCATCCAATTGAACTTCTCGATGAAGGTTTCGAACTAATTGTGAAAAACCCTGGTATTCCTTACCATAATCCGATGATTGAAGGGGCAATTGAAAAGGGGATTCCTGTTATAACAGAGGTGGAGCTTGCTTATGAGATTTCCGAAGCTCCCTTTATCGGCATTACAGGAACTAATGGAAAAACCACAACGACTACTCTTGTCTATGAAATGATGAAGGAAGGGAACAAGGAGCCCTTAATAGCTGGTAATATCGGTACAGTAGCTTCTGGGGTTGCCCAAAAGGCTGCAAAGGATAATACCATTGTCATTGAACTATCTTCGTTTCAATTAATGGGGATTAACACCTTTACACCGAAGATTGCTATTATCACGAACCTTTATGATGCTCACTTGGATTATCACGGCACCAGAAAGGAATACATTCAAGCCAAAGCTAATATTACGAAAAATCAGACCGAGCTTGACTATTTAGTAATCAATGCTGACCAAGAAGAAACAATGGAGATTGCCCGGAATTCAAACGCTACTATCATCCCTTTCTCCACTAAAAAGGAACTGACAGCGGGTGCTTATATTAAAAACGGCTGGTTGTTCTTTAATCGTGAGCCGGTAATGGAAATTAACGAAATAGTGCTGCCTGGGGTACATAACCTAGAAAACATCTTATCTGCCATGACGGCCGCAAAACTATCAGGAGTAGAAAACAGCGCTATCCAAACGGTCCTCAAAACCTTTACAGGTGTCAGGCACCGTTTGCAGTATGTGGCTGATGTCAATGGTAGAAAGGTTTATAATGATTCGAAGGCTACGAATATCTTAGCAACAGTTAAGGCTCTGTCGGCCTTTACCGCCCCAACGATTTTGCTTGCGGGCGGTCTTGACCGCGGGAATGAGTTTGATGAACTGATTCCATACTTAAAAAATGTTAAGGCGTTAATCACATTTGGCCAAACCGCTCCTAAACTTGAGCGGGTCGGGAAGCTCGCCGGAATAAAAACGATCAGCCGTGTCGATAATGTTGAAAAGGCAGTGCCGGAAGCATATCGATATTCCGTACCTGGCGACGTCATCCTTTTATCACCTGCTTGCGCAAGCTGGGACCAATATAAAAGTTTTGAAGTCAGGGGAGACATTTTTATCGAAGCGGTGCATAAGCTTAAGTAAGGGCTTGTCCAAAGAAAAGCTAAAAGCGCCCGTTTAGCGGCGTATATCCTGGAGCGCTTCGACTGAGATAAAGGAAACAGAAAAGCGGAAGCGATTTGATGTTGACTTATCGTAGGGAGAAGAGCGAAGGACGCTAGCCGCTGGGCGCTGAAGCTAGACACTCATCTAAGTTCAGCTTGCAGCTTATCAATACAAGCGGAGCCCTAAAACACGTGGTTCGAGGTGGATAGTGGTGCCGACAAAGAGAACAACTCCCGACTTTATCTTAATGATTGTAACGTTCACACTACTGGCAATAGGGCTCATAATGGTATACAGTGCTAGTGCAATTTGGGCGGAATATAAATTCCAAGATTCCTTCTTCTTTGCAAAAAGGCAAACCCTATTTGCCGGGGTGGGAATCGTTGCGATGTTTTTTATTATGAACGTAAATTACTGGACTTGGCGGACATATGCCAAAACAATCCTAATTGTTTGTTTTGTGTTATTAGTACTCGTGTTAATTCCAGGAATAGGGAATGTTCGAAATGGGTCAAGAAGCTGGATTGGGGTAGGAGCCTTCTCCATACAGCCTTCCGAATTTATGAAACTTGCCATGATCGCATTCTTAGCAAAATATTTGTCTGAACGGCAAAAAGTCATTACCTCCTTTAAAAAGGGTCTTATTCCTTCTCTTGGTCTTGCCTTTATTGCTTTTGCCATGATTATGCTGCAGCCTGACTTAGGGACCGGAACGGTTATGATGGGTACTTGTGTTGTTATGATCTTTATTGCAGGCGCTAGGATCAGTCATTTTGCTTTTTTAGGCCTTCTTGGTGTAGCAGGGTTTGTCGGATTAATTGCTTCTGCACCATACCGGATTAAGCGGATTACTTCTTTCCTTGACCCATGGTCGGACCCATTGGGGAGTGGATTTCAAATTATTCAATCCCTTTATGCCATCGGTCCAGGCGGGTTATTTGGCTTAGGACTCGGTGAGAGCCGGCAGAAGTTTTTTTACTTGCCGGAACCGCAGACCGACTTTATTTTTGCGATTCTATCAGAAGAACTAGGATTTATTGGCGGCTCGTTCATATTGCTTTTATTTGCCCTATTGTTATGGCGGGGAATTCGAATTGCACTTGGTGCACCTGATTTATATGGAAGTTTCCTCGCAGTTGGAATTATTGCGATGGTGGCCATTCAAGTAATGATTAATATTGGTGTTGTTACTGGGCTCATGCCGGTTACAGGTATAACACTGCCATTCTTGAGTTATGGGGGATCGTCGTTAACGTTAATGCTTATGGCAATTGGTGTTCTCCTTAATATAAGCCGATATTCAAGATTGTAAATTGATACCCTGTTCATTTGGCAGGGTTCTTTTTATGTTTAATGGATAAGTTGGTCAATTAGCTCCAGTGCACAGCGACTAATGTACGCCGCTAAACGGGCGCTTACGCTTTGCTTTATTACAATTAAATAAAATTCCTTTTTCAAACGTATTTTTTATTGTTTTTATAGTAGAATGTGTTTAGCAACTTTTTAGAGGTGAGAAAATGAAAGTAGTAGTAAGTGGCGGAGGGACCGGCGGACATATATATCCCGCTCTCGCACTCATTAGAGAAATTCAAAAAGAAAGCAAAGAAGCAGAATTCTTATATATCGGAACAACAAATGGATTAGAAAGCAAGCTTGTCCCAAGGGAAAATATTGCTTTTAAATCTATTCATATTACCGGTTTTAAAAGAAAGCTATCCTTTGAAAATGTAAAGACCATTATTAGATTTCTAAAAGGTGTTCAGGATAGTAAGAGAATCCTAAAAGAGTTTCAACCTGATATTGTTATTGGAACAGGCGGCTATGTATGCGGACCTGTCGTTTATGCTGGAAAAGGACTTGGAATTCCAACTATCATTCACGAACAAAATAGTGTACCCGGTTTAACCAATAAATTCTTAAGCAGATATGTTAATAAAATTGCAATTTGTTT
Source organism: Bacillus sp. OTU2372 (assembly GCF_038440275.1). Taxonomy (NCBI): domain Bacteria; kingdom Bacillati; phylum Bacillota; class Bacilli; order Caryophanales; family Bacillaceae; genus Bacillus; species Bacillus sp. OTU2372. The sequence goes on from NZ_JASATK010000001.1 coordinate 526,603, forward strand.
TGAAGAAGCAAAGGAATATTTCCCAAGTGAAAAAGTTGTTTTTACGGGGAATCCTCGAGCTTCAGAGGTCCTTGGTAAGGATGGTATTAAAGGAAGGCTTTCAGCAGGCCTTAGTGCCACAAAACCAGCTGTGCTAATCTTCGGAGGAAGCCGAGGGGCAAGGCCGATTAATGAAGCAGTTGTAAAGGCACTCGCAGAATTAGCTGAAAAACCATACCAGATCCTCTATATAACGGGTGATGTTCATTATGAAGCTGTCCAAAAGGAAGTAGAGCTAGTAGGTAATCCAAAAAATGTGGTGATTAAGCCATTTATTCATAACATGCCAGAAGTACTGGCCGGGATTGATCTGGTCGTATCAAGAGCAGGAGCTACCACACTTGCCGAATTAACCTCGTTAGGAATTCCAAGTATCTTAGTTCCAAGCCCGTATGTGACGAATAACCATCAAGAAAAAAATGCAAGGTCTTTAAGTGACCATGGTGCGGCCCAATTGCTATTAGAAAAGGATCTAAATAATAAAAGTCTAGTCAGCCACATCGATCAAATCCTATTAAATAGCGAGCATTTAAAGGATATGAAAGCAAAGGCCAAAAAAATGGGCGTTCCAGATTCGGCCGTGCGGCTGTATGCGGTAATGAAACAACTTGTCAAAACAAATCGAAAGTAGCCCAAATTATTTTCATGCATAAACTGAAAAAAACGCATCTAGGAAAGTTAGGTGGTATTGATGGACGCAATTGTATCAGAATTGCAAAACCTTAATATTGGAAAAGTGAAACAAAACGAACCTTTGTTAAATCATACGACAATTAAAATTGGCGGTCCTGCAGACCTTTTTATAGAACCTTCGTCAGTCGATAATTTAAAAAAGGTTATGGCGGTGATTGAAAAGAACGGTATGAAATGGCGGGCAATTGGCAGAGGATCCAATTTGTTAGTCTCAGATAAGGGTATTGAAGGGGTGGTCATTAAGCTTGGTTCGGGCTTAGACCACCTCGAAATTAGCGAAACTGAAATCACTGTCGGCGGCGGTTATTCCCTTGTTAGTCTGGCTACTTCCATCAGTAAAAAAGGGCTTTCTGGCTTAGAATTCGCCAGCGGCATTCCTGGTTCGGTCGGCGGGGCTGTATACATGAATGCTGGTGCACATGGATCAGATATTAGTAAAATTTTAACAAAAGCTCATATTCTATTTGATGACGGATCAATGGAATGGCTGACGAATCAAGAAATGGAATTTTCTTATCGAACATCCATTCTCCAAAAGAAACGCCCAGGGATTGTCATAGAAGCAGTTTTTAAGCTTTCACAAGGTGATCGGACTGCGATTGTTGCCCAAATGCAAAAAAATAAGGATTACCGGAAAGAAACACAACCATGGAATTTCCCTTGTGCAGGTAGTATATTCCGGAACCCTCTTCCGAATTATGCCGGCAAATTAATCGAGGATGCAGGTTTAAAGGGTTACAGCATTGGCGGGGCAAAAATTTCAGAAATGCACGGAAATTTTATTGTTAACGCCGGAAATGCTACAGCTGCGGATGTTCTAACCTTAATACAGTATGTAAAGGACACTATTTTTAATCTTTATCAAGTTAAGATGGAGACAGAGGTGGAGATTATCGGGCGATAACCTTACTTTACCTGTAAGAAATTCCTTACGAATGACAAATATTGTGTTATAATTACAGTTAATATAATACGTAGATTCTAGCAAGAAAATCAGTGACGGCATGAATTTTCGTGCCGTTGTTTCTCTTTATATGTAACATGAACAAGCTTTGGGGCAACTGCTTATAGTTTTTAAGTTTCATACATACTTTGTAAACTATAACTTAAGGGCGCGTATAGCGCTCACGCTTTTCTTTTGGAGGAGAGTTATGGATGGAAAATGATAAAATCGTTGCTCTTGAAGATCGTATTCCAAAACTTAAGGAGCAAAGACGAAAAAAGGCAAATAGACGCCTTGTGCTCCTGCTTATTTTGTTTTTTACAATGATAGTTGTAGTTGCCTATTCTCAATCTCCATTAAGTCATGTTAAACATATTAATGTGACTGGGAATGAAGTATATGGTGATGCTGAAATCATTAAGGCGAGTGGTATTACTAAGGACACGAATATTTGGAAGATAAAAAAGAGTAATATTGCTTCAAAAATAGATGATCTATCAGAAATTAACAAGGTGAATGTTCAGATACAGTGGCCTAATTCTATTCAAATCCAAGTGAAAGAGCATAAGAGAGTAGCATACTTAAAAAGCGGCAAACACTACCTGCCAATTATGGAAAATGGTAAGATTTTAAAGGATAGAAAAACGGAAATAATTCCAGTTAATTCTCCGATTCTTTTCGAATTTAAGGAAGGTTCAGTTCTTAACCTTCTGGTTAAAGAATTAGAAAAACTTCCGATTGAAATTACAAACTCCATTTCTGAAATACATTATTCTCCGAAAAAAACTGATCATTATCATATTTCCTTATTTATGAATGATGGCTTTGAAGTTAGCGCAACGCTTAGAAGTTTTTCAGAAAAGATGGTTCATTACCCTTCAATCATTAGCCAGTTAGATCCTAATAAAAAGGGATTAATCGACTTAGAAGTAGGTTCGTATTTTAAGGCTTTTGGACCAGAAGTGGAGGAAAAAGACGGTGAATAAAATAAAGGTGAGAGGGAAGCATTTTATCCTGTCCCTTGTCTGTTTAGTTCTGGGGTTTATGGTTGCATTCTCATTTCACCTTACACAAATTAAGCATCAAAATGAAAAACGGAATCTTTCAGGCACACAATACGAAAAAACCTTAGGATTAAGAAACCAATTAATTGCTCAAGAGGAAACCAATCGTAAGCTGCAAAAAGAATTAAATCAAACGCAGGAAAAAGTCCTGAAAAATGAAAAAAGTCTTTCGAAAGAGACTCAAGTTTTCCTGAATCTTGCGGAGGATGCCGAAAAATATCGAATGTTCCTCGGAAAAGTTAAGGTAAAGGGGAAGGGTGTGAAGGTGACCCTGTCTGATGGAGCCTATGACCCAAAAGAAGACAATGTGAACAATTACCTTGTTCATGAACAGCATGTTTTTAAAGTAGTGAACGAACTGTATATCTCAGGTGCAGCAGCTATAGCCATTAACGGTCAAAGGCTAACGAGCCACTCCTATATTGTGTGTAATGGGCCAGTTATTACCGTGGATGGGGTGCCATATCCTGCCCCATTTGTCATCACTGCAATAGGTGATCCAGAGGTCCTGTCTTCATCGCTAAACCTTACAGGAGGAGTTAAGGATCAATTGGTCAATGATAATGTCGTTTTCACACTGGAAACGGAAGATGAGATGGTCCTAAATCCAATTTTGGGTAGCTAATTAATGTCCACAATGAAAAGAATGGAGAAGGTCAGGTGAAAAAAGTGGACAAGCCAAAATTAAATTTAAGTCTTACCTTAATAGCAACTTTAGTTGGCTTTATGATTGCCATTCAATTTCAAACAGTGAAAAAACCAGTGGAACGTGATACACGAGATATTTGGCAGCTTCGAGAGGCTTTGCTAAAAGAAAAAGAATTTCAATCTAATTTATTAAGTGAGATACGTTCTAACGAAGAAAAACTATCAGCCTATGAATCTAAGCGAAAACAAAGTAAGGAACAAGCGTTAAAGGATACATTACAAGAGTTAAAAATTGAAGCGGGATTAACCGACATAACCGGTCCTGGGATAACCCTTTTGATTGAGCCTGTGATTGAGGATGTTCAACTGGGAACTTCAGTTAATGATTCTGTTTCACCGGAACTATTAAAAAGGTTAATAAATGAGTTGAATATGTATGAGGCTAAATACGTGGCAATAGATGGTCAAAGGATTATTAATACCACGGTTATCAGGGATATAAATGGAGAAACAAAAATTGATGGACATACCCTAAGAGGACTGCCGATTGAGATTAAAGTAGGCGTAGATGATATGAATACTGCGGAAAAATTATCAAATCGGATGAAGGTATCAAAAGCCAGGGATGAATTTTTCACTGAAAGCTTAAGACTATCCGTTTCAGCATCAAATCCCAACATTACGATACCTGCCTATGATAACCCCATACGGGTTAAGTACATGGATCCGATTAAAGAGGGAGGAGGTTCCTGATGTGGCTTCCGTTTATAGGACTGATAATTGGAATCATCCTTGGATTACTAACTGAAATTCGAATTCCTGAGGAGTATTCCAATTATTTGTCGATTGCTATTCTGGCAGCTTTTGACACACTTTTCGGAGGAATTAGGGCATACTTGCAAAATATTTATGATGAAAAGGTGTTTGTATCAGGCTTCTTTTTTAATATTGTACTTGCAGCAAGTTTAGCTTTTCTCGGTGTTCATCTTGGTGTAGACTTGTATTTAGCAGCGGTTTTTGCGTTTGGTGTCAGATTGTTTCAAAATATTGCCGTCATACGTAGAATATTATTGACAAAATGGTCAACAAACAAAGAAAAAATAGAAAAAAGTTGAAATTTTTAAAGGGAAATATGTAGTTGTGACGAATAATTTTATAAGATATGACTATGAAACTAGTACTGAACAAAATAAGAAATTGTTGTTCTATCCAAGGAGATTAAAAGGAGGTGCCATAGAATGAACAGCAATGAAATATATGTTAGTCTTGACATCGGTACATCCAGTGTAAAAGTAATCATTGGTGAAATGGTCAATGACTCTGGAAAAGACACATTAAATATAATTGGTGTTGGCAATGTAAAATCAGAAGGTATACGAAAAGGGTCCATCGTTGATATGGATGATACCGTTCATTCTATTAAGCGGGCAATTGAACAGGCAGAAAGAATGATCGGAATGGAAATCCGCGAAGTAGTGGTCGGTATTTCTGGAAGAGATATTATGCTCCATAATTGTCACGGTATAGTAGCGGTTTCAAGCCAAAACCGGGAAATAACGAATGAGGATGTCATTCGTGTCATTGAAGCATCGCACGTGGGTTCTATATCACCGGAAAGAGAAAATATTGGTGTCATTCGAAAACAATTTATTCTCGATGGTAAGGATGAAATCAATGATCCGCGCGGGATGATTGGTGTACGCCTAGAAATGGAAGGAACCCTTATAACTGGTTCAAAATCGATTATCATTAACACATTACGCTGTGTGGAACGTGCAGGTTTAGAAATTTTAGATATTATCCTGCAGCCGTTGGCAGCAGGAGATTTTGCCTTATCAAAGGATGAGAAAAATCTAGGTGTAGCCATGATCGATATAGGCGGCGGATCCACTACGATTGCTGTGTTTGAAGAAGGATTCTTAAAAGCAACTAGTGTGATTCCAGTCGGCGGTGATCTTCTTACAAATGATCTTTCTAAAGTTTTGCATACCTCAACAGAGGATGCTGAAAATATTAAGATAAAATATGGACATGCCTTTTATGATAATGCCTCAGAAGATGAGTTCTTCAGCGTGCCAATCATTGGAAGTGACCAGCATCAGCAATTTAACCAACTCTATCTATCTGAAATTATAGAAGCTAGAATGGAAGAAATTTTTGAACTGATCGCACATGAATTGAAACGCTTAGGAGTAACGGATTTACCGGGTGGTTTCGTCTTAACAGGTGGAACTGCAAAAATGCAAGGTATGTTGGAACTTGCCCAAGATATGTTCCAAAATCCAGTCCGTATTGCCTCACCTGATTATATAGGTGTAAGAGAACCTCAGTATACGACAGCGGTTGGCTTAATTAAGTACGCTTACAAGAATGCTAGATTACCTGGGGGAACCAATGGGTCGACCCAAGCCGTTTCGGTTTCTGAGCCAATCGAAAAAAGAATACCAAAACAACATCAGCCTAAACCTAAAGTAGAAAAACATCCGGAAGAAAAAATGTCATCAAAAGTAAAAAAATTCCTTGGTTACTTTTTCGAATAAGGAAAAGTAAATCGACGAATTAGGAGGATTTGTCATGTTAGAATTTGATACAAATTTAGATTCTCTTGCAACAATAAAGGTAATCGGAGTTGGCGGCGGGGGCAATAATGCAGTAAACCGAATGATTGAGCATGGAGTTCAAGGCGTCGAATTTATCGCCGTTAATACAGATGCACAAGCCTTAAATCTATCAAAAGCTGAAGTTAAAATGCAGATTGGTGCTAAACTTACCCGCGGGCTTGGAGCAGGTGCTAATCCTGAAGTAGGTAAAAAGGCTGCAGAGGAAAGTAAAGAACAGATTGAAGAGGCGCTTAGAGGTGCCGATATGGTCTTTGTGACGGCAGGAATGGGCGGAGGTACCGGTACTGGTGCAGCTCCGGTTATTGCGCAAATCGCCCGCGATTTAGGCGCCTTAACAGTAGGTGTTGTCACACGGCCATTTACCTTTGAAGGTAAAAAGCGTTCGAACCAGGCATCAGGTGGTATTGGGTCAATGAAAGAAGCAGTTGATACACTCATTGTTATTCCAAACGACCGACTGCTTGAAATTGTTGATAAAAGTACGCCAATGCTTGAGGCATTCCGCGAAGCTGATAATGTCTTACGTCAAGGTGTTCAGGGTATTTCTGATTTAATTGCTACCCCAGGATTAATTAATTTGGACTTTGCCGATGTAAAAACGATTATGTCCAATAAAGGGTCTGCATTAATGGGTATTGGGGTTGCCGCCGGTGACAATCGTGCTACTGAAGCCGCTAAAAAGGCAATCAATTCACCTTTACTTGAGACATCAATTGATGGTGCTCAAGGTGTGTTAATGAATATTACGGGCGGATCTAATTTGAGCCTTTACGAAGTACAAGAAGCTGCTGATATCGTGGCAACTGCAACCGACCAAGAAGTCAATATGATCTTTGGTTCAGTTATCAATGAGACCTTAAAAGACGAAATTATTGTTACGGTTATTGCAACTGGTTTTAATGAAGAGGTAACTCAGCCGAAAGTGACACGTCCATCATTTGGACAAGTGAAGTCTTCTGCTAACCCTGTTAAGAGGGAACACAAACGTGAAGAAGCTCCACAAGAACCAGTCCGCAATACCAATGTTTCACAAGAAGATGCATTAGATATTCCAACATTCCTACGAAACCGAAATCGAAGACGATAACCAGGATGCTTTCAACGCCTGTTTAGCGAAGTACACTAGTCGCTAGACGCTGAAGCTCACTATATTAAAAATTCAAAGATAAAAATTTAAATAATATTAAAAAGGCGCTGTTCCACTAGGGACAGCGCCTTTTTAATATTTTCAACTATATAAATATGACAAATTCCGTTGAGTATAGTGAAAATTTCTGATTTTTTGATTACAGAAAGTGACACACTTCCGCTAGGAAAGTACGTTATACTTTTTCGTAAACAGAAGAATAGAAACTTAAGTAGCCAATAGCTAATTAAGGAGGACGCTTGCTTGACGGTGTATCTTGATGTGATTTGGGCTCTTAATTTGTTATTCGATAGCCTTCTCCTATACTTAACGGCTATATTTCTTAAAAGAAGAATACAGCTCTGGAGAATAATTGCCGGTGGATTTATAGGTTCATTGATCATTTTATTATCGTTTACACCACTAAATGCCTATACAAGCCATCCCATCTCAAAATTAATTTGTTCAATGTTTATGGTATTAATAGCTTTTGGGTTTAAGAGGTTAACTTTTTTCTTTAAAGCCTTAATGACGCTATATGTTTCTACTTTTTTAATTGGCGGGGCGATTATGGGGGCTCATTACTTTATCCAATCTGATTTGGAACTGTCCGTAAAGGTCTTAGCGTCAAGTGTAAAGGGGTATGGCGACCCGATTAGCTGGTTATTCGTTCTTATCGGTTTTCCCTTAGCCTGGCACTTTGCAAGAAAAAATGTAGAAAGTATGGAAATGACCAAAATTCAATTTGAGCAAATTGTCGATGTTGAACTTCATATCGATAATGAAACATTGCATTTCAAGGGCCTGGTTGACAGTGGGAATCAACTGTATGATCCGTTATCTAAACTCCCTGTTATGTTTGTCTCTGTTAAAGACCAAGTTGAAGCAGTCCCTGAGTCCGTTAGCAAGCTCGCGGCAGCCGATCTAGAACAGTTCATTATGGGCAGTCAAGATATTTCCCATGAATGGCAGCATAGGCTAAGAATCATTCCATATAAGGTGGTTGGACAAGAGCATCAGCTGATTGTTGCCATTAAACCCGATTTGATTTTAATCGAGCATAATGGTGTCCAATATTTATGTGAAAAGGGTCTGGTCTCGTTTACAATGCAACAGCTCTCGGCAGAAGATGCCTTTCAATGTATTGTTCATCCCAAAATGCTGACGGGACCTAAGCGGCAAGGAGGGGCTGTGAAGGTAAGTTAATAATACTATACTCATTAAAACGTATTTTAGAAGGAGGAACATACATGAAAAAATGGAGATTTCGCTTAACTTACTTTTGGTATAAATTACTAATTAAACTAGGGCTTAAAACGGATGAAGTTTATTACATCGGCGGGAGCGAAGCATTACCGCCTCCCTTGAGTAAGGATGAAGAAGAGGTTTTATTGAAAAAGCTTCCCGGAGGTGATAAAGCAGCAAGATCGATTCTAATAGAACGAAATCTTCGCCTTGTTGTGTACATTGCCAGAAAATTTGAGAATACAGGCATCAATATTGAGGACCTGATTAGTATTGGAACCATCGGGTTAATCAAAGCCGTAAATACGTTTAATCCAGAAAAGAAAATAAAACTAGCTACATATGCTTCAAGATGTATTGAAAATGAAATTCTTATGTACTTAAGACGTAATAATAAAATAAGGTCAGAAGTATCGTTTGATGAACCGCTGAACATTGATTGGGATGGTAATGAACTGTTATTATCAGATGTTTTGGGAACAGACGATGATATTATTACAAAAGACTTAGAGGCAAGTGTGGATCGGAAGCTGCTGACAAAAGCATTGCATCAGCTTACCGACCGTGAAAAGCAAATTATGGAGCTAAGATTTGGCCTGACAAATGGAGAAGAAAAAACCCAAAAGGATGTTGCAGACATGCTTGGGATTTCCCAATCCTATATATCCAGACTAGAAAAACGAATTATTAAAAGGCTGCGGAAAGAATTCAATAAAATGGTGTAAAGCTTAGTTAAGTTATTTTAAAAACAGCTCAATCTCGAAAGTGAGCGTTGTAATGATACTAGAAAAAAGAAAAATTTTTCCACCTTAAAAACCTATTCAATTCATGATTTCATCGCATTTTTCGACATTTATGCACCTGTCCCTTACCGAGGGCAGGTGCATATTTTTCCTTCTCGGGGAGATACTGATTTTTGTACAGCAGCTCCTGTGAGGAGGGAAAAGGATTGACTCGAAATAAAGTTGAGATTTGCGGTGTAGACACATCAAAACTTCCTGTTTTAAAGAACGAAGAAATGAGAATACTCTTCAAGCAAATGCAAGAGGGCGATATAAGTGCTCGTGAAAAGCTTGTCAACGGTAATTTACGTCTTGTCCTAAGTGTCATTCAGCGGTTTAACAATCGTGGCGAGTTTGTTGATGACTTATTTCAGGTTGGCTGTATTGGACTCATGAAATCAATTGATAACTTCGATTTAGGTCAAAACGTAAAGTTTTCCACTTATGCCGTACCAATGATCATAGGAGAAATTCGAAGGTACTTGCGTGATAATAATCCAATTCGTGTGTCGCGTTCCTTAAGAGATATTGCTTATAAGGCTCTTCAAGTTAGGGAACGTTTGATGAGCGAGACGTCACGTGAACCAACTGCTGAGGAAATCGCCAAGGTCTTAGAGGTGCCACATGAGGAAATCGTTTTTGCCTTGGATGCAATCCAAGACCCGGTCTCCTTATTTGAACCCATCTATAATGATGGCGGTGACCCAATTTATGTTATGGACCAGCTAAGTGATGAAAAAAATAAAGATATTCACTGGATTGAAGAAATTGCCCTTAAAGAAGGCATGCGAAGGCTAAACGAACGTGAAAAGCTGATACTTAGAAAGCGGTTTTTTCAAGGGAAGACGCAAATGGAAGTGGCAGATGAAATTGGTATTTCACAAGCACAAGTCTCCCGTCTTGAGAAAGCAGCCATTAGACAAATGAATAAAAATATCCAAAGTTAAAGCTGTCCAGCCGGACAGCTTATTTTTTTATAGATAAAATAGCTTATGCCCACATATAGTGATAATAGTATGTTATGGGAGTGGTGAAGTGATGAAAATTTCAGAATTCCAAATAAAAGACGTTGTAAATGTATCGGATGGGAAACGGCTTGGAAATATTGGGGATATCGAGATTAACCTAACAACCGGGAAGATTGAGGCTGTTATAATATCAGGTAACGGAAGGGTTCTTGGTTTTTTTGGAAAAGATGAAGAAATTATCATTCCATGGAAAAATATCATTAAAATTGGCCAAGATGTCATTTTAGTTAGGTATAAAGGCACCAATGAACTGATAGGAGAACAGACAGAAGTTTGATATTTTCCATTTGCGGTGACCAAATTTTCTTTTCATGGTAAACTATAGAAAAACAAATGAGGTAATTTAATGGAACCCTTTGTGAAAAAAAATCAATCCTTTTTATCAATTGATAGCTGGATGAGATACTACCCGAAATTGGAGGCAGGCTTCACAACCAAAAATGGAGGGACGAGCAAGGGATACTTTAAAACCCTTAACCTTGGATTTCATGTTAGTGATGATGTAACCAATGTTTGTTCAAATAGAGAAAAAGTGGCTGAACTGCTGCAATTCCCGTTATCCTGCTGGGTTGGAGCTGAACAAACACACGAAACCGTTCTCAAGAAAATAACAAAAGCAGATAGTGGAACTGGATCCGATTCATACGAAAGTTCCTTTAAAGGGACAGATGGTTTTTATACGGATGAAGAGGGAATCCTGTTAACACTTTGTTTTGCTGACTGTGTCCCTCTTTTTTTTATTGCCCCTGAGAAAAGGATGATTGGAGTCGCTCACGCCGGCTGGAAAGGGAGCGTTGGTCAAATAGCCAAGAAAATGATAGAAGCTTGGGGCCAAGAGAATATTAGACCAGAGGAGATTCTTGTCGCCATTGGACCATCGATATGCGAAAACTGTTATATTGTTGATAAACATGTTATTAACTTTGTAGAAAAAGCACTAGAAGAAGGCGGAGCATTAACCTATAATTTAATTACAGAAGGGCAATATTCCCTGGATTTACAGGAACTGAATCGACAGATTCTTCTTGCATCCGGTGTTCCGGAGCAAAATATTCTTCAAACAAGTTTATGTTCTAGCTGCGACCATGAGGAATTTTTCTCTCACCGCCGTGATAAAGGCATAACAGGAAGAATGATGAGTTTTATTGGCTGGAAGGAGAAATAGGTCACCATGAAGGTAATTGAAAATTTAAAGCGAATTAATCAACAAATAATTGAAGCGTGCCAAAAAGTAGGTCGGAGCAGCGATGAAGTGACATTGATTGCAGTCACAAAATATGTGAGTATTGAGCGAGCTCAGGAAGCACTTGAAGCAGGTATTAATAATCTCGGTGAAAACCGGGATGACAGTCTCTTAGAAAAGTGGGACGTATTAGAGGACAAGCCTGTATGGCATTATATCGGGACACTGCAAACACGCAAAGTGAAAAATATCATTGATAAGGTTGAATATATTCATTCGTTGGACCGTCTTTCACTTGCGGAAGAAATAAATAAGCGTGCAAACCATAAATTAAAATGCCTTGTTCAAGTCAATGTTTCGGGTGAAGAGTCTAAACATGGCCTTTCAATTGAAGAAACGATTCCTTTTATTAAAGAGCTTTCCAACTTTGAACATATAGTAATTGATGGACTCATGACAATGGCCCCATTAACAGATGATGAACAAATTCTACGGGATTGTTTTCGGAAATTAAGAAAACTTCGTGACCAAGTACAGAATTTGAAGTTGGAGTTTGCACCATGTACTAACCTTTCGATGGGCATGTCCAACGATTTTTCCATTGCCATTGAAGAAGGGGCAACAATGATCAGAATAGGCACAGCACTTGTCGGTGAAGACGGTTAAGGAGAGGTAAGAAGATGACGATTAAATCAAAATTAAAAACATTTTTCTTTCTAGATGATGAATATGATAATAACAATGATGAAGTTGTAGAGAAGACAATTCCGGTGAAACCAAAACAGCAATCTGTGAAAAGTCAAAATGTTGTTAATTTTCAAACTGTACCAAAGCCAGTCAGTTCGTCAAATACAGTCAGTTCGTCAAATACAGCTAAAGCTTCAAAGGTTATTTTGGTGGAGCCGATAACCTATTCTGAATCAACTGAGATTGCTGATCATTTAAAAAATCGCCGGGCTGTTGTCGTAAATCTGCAAAGTATTGATCGTGAACAAGGACGGCAGATCGTTGATTTTTTAAGCGGTGCGGTCTATGCCATTGGTGGAGACATTCAAAAAATCGGCTCAAGTATTTTTTTATGTACGCCTGATAATGTGGAAGTGGCTGGAAACATTTCTGAACTTTTACCTGAGCACAATAACCCAAATACAAGGTGGTAATCTAAATGGCCATTGTTTTTAGTCTATTACAGCATTTAATTCAAATTTATTCATGGGCGTTAATTATCTATATATTGATGTCATGGTTTCCTAATGCAAGGGAATCTTCCATTGGACAAATATTGACTAGAATTTGTGAACCCTATCTAGAGCCGTTTAGAAAAATTATTCCTCCTATCGGAATGATGGACATTTCACCAATAGTGGCATTCCTTGTTTTAAATTTTGCCAGTACCGGTTTAGCAAGTGTCTATAGATGGCTTACTTAAGAATGATTAAAAAATAGGTTGTGTTAACAGATGAATATTTATCAGCATTTCCGGCCTGAGGAACGGGAATATATTGATCAAGTATTACAATGGAAAAGCAACGTTGAGCAGCAATACGCCCCTAAACTAACTGATTTTCTTGACCCTAGAGAGCAGCACATCCTAAAAATGTTAATTGGTGAGCATGGAGAAGTGAATTATCAGTTTTTTGGGGGGATTTCTGGTTTAGAAAGGAACAGGGCGCTCATCTATCCAGATTATTTAGTTCCTTCTGAAGCAGACTTTCAAATTAGTTTATTTGATATTCAATATCCCCGAAAGTTTGTTACGATTGAACACCGCCAAGTTTTAGGAACCCTTATGTCTTTAGGCCTGAAACGAGGTAAATTCGGTGACATTTTGATTAGTGAGGGGCGTGTTCAATTTTTCGCTGCTGAAGAAATAAGTCACTATATAAAGAACAATGTCGAATCAATTGGCAGGGCAGGAGTGAAATTGGTCGAAACAGGTATTGAAAATGCGGTTGCCGCTGCTGAATTATGGGATGAGAATGAATTAACATTATCATCTTTACGGCTCGATACGGTTATATCAGGAATTTATCATCTATCCAGGCAGAAATCCCTTGCCTTAGTTCAGCATGGGCTCGTAAAGGTGAACTGGGCATTAATCGAAAATCCTTCCTTTTCATGTGAAGAGGGAGATATGCTCTCTGTAAGAGGACACGGACGAGCAAAGATTATCGGATTGGATGGAAAAACAAAAAAAGAAAAATGGAGAATTACAGTTGGAAAACAAAAATAATTGCAAATTAAGCAGGAATTAAGAAAAAACTGTCGAATATTTGCTTATACATACAGAAGCACAGATTGCATGGAGGTGGCATTAATGCCGTTAACGCCGTTAGATATTCATAATAAAGAATTTAATAAGGGTTTTCGTGGATATGATGAAGATGAAGTAAATGAATTTCTTGATCAAGTAATCAAGGATTATGAACTAGTACTTAGAGAAAAAAGAGAATTAGAAGAGCGCCTTAACGAGATGAATGATCGTCTTGGCCATTTTGTTAATATTGAAGAAACACTTAACAAATCAATTGTTATCGCCCAGGAAGCAGGCGAAGAAGTAAAGCGCAATGCTCAAAAGGAAGCTAAACTTATCATAAAAGAAGCAGAAAAAAATGCTGATCGGATTGTGAATGAATCCCTTTCAAAAGCGCGAAAAATAGCCCTTGAAATTGAAGATTTAAAGAAACAATCAAAAGTATTCCGCACGCGGTTTAAGATGTTGATTGAAGCACAACTCGATATGCTGAATACAGATGATTGGGATCATTTATTAGAGTATGAGGTAGATGCTACCGAATTAAAGATTCATGAAGAAGAAGATTCATTAGCTTGACGAGATACATTTTATTAGCATATAATTTTTAAACAGAGTAAATAGAATGAAAATTGACGATGAAAGGGACAGTACAATTTTTCTGAAGCTTTTCTAGCGAGTCGGGGACGGTGAAAGCCCGATAAAGTTGAAAAATTGGAAGATCACCCTCGAGTTCCAGGTTGAAACCCCAAGCGGGATAGTAGACTTAGGCGTGTTATTCACGTTACGAATGGTAAAGAGGATAATACCAATACCAGGTATTATTTATCAGGGTGGTACCGCGGGAAAAAACCTTCTCGTCCCTATTTGGGATGAGAAGGTTTTTTTTATTGTCTATTGGCTATTCTGATTATATGTATGATTACAGGAGGAAATAAAAAATGGAATATAAAGACACGCTTTTAATGCCAAAAACTGAATTTCCGATGCGTGGCAACCTTCCACAAAGAGAACCTGAAATTCAGGCGAAATGGGAAGAAATGAATATTTATCAAAAAGTGCAAGAACGGACAAAGGGACGGCCAATGTTTGTCCTGCATGATGGACCTCCTTATGCTAACGGAGATATCCATATGGGGCATGCCCTTAATAAGATATTAAAAGACATGATTGTTCGTTATAAATCAATGAGCGGCTTTCAAGCACCATATGTCCCTGGCTGGGATACACATGGTTTACCGATTGAACAGGCATTAACCAACAAGGGTGTAAAACGGAAAGAAATGACAGTTGCAGAATTCCGAGAACTTTGTGCTAAGTATGCACTTGAACAAATTGATAATCAGCGTACTCAATTTAAGCGTCTCGGAGTTAGGGGAGATTGGGAAAATCCATACATTACCCTAAAACCTGAATATGAAGCACAGCAAATTAAAGTGTTTGGCGAGATGGCGAAAAAAGGATACATCTATAAAGGTCTTAAGCCGGTTTATTGGTCTCCATCCAGTGAATCCGCATTAGCTGAGGCAGAAATCGAATATCAAGATAAAAAATCTCCATCCATTTATGTCGGCTTTAAAGTGAAAGATGGGAAGGGTGTCCTAGATACCGATACACAAATTGTGATCTGGACAACAACCCCATGGACAATTCCCGCTAACCTCGGTATTTCTGTACATCCTGACTTAATCTATGTAGTTGTTTCCGCTAACGGTAATAAGTACCTCGTGGCTGAAGCGTTACTAGAAGCTGTGACAGAAGAAGCGGGCTGGGAAGAAACAGAAGTGGTTCAAAAAGTTAAAGGCTCTGAATTAGAATATATTATTGCATCACATCCATTATATAATCGTGATTCATTAGTCATGTTAGGAGAACATGTCACTACCGATGCAGGTACAGGATGCGTTCATACTGCGCCTGGACATGGTGAAGATGACTTCTATGTCGGCCAAAAATACGGCTTAGACGTGTTATGTCCCGTCGATGATAAGGGTGTAATGACGGCTGAGGCAACAGGTTTTGAAGGTTTATTTTATGATACTGCCAATAAACCAATCGTCCAAGCGTTAGAAGATGCTGGCGCGTTGTTAAAGTTATCGTTTATCACTCACTCTTATCCACATGACTGGAGAACTAAGAAGCCCGTTATTTACCGTGCAACTGCCCAATGGTTTGCATCGATTAAAGATTTTCGTGAAGAACTATTAGATGCAGTAAAGGAAACAAAATGGGTACCTGCCTGGGGAGAAACAAGATTATTTAATATGGTTCGCGACCGTGGCGACTGGTGTATCTCCCGTCAACGTGTCTGGGGTGTTCCAATCCCTGTATTCTACGCTGAAAATGGAGAAGAAATTATTACAGATGAAACCATTAATCATGTTTCAAACCTTTTCCGTGAACATGGTTCAAATGTTTGGTTTGAACGAGAAGTAAATGATTTACTACCAGAAGGCTTTACACATCCTGGCAGTCCAAATGGTACGTTTACGAAAGAAACGGATATCATGGATGTATGGTTTGATTCAGGTTCATCTCATCAGGCAGTATTGCTTGAGAGAGAGGATTTAGTTAGACCAGCAGACCTTTACCTTGAAGGTTCAGACCAATATCGCGGCTGGTTTAATTCATCGTTATCTACAGCTGTTGCTGTAACTGGCAAGGCACCATACAAAGGTGTATTAAGTCACGGCTTTGCGCTTGATGGTGAAGGCAGAAAAATGAGTAAATCAATCGGAAATGTTGTCGTACCTGCTAAGGTTATGAATCAATTAGGTGCCGATATTTTACGGCTTTGGGTTGCTTCTGTTGACTACCAGGCTGATGTTCGTGTATCTGATGCCATCCTAAAACAAGTAGCAGAGGTTTACAGGAAAATCCGAAATACTTTCCGTTTCTTGTTAGGGAACTTAGCGGACTTTGATCCGGCTGTAAACAAGGTTGATTATGCAAACTTACGTGAAGTGGATCAATTTATGCTGGTAAAGCTGAATAAATTAATTAAATATGTGCGTAATGCTTATGAGAACTACGAGTTCGCCGGCATTTATCATGCTGTCAATAATTTCTGTACGCTTGATCTAAGTGCATTCTATCTTGATTTTGCAAAAGATGTTCTTTATATTGAGGCAGCTGATAACCATGAGCGCCGTGCCATTCAAACCGTACTTTATGAATCATTGTTAGCCTTAACTAAATTGGTTTCGCCAATTCTTTCTCATACAGCTGATGAAGTTTGGAAGTTTATCCCGGCTGTTAAAGAGGAAAGTGTACAATTAACGGATCTTCCGGAGTATCAAGAATTAGACGGAGCAGAAGCTCTAGAAGAAAAATGGTCCGCCTTTATGACACTCCGTGATGATGTTTTAAAAGCCCTTGAAGAAGCCCGTAATCAAAAGGTAATCGGTAAATCTTTAACGGCTAAAGTGACGTTATATGTTAATGAGAAATCCAAAGCACTGTTAGACTCCATCAGTGAGGACTTAAAACAGTTGTTTATTGTTTCCGGTTTTGAAGTTGCTGGATCTTATGATCAGGCACCTGAAGATGCCGTGAAATTGGAGACTGCTGCGATTGTTGTTGCAAAAGCAGACGGTGAAACATGTGACCGCTGCTGGATTGTTACACCTGAGGTTGGTCAAGATCCAGAGCACAGCACCCTTTGCCCACGCTGTGCCCAAGTGGTAAAAGAAAACTATTCACATTTAGCATAATGTTTAGCCCCTTGCCAACAGGCAGGGGGCTTTTCTATGTATAGTTATACGGTACTCAAAAAAATCGCCGTTATTAAAATTTACCTTTTTCACTAATAGTTGTTGTGGTTGTCAATTGTTTTACCGTGTCAGGAATGAATGTACGGAGATAATATTACAAATGACAAATTACGGAGGTAACAACTATGAATGCCATGCAGGAAAAGCTGTTTTTAGAACTCCGTCAAACGAAGGAAGAAATTGAGAATTCTCTTCAGAAGAAACAAAAGCAATCTTGGCTCACTTCTATTTTGAAGGCAGAACTTGCAGATATAAATTCTGCTATTCAAAAATTCGAGGAAGGAAAATTTGGCCAATGCGAGACTTCGGGTGAATTTATCCCGGAAGACTTACTAAAAATGATTCCGACGATCAAGTCACTTAAGGACACTGAGGATTTAGAATACTATTACAAAAAGCCCCTTTCATCTGCTTTTTTATAATGTTACATTGTCGTTTTGCGATTAAGTATGCTAAAATGCAAAGGAGATTAGAATAGCGAACGCTAGGGTCTAGTCAGCATATTGTGGAGGTATTTTTCAGTGTTTTATTACTTAATCGCAATTTTTGTAATTTTATTAGATCAATTTACAAAATGGTTAATCGTAAACAACATGTTTTTAGGGGAGAGTATAACAATTATTGATCATGTTTTGTATATTACTTCTCACCGCAATCGTGGCGCTGCATGGGGAATCCTCCAAGGCCAAATGTGGCTTTTTTATGTTATTACCATTGTGGTTATTGTAGGAATTATGTTTTATCTGCACAAAGCTGCACGAGGTAAAATGCTATTGGGAGTTTCTTTAGCATTGATGCTTGGAGGTGCGATTGGAAATTTTATTGATCGTGTCTTGAGAAAAGAAGTAGTTGATTTTATTCATACGTATATTTTTAGCTATAATTTTCCAGTGTTTAATATTGCCGATTCGGCACTAGTAATCGGTGTCATTTTGTTAATGATTCAAATGCTTCTAGAAGAGCGGAGATCAAAGGAGAAATTATATGGAGAAAATGGAACACACCATTCTTGAAGATCAAAAAGGGGACCGAATTGATAAGGTTATCTCAGGGTTAGAAGAAGAATGGTCACGTACACAGGTTCAGCAATGGATTAAAGATGGGAATGTCGTGGTGAACGGGCAACCCGTTAAAACTAATTATAAATGCAGCTTGAATGATTTAATTGAAATAAGTATCCCTGAACCTGAAGAACTAGATGTCATTCCAGAAGAGATGGATTTAGATATCTATTATGAAGATAAAGATGTATTAGTAGTTAATAAGCCGCGCGGAATGGTGGTTCATCCAGCTCCAGGACATTTAACGGGGACACTTGTTAATGGTCTAATGGCACACTGTAAGGATTTATCTGGTATAAATGGAGTATTAAGACCTGGGATTGTTCACAGGATTGATAAAGACACATCGGGTCTCTTAATGGTTGCAAAAAATGATATGGCGCATGAAAGCCTTGTAAATCAATTGGTTGAGAAGACAGTTACACGTAAATATAAAGCCATTGTTCACGGGGTCATCCCTCATGATTTCGGGACGATTGATGCGCCGCTTGCCAGGGATACGAAGGATAGACAAAGTATGGCGGTTGTCGATAATGGTAAACATGCAGTTACTCATTTTCATGTGATCGAGCGGTTTAAGGATTTCACCTTTGTTGAATGTCAATTAGAGACGGGCAGGACCCATCAAATCCGTGTCCACATGAAATATATTGGCTATCCGCTTGCTGGAGATCCAAAGTATGGTCCGAGAAAAACATTAGACATTAACGGGCAAGCGTTGCATGCAGGGATACTGGGTTTTACTCATCCAAGAACAAAGGAATATGTAGAATTTGAGGCACCGCTTCCGGAAGATTTTGAACGACTTCTTGAACAACTTCGTAAATAATGATTGACGTAAGCCCAAATTTGAAGTAAGATGACTATAGTTTAATAAGCCTTTAATTCGGTCCTGTGAGGCTGAGAAGGAAACGGTTATGTTATAGGCGGCTCTAGTCCTGTAACTAAAATTAACTTGTTTACCTCTCGCCAAAACCGGTGAGAGGTTTTTTATTTTAAGATAATAAAGTAGGTGTAACATGACCCAAAAAGCTCTGGTCCTTGATGAACAAGCCATCAATCGGGCACTTACAAGGATTGCTCATCAGATAATTGAAAAAAACAAAGGTATTGAGGAATGTGTACTTGTAGGTATACGTACAAGGGGTATCTATTTGGCAAAACGCCTAGCGTCAAGAATTGAAGAAATTGAAGGAAATCCAATTCCCGTGGGTGAGATTGATATCACTCTTTATCGGGATGATTTAACGAAAAAAACGGAAACTCTAGAACCGCTTGTCAAGGGTTCAGATATACCGGTTGAAATCAGTGATAAAATAGTAATACTTGTTGATGATGTACTTTATACAGGCAGAACAGTTAGAGCAGGGCTCGATGCGCTGATGGATCTAGGCCGTCCGGCTGCGATTCAGCTGGCAGTCCTTGTTGACAGAGGGCATCGTGAATTACCAGTAAGAGCTGATTATGTAGGTAAAAATGTACCAACATCCAGTGATGAAAAAATTGTGGTCCAACTAGCAGAAGTTGATAAAATTGATCAAGTAAGTATCTATGACAAATAAATATCAGCCCTTTTAAAAGGCAGTCCTGTGAGGCTGACAAAGGGGAAAGGCCATTATATTATTGGCATTTCTATACCCTCTTTGTACCCTCATGTAGACAAAGAGGGTTTTTTTATGGCGAAAAGAAGACAATATAGATAAACCATATATAAATGGGGGAGAAACAATGAATAAACCAATTTTAAATGTAGAGGACATACCAAAACCAGGTCAATGGTTTACCTTAAGTTTACAACACCTATTTTCCATGTTTGGAGCGACTATACTTGTACCCTATCTTATAGGCCTTAGTCCGGCGCTTGCCTTAATCTCAAGCGGACTAGGGACACTAGCCTTTCTCTTAATTACTAAAGGAAAAGTACCTGCATACCTAGGCTCATCTTTCGCTTATATAGCTCCAATTAAAATTCTTTATGAAACAGGCGGAGCTGGTGCAGCGATGGTTGGAACCTTCATTGCCGGATTAGTTTATGGGATTGTCGCAATAGTGATAAGCAAGTCCGGTCACCGTTGGATCATGAATTTACTGCCGCCAATTGTAGTGGGTCCTGTCATTATGGTAATCGGTCTTGCTCTTTCTGGAAATGCCGTTGGAAACGCGATGAACAACTCTGCAGGAAAATATAGCATGCTTCATTTCTCGGTTGCCCTTGTAACCTTGGCTGCCACCATCATTTTCTCGATCTTCGCTAAAAAGATTTTAAGTGTAATCCCAATCTTGGCTGGGATTGTCATCGGATATATCTATGCATTAATAGTCGGGATTGTCGATTTCAAACCAGTCCTAGATGCAAATTGGTTTGAAATGCCGGAATTTGTTATCCCGTTTGTCACTTATAAACTG
This sequence comes from Bacillus sp. OTU2372, assembly GCF_038440275.1. Taxonomy (NCBI): domain Bacteria; kingdom Bacillati; phylum Bacillota; class Bacilli; order Caryophanales; family Bacillaceae; genus Bacillus; species Bacillus sp. OTU2372. The sequence continues at coordinate 547,469 of NZ_JASATK010000001.1, forward strand.
AAGTTTTCATGGGATATTGTCGCTTTGGTTGTCCCAATTGCGATTGTAACTTTATCGGAACACATCGGTCACCAGCTTGTTCTTAGTAAAGTTGTAGGACGTGACTATATAAAAAATCCAGGTTTACATCGCTCCATTTTAGGTGATGGAACAGCTACAATCATTTCAGCTTTAATTGGCGGTCCGCCAAAAACTACTTATGGAGAAAACATTGGGGTCCTAGCAATTACTCGAGTTTACAGTGTATACGTTATTGCAGGTGCAGCGGTGTTCGCGATTATCTTCGGGTTTATTGGGAAAATAACAGCTTTAATTCAAACAATTCCAACACCTGTTATGGGTGGCGTATCAATCCTGCTCTTCGGTATTATCGCTTCATCTGGGTTAAGAATGCTTGTAGATAGTAAAATTGACTTCGGTGATAAACGAAACCTTGTAATATCATCTGTAATCTTGGTTCTGGGAATCGGCGGAGCGATTGTAAAACTTCCTTATAATATTCAAATCCAAGGGATGGCATTAGCAGCCATTATCGGAGTACTGTTAAATCTAATTCTGCCGGGAAGACAAGAGGCAGATGAAAATATGTTCGAAAGTAATGAAGAAAATAAGAAAACTGCATAAATACAGGATACCTTTTAACAGAAGTCCAGTGAGGCTTACAAGGGTGTAAAACTTGAACAAAGAGGCGGGATACAGTCTCGTGTCTATGTTCAAGTAAGTTTATTACACCCTGATCACTGGTCAGGGTGTTTTTATTATCATTGGAAGGCGGGAATTGGATGTTACAACATTTATTAACCACGAATGAATTAAAGGTGGATGAGATTTATCAAATCTTAAGCGATGCTCACAACTTTAAAAAAGGTATGGAGTGGCATCCTGAGGGGAAAATATTCGCTGCCAACCTATTTTTTGAACCTAGTACAAGAACAAAAAGCAGCTTTGAAGTAGCTGAAAAAAGGTTAGGGCTTGATGTGATTCATTTTGAAGTGCTGACATCAAGTGTTCAAAAAGGGGAAACACTATACGATACCGTTAAAACATTAGAATCGATTGGTGTAAAAACAGTAGTGATTCGTCACGATCAGGACCGCTACTTTGATGAGTTAGTTGGAAAAGTCAATATACCAATTATTAATGGCGGTGACGGATGCGGTCATCATCCTACACAGTCACTGCTAGATTTAATGACAATACACCAAGAGTTTGGCCAATTTGCCGGGTTGAAAATTGCCATTATCGGAGACATTCGCCATAGCCGGGTGGCTCGTTCAAATGCCGATGTATTGACAAGGCTGGGCGCTGAAGTGATTTTTTCAGGTCCTGAAGATTGGTTTGATTCACGCAGTGCGGATATGTCCAAGTACAGACCGATTGACCAAGCGATCCAAGAAGCAGATGTTGTGATGCTGTTGCGTGTACAACATGAACGGCATCAACAAAAAAGCAGCTTTACGGCAAATGAGTATCACAAACAATACGGTCTTACACTAGAAAGAGAAAAGATGATGAAGCAAGACAGCATTATCATGCATCCTGCACCGGTTAATAGAAATGTAGAAATAGCTGATAGTCTAGTCGAGTGCAAGCGATCAAGGATATTCAAGCAAATGGAAAATGGTGTATACGTCAGAATGGCGGCAATCAAAAGATCAATTGAAAGTCTTGAAGGAGGAAACCAATATGAAACTACTTATTCAGAACGCGTGCTACACAGCATCTAATGGAGAAAAGATACAAGCTGATATATTAATAGAAGATGGCATAATTACAAAGATTGAAACACAAATCGACGCAATCGTGGATCGCACAATTAACGCGGAAGGTAAATTAGTTTCACCTGGATTTATCGACCTGCATGTACACCTTCGTGAACCAGGCGGCGAAAAAAAGGAAACCATCGCAACCGGAACAGCAGCAGCAGCAAGAGGCGGATTTACCACTATTGCCAACATGCCAAACACAAGACCGGTGCCTGACACCATTAGCAACATGGAGGACTTACAAAAGCGGATAAAGGATACGGCGAAGGTTAGGGTTCTGCCATATGCTTCGATTACAATCCGTCAGTTAGGTCAAGACTTAACAGATTTTGAAGGACTGAAAGCGCTGGGTGCATTTGCCTTTACGGATGACGGGGTAGGCGTGCAGTCAGCTGCGATGATGCTTGAAGCTATGCGTAAAGCAGCCGCACTTGATATGGCGATTGTTGCTCACTGTGAAGAAAACACGTTAATCAATAAAGGATCAGTCCATGATGGATCATTTGCAAAGCAACATGGATTGAATGGGATCCCATCTGTCTGTGAATCAGTTCAAATTGCCAGAGATGTGCTCTTAGCAGAAGCAGCAGATTGTCATTATCACGTCTGCCATATCAGCACAAAGGAATCAGTCCGAGTTGTCAGAGATGCTAAACGAGCAGGAATTAAGGTAACGGCAGAGGTAACACCGCATCATTTATTGTTATCTCAAGATGATATTCCAGGTCTTGATACAAACTTCAAAATGAATCCGCCGCTTCGGGATGCTGAAGACCGCAAAGCCTTAATAGAAGGGCTTTTAGACGGAACAATTGATTTCATTGCAACCGATCACGCACCACATACGGCAGAAGAGAAGCTTGAGGGAATGACACTTGCACCGTTCGGTATTGTAGGGCTAGAAACTGCATTCCCGTTACTATATACACACTTTGTTTTAAACAATATAATGACGCTCCAACATTTAATTGAGTATCTAACAGTCAAACCAGCGGAAGCGTTTGGACTGCCTTACGGAAAAATCGAAGTAGGGGCACCTGCAGATTTAGTTCTGTTGAATCTTGATGAAGAACGTGCAATTAACCCAGAAGAATTCTTATCAAAAGGAAAAAATACACCATTTGGCGGTTGGAAATGTAAGGGATGGCCTGAGATGACAATCGCTAGAGGAGAAATTGCTTGGGAAAAAGGAAGTGTATTGGCATGAAAAAACAGCTAATTTTAGAAGATGGAACTATATTTATCGGTAAAGGCTTTGGCAGTGACACGGAAACGATTGGTGAAGTCGTTTTTAATACAGGGATGACTGGTTACCAAGAAATCATTTCTGACCCATCCTATTGCGGACAGATTGTAACCCTTACCTATCCATTGATCGGGAATTACGGAATCAACCGTGACGATTTCGAATCAATCAATCCGGCTATAAAAGGTTTAATTGTGAAAGAAGCAGCGGATTTCCCTTCCAACTGGAGAAACGAATACACCTTGGATGAATACTTTGACATGAAAAAAATCCCGGGAATTGCTGGGATTGATACACGTAAATTGACGAGAATTATCCGCCAATACGGAACACTTAAAGGGGCTATCTGCAGCATTGAAAAAGATCCAAACGAGGTATTAAATCAGTTACGAAAGGCACCGTTGCAAACGAATCAAGTCAAACAAGTTTCCACAAAAAATGCTTATCCAAGTCCAGGGCGCGGCAAGCGTGTAGTCCTTGTAGATTTTGGTATGAAGCACGGAATCTTGCGTGAACTCAATCAGCGGGATTGTGACGTCGTTGTCGTCCCATACCATACAACAGCAGAAGAAATCCTCCAATTACGTCCAGACGGGATTATGCTTTCTAATGGACCTGGGGATCCAAAAGATGTTCCAGAAGCGATTGATATGCTAAAAGGTGTATTAGGCAGAGTGCCATTGTTTGGAATTTGCTTAGGTCATCAGTTATTTGCACTAGCTTGCGGAGCTAATACAGAAAAAATGAAGTTCGGTCATCGCGGTTCGAACCATCCGGTCAAAGACCTTTCAACAGGAAAGGTTGCGATTACCTCACAAAACCACGGTTATACAGTTGAAGCAGAATCGATTAAAAATACAAGTTTAGAAATTACTCACATCGCAGTAAATGATGGAACAGTCGAAGGATTAAAACATCTAGATTATCCAGCATTTACAGTTCAATACCATCCCGAAGCATCCCCAGGACCAGAAGATGCAAACGGCCTATTTAATCAATTTATTGACTTAATGGAAAAGAACAAACAGGAGGTTACAGCAAATGCCTAAACGTACAGATATCAACTCCATTTTAGTAATCGGTTCAGGACCAATTGTTATCGGGCAGGCTGCAGAATTTGACTATGCCGGTGCCCAAGCATGTATCGCTCTGAAGGAAGAAGGCTACCGTGTTATTTTAGTTAACTCCAATCCGGCCACCATCATGACGGATACAGAGATGGCAGATGCCGTTTATATTGAGCCCTTGACTGTGGAATTCGTCAGCAGAATCATACGCAAAGAACGTCCAGATGCGCTTCTTGCTACTCTTGGCGGACAAACCGGTCTTAACCTGGCTGTTGAGTTAACAAAATCCGGCGTCTTAGCTGAATGCGAAGTAGAAATTCTTGGTACGAAACTTTCAGCGATTAACCAAGCAGAGGACCGCGATCTTTTCCGCAGCCTTATGAATGAATTAAACGAACCAGTTCCAGATAGTGAAATTATCCATGAATTAGCTGAAGCGAAAGCATTCGTTGAAAAAATTGGTTTTCCAGTGATTGTTCGTCCGGCGTTTACATTAGGAGGAACAGGCGGCGGTATCTGTCATAACGACGAGGAGCTCGAGGAAATTGTCACAAGCGGACTAAAGCACAGCCCTGTAAATCAATGTTTGCTAGAAAAAAGTATCGCTGGCTTCAAGGAAATTGAATACGAAGTGATGCGAGATAAAAATGACAATGCGATTGTTGTTTGTAATATGGAAAACATCGATCCGGTCGGGGTCCATACCGGAGATTCCATCGTCGTTGCTCCAAGTCAGACATTAAGCGATCGTGAATACCAGCTGCTTCGAAATGTTTCGTTAAAAATAATCCGTGCCTTAGGAATTGAAGGTGGCTGTAATGTTCAGCTTGCTCTAGATCCAGATAGCTTTAATTACTATATTATTGAAGTAAATCCACGTGTTAGCCGTTCTTCGGCACTAGCGTCCAAAGCAACCGGTTATCCAATTGCTAAGCTTGCAGCTAAGATTGCAGTCGGTTTAACACTTGATGAAATGTTGAACCCTGTTACAGGAAAAACGTATGCAAGCTTTGAACCGGCGCTAGATTATATCGTAACCAAAATCCCGAGATGGCCGTTTGACAAATTTGAATCGGGTAACCGTTCACTTGGAACGCAAATGAAAGCAACGGGAGAGATTATGGCGATTGGCCGGACGTTTGAAGAATCCTTATTGAAAGCGATCCGATCTCTTGAGGCAGGGGTTTACCATTTCGAATTAAACGAGGCTGCAGAAATCGATGATGAATTACTCGAAAAACGGATTCGCAAAGCAGGGGACGAACGCCTCTTTTACATCGCAGAAGGGTTAAAACGTGGATTAACCATAGAGACGATTCACCAATGGAGTAAAATAGACTTATTCTTCTTAAAGAAGATGGAAGGTATCATTGAAATGGAAACAGTTCTTGCAGCCAACCCTTTTGATACTGAAATCCTCCTAGAAGCAAAACAAAAAGGCTTTACCGATAAAAAAATCGCACAGCTTTGGAATACATCCGAAAAAGAAATTTATAATACAAGAAAAAATCTCGGTATTATCCCAGTTTATAAAATGGTTGATACTTGTGCAGCCGAATTTGAATCGGCAACACCATACTACTATGGCACATATGAAGACGAAAACGAGTCAATTGTAACAGTGAAAAATAGTGTCATTGTACTAGGGTCTGGCCCAATTCGAATCGGTCAGGGAATTGAATTTGATTATGCGACCGTACACTCTGTAAAAGCCATTAAAGAAGCAGGCTATGAAGCGATAATCATTAACAACAATCCTGAAACAGTATCTACCGACTTCAGTATTTCCGACAAGCTTTACTTCGAACCACTGACAATCGAAGATGTTATGAGTATTATCAATCTAGAGAAACCAATGGGGGTAGTTGTTCAGTTTGGTGGACAAACCGCGATCAACTTGGCTGCAAAACTTGAAGAAAACGGCGTGAAAATACTTGGAACAAGCTTAGAGGACTTAGACCGTGCTGAAAATCGTGATAAATTTGAACAGGCGCTAGAAAAGTTAAACATTCCACAGCCATTAGGGAAAACGGCCATGTCAGTGGAACAAGCTCTTGTTATCGCCGGAGAAATCGGTTATCCGGTCCTTGTCCGCCCTTCTTATGTCCTTGGTGGAAGAGCTATGGAAATTGTCTACCATGAAGAAGAACTTCTTCATTATATGAAAAACGCTGTAAAAGTGAATCCAGAGCATCCAGTATTGATTGACCGTTACTTAACAGGAAAAGAAATTGAAGTTGATGCAATTTGTGACGGTACTAATGTTTTAATCCCGGGTATTATGGAACATATCGAACGAGCAGGGGTCCATTCAGGAGACTCAATTGCCGTCTATCCTCCGCAAACTCTTAGTGAAAAAGTGAAACAAACACTTGTTGAGTACACCGAGAAATTAGCGAAGGGCCTAAATATTATTGGATTACTAAACATTCAATATGTGCTCGCGGGAGATCAAGTATATGTACTAGAGGTAAACCCTAGATCGAGCCGTACCGTTCCATTCTTAAGTAAAATTACGAATATCCCAATGGCAAAAATCGCAACAAAAGCGATTCTTGGGGTATCGATTCTCGACCAAGGCTTCATCCCAGGACTAGTTACTGAGAAAGAAGGAGTATACGTCAAAGTTCCCGTTTTCTCCTTTGCTAAATTGAAGAGTGTCGATATTACGCTCGGACCTGAAATGAAGTCGACTGGAGAAGTAATGGGTAAGGATGTTACGCTCGAAAAAGCCCTATACAAAGGCTTAGTTGCTTCAGGTATGAAAATTCAGCAGTTCGGTACCGTATTGTTTACGGTAGCAGATAAGGATAAGCAGGAAGCCTTAAAACTTGCGAAACGTTTTTCTGCAAACGGCTATCGTTTAATGGCAACAAGCGGAACAGCGGCTATATTAGAAGAAGCAGGCCTTAGAGTGAAGGTTGTCGGCAAAATTGGTTCAGAAGGAAAAACTTTATTAGATGTCATTCATCATGGTGATGCACAGTTCATTATCAATACATTAACAAAAGGGAAACAGCCTGAACGTGACGGGTTTAGGATTCGCCGGGAAGCTGTTGAAAATGGAGTTCCATGCTTAACTTCACTTGACACGGCGGATGCGATCTTAAAAGTAATTGAATCAATGAACTTTTCAGCAGAACCAATGACAGCCATGAAAAAGGAGGCAGTGTTTGCATGATCCAAAAAGAGTTATGCAAAGTACTCAGCCAAAAAGAAATTGCTTCAGATATCTTTGAGCTCACCATTCATGGAGATTTGGTCAGCCAGATCAATGCACCTGGGCAGTTTGTGCATCTTAAAGTTTCAAATGGTTTAGATCCATTATTGCGCAGACCGATTAGTATATCTTCCTATGATACCGAACAAAATAGTTTGACAATGATTTACCGCAAGGAAGGGAAAGGAACCTCCATGCTTGCAGAATTACGACCAGGGATGCATGTCGATATCCTTGGTCCACTAGGTAATGGTTTTCCTGTTGAGGAAGTCAGCACAGGAGATACTGCCTTACTTGTCGGCGGCGGAATTGGCGTTCCTCCATTATATGAATTATCAAATCAGTTAGTCGCAAAAGGTGTTAAAGTCATCCATGTGCTTGGCTTCCAGACTGTATCAGCTGTCTTTTACGAAGAGGAGTTTTTGAAAAATGGGGAAACCTATGTAGCGACTGTTGATGGTTCTTATGGTAGAAAGGGCTTTGTGACGGATGTGATGAAAGAATTGCAGTTTGATTGTATCTATACATGCGGACCAACTCCAATGTTAAGAGCAATTGAGCAGAATTATCAAGATAAAAAAGTATTCTTATCGCTTGAAGAGCGGATGGGCTGCGGCATCGGTGCCTGCTTTGCTTGTGTATGTAAAAAGAAGGATGATCCAACAGGAGTTTCTTATAAAAAGGTCTGCAGTGATGGTCCTGTATTTCGAGCCGGGGAGGTATTGATATGAGTCGATTAAACATTGAATTACCAGGCTTAAACTTAAAAAACCCAATCATGCCTGCATCCGGCTGCTTTGGGTTCGGCAGAGAATACAGTCAGTTCTATGATCTGAGTGTACTAGGCGCGATTATGATTAAAGCCACAACAGTAGAACCAAGGTTCGGAAATGCAACACCACGTGTCGCAGAAACCTCTGCAGGCATGTTAAATGCAATTGGCTTGCAAAATCCAGGACTAGAAAAAGTCCTTGGCGAAGAGCTTCCTTTTTTATCTCAGTACGATGTACCAATAATTGCAAATGTAGCCGGCTCGCTTGAAGAGGATTACGTGGAAGTAGCCCGTCAAATTTCTAAGGCTCCGAATGTACATGCTCTTGAACTGAATATCTCCTGCCCTAACGTAAAAACAGGCGGGATTGCTTTTGGAACCATTCCGGAAACAGCGAAACAATTAACACATAAGGTTAAAGAGGTATCAGAGGTACCTGTATATGTGAAGCTGTCTCCCAATGTAACAAACATTGTAGAAATGGCAAAGGCCGTTGAAGCAGGTGGTGCGGATGGGTTGACCATGATTAATACCCTTGTTGGGATGAGACTTGATTTAAAAACAGGCAAACCGATTCTTGCCAATCGAACCGGTGGATTGTCCGGCCCAGCCATAAAGCCAGTGGCGATTCGGATGATTTACGAAGTCAGCCAGGCGGTTGGAATTCCAATTATCGGAATGGGCGGTGTTGAGACGGCTCAAGACGTGATCGAGTATTTTTATGCAGGGGCCAGTGCTGTTGCAGTCGGAACTGCCAATTTCGTTGACCCGTTTGTTTGTCCGACTATCATTGAGGAACTGCCAGAACTGCTTGGAAAATTAGGATTTGAACACATCAGTGAATGTACAGGAAGGAGCTGGAAGGAAGATGGACAACTCGCTTATCATCGCGCTTGATTTTCCTGGCATAAACGAAGTTAATCAATTTCTAAAGCCGTTTGCTGGCAAAGAGCTTTTTGTAAAAGTAGGGATGGAATTGTTCTACCAGGAAGGCCCCTCGATTATTCATCAGCTAAAAGAACAAGGGCACCGTATTTTCCTGGATTTAAAGCTTCATGACATTCCAAACACAGTGAAAAGTGCAATGAAGGGTCTTGCCCGTTTAGAGTGTGATTTGGTTAATGTTCATGCTGCCGGTGGAATTGATATGATGCGAGCGGCACTTGAAGGTCTAGAAGCAGGTACCCCTGCAGGACGGAAACGACCTAACTGTATCGCAGTAACGCAATTAACAAGTACGTCTGAGGAACAAATGCAAAAAGAACAACTTATTCCGGTCTCCTTAAAGGAATCGGTGCTTCATTATGCCGCTTTAACGGATCAAGCAGGCTTAGATGGTGTCGTTTGTTCAGCATGGGAAGCAGCTTTGATTAAGGAGAAAGCCGGACAATCGTTCTTGACGGTATGCCCGGGGATTCGGATGGCATCTGATCAGGTTGGGGACCAAAAACGTGTAACCACCCCTGAATCAGCACGGACAATGGGGGTAAGTGCAATTGTCGTAGGCCGCTCTATTACCCGTTCACAAGACCCGCTAACAAGTTATCAACAATGGATGGAAGCATGGAAGGGAGTAACACAATGAAAAAATTAATTGCAGAAAAATTACTAGACATCAATGCGGTTGCCTTGAAGCCCGAGGAGCCATTTACGTGGGCATCAGGACTTCGTTCCCCAATCTATTGTGATAATCGCCTAACACTATCATACCCTGAGGTAAGAAAAGCAATTGCTGCAGGACTGAAGAAGCTGATTGAAGAAAATTTTCCGGGGACGGAGGTTATTGCAGGAACTGCAACTGCAGGTATCCCTCATGCCGCATGGGTCAGCGACCTAATGGAGCTTCCTATGTGCTACGTTCGTTCAAAAGCAAAAGGTCACGGTAAAGGGAATCAGATTGAAGGAAGAGCCGAGGCAGGTCAAAAGGTAGTCGTAGTCGAAGATTTGATTTCTACTGGAGGCAGTGTGATTACCGCAGTTAATGCATTAAAAGAAGCAGGCTGTGACGTGCAGGGGGTCGTGTCCATCTTTACATACGGCCTTGAAAAAGGAAAACAAGTATTTGAAGAAGAAAATATTAAGAGTTTTTCATTAACCGATTTTTCAACCTTAATTGAAGTGGCTATTTCAAAGGGGTATGTGAGTTCGGAAAATCAAGAAAGCCTGTTATTATGGAGCAAGGACCCAGCTGTATGGAGCCAAAAGTTCGAGGAAGCAGAATCGCTGATATAATTTTTTCGCTGATAAAGTTTGGAAATCGCCGAAAAGTTACAAAATACCACTGATAAACCAATGAGGGGAGCCAAATCGTTTGATGGCTCCCCACTTTTATTTATTATTTCTTCAATTTTAAAACGATTTCCTCATCTGGAGTTACATAAACTGTTTGTTGATTATCATAAATGACGAACCCAGGCTTTGCTCCACTCGGCTTTTTTACATGACGGACTTTTGTATAGTCGACAGGCACCGATCCGGAATTACGTGCTTTACTATAATAGGCCGCTAAATTTGCAGCTTCAAGAATCGTTTCATCTGAAGGCTCCTTACTGCGGATAACTACGTGTGACCCTGGAATATCCTTTGTATGAAGCCAAATTTCATCTCGCGCTGCGAGTTTATTAGTTAGGTAATCATTTTGTTTATTATTTTTACCAACAATAATTTCTGTTCCATCAGACGCAACAAAATGATCCAGTACCGGCTTGCTATTCTGAAGTTTTTTCCCGTTCCTTTTTTGTCGTTCACGGATATATCCGCCCTCAACTAGTTCCTCTCGGATTTCTTGAAGATCTTTAGGAGAGGCTGCTTGGACCTGTTGGAGTAAATTATCAAAATAGGCTGCTTCCTCTCGGGCCTTGTCAATCTGCTCAACCACAATCGAGATGGAATTCTTCGCTTTTTGATATTTGGAAAAATACTTTTGGGCATTTTCAGATGGTGTCTTTCTAGGGTCGAGTGGAATTATAAGCATGCCGCCATTGTCATCATAATAATTAAGAACCTCGATTTCTTTCATCCCTTTTTTGGCCGCATAAAGATTAGCAGTTAACAACTCCCCGAATAGTTGAAACTTGTCTGCTTTCTCTGCTTCTGCTAATGTACGTTGGAGCTTGTCAATTTTCTTCTCATTCTTTTCTTTTTCATTGGTAATAAATCTCTCAATATCATTTCCCTGCTGTTTCACCCGGTCACGTTCTGCTTTGCCGAAATAAAATCGGTCGAGCATTTCACTAAGGGTTGAAAAAGTTTTTACTTCTCCTTTTATATGTTCAAGCGGGAATAAATAAAATAACTCTTTTCCATTAGAAGTCATGATAGAGGGAGCAATATCACCAGAGCTTATTTTTTTCATTAGTCTTACAAATGCTGCTGGCACTGTTGAACGATTGGCTAACCCGCTCTCAAATATAACTTCCCTTGCCAAAAGCGGTGAAATACCTCCGAAGTGTTCAACGAGCTGGCGGTCCAGTTTACCACCCATAAAATCTATCTTTTTTAACACATCCTCTTCAACAGCAGTAAACGGATTGACCTTATGTTGTTCTGGCGGGTTGATATAAGGCTGTCCAGGAAGAATGGCTCTATGGCTGTTTACAGCAAAAGAAACGTGCTTAATGCTATCGAGAATGATATTGCGTGTCTTATCAACTAAAACAATATTGCTATGGCGTCCCATAATTTCGATAATTAATTGTTTGTAGCTGATATCACCAATTTCATTTCGGCCTTTAATTTCAAACACAATCATCCGGTCATTATCAACCTGATACAAATCCTCTAATATATGTCCTTCAATATGCTTTCTAAGCAGCATACAGAACATCGGCGGTTCACTTGGATTATCATAGGCTTCATTGGTGAATTGGACCCTTGCGTAGCTTGGGTGAGCCGATAATAATAATTTTTTATTGACTCCGTTTGCGCGGATCGTCAGAATTACTTCATTTTTATAAGGCTGATGGACTTTGTTAATCCGTCCTCCCTTGAGGGAACGAACCAATTCATCAACCATTGCTTTTGTAAATAAACCATCAAATGACATGGAAAACATCCTTTTCTAGAAGCTATGTTTCAATTATATCCTATCTGGCTAAAATCTGTCTTAATTTACCCATCAATCACATTTTCATCTAGCATTTTTTTGGACGACCCTGAATAAGCTTTCCTTAGAGCAAGTCTATAAAAGGGGGAAGTGAGATGGTCGGATGAAATTCCATGAAATGAAGCTAGATCAAGTAGAAAAGGCTCTAGAAACCGACTTTTCTTCTGGATTATCACAGGAAGAAGTAAAGAAAAGAGTAAAACAGCACGGATTAAATGAATTAGAAGAGGGAGAAAAGCAATCGGCTTTACTCTTATTTTTCAGCCAATTTAAAGATTTTATGGTATTAGTGCTGTTAGCTGCAACCTTGATTTCAGGCTTGCTGGGCGAGTATATCGATGCCATTGCGATTATTGCGATTGTCATTATTAACGGATGTCTGGGCTTCTACCAGGAACGGAGGGCGGAAAGATCACTCCAAGCTCTAAAAGAGTTATCGGCCCCACAGGTATCCGTACTACGTGATGGACAATGGATTAAAATTCCATCAAAAGAAATTGTTATTGGCGATGTCATTAAGTTTGCAAGCGGAGATCGAATTGGTGCAGATGTCCGAATTATTGAATCGAAGAGCTTAGAAATAGAAGAATCAGCGCTGACGGGTGAGTCAGTTCCCGTTGCTAAACATATCGAACCATTAAGCAACCCAAATCCAGGCATCGGTGATATGGAAAATATCGCTTTTATGGGAACGATGATTACGAGGGGAAGCGGGTTAGGGGTTGTCATGGCAACTGGTATGAAAACAGCGATGGGCCAGATTGCCGATTTACTGCAAAATGCTGAGTCCCAGGATACACCACTGCAGCGACGACTAGAGCAGCTTGGCAAAATATTAATTACCGTGGCTTTGTTACTAACGGTTCTAGTGGTAATTGTCGGAGTATTACAGGGACATGAATTATATGAGATGTTCTTGGCAGGTGTCTCACTAGCGGTCGCAGCGATCCCAGAAGGGCTCCCGGCAATTGTGACCGTGGCTTTATCATTAGGCGTTCAAAAAATGATTAAGAAAAATGCCATTGTCAGGAAACTTCCGGCTGTTGAAACGCTGGGTTGTGCATCGGTCATTTGTTCGGACAAAACTGGAACGATGACACAAAATAAAATGACCGTTACCCATTTGTGGAGCGGTGGGAACACGTGGACGGTCGACGGGGTCGGCTACCAGCCACAAGGGAATTTTTATCGAGATGAACAAAATGTCCAGCCTAGGGATGAGAAGTCGTTACAGCAAATGCTAATTTTTGGTATGTTGTGCAACCATTCAGAACTGGCCATGAAAGATGACGATTATATCCTTGACGGAGACCCAACTGAAGGGGCATTGCTGGTTAGTGCGATGAAGGCTGGCTTTGACCGGACCAAACTATTAGAAGATTTTACAATCGTCAATGAATTCCCGTTTGACTCCACCAGGAAAATGATGAGTATTCACGTCAAAGACAAACAGGAACGGCACTTTATTGTCACCAAGGGTGCGCCGGATGTTGTGCTAGGGATCTGTGAGTCGATACTATGGGATGAGAGAACACAATACTTAAGTAAGGAAACGCAAAGCAAGGTTCAGGATGCAATTAATGGACTAGCTTCACAGGCATTAAGAACCATTGCAATAGCTTATAAGCCAATTTCGGCCGGTACCATCATCTTAAGTGACCATGAGGCAGAGAAAAAATTAACCTTAATCGGCGTCCAAGGCATGATTGATCCGCCAAGACCTGAAGTCAAAGCAGCTGTAAAAGAATGTAAAGAGGCCGGCATAAAAACAGTAATGATTACGGGAGACCACGTGATTACCGCCAAAGCAATTGCATCTCAACTTGGGATTTTGACTAAGAATAGTAAGGTGCTCGAAGGAAAAACACTAGCCGAAATGTCTGTAGAAGAACTTGAAGATGTTGTGGAAGATGTCTCAGTGTTTGCGAGGGTGTCTCCGGAACATAAGTTAAAAATCGTTAAAGCACTGCAAAATAGAGGACATATTGTTGCCATGACAGGTGATGGGGTCAATGATGCTCCTGCTATTAAGGCTGCTGATATCGGTGTCGCCATGGGGATCACAGGTACCGATGTTGCAAAAGAAGCGTCTGCACTCGTATTATTGGATGATAATTTTGCTACCATTAAAGCAGCTATTAAGGAAGGAAGAAATATTTATGAAAATATTCGTAAATTTGTCCGCTACTTGCTTGCTTCTAATGTCGGTGAGATTTTAGTCATGCTGTTTGCGATGCTATTGGCATTGCCGCTGCCACTCGTCCCAATTCAGATTCTTTGGGTGAACTTAGTGACTGACGGTCTCCCAGCGATGGCATTGGGACTGGATCAACCCGAGGAAAATGTAATGAAACGTGGTCCACGCAGTCCTAATGAGGGGGTATTCTCGCGAGGTCTTGGCTGGAAAGTTGTCTCGCGCGGATTCCTAATCGGGCTAGTTACACTTTTGGCGTTCATGATTGTGTACCATAATGATCCAAGTCAACTGCCATACGCACAGACTGTTGCATTCGCAACGCTTGTTATGGCTCAGCTGATCCATGTTTTTGATTGCCGCAGTGAAAGATCAGTCCTTTCAAGAAACCCGTTTGGGAATCAATATCTAGTTTGGGCGGTCATTTCATCTTTATTATTAATGCTAGTAGCTATTTATTATCCGCCTTTGCAGCCAATTTTTCACACACTTCCTATTGCAGCAAAAGATTGGCTGTTAATTTTAGGATTATCATCTGTACCAACTTTTTTACTAGCAGGATCATTTTTGTTAAGAAAAACAAAATAAAGTATGATATAATCCAAAAGGTGATAGAACTCATTCTATTACCTTTTGTTATTTTTAAAAAATAAAGAGCCGATCATTATCTAAGATTGGATGTGAACGTGATGGTTATTAGTATGACAGGCTTTGGCAGAGGCAAAACAGAGTCAGGGGCATTTTCGGTGAATGTCGAAATAAAAACTGTAAACCACCGATTTTCTGAAATGAATATCCGCATGCCAAGACAACTTTTAAAAATAGAAGATAAACTGAAAAAGATCTTAAGCCAGCATATTCGCCGCGGACGGGTGGAAGTGTATGTGAGTGTTGATGGTGAAGGGATTGTTTCAAGGAAGATTCAGGCGGATTGGAAGCTGATTGAAGAATATTTTGTGTTTATTAATGAAGCGAAAAGTAAATACGGGATTGAAGGGGATATTACCCTTCAGGATTTGCTCAATCGAACCGAACTTTTACATATTGAAGAAAGTGAAGCGGGTAATGAAGAAATCGAAAAGCTTGTCCTTACAGCCACTGAGGAGGCTGTGCTGCTGTTAAAGCAAATGCGGATAGCAGAAGGGGATGAATTAAAAAAAGATTTACTTGCGATCACTGCCCAAATTGAAACAAATGTAACAGAGCTTCAGAAATTTGCTCCCCTCGTTGTTCAAGCCTTTAAGGAGCGTTTGACCAAGAGAATGCAAGAGTTTGTTAATGGACAATTAGATGAAACGAGAATTTTAACAGAGATAGCAGTTTTTGCTGACAAAGCAGATATTAATGAAGAAATTACTCGGTTAAGAAGCCATATTCAGCAATTCTTGCAAACCTTAAATGAGTACGAGCCAATTGGCAGGAAGCTGGACTTTCTTGTTCAGGAAATGAACAGAGAGGCCAATACTATTGGCTCAAAAGCAAATGATTCTAATATTGCTAAAAAAGTCGTTGAAATCAAAAGTTTACTTGAAAAGCTGAAGGAACAGGTTCAGAATATCGAATAGGATTTGTTTAGAAACTGTTTAACACGGTCAAAATATATTATTAATGATTGGATGAGTAGCCATGTCGATTAAATTAATCAATATTGGATTTGGTAATATCGTTTCTGCCAATCGCATTATTTCCATTGTCAGCCCGGAATCTGCGCCAATTAAACGAATAATTCAAGATGCCAGGGATCGGGGATCGTTAATTGACGCTACATATGGCAGACGGACACGTGCTGTTATTGTAATGGATAGTGACCATGTCATTCTTTCAGCTGTACAGCCGGAGACGGTTGCCAATCGCTTAACTGACCGTGATGATATTATTGATGAAGGGTAGGATTTGCATAATATGCAGGAAAAAGGGTTGCTGATTGTATTGTCTGGACCATCCGGTGTTGGGAAAGGAACTGTCCGAAAAGAGATCTTTTCACATCCAGATACTGATTTTGAATATTCCATTTCGATGACCACCCGTCTTCCACGTGAAGGGGAAGTCAACGGGGTAGATTATTTTTTTAAAACACGTGAGGAATTTGAACAGTTAATTGAGCAAGGTAAGTTATTGGAGTATGCCGAATTTGTTGGCAACTATTATGGAACGCCTGTAGATTATGTTCGTCAAACATTAGATTCTGGAAAAGATGTTTTCTTAGAAATCGAAGTGAAGGGTGCCCGTCAGGTACGCGAGAAGTTTCCAGAGGGATTATTTATTTTCCTCATGCCGCCAAGCTTAACTGAACTCAAGAACAGAATTGTTACGAGAGGAACCGAGACGGAGGATATCATTCATAATCGGATGTTAACTGCACGTGAGGAAATCGAAATGATGGAATTATATGATTATGTAGTGGAAAATGATCAGGTGGAGCTTGCCTGCAAACGTGTGAAAGCCATTGTAACGGCAGAGCACTGCCGTAGAGAAAGAGTCGAATATCGCTATAAAAAACTGCTGGAGGTTGAATAATATGTTATATCCGTCTATTGACTCCTTATTAGAAAAAATTGATTCGAAATATTCACTTGTATCTGTTGCTGCTAAGCGTGCCCGCGTCATGTCTCAGGTAAAAGATGAAAGACTTCCTAAATATGTTTCTTATAAATATGTAGGAAAAGCATTAGAGGAAATTTATAGTGGTGAACTAACCTATCGGATTTCAAAAAAGGCAGAATCCGCTACTGATTAATGATACGGCCCAAAGTCACAATATAAAATGAAAGAAGGTCTGACAAAAGGGAAATCACCTGTATGTCAGCCTTTTTATTTTGCTTTAAGTGTATTGCGCGATTTTTCATGAGGAAATAGATGAAAAAAAGAATTTTTTCTAGCATAATAAAAGTAAAAAGTAATGGATAAGAGTGGGGGCTTAAAAAATGAGTAAGGAACAGAACATCCTATTATGTGTCACAGGAGGAATCGCTGTTTATAAAGCTGCAGCGCTTACTAGTAAGCTTGTACAAGCAGGGTTTAACGTTAAGGTAATCTTAAGTGAATCAGCGGAAAAATTTGTTACCTCCTTAACCTTTCAGGCCTTATCGCGAAATGATGTGTTTACCGACACATTTGATGAGAAAAATCCACAAGTGATTGCTCATATTGATTTAGCAGATTGGGCTGATTTAATTCTGGTTGCCCCAGCTACAGCTAATACAATTGGGAAATTAGCCTGTGGAATCGCCGATAATATGATTACCACCACATTGCTTGCAGCCACCGTACCTGTGTGGATTGCCCCTGCTATGAATGTACATATGTATGACCACCCAGCTGTAAAAAAGAACCTTGCTGTATTAGCAGAGTTTGGCTGTCAATTTATTGAGCCTAGTGAAGGATACCTTGCCTGCGGTTATGTTGGAAAAGGCCGCCTTGAAGAACCCGAAAAAATTGTCATGTTAATTCAAAACTATTTCAATCATCTAGAAAATAAAAATTTAAAGGGAAAAACCGTTATTATTACAGCTGGGCCTACCCGCGAAAAAATTGATCCAGTTCGATTTATTTCCAATCATTCATCAGGCAAGATGGGGTACGCTTTAGCTGAAGAGTCAGTTAAACAAGGTGCCCGAGTCATATTGGTTTCAGGTCCTGTTTCACTATCCGCTCCTCAAGGGGTAGAACTTGTAAAGGTTGAAAGTGCAGAGGATATGTACCAAGCGGTCTTGAAATACTTCGAAACAGCGGATGTGGTCATAAAGACGGCAGCGGTGGCCGATTACCGTCCGAAGGTTACTTTTGACCATAAGGTGAAAAAGCAGGCAGGCGACACAAACATTGAGTTGGAAAGAACAAATGATATCCTTTTTGAACTAGGACAGCGAAAAACAAATCAACTTCTAGTTGGTTTTGCAGCAGAGACGGATCATCTTGAAGAATATGCGAAAAAAAAATTACTCAATAAAAATGCAGATATGATTGTCGCGAACAATGTAAAGACGGAAGGTGCTGGCTTTGGCACCGATACAAACATTGTCACTCTTTTTAAACGGTACGGGGAGGTCATCAGCTTGCCGCTGATGTCAAAAAACGAAGTTGCCGTAAAAATTATTGAAGAAATTACTTCGCTATTGAAGGATATGAAAACACATGGAAATAGCTAGTGTAATAGTCGATGTACCGACAAAACAAACGGACCGGGCTTTCGATTATTTAATTCCTGAACAGTGGAGGGGAACCATTCAGTCAGGGATGAGGGTCATTGTCCCATTTGGTCCTAGACATATCCAGGGTTTTGTAGTGGGGTTAAAAACAGAATCAGAAGTGAAAAAGCTCAGAGAGATTATTGAGCCGATGGATTTAAAGCCTGTCTTGAATCAGGAGTTATTAGAACTTGGTAACTGGTTGACTGAAAACACACTTTGTTTTAAAATTTTTGCCTTTCAGGTAATGCTGCCGGCAGCATTAAAAGCAAAATATGAAAAAAAAGTCAGGCTTGCAAACAGGAGGGCTGCCATTGAATTACCCTCAAAGTTGCAGGCCTTCTTTGAGAATGACGGCGAACTCGACTGGGAAGAAGCATTAAAAATGGGGATTGGTCCTATGTTGCAGCGTGAGGCTGCAAACGGCCATTTAGAAGTCGTATATGTTGTAAAAGAACGTGTAAGGAAAAAACACCGGAAGTTTGTTCGGCCAACTGTCAGCCAGAACGATTTAAAAGAAGCACTCCAATCCATCCCGTCCAAAGCAGAAAAGCAACGGCAAGTTTTGCAGTATTTTCTGAGGCATTTTGATGAGGTGGAATTAAAAACCTTGATTGATGAGCTAAAAACTTCAGGGTCGACGATAAAAGCCCTTGTAGAAAGAAGATTATTGGCAGAGTTTGATAAAGAAGTATACAGAGATCCTTTTGAACATCGAAAATTTGAGCGGACTAAGCCGCTTCCGTTAACAGATGCGCAAGTGCAGGCGATTGGGCCGATTCTTCAATCAATTGAACAGGGTCATCATGAGGTGTTTTTGCTTTATGGTGTTACGGGGAGCGGCAAAACAGAAATTTACTTACAGTCCATTCAGGAAGTGATCGAAAAAGGTCAAGAAGCGATTGTTCTGGTACCGGAAATTGCTCTCACTCCGCAAATGGTCCATCGATTTAAAGGAAGATTTGGTGATTTAGTAGCCGTTTTACACAGCGGTTTATCGGCAGGGGAAAAATATGATGAATGGCGCAAGATCCAACGTAAGGAAGTAAAAGTTGTGGTCGGGGCTCGGTCAGCTATTTTTGCACCCTTTGAGAACATTGGCATTATTATTATTGATGAAGAGCACGAAACCAGTTATAAGCAGGAAGAAATGCCGCGTTATCACGCCAGGGATGTAGCGATTGAAAGAGCTAAGACATATAATTGTCCAGTTGTGCTTGGAAGTGCTACCCCTTCGCTTGAGTCCTTTGCAAGAGCACAGAAGAAGGTATATCAACTTTTATCTTTACCTAACCGAATGAACAATCAGGAACTTCCTGCTGTCGAAATTATTGATATGCGTGAAGAACTTCGTGACGGCAATCGGTCCATGTTCTCCAGGAAGCTTTTTGAAATGCTTCAGGATCGGCTCGAAAAGAAACAGCAATCTGTTTTATTTTTAAATAAGCGGGGACATTCCTCATTTGTGATGTGCAGAGACTGTGGTTATGTGGTAAACTGTCCAAATTGCGATATTTCCCTTACTTATCACCGCGTGAATGAACAGATGAAATGCCATTATTGCGGTTATGAAAGCTATGTGCCGAAGAATTGTCCTGAATGTAATAGTGAATACATCCGTTATTTTGGCACAGGAACACAAAAAGTGGAAGAAGAATTAGGGAAGATTCTCCCCGAGGCAAGGGTCATTCGGATGGATGTTGATACGACAGGACGAAAAGGGGCGCATGAAAGGCTTCTCAGTGATTTTAAAGATGGAAAAGCCGATATTTTACTAGGGACTCAAATGATTGCAAAAGGCCTGGATTTTCCAAACATCACCTTAGTTGGCGTCCTTTCAGCAGATACGATGCTCCATTTACCGGATTTCCGAGCTTCAGAAAAAACGTTTCAATTATTAACACAAGTCAGCGGCCGGGCTGGAAGACATCAACTGCCAGGTGAAGTCGTTATTCAAACCTATACACCGGAGCACTATAGTATTGAGCTTGCCGGTCGTCAAGACTTTGATTTATTTTATCAGCGGGAAATGTTAATTCGCAAGCTGCATCATTATCCCCCATTCTATTATCTAGCCCTAATTACGGTAAGTCATGAAAACCTGATCAACGTCGTATCGGCAACAGAGAAAATGGTCAACTACGTGCGCTCACAAGTTTCAGATAAAGCTGTTGTTTTAGGGCCAGCAGCCTCATCCATCCCTAGGATAAATAATAGATATCGCTATCAATGTTTGATAAAATACAAACGGGAACCGAACCTCACTCAAACCCTTAAAACGATTCTTGATCAATATCAAAAGGATACGAAAAGCGGTTTGCAGGTTTCAATCGATGCAAATCCTGTAATTTTAATGTAGGCTTAACTTAAATTACATTTGGAAAAAGGTTATGTTTTTCGATTTTGGGTGAAAATGATAAGAAAAGCGGAGGCGCTTTGACGCTGCTTGAGGACATTTCTCGAAAATTAATAATATAAAATATACAGCTAAAAGCTTGGGCATATTGGAGGAACAAAATTGGCAATTAGAAAAATAGTGATTCACCCTGCTGATATACTAGAGAAATCTTGCAAAGCAGTAGTGAGTTTTGATAAAAAATTAGCACGTATCTTAGATGATATGTATGATACGATGATTGAATTTGATGGGGTTGGACTTGCTGCCCCGCAAATTGGACTTGACGCCAGGATAGCGATTGTGGATATAGATGATGAACACGGCACGATTGAAATGATTAACCCGCGCGTTATTGAAACATCAGGAGAACAAACGGACCCGGAAGGCTGTCTCAGCTTTCCCGGGCTATATGGCGAGGTTACACGGCCTAATTATGTGAAGATTGGAGCTTTTGACCGAAAAGGAAGAGAGTATACGCTTGAGGCCGAAGGTTTCTTAGCCAGAGCAGTTCAACATGAGATCGACCATCTTGACGGTATTCTATTTACCACAAAAGTTTCAAGATATCTTGAGGATGAAGAGTTAAAAGGAGTAGAAAGTGAATGACCAAAATTGTTTTTATGGGTACCCCGGATTTTTCAGTGCCTGTTTTACAGCAAATCATTAAAGATGGATATGAGGTGATAGGTGTAGTAACCCAGCCTGATCGGCCAGTAGGGCGAAAGAAAGTGTTAACTCCTCCCCCTGTAAAGGTTGAGGCAGTCAAACACGGTATCCCAGTCTATCAACCAGAAAAGATCCGCCAAGAAGAGGAGCTTGCCAAAATTTTAGCATTAAAACCAGATTTAATTATAACAGCTGCTTTTGGGCAAATTTTACCTAAGAAGCTGTTAGATGCTCCAAAATTCGGCTGCATCAATGTTCATGCTTCCTTGTTACCTGAACTTCGCGGCGGTGCACCAATACATTACGCGATCATTCAAGGAAAAAAGAAAACGGGTGTCACCATTATGTATATGGTCGAAAAATTAGATGCTGGTGATATCTTAACTAGCGTAGAAGTACCGATTAGTGAAAATGATAATGTTGGTACACTTTTTGAAAAGTTAAGTACAGCTGGGGCTGAACTGTTATCGGAAACTCTGCCTCTTTTATTGGCAGGTCGTCTTACCCCCAAGCCCCAAAATGAGGCAGAAGCTACATTTGCCACTAACATTAAACGGGAACAGGAAAAGATTGATTGGGAGAAAGCGGGAGAGGAAATTTATAACCATATCCGCGGGTTAAACCCATGGCCAGTTGCGTTTACGACCATGGAGGGTCAGGTTTTAAAGATTTGGCAGTCCAAAAAAGTCTCTGGTTTAAAGGGGGAAGCCGGGACGATTTTAAAAATAGAATCAGATGGCTTCACGGTTGGAACTGGAAATGAAACAGCAATTAAAATTATTGAATTACAGCCTTCAGGTAAAACCAAAATGCAAAGTGAACAATTTTTAAGAGGTGCTGGTTCAAAAATTACATTGGGCAGTAAGCTAGGAGAATAAGATGACCTCTATAAAAAAAAATGTACGTGCAATCGCAATGGATCTTTTAGTGACTATTGAGAAAAACCAATCCTATAGCAATTTACTTCTTAACAGCACAATTGAAAAAAACCAATTGTCCGCAGTAGATGTCGGATTATTAACAGAACTAACGTATGGAACATTGCAAAGACGAATGGCCCTAGAATTCTACTTACATCCTTTCATCAAAGACAATAAAAAATTAGCCAATTGGATCCATCATCTACTTAGATTAACGCTATATCAAATGGTTTATCTCGATCGGATACCAGATCGGGCTGCTATTTTTGAAGCCGTAGAAATTGCCAAAGAACGCGGGCATAAAGGGATTGCCAGTTTGGTGAATGGCGTGCTAAGAAATATCCAGCGGCAGGGGCTCCCATCCTTAAATGATGTGGCCGACCCAATCGAAAGATTAGCACTTGAAACCAGCCACCCGGTATGGCTTGTTACAAGATGGGTTAACCAATTTGGGTATGATAAAACGAAAGAAATGTGTGAAATTAATTTAACTGCACCAATGCAAACGGCGAGAGTTAATCTTACCAAAATTTCTAGAGATGAATGTGTTTCCCTATTAGAAGAGGATGGATTTCAAATTGAGAAAAGTCCAATTATCCCAGAAGCAATCAGGTCATTAAAAGGGAATTTAGCTTCGACGATATCCTTTAATTATGGAATGTTCACCATCCAAGACGAAAGTTCAATGCTGGCTGCTTATGCATTGGGTGCAATGGAAGATGAATATATTCTCGATGCATGTGCAGCGCCGGGCGGGAAAAGTACCCATATTGCTGAAAAAATGAATAATACGGGTGAAGTGATATCGGTTGACCTTCATCAGCACAAAGTAAGATTAATAAATGATAATGCCAAGCGATTAGGGTTATCAAATATCATTACAAGTGTTGCAGATTCTAGACATTTACAGGAAAAGTTCAAGTTTGAATCATTCGACCGAATACTTCTCGATGCGCCTTGTTCCGGACTTGGGGTAATGAGAAGAAAGCCTGACATGAAATATACCAAAACTGAACAAGACATTGAACGTTTAAGCAACATCCAGCAAAACCTATTAGAGTCGGTTACCCCGCTCCTAAAAAAAGGCGGTATTCTTGTCTATAGTACTTGTACAGTAGATAAAGCGGAAAATGAACATACAGTTAAGGCATTTTTAGAGAATCATCCGGAGTTCGAGGGTGATACCACTTTTAAAAGCAGGATGCCAGAAGCAATTCAACCATTAATTACAGGTTTTGATTTGCAAATTTTCCCTCAGGATATAGGATCCGATGGGTTTTATATTGCCGTTTTAAGAAAATCGTAAGAGCCTTGGCGCTCGAGCCAGACAATAGAAAGTAGGTGTAACAGTTGGAACAATTAAATACAACTGAGACAAAAACAACAATGGACATTAAGAAAAAGTCAATCTACTCCCTTCAGCTGGAAGAATTAAAAAACTGGCTGTCAGAGAATAGTGAAAAGTCATTCCGTGCCGAGCAAATTTTCGATTGGCTCTATAAAAAAAGAATTACCTCTTTTGAAGATATGAACAATTTATCAAAGGGCCTGCGGGAAAAGCTAGATGAACATTTTCAGATTACCACATTGAATACGATTATCCAGCAAACTTCTGCAGATGGAACTATTAAATTCTTATTTGAGCTTCATGATGGCTACTCA
Organism: Bacillus sp. OTU2372; assembly: GCF_038440275.1. Lineage (NCBI taxonomy): Bacteria > Bacillati > Bacillota > Bacilli > Caryophanales > Bacillaceae > Bacillus > Bacillus sp. OTU2372. Next base: position 571,672 of record NZ_JASATK010000001.1, read on the forward strand.
ATTGAAACGGTGCTTATGAGACATGATTATGGGAATTCAGTTTGCGTCACCACACAGGTAGGCTGCCGAATTGGCTGTACCTTCTGTGCCTCGACTCTCGGTGGGTTAAAAAGACACCTAGAAGCAGGAGAAATTGTTGCTCAAGTTGTCAAGGTACAACAAGCTTTGGATGAAACTGATGAGCGGGTAGACTCTGTGGTCATCATGGGGATAGGCGAGCCGTTTGATAATTACGACAACATGTTAGCCTTTTTAAAAATTATCAATCACGATAAATCATTGAATATTGGAGCGCGCCATATTACCGTTTCGACCAGTGGAATCGTTCCAAAAATCTATCAATTTGCAGATGAAAATACGCAAATTAATTTTGCCATTTCACTTCATGCACCAAATACCGAACTCCGTTCTAGATTAATGCCAATTAATAAGGCATATAAACTTGATGACTTAATGAAAGCAGTACGGTATTATATCGATAAGACAGGTCGACGTATTAGTTTTGAATACGGCCTTTTTGGTGGTGTAAATGATTCAACAGAACACGCTGAAGAATTAGCAGCCCTCTTAAAAGGGCTAAAATGTCACGTAAATTTAATCCCTGTTAACTATGTACCAGAAAGGGATTATGTTCGTACACCAAGGGATAAAATTTTTGCTTTTGAAAAAACATTGAAAAACTTAGGTGTTAATGTAACTATCCGTCGAGAGCAGGGGTCAGATATTGCTGCAGCATGTGGACAACTTCGTGCAAAGGAGCGGAAGGAAGAGACGAGGTGAAGGGATGAAAGCCGTATTTCAAACAGATAGAGGGAGAGTGCGTCTTCATAATGAAGATGCCGGTGGTGTATTTAGAAATAGGGACGGTTTCCGCCTCGCCATTGTTGCCGATGGGATGGGCGGTCACCGTGCTGGTGACGTTGCAAGTGAGATGACAATCAGTGCTTTAAAAACAGAATGGGAATCAGCAAGTGGGATAAATACGGCCGGTGATGCTGAGAGCTGGCTTAAAGAGCAAATTAAGAAAGTCAATCTATTATTATTGGACCATGCAACCAATAACACTGAATGTGACGGGATGGGGACAACGATTGTTGCTGCAATTACCACGGACACTTTTGCTACAATTGCCAATATTGGTGACAGCAGAGGTTATTTGCTAAACGAATCCGGCTTTAAACAGATTACCGAAGATCATTCTCTTGTTAATGAACTAGTTAGATCCGGACAAATATCAAAAGAGGATGCTGAACATCATCCACGGAAGAATGTTTTATTGCGGGCATTAGGGACGGAAAAAACAGTCGAAATGGATATCAAGACAATCATTTTTGAAGAAGGAGACATCCTTTTACTTTGTTCCGATGGTTTATCCAATAAAGTCAATGAAGCAGAGATGATGGAACTATTGCAAAATGATGGAAATTTACAACAAAAAGCAGACACCCTTATCTTACTTGCAAATGAAAATGGCGGAGAGGATAACATTACACTGGCTATTGTCGAGTTTTCTGAAACACGCGAGGATGATGTTTAGATGTTGATTGGAAAAAGATTAAGTGGCCGCTATAAAATATTGGATATGATTGGCGGAGGAGGCATGGCCAATGTCTACTTGGCCCATGATATGATCCTTGACCGAGATGTTGCGGTGAAAATGCTTCGACTGGATTTTGCCAATGATGAAGAATTTATCCGCCGATTCCGCCGGGAAGCACAATCAGCAACAAGTCTTGCGCATCCAAATATTGTAAGTATCTACGACGTTGGCGAAGAAAATGATCTTTATTATATTGTGATGGAATTTGTAGATGGTCAGACGTTGAAACAATACATACAACAAAATTCACCACTTCGAGTGGAGGATACCATTGGAATCATGAGACAGCTTACGTCAGCTATCTCACATGCCCATCAAAACCATATTATCCATCGTGATATAAAACCGCATAATATTTTGGTAGACCACGAAGGTAACGTGAAAATCACGGATTTTGGTATTGCGATGGCACTTAGTGCAACGAGTATCACACAGACTAATTCCGTCTTAGGTTCCGTCCATTACTTATCACCTGAACAAGCACGAGGTGGCATGGCCAACGGGAAGTCCGATATATATTCACTAGGGATCGTCATGTTTGAACTATTGACAGGCAGACTGCCATTTTCGGGGGAGTCAGCGGTGTCGATTGCTCTAAAGCACCTTCAGTCGGAAACCCCTTCTGTCAGAAGATGGAATCCAATCATCCCGCAAAGTGTTGAGAATATTGTCTTAAAGGCTACCGCAAAGGACCCCTTTCATCGTTATAATAGTGTAGATGAAATGGAGGACGATCTACGTACGGCCCTTAATCCAGAGCGAATGGATGAACTGAAGTTTACCATTCCAATCGATGATGATGCTACAAAAGCAATTCCAGTGATCACAAATCACCAACCCTTGAAAAGTTTGGATGAAACAATGGTCCATAGTAATGAAAAAACAGCGAATAACCAGAAAGATACGTCAAATAAAGGAAAAACAAACACAAAAAAGCGGAAAAAGTGGCCGATTGTTTTAATATCTACTTTTTTAGTTCTAGTCATTCTTGCTATATTAACATTTACCTTTTTACCAAGTTTGTTAGCTCCTAAAGATGTAAAAGTACCAGACCTAAGCGGGATGACCTTAGATGATGGCATTTCCAAACTTAAGTTAAAAGGATTAGCAGCCGGTAATCAAGTTGAAATTACGGATGAAAATGTAAAAGAGGGTAATGTAATAAAGACTGTCCCTGAAAGTGGAAGTACTGTAAAAGAAAATTCAAAGATAACAATCTATGTCAGCACAGGTAAAGAGAAATATGAATTATCTGATTATGTTGGAAGGCAATATGAGGATGTTATTCGTTTACTAGAAGAGCAGGGATTTAAAGATATACAAAAAATTGAGCAAACTGATGACAGCGAACCTGGGACAATTCTTAGTCAAAATCCATCCGGCGGAGAAAAAGTTGTTCCAGAAGAAACAGTCCTCGAATTTGAAGTCAGTAAGGGGCCAGAAAAAATTGTCTTGAAAGATTTAACCCAATACAATTTAAAAATGGCACAAGACTATGCCTCCTTGGTAGGTCTAACCTTAGATGCTTCGGAGGAAAAGTACGATGAAAATGTTCCTGCTGGAATGGTAATTTCTCAGAATCCAGCCCCAGGGACAGAACTAGAAAAAGGTGACAAAGTTAAGGTAGTCATATCCAAGGGGAAAGAAGATAAGCCGCCTAAAGAAGTGATTATTGAATTAACCATTCCTTATGAGCCAGCTGTACCAGGGGAGCCAGGTCAGAAACAACTTGTGAACATTTATATTGAGGATATGAACCACAGTATGACTGAACCTGCAGATACCTTTTATATTACTGAAAATACGAAAAGACAAATTAAATTAATGATTCCATATGGCAAGAAGGCTGGTTACAAAGTCATTCGTGATACCAGAGTGATAATTGATGAAAATAAAAACTATTCAGAGATAGATGCAGACACAACTACAGACACAACAACGGATGCGACAACGAATGCAACTACGAATGCAACTACGGATGCGACAACGAATGCAACTACGGAAGTAACGACTGACACAACGACAGAATAATTAGTATTGCTCTGATCCTGTATAAGAAGGACAAAATTCGCGTAAATTTTAAAGGAGAAAATTAATTATTTGGTAAGTAAAAGGGCAAGGGGTGTAGCTATGCCTGAAGGAAAAATTGTCAAAGCGTTAAGCGGTTTTTATTATGTTCTTCATGATGACAAACTAATTCAATGCCGCGGTCGTGGTGTTTTTAGGAAGAACAAGATCACCCCGCTGGTTGGTGATGAAGTTGTTTTTCAAGCTGAAAATGACTTAGAAGGTTATATTTTAGAAGTAAAAGAGCGTAAAAATGAATTGGTTCGTCCGCCGATTGCCAATGTGGAACAAGCAATCCTTGTCTTTTCAGCGGTCGAACCAGATTTTAGCACCGTGCTATTAGATCGTTTTCTTGTATTGGTGGAATTTAACGCCATAGAACCATTAATCTGTATTACCAAGATGGACCTCACCAATAAAGAAGAAAATGAGAAGATTGTTGAATATGCAGACCAATATAGGGCTGCAGGATATGAGGTAATTCTAACCTCATCTGAAACAGAAGTAGGAATTGAACTGCTAAATCCGCATATCGAAAACAAGATTTCGGTCTTTGCCGGGCAATCAGGTGTCGGGAAATCATCATTGTTGAACGTGTTAAGGCCTGATCTAGAATTAAAAACAAATGATATTTCTGCACACCTTGGTAGAGGAAAACATACGACCAGACATGTTGAGCTTATTAAGGTTGGAAATGGACTCATTGCTGATACTCCAGGCTTTAGTTCGTTAGAGTTCAATAATATTGAAGTAGAAGACTTAGCTTCTTGCTTTCCAGAGATTCAAAGAGCGAGTGAAAATTGTAAATTCCGTGGCTGCCTGCATGTGACTGAGCCAAAATGCGGGGTAAAGGCAGCTGTTGAATCAGGTGAAATTCCGTCCTATCGGTATAAGCATTACGAGGATTTTTTGCAGGAAATTAAAGATAGAAAGCCGAGGTATTAACATGGTGAAAATAGCACCTTCTATACTTTCAGCCGATTTTTCAAAGTTGGGGGAAGAAATTATTGCAGTTGATCAAGCGGGAGCGGATTATATCCATATTGATGTGATGGATGGCCACTTTGTACCAAATATAACGATTGGCCCGCTTATTGTAGAGGCTGTTCGGCCAGTTACCAAGCTGCCGCTGGATGTCCATTTGATGATTGAAAATCCCGATCACTATATTGAGGCTTTTGCTAAGGCTGGAGCAAATTTTATTACTGTGCATGTCGAGTCGTGCCGCCATCTGCACCGGACAATTCAAAATATCAAATCATTTGGGGTTAAGGCTGGTGTCGTCCTGAACCCAGCGACTCCTGTCGAGTCAATACAACATATTATCGGGGACATTGATATGGTGTTATTAATGTCAGTTAATCCAGGCTTTGGGGGGCAAACCTTTATACCTGAAGTACTTCCGAAAATAAGAAAGGTTAAGGAAATGGCGGAGCAAAAAGGGCTGTCAGTTGAGATTGAGATTGATGGCGGTGTCAATCCAGAAACGGCAAGACAATGCATCGAAGCGGGTGCCACTGTTCTTGTGGCTGGTTCTGCTGTCTACAATCAAAAGGACTATAAGCAGGCCATTTCACAACTAAGAGGGTAAAGCCAGGCTTACAAAGCTGGCTTTTTTACTTTGATATAAAGGGGAATATTTGATGATTATCAATATACTTGCAGGGGGACCAGAAGAGTTACTGCCTGATTTAAGCAGTTATCAAGGAGATGAGACAATCTGGGTAGGGGTTGACAGGGGGGTTTTTCACCTGCTTAACCGAAACATTATCCCGGAAAAGGCATTTGGAGATTTTGATTCTGTTAGTGAAGAAGAGTTATCAGTCATTGAACATCAAGTAACCGGCATAAAAAGATATAAACCCGAAAAAGATGAAACCGATATGGAGCTTGCCCTCAATTGGGCCCTTGAACAAAAACCCGAAAGTATCAATCTGTTTGGCGCCACTGGCGGAAGGCTTGATCATTTGCTCGCAAATATCCAATTGCTGCTGAATCCGATTAAAGCAAATAACCCTGTCAATGTTTACTTAGTTGATGAAAAAAATATTGTTTTCTTAAAAGAGGCGGGACACTATAAAATTAAAAAAATGGCTTCAAAAAAATATATTTCGTTTGTCCCTCTAACCCTTGATGTTACTGATCTCACGCTTGAAGGCTTTAAATTTCCGCTTAAAAACCGTCATATCTACCTTGGTTCCACACTATGTATTAGTAATGAACTTATTAGTGATTATGGTACTTTTTCATTTTCCAAAGGCATATTAATAGTGATAAGAAGTAACGATTAATATGCACTTCAATATGGTACTGATTTCGTTCGTTTGAATACTATGTAGGGGCGTGCGGAAAAAGTGGCTTTAAAATAAGCTGTGGTAGATTTGTGAGGAGGGACAGTATGAAATTTTATACAATTAAACTGCCGAAATTCTTAGGCGGACTTGTCCGGGCAATGATTGGAGCATTTAAAAAAGGCGAATAGAAACAGACCTTTTAAATTCATGGGCACCCTTCTGATTGGGTGCTTTTTATTTGCATTTTAGGTAATACTAAAATGCATAGTTTTAAATTGTTCTTTTTTGTTCAAAAATGATCGAGAACAATTTTGCCAAAAGAAAAAGCATCCAATAAATGGATGCTCGCATGCTTTATACGCGTTCTACTTTACCAGATCTTAACGCTCTTGCAGAAACCCAAACACGCTTAGGCTTTCCGTCAACAAGAATACGTACTTTTTGTAGGTTAGCACCCCATGTACGCTTGTTAGCGTTCATAGCGTGTGAACGTGCGTTACCAGTTGTTGTTTTCTTTCCAGTTACTACACATTTACGTGGCATTATGATTTCCCTCCTTAACTACCAAAAGCTTAGAACAGCATCTATTAGATGTTCATTTGGATATAGAAAATTGTATAAAAATTTTCTAGACTTGAGATACCTTAATAATTTATCACACAACCAAATTGATTGCAATAGTTGTGTACAAACCTTTCAAGAAAAAATCCTTGACATAGGTTTTGTTAAAGGCTGTTATTGTATCAGACAAGTATGGCTTTCATTATTTGATTGACTATAGTAAAATGACTTTAGTCAAAGAGCAATTATCCAAAGGGGGAACGATTCATGTCCATTGAATTAAAAACAAAGTACGGACAAATTGATATTTCAAATGAAGTAATTGCAACAATTGCCGGAGGAGCAGCAATTGAATGCTATGGAATCGTCGGAATGGCCTCTAAAAACCAAATTAAAGATGGAATCACGGAAATACTACGTAAAGAAAACTTTACTCGTGGTGTGATTGTACGCCAAGAAAACGAGGCATTACATATTGATATGTACATTATTGTCAGCTATGGAACGAAAATCTCCGAAATTGCCCACAACGTGCAATCAAAGGTTAAATACACCCTCGATCAGACAGTTGGACTTGCCGTTGACTCGGTTAATATTTACGTTCAGGGAGTTCGTGTTACGAACCCGTAGTGAGGAGGAAAGTTTGTGTCAATAACTGCATTAGATGGAAAACGTTTCGCCGAGATGGTGATTCAGGGTGCCAATCATTTGTCTGCAAACGCCAAAATGGTTGATGCATTAAACGTTTTTCCGGTCCCCGATGGTGATACCGGTACTAATATGAATTTATCGATGACCTCCGGTGCAAAGGAAGTAAAAAATAATAGTCAGGAACATATTGGTAAAGTAGGAGCAGCTCTTTCAAAAGGTTTGTTAATGGGAGCACGTGGAAATTCCGGGGTTATTCTCTCGCAATTATTCCGTGGCTTCTCAAAGGCAGTGGAGTCTAAAGCCGTCATTTCTGGAAGTGATTTTGCTCATGCCTTAGAATCAGGTGTAGAAACAGCTTATAAGGCTGTTATGAAGCCTGTCGAGGGGACCATTTTAACAGTTGCAAAAGATTCGGCTAACGGTGCCGTTGCGGCAGCTCAAAAGTCAGAAGATATTATCTATATTATGGAAGAAGTTTTAAAAGAAGCGAAGGCATCCCTTAAGCGCACACCAGATTTGCTTCCTGTCTTAAAGGAAGTAGGCGTTGTTGATAGCGGCGGACAAGGACTTGTTTTTGTATATGAAGGCTTCCTAGCACAATTAAAGGGTGAAAGTCTGCCAGAATCATCGGACTTGATTCCTTCCATGTCGGAGTTAGTAAGTGCAGAACACCATAAAAGTATTCAAGGACACATTAACACGGAAGATATTGTGTTTGGTTATTGTACCGAATTCATGGTTCGTTTTGAGCAGGAGAAGGTGGCAAAACATCCGTTTGATGAAGGTACCTTCCGCAATGATTTAAGTAAATATGGTGATTCCTTATTGGTAATTGCTGATGAAGATGTCGTTAAAGTCCACATCCATTCGGAACAACCAGGTGAAGTGTTAACCTATGGTCAGCGGTATGGTAATTTGATTAACATGAAAATTGAAAACATGCGTCAGCAACATACAAATATTGTTGGTGAAACACATGTGGCAGCGAAATCTGAAGCTAGCCAGGCAATAAAAGAAACGCAGGAATATGGCATCGTTACAGTATCAATGGGCTCGGGAATTGCGGAGTTATTCCAGAGCATTGGAGCACATGCTGTCATCGAAGGCGGGCAAACGATGAACCCGAGTACAGAGGATATTGTGAAAGCGGTTAAAGATGTCCATGCGAAAAAGGTATTCATTTTGCCAAACAACAAAAACATCATCATGGCGGCTGAACAAGCAAAGGATGTTGCCGATGAAGAAATTTATGTCATTCCTTCTAAGACAGTACCGCAAGGTTTATCGGCTCTCTTAGCCTTTAACCCTTCTGCAGCCGTTGATGAGAATGAAGCGGCCATGAAGGAAGCATTAAATCATGTCAAATCCGGGCAAATCACATTTGCTGTTCGTGATACCTCTATTGATGGCTTAGAAATTGAAAAGGACGATTTCATGGGAATCTCAGAGGGGAAAATTGTCGTAAAAAACAAAGATAAAGGGAAAGTGTCTGAAGACCTATTATCTAAGATGCTTGATGAGGACTCTGAAATTCTTACCATTATCTACGGTGAAGATGTAACAGAGGAAGAAGTAGCGAAACTAACTTCGTTCGTTGAGGAAAATTATGAAGATGTAGAAATTGAAATTCATGATGGTGGACAACCATTATATTCATATATCTTTTCAATTGAATAAGAAACAGCTAAAATAGAAGGGGGACTTTGTCATTCCCTTCTTTTTTGTGTCTAAAAATTATTAAACAAATTCCTCCTGGATACCGTAATATAAAGATAGAACTACACTAAGGAGAGAGACCTAATGAAATATAGAAGTGTGTTCGATATTATTGGTCCAGTTATGATTGGACCATCCAGTTCTCATACAGCTGGGGCAGCGAGAATCGGAAGAGTGGCTAGAAGCTTATTTGGCAGAGAACCCAAATGGGCTAATATTTCTTTATATGGCTCATTTGCTAAAACCTATAAAGGACATGGTACAGATGTAGCCATTGTAGGGGGCTTACTAGATTTTGATACAGATGATACAAGATTAATTCATGCGATTGATCTCGCAAAACAAAAAGGGATGAAACTTCGTTTTATTGAAGAAGATGCAGTTACAGATCACCCAAACACAGCAAGAATCATTATTGGAGATCAAAATGGTGAGCTGGAATTGGTAGGGATCTCAATCGGTGGCGGGAAAATTGAAATTATTGAGCTAAATGGCTTTGAATTAAAGCTTTCAGGAAATCATCCAGCCATTTTAGTTGTTCATAATGACCGTTTTGGAGCGATAGCAAGTGTGGCTCAAATTCTTGCCAAATATGAACTGAATATCGGCCATATGGAAGTCGCCCGCAAAGATGTTGGCAAGATGGCCCTTATGACGATCGAAGTAGATCAAAATATCGATAACAAGATTCTTACAGAACTCGAACAGCTTCCTAACATATTAAAAGTAACAAAAATTGTAGATTGATACGAAAAGAGGAGGCGCCTTGACCAGCGGATTATGGCCCTGAGTCCACAGGCGCTGCAGCTAGACATCAAGAGGGGGAAGGTTTGTGTTTCGTAATGTCGCTGAATTAGTGGAATTGGCCATTAACCAAAATAAAAAAATATCCGAGATCATGATTGAGCAAGAAGTGACGGTTACAGGCAGAACTAGAGAAGAGGTCCTTTCTTTTATGGACCGGAACTTAACGGTCATGGAGAAAGCAGTGGAGAGAGGCTTAAAAGGAGTAACCTCACACTCAGGTTTAACCGGAGGAGATGCTGTCCTTCTACAAAAATATATTGAAAAAGGGAATTTTTTGTCAGGTGAAACCATTCTTGATGCGGTAAGTAAAGCGGTTGCGACAAATGAAGTAAATGCAGCAATGGGAACCATTTGTGCAACTCCAACTGCAGGCTCAGCTGGAGTTGTACCGGGTACCTTATTCGCTGTGAAAAGGAAACTCAATCCAACTAGAGAACAAATGATTGCATTTTTGTTTACCGCCGGTGCATTTGGATTTGTTGTCGCTAATAATGCATCGATTTCAGGAGCAGCCGGGGGTTGTCAAGCAGAGGTTGGTTCCGCGGCAGGAATGGCAGCGGCAGCAATTGTAGAAATGGCGGGCGGATCACCAAATCAGTGTGCAGAGGCAATGGCCATTACCTTAAAGAACATGCTTGGATTGGTCTGTGATCCTGTAGCCGGCCTTGTGGAAGTCCCTTGTGTGAAACGGAATGCGATGGGTGCAGCCAATGCCATGGTGGCGGCGGATATGGCGTTAGCTGGAATTACAAGCCGTATTCCATGTGATGAAGTAATTGATGCTATGTATAGAATCGGCCAATCGATGCCGACTGCCTTAAAAGAAACAGCGCAGGGAGGGTTGGCGGCTACACCGACAGGTCGTGAACTAGAGGCTAAGATCTTCGGTATACCGCTCAAAGAAAAGTGAGTTCAGAACTTAATCAATCAATAACCGCGTTAAAAGGAATTGGGGAAGAAACGGCAGAATCCTTTGCGGAAATGAGGATTTATACACTCCGTGATTTATTAGAATATTTTCCGTACCGATATGAAGATTATTCGCTTAAAGACCTGGCCGAAGTGAAGCATGATGAGAAAGTGACAGTGGAAGGGAAGGTTCATAGTGAGCCTTCTCTTAACTATTTTGGCAGGAAGAAGTCAAAGTTGACCCTTAGGCTTTTTGTTGGATCTTACCTGATAAAGGTAGTTTTCTTTAATCAGCCCTATTTAAAAAGTAAAATCAACATGAATGAAACCATTACTGTCACTGGTAAATGGGATGCACATCGGCAAACCATTACTGCAAATGAAATGCAAATGGGATATAACACGAAGTCAACCGACTATGAACCTGTCTACTCCTTAAGAGGCAAGGTCACAACAAAAGGGATGAGGAAGTTTATTCACCTTGCTTTCCAACAATATGGGCAGCAGATAGAAGAGACTCTTCCGGAAACTTTCTTGAAAAGATATCGTCTAATGGGCAAACGGGATGCACTAAAAATCATGCACTTTCCGAATAGTCCAGAGGAAGTTAAGCAAGCTAGAAGGCGTTTTGTATATGAAGAATTCCTATTGTTTCAATTGAAAATGCAAGCACTAAGGAAATTTGAACGAGAGCATTCGCCGGGGATTAAGCAAAAATATGACTTGGATAAATTAATGGAGCTAATCAATAGTCTTCCATTCCCATTAACAAATGCCCAAAAAAAGGTTGTTAATGAGATATTAGCAGATTTAAAATCACCCTACCATATGAATCGTCTTCTCCAAGGAGATGTAGGTTCCGGTAAAACGGTTGTAGCCGCCATTGGGCTTTATGCAACAGTAACAGCGGGCTATCAGGGGGCCTTAATGGTACCAACAGAGATTTTAGCAGAGCAGCATGCAGAATCCTTAAAAAATATGTTAGAACCGGTTCATGTCAGATGCGAACTTTTAACAAGCTCGATTAAAGGTAAACGGAGACGTGAAATTCTCCAAGAGTTAAAAGAAGGCAAGGTCGATATCTTAATCGGTACCCATGCACTCATCCAAGATGAGGTTTCGTTTAACAAACTTGGGTTTGTCATTACAGATGAGCAGCACCGTTTTGGGGTGGAGCAGCGAAGGATTTTGCGGGAAAAAGGCGAGAATCCAGATGTTCTGTTTATGACAGCAACTCCTATTCCTCGAACACTTGCCATTACGGTTTTTGGAGAAATGGATGTGTCGATCATTGATGAGATGCCGGCGGGAAGAAAATCAATTGAGACCTATTGGGCAAAACCGGAAATGCTAGAACGGGTCCTCGGGTTTATTGAAAAGGAATTGACGAAAGGACATCAGGCCTATGTGATTTGTCCATTAATTGAGGAGTCAGAGAAGCTTGATGTGCAAAATGCGATTGATGTTCATTCGACGTTAAGTCATTTTTTTCAAAACCGCTTTAAAGTTGGGCTGATGCATGGCCGCCTATCATCAGAGGAAAAAGATTCGGTGATGAAGGCATTTAGTGAAAATGAAGTACAAGTCCTTGTTTCCACAACTGTTGTCGAGGTGGGGGTAAATGTTCCTAATGCGACTATGATGGTCATTTATGATGCGGAGCGATTCGGTCTTTCGCAGTTGCATCAGCTGCGTGGCCGTGTTGGACGTGGGAGTGCTCAGTCATACTGTGTACTTTTGGCGAGTCCAAAATCTGAAGTAGGCCAAGAAAGAATGCGGATTATGACTGAAACAAATGATGGGTTTGTATTAAGTGAAAAGGATTTAGAGCTAAGAGGGCCTGGGGACTTTTTTGGGAAAAAACAAAGTGGAGTTCCGGAGTTTAAGGTAGCCGATATGGTACATGATTATCGGGCACTTGAAACAGCCAGAAGTGATGCAAGCATGCTGATCAGTTCGGAGTTTTTTTGGACAGACCCAGAATATCAATATTTGCGAAATAAAATAAAAGAATCAGGAGTGTTAGAAGGGGAAAAACTAGATTAAATAGATATCCCTTCCAAACCGTCTATTCAGTGCCCGGCGACTCGTATTTCACTCGAGGTAAGCCGGGCACTTCCGCATTTCTTTTAAATTTAATCTTGCAATCTGTCTTTTTAAATTTTATACTACTCATAGTACCTAGTCATAAGAGCTCGGACGGTGTGAAAATCATGAGAAGAAGCAAAAAAGAACGCCAACAATTATTAACTTCTACCATTAAAGAAAATCCTTTTATTACGGATGAGGATTTAGCTGAAAAATTTCAAGTGAGTGTTCAAACCATCCGTCTTGATCGCTTGGAGTTATCCATACCGGAACTCCGTGAACGAATTAAAAACGTGGCCGAGAAACGGTTTGATGATGAAGTTCGTTCCTTACCGTTAGAAGAAGTAATTGGTGAAATTATACATATTGAACTAGACCAAAACGCCATCTCTATTTTTGATGTAAAAAAAGAACATGTGTTCAAGCGTAATAATATTGCGCGCGGACATCACGTTTTTGCTCAGGCGAATTCACTTGCTGTTGCTGTCATTAATGACGAATTAGCCTTAACGGCCAAAGCGAATATTCAATTTAAACGTTCTGTAAATCTAAATGAACGGGTAATTGCAAAAGCAAGGGTAACCAAAATAGAAGATACCGGGAGAACGTTTGTGGAAGTAGAGAGTTTTGTCAATAACGAACTGGTTTTTACCGGAAAATTTGAAATGTACCGTTCGAAAAATAATTAAGGGGATGAGACACATGAAAATAGCAATCGATGCCATGGGCGGAGATCATGCCCCAAAAGAAATTGTATTAGGTGCAATGAAGGCTGTTCAGGCCTTTTCTGATATACATATTACCCTTGTTGGGGACGAAAACAAAATCAAAGAAACACTAACAAATCACGAGAGAATTTCTTGTTTACATACAACTGAAATAATACTTGGAACCGATGAACCAGTTAGAGCGGTTCGCCGAAAAAAGGATGCTTCCATGGTGTTAGCCGCTAAACAAGTGGCTGATGGGTTAGCTGACGCCTGCATCTCTGCAGGGAATACGGGTGCATTAATGGCAGTTGGTCTATTTGTTGTAGGGCGAATTGAAGGGATTGACAGACCGGCCCTTGCGCCTACATTGCCAACCATTGGAGGAGAAGGCTTTCTTTTGCTGGATGTTGGTGCAAATGCCGATGCCAAACCAGAACATTTAGTTCAAAATGCCATCATGGGTTCGATTTACAGTGAAAAAGTTAGAGGTATTGAACGGCCGAGAGTAGGGCTCTTAAATATCGGAACGGAAGAAAAGAAAGGTAATGAGCTCACAAAAAATACGTTTACCTTATTAAAAAATACGAATTTGAATTTTGTCGGCAATGTCGAGGCACGTGACTTACTTGACGGTGTTGCGGACGTCGTGGTGACCGATGGATTCACCGGTAATATGGTGTTGAAAACACTTGAAGGGACCGCTCTATCGATGTTTAAAATGCTGAAAACAGCATTGATGAGCAGCTTTACAAGCAAACTGGCAGCAGCAGTCCTAAAGCCAAACCTAATGGCGCTAAAAAATAAAATGGACTATTCAGAGTATGGCGGTGCTGCCCTATTCGGTTTAAAGGCACCTGTCATCAAGGCGCATGGCTCATCCAATGCCCAAGCGATCTTTAGTGCAATCAGGCAGACAAGGGAAATGGCGGGCAACAATGTAGTCCAATTAATTCAAAAAGCAGTAGCAGAATCTGATACTGTTAAATTAGAACAATAGAGGTGTTGAAATGAGTAAACTAGCCTTTGTTTTTCCAGGACAAGGTTCACAAACAGTAGGAATGGGGAAAGAGTTAGCGGAAAAACATCCGGAAATTATGGAGTATTTTTTTAAAGCCGATCAAAGACTGAACGTCCCTTTAAGTAATCTAATTTTTGAAGGTCCAAAAGAAGAGTTGACTTTGACGTATAATACACAGCCAGCATTGCTTACAACAAGTATCGCCATCTTAGACTTCTTTCAACAAGCCGGGGTAAAGGCTGATTTTGTTGCCGGTCACAGCTTAGGAGAATATACAGCTTTGGTTGCTGCCGGGGTGCTATCTTTTGAAGATGGAGTGTACGCCGTCCGCAAACGAGGAGAGTTTATGGAGCATGCGGTACCAAATGGTGAGGGTTCCATGGCTGCTGTTCTCGGTTTAGATCGGGATGCGCTTCAAAAGGTTACAGAAGAGGTCAGCGCAACAGGTATGCCAGTTTCATTAGCCAACTTAAACTGTCCCGGCCAGATTGTCATTTCCGGATCAAGGGAAGGTGTAGAGGCTGCTGGTGTGAAAGCGAAAGAAGCGGGGGCAAAACGTGTACTGCCTTTAGAAGTAAGCGGACCTTTCCATTCTACATTAATGAAACCGGCAGCTAATCAATTGCGTGAAGTCCTAGATGGTCTTGAAATGAAGAATGCCGAAATCCCTGTAATCGCAAACGTTACGGCCGAACCGATTAGTGCCAGTTTAGAAATTAAGGATAAGTTAATTGAACAACTATACTCCCCGGTATTATGGGAAGACTCCGTTGGAAAGATGATCAGTCTTGGGGTTGATACATTTATTGAGATTGGACCTGGAAAGGTTCTTTCAGGCTTAATCAAAAAAATTGATAAAACAGTCAAAACGTATTCAGTATCAGATGAAGCGAGCGCTCAAAACGTATTGGACGCTTTAAAGGAGGAAAAACTATGACTTTAGCAGGGAAATTTGCTCTTGTAACAGGAGCATCCCGGGGAATCGGCAGAGAAATTGCTCTGGAACTGGCAAGACAAGGTGCCAATGTGGCCGTCAATTTTGCAGGCAGTGAAGCAAAAGCAAATGAGGTTGTCGATGAAATTAAGGCTCTTGGCCGAGATGCCTTTGCGGTAAAATGTAATGTAGCCGATACTGAAGCAGTGTCAGAAATGGTGAAAGCGACAGTAGACCGTTTTGGAAGACTAGACATTCTCGTTAATAATGCAGGGATTACCCGCGATAATTTGTTAATGAGAATGAAGGAAGAGGAATGGGATGATGTCATCAACACCAACCTAAAAGGTGTGTTCCTTTGTACAAAAGCCGTAACTAGACAAATGATGAAGCAGCGTGTTGGCCGCATCATTAATATTGCTTCTGTTGTCGGTGTAAGCGGAAATCCAGGTCAAGCCAACTATGTGGCGGCAAAAGCTGGTGTAATCGGCTTAACGAAAACAACTGCCAAAGAACTGGCATCACGTAATATTACGGTAAACACGATTGCGCCTGGGTTTATTACCACCGATATGACAGACCAATTATCTGAAGAAGTAAAGGCAGAAATGTTAAAGCAAATTCCTCTAGCTCGTTTAGGCGAACCAAAGGATATCGCCAAAATTACCGCCTTTATCGCATCTGATGATTCATCCTATATCACCGGCCAGACGCTACACGTTAATGGCGGAATGGTCATGTAAAATTTAATTTTATTTTAGATTTATCTTTTTAATGAAATACTCTATAATAGCTTGAGGGGAGGTGAACAAGCATGGCAGAGGTATTAGAACGTGTTACAAAAATCATCGTAGACCGCTTAGGTGTTGATGAGTCTCAAGTTAAGCTTGAAGCTTCATTTAAAGATGATCTTGGCGCTGATTCCCTTGACGTAGTTGAACTAGTAATGGAATTAGAAGATGAGTTCGATATGGAAATTTCTGACGATGATGCTGAAAAAATCAGTACAGTTGGTGATGCTGTTAATTACATAAATAGCAGTAAATAATCCCGTTAGATTTGTTCAAAAGCTCCGTTTTCAAACGGAGCTTTATTATGTCTAGCGACGGCGCCAAGGGGCTCTTAGGTCTAAGCCAATCCGTCGAGAAGGTTAAAGAGCAACCTTCCCGCCGTCTCGTCTGTAGCCTTGCGCCCCTAGGCATGGCGCCTTTGCTTTTCTTACTGCATGATAGAACTTGGCAAACTATCTGCCAAGTTTCTTTGCGTTTTCATAAAATCTTTTTTAAACTCTTATTAGGTAGATTGTAAATTTGATGCAAGGTGGAGAAATTCATGCGCAAGAATGGTAAAGAAAATGAAGTAAATCGCGCAAAAGAAAATCAATTTAAGGATTTTCAAACTTCAATCGGTGTGACGATTGAAAATGAAAAATTATTAAAACAAGCATTTACTCATTCATCCTATGTGAATGAGCATCGCAGAAAGCCATTCGAAGATAATGAAAGGCTTGAATTTTTAGGAGACGCTGTCCTCGAATTAACGGTTTCAAAATTCCTTTTTAAAAAATACCCTACGATGACTGAAGGAGAATTAACGAAACTACGTGCTGCTATTGTTTGTGAACCTTCACTGGTAGCCTTTGCAAATGACCTGGAATTTGGTAAATACATTTTGCTTGGTAAAGGGGAAGAGATGACTGGCGGCAGGGAACGCCCAGCACTGCTTGCTGACGTGTTTGAAGCTTTCATTGGTGCGTTATATTTGGATCAGGGAATTGAAAAAGTCGTCGAATTTCTCGAGAGAGTGGTTTTTCCTAAAATAAATGCCGGTGCTTTTTCTCATGTGATGGATTTTAAAAGTCAATTGCAAGAGCTTGTTCAGCGTGATGGAGCTGGAATTATTGAATATCGTGTCCTGCAGGAAAAAGGACCTGCCCATAATAAGGAATTTGTTTCGCGAGTATCCCTTAATGGGAAAGAACTTGGTGTGGGATCAGGAAAATCCAAGAAAGAAGCGGAACAGCATGCGGCTGAAATGGCTCTTAAAGTATTAAAAACAAAAACAACTTAGAAATGACAATGTCGGCAGGAGAAATCCCCGTGCAGCATAGGGAGGATAACGAAATGTTTTTAAAACGGTTGGACATTATTGGCTTTAAATCTTTTGCTGAACGCATTGAAGTTGATTTTGTTCCTGGAGTAACAGCTGTAGTTGGTCCTAATGGGAGCGGCAAAAGTAATATTACCGATGCCATTCGCTGGGTTTTAGGGGAACAATCGGCTAAGTCTTTAAGAGGCAGCAAGATGGAAGATATTATTTTTGCTGGAAGCGATTCTAGAAAGGCCCTTAATTTTGCCGAAGTGACACTGACATTGGACAATACCGATCAAGGATTAGGGATTGATTTTAATGAGGTTAGTGTGACTAGAAGGGTTTCCCGCTCGGGTGATAGTGACTTCTTCATAAATAAACAGTCATGCCGCCTTAAAGATATTATTGATTTATTTATGGATTCCGGTCTTGGCCGTGAGGCTTTTTCAATTATCAGCCAAGGAAAAGTTGAGGAAATTTTAAATAGTAAGGCTGAGGAGCGCCGGACCATCTTTGAAGAAGCTGCAGGAGTTTTAAAATATAAGAACCGCAAGAAAAAGGCAGAAGTCAAACTGTTTGAAACACAGGATAATTTAAATCGTGTAAATGATATCCTCCATGAGCTTGAAGGACAAGTTGAGCCGCTGAAAATTCAAGCATCAATGGCAAAAGACTTTTTAGAGAAAAAAGAAGAGCTTGAAAAGATTGAGGTGGCGTTAACGGTCTTTGAAATCGAAGACCTTCACCAAAATTGGGAACAACTTTCCAAACAGTTAGAGGTACACCAACAGGAAGAACTAAAGCTTTCTTCAGAATTGCAGGTCAAAGAAGCGGCAATTGTTGAAACAAGGGACAAAATGGCTGCAATGGATGAGTCAATCACAGACTTGCAGAATGTACTCTTACATGCCAGTGAAGAACTTGAAAAGCTTGAGGGCAGGAAAGAAGTCCTCAAGGAACGGAAAAAGAATGCTGCGCAAAATAAGGAACAGTTAAAAGGTAATATTTTAGAACTAACAGATCGTATTAGTCAGTTAAAGAAAAATAGGGAATTACAGGCTGATACCGTAGAGGAACTAAGAAACCTTGTTGAAAAACTGCAGTCCGAACTAAAAGAGCGGCAAGAGAAGCTGCCACTATTTTCCGAGAATATCGAAGAAAAAATCGAAGCGTTAAAAAGTGAATATATCGATTTATTAAATGACCAAGCCGGTGCAAAAAATGAAATAAAATATATCAATCAACAATTGGAGCAGCAAGAACGTAGAGGTGCCCGTCTTGATGCTGAAAATGAAAAATATCTCGAAGAACGTCTAACCGCTCAAAGTAAAAAGCGAGAAATTCAAAATTCCTTAGAAGAGGTACAAAAGAAATTAGCAAGTCAGTTGGTATCATATCGTGAGGGACAGCGTGAGCTTGAAAATGTTAAGAATAATTACGAAAAACAAGAAAAAACATTGTATCAAGCATATCAGCTGCTCCAGCAGGCAAAGTCTAGAAAAGATATGCTCGAAGAGATGGAAGAAGACTTTGCAGGTTTTTTTCAAGGTGTAAAAGAGGTTTTAAAGGCTCGGGACCATAAGTTAAAGGGAATTGAAGGAGCGGTAGCTGAGCTTGTAACTGTTCCAAAGGATTATGAAACAGCTATAGAAACAGCCCTTGGCGGTGCTCTTCAGCATATTGTGGTGGATACGGAGCAGAATGCCCGGACGGCCATTCAATATTTGAAGCAGAATTCATATGGTCGAGCTACATTTTTACCGTTAAGTGTAATTAAAGGGCGGCCTTTATCATCTACACAGCTTTATTCCATTCAAAACCACCCTTCGTTGATTGGACCGGCTGTCAGTCTCGTTAAATTTGATTCAAAGTATTCTGAGGTTATGAATAATCTGCTCGGAAATGTAATTATAACAAGGGACCTAAAAGGAGCGAATGAATTAGCGAAAATCCTGCAATACCGCGCCAGAATGGTCACCTTAGATGGCGATATCGTGAATCCTGGCGGTTCGATGACCGGTGGAGCGGTTAAGCAAAAATCAACGTCTCTGTTAACGAGAAAAGGGGAGCTTGAAACTATAAAAGACAAGCTCATCATAATGGAAGAAAAAACAGCAGGCTTGGAAACTGCCGTTAAGAGGTTAAAAGCAGAAGTTCAACAAGTTGAAAAGCAAGTGGATGAAATCCGGCAAGATGGGGAGTCATTACGCTTAACGGAGCAATCTGTTAAGGGGGACCTTCGTGAGGCCGAGCTGCTGGAGAAGAACCTTAATGACCGTTTAGCCCTTTATGATCTTGAAAAAGGGCAGTTGACTGAAGAGAGAGAATCACTCTTAAAAAGAAAAATGGAGTTAGCGGAGGCATTCGAGTCCTATAAGCTAACGATTGCCGAGTTAGATGCCCAAATTACGATACTAACAGAACAAAAAACAAGTGACCTAAGCTCAAAAGAAACCCTGACGAATGAAATTAATGAATTGAAGGTAGAGTTTGCCTCAAAGAATGAACAGTTTACCCATGCAAAAGAACGCTTGATGCTAATTAATGATGATTTAAAAGAGAGTGAGCAAAAGCATCTCATTTTTACAGAAGATCTTAACCTCTTAACTTCGGAAATGACGAATAGTTCCTCAGGGGAAGAACAATTAGAAGCAGCCTCAAAAAGAAAACAACAGGATAAAGAAGCAACATTAAAGTTAATCACGGAAAGAAGACAAGAACGATTGTCGATGCAAGACTCACTTGAAAATTTGGAATTAGAAGCAAAAGAGTTGAAGAGACTTCATAAAGGGATGATCGTCGTATTAAAGGATGAAGAGGTAAAGATCAACCGCTTGGATGTGGAACTAGAAAATCGGCTTGCACAGCTAAGGGAAGAATACCTTCTTTCATTTGATGGAGCGAAGGAACAATATCCATTAACCATCCCGGTAGAGGAAGCGAGAAAAAAGGTTAAATTAATCAAGATGGCGATTGAAGAGCTAGGCAGTGTCAATCTTGGGGCGATTGAAGAATACGAGCGGGTTTCTGAACGCTATGAATTCTTAAACGAGCAAAAGACGGACCTGCAGGAAGCCAAAGACACCCTTTATATGGTTATTGATGAAATGGATTCAGAAATGAAGAGACGTTTTGAACAAACCTTTGAGGGGATTCGTGAACATTTTGAACCGACATTCCGAACTCTTTTTGGCGGTGGAAGGGCAGATTTAGTTTTAACTGAACCGGAGGATCTCTTAAATACCGGTGTAGAAATTGTTGCTCAGCCTCCGGGTAAAAAACTCCAGAACCTTGGACTCTTATCTGGAGGGGAACGCGCACTTACGGCGATCGCCTTGTTATTTTCGATTCTAAAAGTCCGTCCGGTTCCATTCTGTATTCTTGATGAGGTGGAAGCAGCCTTGGATGAAGCCAATGTTCACCGTTTCAGCCAATATTTAAAAAAGTATAGTAAAGAAACACAATTTATTGTCATTACGCATCGAAAAGGTACGATGGAAGAGGCCGATGTCCTATATGGGGTAACCATGCAGGAATCAGGTGTATCAAAGCTTGTATCCGTCCGTTTGGAGGACACAAAAGAACTAGTTGAATCATAATTGAAGGAAGTGAAAACATGAGTTTTTTTAAAAAATTAAAAGAAAAAATTTCAAAATCTACGGATTCTGTAACCGAAAAGTTTAGGGAAGGGTTGACCAAAACACGAGACAGTTTTTCAGGGAAAGTAAATGATTTAGTTGCCAGGTACCGTAAAGTTGATGAAGATTTTTTTGAAGAATTAGAGGAAATTTTAATTCAGGCTGATGTCGGTTTCGATACCGTCATGCAGTTAATTGATGAACTCAAGCTGGAAGTAAAACGCCGTAATATTCAAGACCCGCAAGAGGTGCAGAGTGTAATCTCTGAAAAGCTTGTCGACATTTATAATGCTGGTGAAGAACAATCCTCGAAATTAAACATCCAGCAGGATGGACTAACGGTCATTTTATTTGTTGGGGTTAATGGAGTTGGGAAAACGACTACGATTGGCAAACTCGGTCATAAGTTTAAGAGTGAAGGTAAGAAAGTATTGATGGCTGCAGGTGATACGTTCCGTGCAGGTGCCATTGAACAGCTCGAGGTTTGGGGAGAAAGAGTTGGAGTAGAAGTTATTAAGCAGGCAGAGGGTTCTGACCCAGCAGCGGTTATGTATGATGCCATTCAAGCAGCTAAATCACGCCATGCGGATATTTTATTGTGTGATACAGCAGGCCGTCTGCAAAATAAAGTAAACTTAATGAAAGAGTTAGAGAAGGTGAAACGGGTTATCGAACGTGAGATACCTGGTGCTCCCCATGAGGTAATTCTTGTACTTGATGCAACAACCGGTCAGAATGCTCTCATCCAGGCAAAAACATTTAAAGAAGCAACTAATGTCAGTGGGATTGTCCTGTCAAAATTGGATGGTACAGCAAAGGGCGGGATCGTTCTGGCAATTCGTAATGAATTAAAAATTCCTGTTAAATTTGTCGGACTGGGCGAAAAAATGGATGATCTGCAAGAATTTGATGCAGAAAAATATGTGTACGGGCTATTTGCTGATCAAGTAGAAAAATCAGAATAGGTTGTAAAGGTATTATCTTGACAGATACGACACGACCCTGTAAACTACTTTTGTAAAGGCTTTTCACTTAACATTAGTATTGGAGGGAATAGTGGCATGATGCTTGAAAAGACAACGCGAATGAATTATCTATATGATTTCTACTATTCGCTGTTAACTCCAAAGCAACAAAGCTATATGTCTCTCTATTATTTAGATGATTACTCTCTGGGAGAGATTGCTGAAGAGTATGACGTCAGCAGACAAGCTGTTTATGATAATATAAAACGGACAGAAGCAATGCTCGAGGAGTATGAGGAAAAGCTGTTATTACTTCAGAAATTTCAAAAGCGTACGAGACTTATCAGGGACATGAAAGAATTGCTTATTGAGGAGTATCCAACAAAAACAGCATTGTTAAAAACAATTGCTGAGCTTGAGAAATTAGATTAGGAGGCGGCATAAATGGCGTTTGAAGGATTAGCCGACCGACTGCAAAATACAATCCAAAAAATCCGCGGAAAAGGGAAAGTCACTGAAGCGGACGTCAAAGAAATGATGCGTGAAGTGCGTCTTGCCCTACTAGAAGCAGACGTTAACTTCAAGGTAGTCAAAGATTTTGTCAAAAAAGTCAGTGAGCGGGCTGTAGGACAAGAGGTTCTCAAGAGTTTAACTCCGGGGCAGCAGATCATTAAAATCGTTAACGAGGAACTAACTGAGTTAATGGGGGGCGAACAAAGCAAGATTGCCGCTTCTAATCGTCCACCGACGGTTATTATGATGGTTGGTCTGCAAGGAGCCGGTAAAACAACGACAACGGGAAAGCTGTCACTGTTACTTCGTAAAAAGTATAACCGTAATCCTTTGCTTGTCGCAGCTGATATTTATCGCCCTGCGGCGATCAAGCAGCTTCAAACCCTGGGTAAACAATTGGATATGCCTGTGTTCTCGCTGGGGGATCAGGTGAGCCCTGTCGAGATTGCCAAGCAAGCGATTTTAAAAGCTAAAGAAGAGCATTATGACTATGTTTTGATTGATACCGCCGGACGTCTTCATGTGGATGAGGCTTTAATGGACGAGCTTAAGGACATTAAAGAATTAACCAAACCGGACGAAATCTTCCTTGTTGTCGATGCGATGACCGGACAGGACGCAGTCAATGTGGCACAAAGCTTTAATGAACAGCTTGGATTAACAGGTGTGGTTCTAACGAAGCTTGATGGTGATACTCGAGGCGGGGCAGCCCTGTCTATTCGTGCCGTTACGCAGACACCGATTAAATTTGTCGGTCTTGGCGAAAAAATGGATGCATTGGAGCCATTTCATCCTGAACGGATGGCTTCGAGAATTCTGGGTATGGGTGATGTGCTGACGCTCATTGAAAAGGCACAAGCCAATGTGGACGAACAAAAGGCAAAAGAGTTAGAGCAAAAAATGCGGACTGCTTCGTTTACCCTTGAGGACTTTTTAGATCAGCTTGGTCAAGTCCGAAACTTAGGACCACTGGATGAATTGTTAAAGATGATGCCTGGGGCTAATAAAATCAAGGGCTTGAATAATCTTCAAATCGATGAAAAGCAAATTGCCCATGTGGAAGCGATTATCCAATCGATGACTAAGCATGAGAAAAATAATCCGGAAATTCTAAATGCCAGCCGTAAGAAGAGAATTTCCAAAGGAAGCGGACGTCCAGTAACCGAAATTAACCGTCTATTAAAGCAGTTCGAAGACATGAAGAAGATGATGAAGCAAATGTCCGGAATGCAGATGAAAGGCAAGAAAAAGGGCGGATTTAAGTTTCCTTTTAAGTTTTAAGTTGAGAAAAATTGGTAATAATGGTTGTAAAGAAAAAACACTTTACAAACTATAAAAGAATTGATATTATACTATCTTGTGTGAAACTATTCGGAGGTGCTTATTTAAAATGGCAGTAAAAATTCGTTTAAAGCGTATGGGAGCTAAAAAAACTCCTTTCTATCGTATTGTAGTAGCAGATTCTCGTTCACCACGTGACGGACGTTACATTGAAATCGTTGGAACTTACAATCCAGTTGCAGAACCAGCTAAAGTTGACATCAACGAAGAATTAGCTCTTAAATGGTTAAAAGACGGTGCGAAGCCATCTGATACAGTTCGTAACCTTTTCTCAAGCCAAGGCATCATGGAGAAATTCCATAATGCAAAATTAAACAAGTAATTGTTTGAACGATTATGAAACAATTAATCGAAACGATTGTTAAGCCTCTTGTTGATTTTCCCGAAGATGTTCATGTGGATGTCTTAGAGGATGAAAATCGTGTTACTTATCAGTTAACCGTAAATAAGACGGATATGGGAAAAGTAATCGGTAAACAGGGGCGCGTTGCAAAGGCCATTAGAACTGTTGTTTATGCAGCAGGATCATCACAACAAAAGAAAATTTTTCTAGAAATTGGTGAATAGCTTTTTGCATCTAGATAAAAGGGAGGGAGTCATTCCTCCCTTTTTTGCTACTCGAAAAGCGGAAGCGCCTTGTCTAGGGGTGCAAGGCTACAGACGAGCCGGCGAGAAGGTTGTTCTTTAACCTTCTTGACGGATTGGCTTATGACCCCGAGCCCCTAGGCGCTGAAGCTAGACAATTCTCAAAGTTCATATAGAGCAAAGGGAGGCGGATCTTTATGCAGCTGATTCAAACTGTTGTGGTGAAGCAGGTATTAACGGAAAAAAGCAAGGAACAGCTTTACGAGAAGTTCCAAGGGAGAATGCTGCAGTTGAAAAAGGAAAGCGAACAACTTTTATTTGAGCAAAAGCGATTGGAAAAAACAAAAAACTTTTCTTCTGAGGCACTAAAGAAAAAATTTGAAACTGAAATTAGAACGCGCAAAGAAAAAATAAAGCTTCTTGAGTTTCAAATGGAACAATTACATAACCTACCACTAGGCAGTGAAATACAGGAAAGAGAAGTTCAGGCCCTCGTAGAAGTAAATGTTGGAGACCAATGGGACAATAGTGTTGGACAATCTACTATTATTATCGAGGACGGAATAGTTAAGGAAATTAGATAGAAGGTGAAGTTAGATGGAAAAATGGTTTAATGTTGGAAAAATCGTCAATACACAGGGTATTAAAGGCGAGGTGCGAGTGATATCTAAAACAGATTTCCCCGAAAAACGTTACAAAGTCGGGAATGTCCTCTTTTTATTTATGCCAAACTCGAAAAAACCGATTGAATTAACGGTAAAAAGCCACCGGACACATAAGAATTTCGAGTTACTTACATTTGAGGGATACAACAATATTAATGATGTGGAGAAATTCAAAGAGGGGATTTTAAAAGTACCTGAATCACAGCTCGGAGAATTAGAAGAAGACGAATTCTATTATCATGAAATTATCGGCTGCCTGGTTGCGACTACTCAGGGAGAGGAAATCGGTAAAGTAACGGAAATTCTTTCGCCTGGAGCAAATGACGTATGGGTTGTTAAAGGAAAAGGTGGCAAAGAAATCCTAATCCCTTATATTCAAGATGTTGTAAAGAAAGTAGATGTAAAAGAACAAGTCATCCTTATTGATCCAATGGAAGGGTTACTTTCATGATGCAAATCGATATCCTGACATTATTTCCGGAAATGTTTTCTGGAGTCTTCGGTCATTCTATTTTACAAAAAGCCGCAGAGAAATCTGCGGTTCAGTATAATGTCATAAACTTTCGTGATTTTGCAGACAACAAACACTCCACTGTGGATGATTATCCATATGGCGGCGGGGCCGGTATGGTTCTCAAACCGCAGCCGATTTTTGACGCTGTAGCATCTCTTAGAGAACAAGCAGATAGTAAAAATCCTAGGGTTATCCTGCTTTGTCCGCAAGGAGAACGCTACGAGCAGCGAAAAGCAGAGGAGTTAGCTAAAGAAGAGCATTTGATCTTTATTTGCGGTCATTATGAGGGCTATGATGAACGGATCAGGGAACATGTCGTAACAGATGAAATATCGATTGGCGATTATGTTTTAACTGGTGGTGAACTAGGCGCAATGGTAGTAGTGGATAGTGTCGTCCGTCTGCTGCCAGAAGTACTAGGGAATGAAGAGTCTCATCTGAAAGATTCCTTTAGTACAGGATTACTAGAACATCCCCACTATACGAGACCAGCGGATTTCCGGGGATTAAAGGTTCCTGATGTCCTGCTGTCAGGTAATCATAAACTAATCGAAGAATGGCGGAATAAAGAGGCGTTACGCCGGACGCTTTTAAGAAGACCTGATTTATTAGATAAAATTGAACTGACAGCTGAACAGGAAAAATGGCTGAAAGAAGTAAAAAAAGATTACGAGTAATATTGCAGGCTCGTTATAATTATGTTATGATACTTCTTGTGACTCAGAACTGATGGTTTTCAGATTGTGGTCTTATAACGATGTTCCGCTGCAAGATAATCGAAAGTAGATTTGTAAGAGCATCTGTTGGAAGGAGTTGAAAACGATGCAACAATTAATTAAAGAAATCACACAAGAACAACTTCGTACTGATCTTCCTAGCTTCCGTCCTGGTGACACTGTACGTGTACACGTAAAGGTTGTCGAGGGTACTCGTGAGCGTATTCAGTTATTTGAAGGTGTAGTGATTAAGCGTCGTGGTGGTGGAATTAGCGAAACTTTCACAGTTCGTAAAGTTTCTTACGGAGTAGGCGTTGAGCGTACTTTCCCAGTACACACACCAAAAATTGCGAAGCTTGAAGTAATTCGCCGCGGTAAAGTTCGCCGTGCTAAGCTTTACTACTTGCGTAACCTTCGCGGTAAAAAAGCTAGAATTAAAGAGATTCGATAATATGAAAAAGAAAAAGGGCTTGCTCGAGCAGGCTCTTTTTTTATACATAACATTAAAATTCATGGTAAATGTGTATCGAATTGCATCATTTTGCTGATCTTTAACCAAAATATTAAAGTTTGGTTAAAAAAATCATCCCATCGTGTTAAATAAGTTTAACTTATGTAAAATAGGCTTTATAAAACATTTTTAATAGTGATTGGTGGGGAATGTATGACTAAAAAGAAAAATGAGCTATGGGAATGGACAAAAGCGTTATTGATTGCGGTAGCATTAGCTGCGGTCATTCGATATTTTCTTTTTGCTCCTATTGTAGTGGACGGGCTTTCCATGATGCCGACATTAAAAGACCAAGACAGAATGATTGTTAATAAATTTAGTTACAACATCGGGGAGCCAAAGCGTTTTGATATCATCGTTTTTCACGCCCCGGAAGGGAAGGATTACATAAAACGTGTAATTGGTCTCCCAGGTGATACGCTTGAGTATAAGGATGATGTTTTATATATAAATGGAAAAGCGTATAAAGAGCCATATTTGGATGAATATAAGAAACAAGTAGAAGATGGTCCACTTACAGGTTCATTCACGTTAGAAGAAAAAATTGGCCGTAAAACAGTTCCAAAGGGTGAATTGTTTGTGATGGGTGATAACCGCCGCTTTAGTAAGGATTCAAGACATATCGGAACCGTTCCTATGAGTAAAGTCATCGGGAAAACGAGTGTTGTCTATTGGCCTCTAAAGGATGCTCACATTGTTACGGTAAATGGAGAATAGTTCAAGCTTTTAAAAGGAGGTGGCACTTTGACGATCCAATGGTTTCCAGGCCATATGGCCAAGGCTCGCAGAGAGGTCACGGAAAAGTTAAAGCTGGTTGATATTATTTTTGAATTGGTGGATGCGAGAATTCCGTATTCCTCAAGGAATCCGATGATAGATGAAATTATCCAGCATAAACCAAGACTAGTCTTATTAAATAAAGCGGATATGGCCGATAAAGAAGTGACAAGAGAATGGATTGCTTACTTTGCTGAAAAGGGAATAAAAGCATTGGCAATCAATTCTCAAGCGGGCGAAGGAATGAAGAATATTGTCCAAGCTTCGAACGAAATTCTAAAAGAAAAGTTTGATCGGTTAAAGGCAAGAGGTGTAAAACCACGAGCCATTCGCGCCATGATTGTAGGAATTCCAAATGCAGGCAAGTCCACACTTATTAATCGTTTGGCAAAGAAAAACATTGCAAAAACGGGAAATACTCCTGGTGTAACCAAGTCACAACAATGGATAAAAGTAGGGAAAGAATTGGAACTGCTCGATACACCCGGAATCTTATGGCCTAAATTTGAGGACCAAGAAGTTGGGATGAAACTGGCGATCACAGGGGCAATCAAGGATACTTTATTAAATCTTCAGGATCTGACCGTGTACTCGCTGCGCTTTTTAGATAAGGCCTATCCAGAACGATTAAAGGAGCGCTACAAGCTAACAGAGATACCTGAGGATGTAGTTGCTTTATTTGACCATATTGGAACGCTTAGGGGCTGTTTAATGGGCGGAGGTATGGTTGACTACGATAAAGTAGCTGAGTTAGTAATTAGAGAAATGCGCTCAGAAAAATTCGGTCCACTCTCTTTTGAACGCCCAAAAGATGTACCAGCATCTGTGAAAAATAACTCATAAAATAAGCTCTCCTTGTGGAGGGCTTGATTTTTTTAATTTATAGACAAGGTGACTACATATGAAGAAACTTTCAATTGCCGAAATTGAAGAAAAACTCGCTGCTATTTTAGAAGAAAATGATTCTTTTATTGTTGAACTTCAATCGGATGAGCGAAAAGGTGTTCAGCAATGCTTGGCCAAGTGGAAAAAACAAAAAGAGCAAGAAAAACTCCTTCGAGAAAAGTTTATTGAGATGAATCATTTTGAACGAAAGGTCCGTGCACAAGGATTTAATCTCATTGCTGGTGTGGACGAGGTTGGCAGAGGCCCGCTCGCAGGTCCGGTTACAGCCGCTGCCGTTATTTTACCTGAGGACTTTTTCTTAGCGGGGATTGATGATTCAAAGAAATTAACTGAAAAAAAACGGCAGGAATTTGCGGCCATTATTAGACAAGAGGCACTAGCCTATAATGTGGCGATGATTCACGCCGATGAAATTGATGAAATTAATATTTATGAAGCAACTAAAAAAGCAATGAAAGCAGCAATTGTCTCTCTTGATCCACAGCCTGATTTTTTATTGATTGATGCAATGAAGCTTGACACCCCGTATCCTACAGAATCTATCATCAAGGGTGACGCAAAAAGCATCTCGATTGCAGCAGCTTCTATCGTTGCAAAGGTGGTAAGAGATGAGTACATGAAGGAGTTAGCGATTAACTATCCTGTCTATGGTTTTCAGCAAAACATGGGATATGGAACAAAAGAGCACCTTCAAGCAATCAAAAAGCACGGCATAACACCCTATCATCGAAAAAGTTTTGCCCCTGTTAAGGACTATACCAACATAATAATGTAAAAGTAAAAACAGGTATTTGCCTGTTTTTTTTATTATTGTAAGAAAAAATAAAAAAGAGTGAAAACCTAATGAAATCGCTTTCTCTCTTGTTTACTTTTCTGAATATTTTAAAGACGAATATAATTTTAGTATTTAAAGGTAGACAAGGTTTCCATCATTATATAAAATGAAAACGGAGTCAATTTTTTGAAGAGTTTGATAGGAGGATGGGAAATGAATATCCATGAGTATCAAGGGAAAGAGATCCTCAAGCAATTCGGGGTAACTGTTCCAAACGGAAAAGTGGCATTCACGGTTGAAGAAGCGGTCGAAGCTGCTAAAGAACTAGGAACACAAGTATGTGTAGTAAAAGCGCAAATCCATGCAGGCGGACGGGGAAAAGCTGGCGGTGTAAAAGTTGCGAAAAACCTTGAAGAGGTTCGTACATATGCAAGTGAAATTCTAGGAAAAACCCTGGTAACACACCAAACTGGTCCTGAGGGTAAAGAAGTAAAACGCCTCCTAATTGAAGAAGGCTGCGACATTAAAAAAGAATACTATGTTGGTTTAGTATTAGACCGTGCGACTTCACGTGTTGTTTTAATGGCATCTGAAGAAGGCGGTACGGAAATAGAAGAAGTAGCGGCTAAAACTCCTGAGAAAATTTTTAAAGAAGAAATCGACCCTGCTATTGGATTGCAGCCATTCCAAGCACGTCGCATCGCCTTTAATATTAATATTCCAAATGAGTTAGTTAATCAAGCCGTTAAATTCATGATGGGCTTATATAATGCTTATATTGAAAAAGATTGTTCAATTGCCGAAATTAACCCATTGGTGGTAACTGGTGACGGTCAGGTTATGGCATTAGATGCAAAACTAAACTTTGACTCAAATGCACTATACCGTCAAAAAGATGTATTGGCATATCGTGACCTAGAAGAAGAAGATGCCAAAGAAATTGAAGCATCTAAATATGATTTAAGCTATATTGCCTTAGATGGAAATATCGGCTGTATGGTAAATGGTGCGGGCCTTGCGATGGCTACGATGGATATCGTTAAACATTATGGCGGTGATCCGGCTAACTTCCTTGATGTTGGGGGCGGCGCAACAGCTGAAAAAGTTACAGAAGCATTCAAAATTATCCTTTCAGATCCAAATGTAAAAGGTATTTTTGTTAATATCTTTGGTGGAATCATGAAGTGTGATGTCATTGCTGAGGGTGTTGTGGAAGCAGCTAAGCAGGTTGGACTATCGGTTCCGCTTGTTGTTCGTTTAGAAGGAACAAATGTTGACTTAGGTAAGAAAATTCTTGCTGAGTCAAGCGTCGAAATTATTGCTGCTGAATCTATGGCTGACGGTGCACAAAAAATCGTTTCATTAGTTAAATAGGATCGAAAGAAAGGGGAATTCACGTGAGCGTTTTTATTAATAAAGATACAAAAGTTATTGTTCAAGGAATCACTGGCGGAACCGCCCGTTTCCATACGAAGCAAATGCTTGAATACGGTACGAAAATTGTCGGCGGAACTTCACCGGGTAAGGCTGGTCAGGAAGTTGAAGGAGTACCTGTTTTTAATACAGTAAGAGATGCTGTTCAATCGACAGGCGCAAATGCTTCTGTTATCTACGTTCCTGCTCCATTTGCAGCCGACTCTATTATTGAAGCTGTTGATGCAGAACTAGATCTAGTTATTTGTATTACTGAACATATTCCTGTATTGGACATGGTAAAAGTCAAGCGTTACATGGAAGGCAAAAAGACTCGTTTAGTAGGTCCAAACTGCCCTGGTGTAATTACGGCTGATGAATGTAAAATTGGGATTATGCCTGGATATATTCATACAAAAGGCCATGTCGGTGTTGTTTCCCGTTCTGGTACCTTAACCTATGAGGCTGTTCATCAATTAACACAAGCGGGTATCGGTCAAACGACAGCTGTCGGAATCGGTGGAGACCCTGTAAATGGAACAAACTTCATTGATGTATTAAAAGCATTTAATGAAGATCCTGAAACATATGCTGTTATCATGATTGGTGAAATTGGCGGTACAGCTGAGGAAGAAGCGGCTGAATGGGTGAAAGCTAATATGAACAAGCCTGTAGTCGGCTTCATTGGTGGTCGTACTGCACCTCCAGGAAAAAGAATGGGACACGCAGGTGCCATCATTTCCGGCGGGAAAGGCACAGCTGATGAAAAGATTCGCATCATGAACGAATGCGGAATTAAAGTAGCTGACACTCCTTCCGTTATGGGAGAAACTTTAATCGAAGTATTAAAAGAACAGGGTCTTTACGAAAAGTGTAAAACACTCTAGAAAAGCGGAAGACGCCCGTTAATCGGCGACTAGCATAAGACGAGCCGGCGAGAAGGTTGTTCTTTAACCTTCTTGGCGGATTGGCTTGTGACCTCGAGCCGATGGCGTATGGAGCTAGACACTAATCTAATTTATACAACTAAGTATTAACAGGTAGTCCCTCAAATTTTGAGGGACTATTTATCATAAGATTAATAAAATGGAGGTTTTTATAATTATGGATATGTTTAAAGAAAAATTTATTCATTTACTGCACTACCCCGACATTTCCTGGAACACCGTCTATCAAATACTGAAAAAAGACCCCTCACTCCAGTCAATATACCAAGCATCAAAATCTAGCATTCCTCCTAATCCAACTCTACCGAATACTAGCCAAATGTCTTCTTCATTAACCTTTCCTACCATTCAAACTGAAATGATTCATGAACAAATTCGTCAATATAAGACCAATGATATTGCAGTAATAACGATTTTTGATAAAGAGTATCCCCAATCTTTAAAAGAAATATATCAACCTCCTTGGGCCTTGTATGCAAAAGGTGACTTATCTCTTTTAGAAAAAGAACCGAAGCTTGCTGTTGTTGGATCCCGACAAGCCACACCATACGGCAAAAGTGCAATCCGACACATCTTTCCTGAGTTAATAAATCATGATATCCTGATTGTCAGCGGCCTAGCAATGGGGATTGATGCCCTTGCCCATGAAGAGACAATAAAATTGGGAGGAAGGACGATTGCCGTTATTGCCGGAGGTTTATATCATATCTATCCAAAAGAAAATATTCCCCTCGCTGTTAATATGATGCAAATGCAGCTGGTCCTCTCGGAATATCCCCCTGATACCAAGCCGCTTAGGTGGCACTTTCCTGCCCGCAATCGAATTATTAGCGGATTATCCGCCGGAACGTTTATTATAGAAGCAAAGCGGAAAAGTGGGTCGCTGATTACTGCTAATTATGCCGTTCATGAAGGGCGCGACGTATTTTCGTTGCCGGGAAGCATTTTTAGTCCCTGCTCTGGAGGTACAAATGAATTAATCCAGCAAGGTGCAAAACTCGTTACAAGTGCAAAGGACATTTTGGAAGAATTAAAATATATCCCCCATATCGATTAATAAAATCTACCCTTTTAGCAGGTATTTTTGCATAAATGGAGAAATTACCTAAAAAAGGTTGCAAAAATATCTAATATGTTATACATTTTCCAACAGATGTTAAAATATTACTAAGGCATCAATTAAAAAAAAATGAATAGAATAAAAAAATCTAAATACTATGTAAATTACTATATAGGTTAAAAATTTTGGGATAAGGCAGTTTTGTAAAGTATTTTCTCCAGTTAAATGTGTAAAAACTGGAATTTAGGAAAACTTCTCAAATAGTAAGCATCTTAGAATCAGGCTTTTGCCGAATTCAAGGCGCTTTTACACTTTCCCTCTTAAGGAGGATATAGAATGGCAGCAGAATTTCTAGTAATTGTTGAATCGCCTGCAAAAGCGAAAACAATAGAACGCTATTTAGGAAATAAGTATAAAGTAAAAGCTTCTATGGGGCATGTACGAGATTTGCCGCGCAGTCAAATGGGAGTAAACGTGGAAAATAGTTTTGAACCAAAATATATTACCATTCGTGGGAAGGGTCCTGTATTAAAGGAATTAAAAACAGCGGCCAAAAAGGCTAAGAAAGTCTATCTCGCGGCCGACCCGGATCGTGAAGGGGAAGCAATAGCCTGGCATTTAGCTCATAGTTTAGATGTTGATATCCATTCGGACTGCCGTGTTGTTTTTAATGAGATTACCAAGGATGCTATTAAAGAATCCTTTAAACATCCGCGCCCGATAAATATGGACCTTGTGGATGCTCAGCAAGCCCGAAGGATTTTAGACCGTTTAGTCGGCTACAACATCAGCCCGCTGTTTTGGAAAAAAGTGAAAAAAGGCTTAAGTGCCGGTCGAGTTCAATCTGTGGCAGTCCGCTTAATTATCGACCGTGAAAAAGAAATCAAAGATTTTACCCCTGAAGAATATTGGACAATTGAAGGTGAGTTCTTAAAGGGAAAGGATCAATTTAGTGGAGCTTTCTATTCTTTAGTAGGTCAAGAAAAAAGTGAATTAAAGTCCGAAGCTGATGTTCAAGAAGTATTGAAGCAAATGAAGGATAACAAATTTGAGGTCGTCTCTGTGACTAAAAAGGAACGCCGCAGAAATCCGGCCCCGCCTTTTATTACTTCGTCCCTTCAGCAAGAAGCAGCAAGAAAGCTAAATTTCCGTGCCAAGAAAACAATGATGTTAGCCCAGCAGCTGTATGAAGGGATTGAGCTTGGCAAGGAAGGTACGGTGGGTCTCATTACATATATGAGAACCGACTCTACCCGGATTTCAGATGTAGCTCAAGGAGAGGCTGCGAGCTATATCAAAGCAGAATTCGGAGAAGAGTATTTGAAGAATGACCAAAGAAAAGAAAAAAAGCAAACAAATGCTCAGGATGCCCACGAAGCGATACGGCCAACGAGTACAATAAGAGAACCTAACAGTTTAAAAGAATTTCTGTCCCGTGACCAGCTGCGATTATACAAGCTAATTTGGGAGCGGTTCCTTGCCAGTCAAATGGCTCAGGCCGTCATGGATACCATGAGCGTTGATCTGCAAAATGGCAATGTTATATTCCGGGCAACTGGCTCTAAGATTAAGTTTCCAGGCTTTATGAAAGTCTATGTAGAGGGTACAGATGACCAAGTGGATGGTCCGAATAAAATGCTTCCTGACCTTAAAAAAGGGGATGAGGTTTTTAAAAAGGATATCGATCCTAAACAGCATTTCACTCAGCCGCCGCCGCGTTATACGGAAGCAAGACTAGTAAAAACACTTGAAGAGCTGGGGATTGGTCGCCCGTCTACATTTGCACCAACTTTGGATACAATCCAAAAGCGGGGCTATGTGACATTGGATAATAAACGTTTTGTACCAACAGAACTAGGCGATATTGTCCATGAATTAATGGTTGAGTTCTTCCCAGAGATTCTTGATGTCGAATTCACGGTCAAAATGGAGCAGGGTTTAGATAATGTTGAAGAAGGAAAAGTCAGCTGGGTTCAAGTTATTGATGAATTTTACCGTGATTTCGAAATACATTTAGAAAAGGCCGAAAAAGAAATGCAGTCCGTCGAAATTAAAGATGAGCCGGCCGGTGAAGATTGTGAAAACTGTGGCAGCCCAATGGTATTCAAAATGGGCCGATACGGAAAATTCATGGCGTGCAGTAATTTCCCTGACTGCCGGAATACTAAAGCAATTGTTAAAGAAATTGGTGTCACTTGTCCAACCTGTAAAGAGGGGCAAATAATCGAACGGAAGAGTAAGAAAAGACGATTGTTTTACGGCTGTACGAATTATCCGAACTGTGAATTTATCTCATGGGATAAGCCGCTGCCAAGACCATGCCCGAAATGTGAAGGCATGCTGGTAGAAAAGAAATTAAAAAAGGGCGTTCAAGTTCAGTGTGTTACTTGCGATTATAAGGAAGAGCCGCAAAGCTAAGAGTGGAGTAACTTCCACTCTTTTAGTTTTTCTTATAAACAAAAAACTTTTTTGTTCTTCATTCGTATAGTACAATGCAAGATGGACTTATTCTGAGGGCAAGGTATATTTATAGTACGTTTTAATCCAAAATGGTTACTAGGATAAATTTTGAAAGGAAATTGAGGAGGTTCTTAATTGAAAGATTTAACAATAAATGTGATTGGTGCTGGTTTAGCCGGGAGTGAAGCCGCATGGCAGATAGCTAAACGCGGTGTAAAAGTAAGACTTTATGAAATGCGCCCGGTAAAGCAGACACCTGCGCATCATACCGATAAATTTGCCGAATTAGTGTGCAGTAATTCACTAAGGGCCAATACCTTAACAAATGCGGTCGGGGTATTAAAAGAAGAAATGCGAAAACTAGATTCGGTCATTATCGCTGCTGCTGATGCTTGTTCTGTTCCGGCAGGAGGAGCATTGGCGGTCGACCGTCACGAGTTCGCAGCAAAAGTAACAGAGATGGTTAAAAATCATGAAAATGTAACGGTCATCAATGAAGAAGTGACAGAGATTCCTGGGGGTCCAACGGTTATCGCAACAGGACCGCTTACGAGTGAAGCACTATCCGGACAGCTACAGAGTTTGACAGGAGAAGACTATCTTTATTTTTATGATGCAGCAGCACCTATCTTAGAAAAAGATAGCATTAATATGGACAAGGTTTATTTAAAATCCAGATATGACAAAGGTGAAGCAGCTTATTTAAATTGCCCGATGACAGAAGAGGAATTTAATACGTTCTATGAGGCCCTTATTTCTGCTGAAACTGCCCCTACAAAGGAATTTGAAAAGGAAGTCTTTTTTGAAGGCTGTATGCCAATCGAAGTAATGGCGGCTAGAGGGAAGAAAACGATGTTATTTGGTCCTCTTAAACCTGTAGGTTTAGAAGATCCAAAAACAGGAAAAAGGCCATTTGCGGTAGTGCAGCTTCGCCAGGATGATGCTGCTGGTACACTTTTCAATATTGTCGGATTTCAGACACATTTAAAGTGGGGGGCACAGAAGGAAGTTATTCGTCTAATCCCTGGTCTTGAAAATGCGGAGATTGTTCGATATGGAGTAATGCACCGAAACACGTTTATAAATTCACCTAAGGTCCTAAAGGCATCTTATCAATTCCGAAACCGAGAAGATTTATTTTTTGCCGGGCAAATGACAGGTGTTGAAGGGTATGTTGAATCAGCAGCAAGCGGCTTAATTGCTGGGATTAATGCAGCTCGGTTTGTAATGGGAGACGAGACAGTTGAGTTTCCTGCCGAAACAGCGATTGGCAGTATGGCACGTTATATCACAACTGCTAATCCTGATAATTTTCAGCCGATGAATGCGAATTTTGGTTTATTTCCGGAACTGCCAGTGAAAATAAAAGGCAAGCAGGAAAGAAATCTACAGCACGCTAATCGTGCACTGGAAACAATTCAGAACTTTGTGAAAGTTTTGTAAAATTGTTGCAAGGGCTATAGAAGTATGTTACGATTTATTAGCCCTTGTCAGTTTAAATAATATGTTAATTGTGAATGTTTTATTAAACATATTTGCTGGGTGTTTACAAATAGTAAGCAATTCTGCAAAATGACAATTGAACCATTAATAACTTGATTTCAGTGATTTCGTTTTTCTCGTTAATAAGAGGGATTTGAGAACCCAACTATTACATACTACTTGACTTTTAAACAGAAATTACTCCAAGAGGAGGAAGAATTAAATGAATCAATTCCATGCGACTACTATATTTGCAATTCACCATAACGGCGAATGCTCCATGTCCGGTGATGGTCAGGTGACTTTTGGCAATGCAGTTGTGATGAAACACACTGCCAAGAAAGTAAGGAAGATATTTAATGGTAAGGTATTGGCGGGTTTCGCTGGTTCTGTTGCAGATGCGTTTACTCTTTTTGAATTGTTTGAAGGAAAGTTAGAGGAATATAACGGAAATCTTCAAAGAGCTGCAGTCGAGCTTGCTAAAGAATGGAGAAATGATAAGATGCTCCGCAAGTTGGAAGCGATGTTAATTGTCATGAATCGTGAAAGCTTGTTACTAGTCTCTGGAACCGGTGAAGTAATTGAACCTGATGACGGGATTCTTGCGATTGGCTCAGGAGGGAATTATGCATTGGCCGCTGGCCGTTCTTTAAAGAAATATGCAGGAGAAAGTTTATCTGCAAAAGAAATTGCAAAGGCTTCTTTAGAAATAGCTGCGGAAATATGTGTATATACCAACCACAACATAATCGTTGAAGAGCTGTAACGGGAAGGAGACAAAAAAATGGTGAAAACAACGGATTTAACTCCCCGCCAAATAGTTGAAAGACTTGATCAATATATTATTGGACAAAAGGATGCAAAGAAAGCGGTTGCTGTGGCATTAAGAAACCGTTATCGAAGAGGTCTTTTAAATGATAAACTTCGTGAAGAAATCATTCCAAAAAACATCTTGATGATAGGTCCAACAGGGGTAGGAAAAACGGAAATTGCCAGAAGGATGGCAAAGCTTGTCGGTGCTCCGTTTATTAAGGTGGAAGCGACTAAATTTACAGAAGTCGGTTATGTTGGCCGTGATGTAGAATCAATGGTTCGCGACCTTGCAGAAACCTCTGTTCGTTTAGTGAAAGAGGAGCGAATGCAAAGTGTGAAGGAACGAGCTGAAGAAAATGCAAACAGCAGGCTTGTTGATTTGCTTGTTCCATCCGCTAAAAAAGCAACGAACTATAAAAATCCACTTGAAATGTTATTCGGCGGCGGGAATTCTTCTTCTGAACCGGACACACAGCAGGAAGATTTTTCTGCTCAGGAAAAACGGAAGATTGTCAAAGAGAAGCTTGCCCTCGGACAATTAGAAGATGAAATCGTGACTGTAGAAGTAGAAGAACAAGCACCTTCAATGTTCGATATGCTCCAGGGTTCAGGGATTGAACAAATGGGGATGAATATGCAGGATGCCCTTAGCAGTTTTATGCCGAAAAAGCGCAAGAAGAGAAAACTAACGGTTCATGAAGCAAGAAAGGTATTAACAAATGAAGAAGCTGCAAAGCTGATTGATATGGATGAAGTCTCATCAGAGGCAATCTACCGCGCGGAACAAACAGGCATTATCTTTATTGATGAAATTGATAAAATTGCCAGCAAGAATTCCGGCGGATCATCGGCAGATGTCTCTAGGGAAGGGGTTCAACGCGATATCCTGCCAGTGGTTGAGGGTTCTACAGTGGTTACGAAATACGGCTCAATTAAAACCGACCATATATTGTTTATTGCCGCTGGAGCTTTCCATATTGCGAAACCTTCGGACCTAATTCCGGAGCTTCAAGGACGTTTTCCAATTCGTGTTGAACTTACAAAATTAACAGTGGAAGACTTCTATAGGATTTTGATTGAACCAGATAATGCCTTAATTAAACAATATCAAGCATTATTGGAAACAGAAGGTATACAAATTGAATTTTCTGACGATGCTATTCGTAGAATCGCTGAAGTAGCATTCGAAGTGAATCAAAATACCGACAATATTGGGGCTAGACGTCTTCATACGATACTTGAAAAGCTGTTAGAGGATTTATCCTTTGAAGCTCCTGATATCACAATGGAGAAAATTACCATTACGCCGCAGTATGTGGATGATAAGCTTGGGGCTATTTCTAAGAATAAAGATCTAAGCCAATTCATTCTTTAGGAATGCAGTTTTTTGAATTTTTCAGGAGATGCCATTCTTAAATAATACTCATACAGAAATTGTTTTCAAAATTTAATAATGGTTGTAGTTACTAGGAGGAAGAAACAGATGGATTTACTTACAAAAACTAGACGTATTAATGTTTTACTACAGAAGGCAGCAGGCAAGCCTGTTAATTTCAAAGAAATGTCGGAAACGTTAAGTGAGACGATTGAGGCTAATGTATATATCGTAAGCCGCCGCGGGAAGCTTTTAGGATTTTCGATTTATCAGCAAATCGAAAATGAACGTATTAAGAAAATGTTTGAGGATCGTCAATTTCCTGAGGAATACTCAAAAGGCTTGTTTAATATCCAAGAAACTTCTTCAAACCTTGATATTGAAAGCCAATATACCGCCTTTCCAGTTGAAAACAGAGACTTATTTAAAGAAGGTTTAACAACAATTGTTCCGATTATTGGCGGCGGGGAACGACTGGGTACATTAATTCTTGCTAGACTGCAAGAAAAATTCCATGATGATGATTTAATTCTTGCCGAATATGGTGCAACAGTTGTAGGTATGGAGATTTTACGTGAAAAGTCTGAAGAAATTGAAGAAGAAGCAAGAAGCAAAGCTGTTGTTCAAATGGCTATCAGTTCATTATCTTATAGTGAACTAGAAGCGATTGAACATATTTTTGAAGAGCTAAATGGCCATGAAGGCTTGTTGGTTGCTTCAAAAATCGCAGACCGGGTTGGAATTACACGTTCAGTAATTGTCAATGCACTAAGAAAGCTTGAAAGTGCTGGGGTAATTGAGTCACGTTCACTAGGTATGAAAGGTACGTATATTAAGGTCCTAAATGACAAGTTTCTTGTGGAACTTGATAAATTAAGATCAAACTAAAGTATCTATCCCCAGTTTGCAAGAATTGGGGATTTTTAATTTTTAAAAAGTAGTTCTTGATTGTTATATTTACTTATGCTATATTATTTCATGGTGTTAATACACACGCTAGTTGATTTAAATAGATGGTGCTGAATATATCAGTTTCTATTTAAAAATGAGACGAGCGGAGGAAAACAAACCACTAGGAGGAAAAAACACATGTCAGTTATTTCAATGAAACAATTGCTTGAAGCTGGTGTACATTTCGGACACCAAACTCGCCGTTGGAACCCTAAGATGAAGAAATATATCTTCACTGAGCGTAACGGTATCTACATCATCGACCTTCAAAAAACAGTTAAAAAGGTTGAAGAAGCTTATAACTGGGTAAAAGATCTTGCTGGTAACGGCGGAACTATTCTTTTTGTTGGTACAAAGAAACAAGCTCAAGATTCTGTTAAAGAAGAAGCAGCTCGTTCTGGTATGTACTATGTTAACCAA
The DNA here is from genome assembly GCF_038440275.1 of Bacillus sp. OTU2372. Classification (NCBI taxonomy): domain Bacteria; kingdom Bacillati; phylum Bacillota; class Bacilli; order Caryophanales; family Bacillaceae; genus Bacillus; species Bacillus sp. OTU2372. The sequence goes on from NZ_JASATK010000001.1 coordinate 611,945, forward strand.
CGCTGGTTAGGTGGTACATTAACAAACTTTGAAACAATTCAAAAGCGTATTGGCCGCTTAAAAGATATTGAAAGAATGTCAGAAGACGGTACTTTTGAAGTATTACCTAAAAAAGAAGTTGTTCAACTTAAGAAAGAACAAGAACGTCTTGAAAAATTCCTAGGCGGAATTAAAGACATGAAACAACTTCCTGATGCACTTTTCATCATCGACCCTCGTAAAGAGCGTATCGCAGTTGCAGAAGCTAAAAAGTTAAACATTCCTATCGTAGGTATTGTTGATACTAACTGTGATCCAGATGAAATCGATGTTGTCATTCCAGCTAACGATGATGCAATCCGTGCGGTTAAACTATTAACTGGTAAAATGGCGGATGCGATTCTTGAAGCGAAACAAGGCGAAGAAGTAGCACAAGAAGCTTAAGATAGCGACTTTATTAAAAAGGTGATAAGGGAGACCCTTTATCACCTTTTTTTAAGAAATGTTTATCTTGAGTTTGAATGGCTAAAGATAAGAAATAGTACATAGATTAAAAGGAGGAAATTAAAAATGGCAGTTACTGCACAAATGGTAAAAGAACTTCGTGAAAAAACAGGCGCAGGCATGATGGACTGTAAAAAAGCACTTACAGCAACAGATGGTGATATGGATAAAGCAATCGATTTCTTGCGTGAAAAAGGGATTGCTAAAGCTGCTAATAAAGCAGACCGTATTGCTGCTGAAGGTTTAACTTCAGTAGTAACAGAAGGAAACGAGGCTGTTATCCTTGAAGTTAACTCTGAAACAGATTTCGTTGCAAAAAATGAAGCATTCCAAGCTCTAGTACAAGAACTTGCTGCACACTTACTAAAAAACAAACCAGCTACTGTTGAAGAAGCATCTGCTCAAACAATGGAAAATGGAGCAACTGTTGCTGACCACATCAACGCTGCTATCGCAAAAATCGGAGAAAAGCTTTCACTTCGCCGTTTTGCAATCGTATCTAAGACTGACAACGATGCTTTTGGTGCTTATCTACACATGGGCGGTCGTATCAGCGTTTTAACAGTGCTTGAAGGCACTACTGATGATAGTGCAGCAAAAGATGTTTCTATGCATATCACTGCATTAAGACCAAAATATGTATCTCGTGACCAAGTTTCTGCAGAAGAAGTTGAACATGAGCGTCAAGTTTTAACACAACAAGCACTTAACGAAGGCAAGCCAGAAAACATCGTGGCAAAAATGGTAGAAGGCCGTCTTGGCAAATACTTTGAAGATGTATGTCTTCTTGATCAAACTTTCGTTAAAAACCCTGATCAAAAGGTTCGCCAATTTGTTGAGTCTAAAGGCGCAACAGTTCGTGAATTCGTACGTTACGAAGTAGGCGAAGGTATTGAAAAGAAAGAAGACAACTTCGCTGAAGAAGTTATGAACCAAGTAAACAAAAAATAAGTCAAATATTCTCTTGCTTAAAAACAAATGCTTTAAGGGAATGTTACTATTATAGTTTTTAAAAAGGGGACACGGTGTGTTCCCTATTTTTAAAGGGAATTATATAATAATATCTAGCTCCAGCGCCTAAGGGGCTCGAGGTCACAAGCCAATCCGTCCAAAAGGTAAAGAACAACCTTTCGGCCGGCTCGTCTTGTGCTTAACGCCCCTGTTCAAGGCGCTTAAGCTTTAAAATAATACATACGGAGGTTTATATGAGCGGTCCTAAATACAAACGAGTGGTTTTAAAATTGAGTGGGGAAGCACTTGCTGGTGAGTCCAGTTTTGGAATTAAACCTTCTGTAATTAAATCTATTGCCGAGCAGGTAAAGGAAGTAGCAGAACTAGGCGTCGAAGTGGCCGTTGTTGTCGGCGGAGGTAATATTTGGCGCGGTAAGATCGGCAGTGAGATGGGGATGGACAGAGCAACAGCAGATTATATGGGAATGCTTGCAACCGTGATGAATTCTTTGGCGCTTCAGGATAGTTTAGAGCAATTAGGAATTCAATCACGTGTACAAACATCCATTGAAATGCGTCAGGTTGCTGAACCATATATCAGACGCAAGGCGATGAGACACCTAGAAAAAAATAGGGTTGTTATCTTTGCAGCAGGTACAGGTAATCCTTACTTCTCAACAGATACAACAGCAGCATTAAGGGCAGCGGAGATTGATGCGGAAGTGATCTTAATGGCTAAAAATAATGTTGATGGAGTTTATTCTGCAGACCCACGAATTGATCCTGCTGCCACTAAGTATGAAGATCTCACATTCTTGGATGTCATTAAGGAAGGCCTAGCAGTTATGGATTCAACTGCTTCTTCATTATGTATGGATAATGATATTCCATTGATTGTGTTCTCAATTATGGAACAAGGCAATATCAAAAAAGCCGTTATGGGTGAAAAAATTGGAACTATCGTTAGGGGGAAAAACTAATGCCAAAACAAGTCATCGCTTCAACAAAAGATCGTATGACAAAAGCTATTCAATCTTATACTCGTGAGCTTGCGAGCATTCGCGCAGGCCGCGCAAGTGCATCCTTGTTAGATCGTATTACGATTGACTATTATGGGGCGCCAACACCTGTGAATCAAATGGCAGGGATTACCACACCAGAAGCACGTTTACTAGTGATTCAGCCATATGATAAATCTATTCTTGGTGATATTGAAAAAGCAATCTTGAAATCTGATTTAGGTTTAAATCCGACTAATGATGGTACCGTTATTCGTATAGCGATTCCACAATTGACGGAAGAGCGACGCAAAGAACTTGTTAAGTTAGTAAAAAAAGAATCAGAAGAAGCAAAAGTAGCCATCCGTAACATTCGCCGTGATGGAAACGATGATTTGAAAAAGCTCGAGAAAAATGGTGAAATTACAGAAGATGCACTACGCGGCTATTCTGATGATATCCAAAAGCTTACCGATGAGTTTATTCAAAAAATTGACCAAATCACAAAAGATAAAGAAAAAGAAATTTTAGAAGTGTAACCAGATGTCTAGCTCAGGGCGCCTAGCCCCTCAAGTTCGTTTCGATTCTGCTAATGAAGTCAAAGAACAACTTCACCGTCAGAACCGAGGCGCTTGTCGGGGCTGACCAAGGCGCTTCCGCTTTTCTATCAAGACCCTCTTTATTAGGGGGTTTTTTCACTATTATTGGTGTGGTTTGATTGTCCCTTAATATTTTCTGAACATTATTCTTAATTCCTGTTATTTTACATAGGTTAATATTAGAGATATCTTTTAGGTTTTTTGGTATGATAGTATCATCTAACTGAAAAATCCTTTTACATATTTGGATATATGAATCCATGATTTATTATCGGAGGAAATGATTAATTAATTGAGGAGCAATGTTATGTTTAATAAATTTGGGCTTTGGAAGAAGCCAGCTAACTCTTCCACACTCCGAGATAAAATAGAAGAAATAAAAGAATCGCCTGTTCCTGAACATGTTGCCATTATAATGGACGGTAATGGGCGTTGGGCTAAAAAAAGAGCCTTACCGCGTATTGCAGGTCATCACGAAGGCATGAAGGTCGTTCGTAAGACAACCATGCTGGCTAATAATCTCGGAATCAAGGCCTTAACCTTATATGCCTTTTCTACTGAGAACTGGAAACGCCCTAAAAATGAAGTGGAATATATTATGAAGCTTCCGGAAGAATTTTTAGGTACTTTTCTTCCTGAACTAATTGAGAATAATGTTCAAGTAAAAATGATGGGGTATAAACATCAACTGCCACTACATACACTCCGTGCTATCGAGAGAGCAGTCGAAGAAACAAAAACTAATACTGGATTGGTTCTGAATTTTGCCTTGAATTATGGAAGCAGGGCGGAAATACTCGATGCTGTAAAACAAATTATAAATGATAGCAAAAATGGAATACTGAAGGAGACGGAACTTAATGAAAAAGTCTTTTCCTCTTATTTAATGAGTTCTGATTTTCAAGATCCTGACCTGCTAATTCGAACAAGTGGTGAAATTCGCTTAAGTAACTTTATGCTTTGGCAATTAGCTTACTCGGAATTCTGGTTTACAGAAGTTTTATGGCCTGATTTTAATGAGGAATATTTCCTTGAAGCGATCGAGGCCTATCAAAAACGTCAGCGCAGGTTTGGCGGAATCTAAAATATACCTCTCTTTAAGAACATAAAAGGTGTTGAACTAGTAGATGAAGCAAAGAATTATTACAGCAGTCATAGCTGCAGCATTATTTTTACCAATTGTATTTTATGGGGGCCTTCCTTTTGTTCTGTTATCGTACATTCTTGCTACAATAGGGTTATATGAGCTTTTAAAAATGAAAAACATAAGTATCTTTTCAGTACACGGACTAATATCGCTTTTATTTCTTTGGGTGATTATTTTTCCTAAGCAATATCATCATGTTATCTCGAGTTTTTACTATTCGAAAATAGAGATCGCGATTATTTTTATTTTGTTGTTATTAGCCTATACGGTTGTCACAAAAAATCGTTTTACCTTTGAAGATGTCTCTTTTTCAATTCTTTCGGCGATTTATGTGGGTATTGGATTTTACTTTTTTATTGAAACCCGTGAGGCAGGACTTGTTTATGTTTTCTATTCCCTATTTATTATTTGGGCAACAGACTCCGGGGCATATTTTGTCGGCAAAGCGATGGGAAAGAACAAACTCTGGCCCGAAATTAGTCCCAATAAAACAGTAGAAGGTTCATTAGGCGGTGTCGTTTGTGCTGTGATCGTAGGAATATTATTTTCTCTATTTTCACCGTCCATCCCAGTTAGTCTAGTAACGTTAATGGGAATAACCGTTGTTCTTTCCGTTTTTGGACAAATTGGCGACCTGGTCCAATCAGCTTTTAAACGCCATTTTAATGTAAAGGATTCAGGTAACATTCTGCCAGGTCATGGCGGGATTCTGGACCGGTTTGATAGCTTATTATTTGTATTGCCATTATTAAACCTTTTCCATCTTTGGACATAATGGCTGTGCTCTATTTTTAGGAGTTGAACACTTTTGAAAACAATTAGTTTATTAGGTGCTACGGGTTCAGTCGGGATTCAAACGATTGATATTATCCGTGAGCATCCTGCTGAATTTCAACTTGCTGCATTTTCAGTTGGAAAAAATATTGAATTAGCTCGTAAATTGATTATTGAATTTAAACCGAAGCTTGTTTCTGTACAGGAATCTAGTGATTGTACGCTATTAAAAGCAGAGTTCCCGAAGACTAAATTTACTTTTGGCAATGAAGGATTAATTGAGGTTGCTGTTTTTGAAAAATCAGATATCCTTGTTAATGCTGTCCTTGGCAGTGTAGGGCTGCATCCCACCTTACAAGCAATTGAATGCGGGAAGGTAATTGCCATAGCAAATAAAGAAACGTTAGTGACTGCAGGTCATTTAGTAATAGAAGCGGCTAAAAGAAATAATGTACCGCTCCTCCCTGTTGACAGCGAACATTCGGCCATTTTCCAAGCGTTGCAAGGAGAAATGGATAAAAATATTGAAAGATTAATATTAACGGCTTCTGGTGGCAGTTTCCGTGATCGAACCCGTGAGGAACTGAAGGATGTCACCCTAGAACAGGCTTTACACCATCCAAACTGGTCTATGGGTGCAAAAATTACCATTGATTCAGCGACAATGATGAATAAAGGATTAGAGGTTATTGAAGCTCACTGGTTGTTTGGCGTTCCATTTGAAAAAATAGACGTTCTGCTCCACAAGGAAAGTATTGTTCATTCCATGGTTGAGTTTCATGACTCCAGCATTATTGCCCAATTGGGAACACCAGATATGAGGGTGCCAATCCAATATGCTCTTACATATCCAGACCGGCTTCCTCTTAATTCAGCTAAAAAGTTGAATTTAGCAAGCGTTGGTAAGCTGCATTTTCAGGAAATGGATTTACAACGTTTCCGTTGCCTAGATTTTGCCTATCATGCGGGTAATAAAGGTGGAACCATGCCAACAGTGTTAAATGCTGCAAATGAAGCAGCAGTGGCTGCATTTTTAAAAGGGAAAATTCGTTTCTTGCAAATAGAGGAATTAATTGAGCAAGCATTAAGTAAACATCAAGTCATCGATAATCCAAGTCTAGCTATGATTGAAGAAGTTGACAAAGAGACTCGACAATTTGTACACTCACTACTATAGGAAAGATACTTCCCTATCCTCTATAAAAGGTGGTTTTATCATTGAGCACAGTTATTGCCTTTATTGTAATTTTTGGCGCACTGGTCTTCTTTCATGAATTAGGTCATTTTGTTTTCGCGAAAAGAGCAGGTATTCTCTGCCGTGAATTTGCGATTGGGATGGGACCAAAGGTGTTTACTCATAAAAAAGGAGAAACTACCTATACCATTCGTCTTTTACCGATCGGAGGCTTTGTCCGAATGGCCGGTGAAGATCCGGAAATGGTCGAAATTAAACCTGGTTACCGAATTGGTCTTATGTTTGATAAGTTAGAAAAGGTAAATAAAATTATTTTAAATAATAAAGAGAAATATCCAAAAGCAAGGATAGTTGAAGTCGAGTTTGCTGATATTGAAAAGGATTTAATCATAAAAGGATATCCGGAAGACGAAAACGAAAGTTTACAGACATTCTCCATTGATCCAAAAGCAGTTATCGTAGAAAATGGTATTGAATCACAAATTGCTCCAATTGACCGTCAATTTGGTTCCAAAACTTTACCACAAAGATTTATGGCCATCTTCGCAGGTCCGATGATGAACTTTGTTTTAGCATTTGTAGTGTTTATTATTATTGCTTTATTACAAGGTGTTCCATCAAATGATCCTAAATTGGGTGTGATTACTCCCGATGGAGCGGCTAAATCGGCGGGGCTCCAAAAAGGGGATATTGTACAAAGTATAAATGGTTCAGAAATATCAAGTTGGACAGATGTAGTCGAAATTATTCGGAAAAATCCGAATCAAAAACTTGATTTCTCCATCGTACGTAATGGTAAAGAGAAAGAAATCGAAGTAACCCCACTCGAAAAGACCGTGGATGGCGACAAAATGGGAATTATTGGTGTTTATAGCCCAGTCGAAAAATCACCAGTTCAAGCTGTGAAATCAGGATTTACGGAAACCTATTTCTGGACCAAGCAAATATTCGTGATGCTTGGTAAGTTGGTTACAGGACAATTTTCAATTGATGCCCTATCAGGTCCTGTTGGAATTTATAAATCCACAGATGAGGTCGCAAAATCAGGAATATATTATCTAATGAAGTGGGCTGGCATATTAAGTATTAACTTGGGGATTATGAACTTATTACCAATTCCTGCTCTTGACGGTGGAAGATTAATGTTCTTTGCAGTTGAAGCCGTAAGAGGGAAACCAATTGACAGACAAAAGGAAGGAATGGTCCATTTTATCGGCTTTGCTCTCCTTATGTTGCTCATGCTCGTGGTTACCTGGAATGATATCCAACGATTCTTCCTTTAAATTTTATCAAGGTGTCACTTAAATAGGGATCGCTAATGCGGTCCTTATTTTTTGTGGTATAAGTATTAACAACTGGACTTTCCAGAATGGTCCAGCTGAAGCGCCTAGGAAAAAATGAACTACTTTTTTCCCTAGGAAAAAGGTAGTTCATTTTTTCCCTGGTTAAGGCGCTTCAGCTTTCCTTTTTTGGATGAAGTTTTCTGTCGAAATAAGCCGAATCATAGGTTATCATATGGTATAATTTAATTTTGATATAGATAAATAATAGTTTTTATAGATGGGAGAGAGACGATGAGCGAACATGCCTTAGGCAATAAAGAGCGATTCAAACTCTTGCTCCAGCAGCTGCAATTGCTAGAAGATGCTGTAGTAGTACATTTCCAAAATGCACAAATTGAAAGGCTTCTTGTTGAAAAGAAAGAGAGGAAGTGGCACTTTCAATTTTTATTTGAAAAAATACTTCCATTTAATGTTTATCTCAAGTTTACAACACAGCTTGAACGAACATTTTCCAACATCGCAGCCATTTCCTATAATATCCAAGTAACTAATCAAGCTGTTACACCTGATTTATTATTAGAATACTGGAATTATTGCATTCAGCAAATTGACGGTATAGCTCCACCGCTTGTAAAACTTCTAAATGAACAAATCCCTGAAGTGAGCGGGAATAAGCTAACTGTTGCAGTTAGAAATGAAGCAGAAGGACTCGCCTTAAAGCGGAAATATGGTCCTGTAATTGGAAATATTTATCAGGGGTTTGGCTTTCCTTTGTTGGCGATTGATACCGAATTAAAAAGTGAAGAAAAAAATGATGAATATCAGCAGTTCTTACTGGCTAAACAGAAAGAAGATCAAGAACGAGCCCATTTGGCCGTAGTAGAGATGCAAAAGAAAGAAGCTGATAAGGGTCAAGCCGGAGGAGAGGCCCCTTCAGGTCCGCTTTCTATTGGGTTAACCATCAAGGATGATAGCGAGCTTCGCAGCTTGATTGATATCGTTGATGAGGAAAGACGAGTTGTAGTCCAAGGGTATATCTTTGATGCTGAAATAAGGGAGCTTCGAAGCGGACGTTCCCTATTAACTTTTAAAATTACAGATTATACAAGTTCGATCATAGTAAAAATGTTTTCTCGTGATAAGGAAGATGCTGCCCTATTCCAGCTGGTTAAAAAAGGCTTATGGGTAAAGGTTCGGGGAAGCGTTCAAAACGATACCTTTGTCCGTGATCTAGTCATGATTTGTAATGATATCAATGAAATAAAACCTGCTGGACGAAAAGATACTGCACCTGAGGATGAAAAACGAGTTGAACTGCATCTTCATACACCAATGAGTCAAATGGATGCCGTTACTCCGGTAAGTGTGCTGATTGCACAAGCAAAAAAGTGGGGGCATAAAGCGATTGCTGTTACAGATCATGCTGTTGCCCAGTCATTCCCTGAAGCCTATGGCGCAGGTAAGAAAAATGATATCAAAATCCTTTACGGTGTTGAGGTTAATCTTGTTGATGACGGGGTGCCGATTGCCTATAATGATGCCCATCGCCTGCTTTCGGAAGATACATTTGTTGTATTTGACGTCGAGACAACAGGGCTTTCAGCGGTATATGATACCATCATTGAGCTAGCAGCTGTAAAAGTTAAGGATGGGGAGATTATCGACCGGTTCGAATCATTTGCAAACCCGCATCATCGGCTTTCGGCAACAACTATTAATCTGACTGGAATTACAGATGATATGGTTCAAAATGCCCCAGATGTTGGAGAAGTAATCCAAAGATTCCACGACTGGGTCGGAGATGCCGTCCTTGTTGCCCATAATGCCTCCTTTGATATGGGTTTTTTAAATGTCGGTTATAAAAATATCGGCTTAGAAAAGGCGAAAAATCCAGTTATTGACACATTAGAATTGGGCCGTTTTTTATATCCTGAAATGAAAAATCATCGTTTAAATACACTGACCAAAAAGTTTGATATTGAATTAACCCAGCACCACCGGGCTATTTATGATGCAGAAGCAACTGGCTATCTGCTCTTGAAAATGCTAAAGGATGCTCTTGAAAAAGGAATTGAGTATCATGATGAGTTCAACGATAACATGGGGAAAGGTAATGCTTACCAACGGGCCCGTCCTTATCACTGCACCCTTTTAGCTCAGACAGAAGCAGGCTTAAAAAACCTCTTCAAACTAATTTCCATTTCCCATATTCAGTACTTTTATAGAGTACCAAGGCTTCCAAGGTCGGTTTTGCAAAAATATCGTGAGGGAATTTTAGTAGGGTCTGGTTGTAATAAGGGTGAAGTGTTTGAAGGGATGATGCAAAAATCACCTGATGAAGTTGAAGCACATGCCGGATTTTATGACTATCTTGAAGTAATGCCAAAAGAAGTGAATGCACCGCTGATCGAAATGGAATTGGTGCGTGATGAGAAAGCAATGGAAGACATTATTAGTAAAATTGTGGCCCTTGGTGATAAGTTGGGGATTCCAGTCGTCGCGACAGGAAATGTCCATTACCTAAATGAGAATGATAAAATTTATCGAAAAATATTAGTTAACTCTCAAGGCGGGGCAAACCCATTGAACAGGCACGAACTGCCGGATGTTCACTTTAGAACGACAAACGAAATGCTCGATGCCTTCTCATTTTTAGGGGTAGAAAAAGCTAAAGAAATTGTTGTCACCAATACGAATAAAGTTGCAGATATGATTGATGTCATTAAGCCGATTAAAGATGATCTGTATACACCTCGTATTGAAGGTGCAGATGAAGAAATGCGTGAGATGAGTTACTCAATGGCACGCAGTATTTATGGAGATCCGCTTCCAGAAATAGTGGAAGCAAGGCTGGAAAAAGAATTAAAAAGTATTATCGGACATGGATTTGCCGTTATTTATTTGATTTCACATAAACTAGTTAAAAAATCACTTGATGATGGTTATCTAGTTGGTTCGCGTGGATCCGTCGGTTCATCTTTAGTTGCTACCATGACAGAGATTACGGAAGTAAATCCACTGCCGCCGCACTATGTATGTCCAACCTGTAAACATTCCGAGTTCTTTAATGACGGCTCGGTTGGTTCCGGCTTTGACTTACCTGATAAAGACTGTCCAAATTGCGGGAGCAAATACCGCAAAGACGGTCATGATATTCCATTCGAAACATTCCTTGGTTTTAAAGGTGACAAAGTACCCGATATCGATTTGAACTTTTCCGGAGAATATCAGCCCCGTGCACACAACTATACAAAGGTACTATTCGGTGAAGAGTACGTATATCGTGCGGGAACAATTGGTACGGTTGCAGATAAAACGGCATTTGGTTATGTAAAAGCCTATCAGCAGGATAATAACATGCAAATCCGTGGAGCTGAGATTGAACGGCTGGCTTCAGGCTGCACGGGTGTAAAAAGGACAACAGGTCAGCATCCAGGTGGTATTATTGTTATTCCAGACTATATGGATGTCTATGACTTTACACCCATTCAATTTCCGGCCGATGACCGAAATTCTGAGTGGAAGACAACCCATTTTGATTTCCATTCCATTCATGATAACGTCTTAAAGCTTGATATACTTGGACATGACGATCCAACCGTCATCCGGATGCTTCAGGATCTGAGCGGTATCGATCCGAAGACGATTCCGACCGATGACCCAGAAGTCATGAAAATTTTTAGCAGCACCGAATCTTTAGGCGTAACAGAGCAGCAAATCATGTGTAAAACCGGTACATTAGGTATTCCAGAATTTGGTACCAGATTTGTTCGGCAAATGCTTGAAGATACGAAGCCGACGACCTTTTCGGAACTCGTTCAGATTTCCGGCTTATCGCATGGAACGGACGTATGGCTCGGAAATGCGCAGGAATTAATTCATAATCAAATTTGTAACTTAAGTGAAGTAATTGGTTGTCGTGATGATATCATGGTGTATTTGATTTATCAGGGGCTTGAACCATCGTTTGCCTTTAAGATTATGGAGTCTGTTCGTAAAGGTAAAGGGTTATCTGAAGAGATGGAAGCAGAGATGCGCAAGAATGAGGTACCGGAATGGTACATTGATTCCTGCAAAAAAATAAAGTATATGTTTCCTAAAGCTCACGCCGCCGCCTATGTATTAATGGCTGTTCGGATTGCTTATTTTAAGGTGCATCTCCCACTTCTTTATTATGCTGCCTACTTTACAGTCCGTGCGGAGGACTTTGATATTGAAGCAATGTCACGAGGTTCTGAAGCGATTCGGGCTAAACTTGGGGAAATTAATGCCAAAGGACTTGAGGCATCAAATAAAGAGAAAAACTTATTAACCGTCCTAGAACTTGCTCTTGAAATGACGGAAAGAGGTTACAGCTTCCAAAACTATGATTTATATAAATCAGATGCTTCAGAATTTATTATTGAAGGAAATACGTTAATTCCTCCATTCAATTCCATTCCTGGATTAGGAACAAATGCCGCTTATAATATTGTTAAGGCGAGGGAAGATGGAGAATTCCTATCAAAAGAAGATTTACAGCAGCGCGGTAAAGTATCCAAGACCATCCTTGAATATTTAGACAAACAAGGTTGTCTTGCGGCACTTCCTGAACAAAACCAGCTTTCGTTGTTCTAGCAGGGTCTAGCGTCTCCGCTATTGGGTAAATCTAGCTGCAGCGCCTAGGGGCTCGGGGGCATAAGCCCCTGAGCAAGGCGCTTCCGCTTTTGTTGTTTGCATATAAACTATGGTTATGGTATAGTTTTATTGGAAATACTAAGAAATACTCTCGAGTTCAAGAGTGGGGCAACCCACTCTTTCGTTATGTAACCAAGCTGCTTTAAATGCATCTTGGTTTTGTTTACTATTTGTTTTTTTAGCGTTACTTGATAAAACTTTCCGTGAACTACATAGAATTTGGGTGAAATAATAAAGAAAAGGAGGTAAAGCATGAGCAAAGTGACGGAAGTTGTTGAAGAGCTGGCTGCACCAATTTTTCAAGATCTTGGATTAGAATTAGTGGAAATTGAGTATGTGAAAGAAGGGAAAAGCTGGTTTCTTCGCGTATATATCGATAAAGACAGCGGTGTTGATATCGAGGATTGTGGCTTGGTGAGCGAACGGCTGAGTGAGAAACTCGATGAATTGGATCCCATTCCACACAACTATTTTCTAGAGGTATCATCCCCTGGTGCAGAGAGGCCATTAAAGAAGGCAAAAGACTTTGAAAAAGCTATTGGTAAAAATGTTTTTATCAAGACCTATGAGCCCATCGATGGGGAAAATAAGTTCGAGGGTAAATTAGTGGGCTTTGATGGAAATCAGGTTACCGTTGAGGTTAAGATTAAAACACGTAAAAAATCGATTGAAATTCCATTTGAAAAAGTAGCAAGTGCACGACTCGCAGTTACTTTTTCGTAAAATAGAAAATTTAATAAGGATTAGGGGGATACAAGCAAATGAGCAGCGAATTATTAGATGCTCTTACAATACTGGAAAGAGAGAAAGGGATTTCCAGGGATATATTAATTGACGCCATTGAAGCAGCTCTAATTTCAGCATATCGCCGAAATTTCAATCAGGCTCAAAATGTCCGCATCGATTTAAATTTAGGAACTGGTTCTATGCGTGTTTTTGCACGTAAAGAGGTAGTTGATCAAGTTTTTGATCCACGTCTGGAAATATCGCTAGAAGATGCCCAGCGAATCAATCCAAATTATCAAGTTGAAGATGTTGTCGAAATGGAAGTTACGCCAAAAGACTTCGGCAGGATTGCGGCACAAACAGCAAAGCAAGTGGTTACACAGCGTGTAAGAGAAGCGGAACGAGGAATTATTTATTCTGAATTTATCGACCGTGAAGAAGATATCATGACTGGGATTGTCCAAAGACTGGACTCTAAATTTATTTATGTCAGCCTTGGTAAAATAGAAGCATTACTTCCGGCAAATGAACAAATGCCAAATGAACGATACAAGCCGCATGATCGTATCAAGGTATTTATTACAAAGGTTGAAAAAACAACAAAAGGTCCACAAATCTTTGTATCTCGTACACACCCAGGATTATTAAAACGATTATTCGAAATTGAAGTACCGGAAATTTATGATGGTACTGTGGAGATTAAATCAGTCGCGCGTGAAGCAGGTGACCGCTCCAAGATTTCTGTGCATTCGGATAATCCAGAAGTTGACCCTGTTGGATCATGCGTTGGTCCAAAAGGAACCCGCGTTCAGGCTGTAGTGAACGAATTGAAGGGTGAAAAAATTGATATTGTAAAGTGGTCCGATGACCCAGTTGTGTTTGTGGCTAATTCACTAAGCCCATCTAAGGTGCTTGATGTTATGGTGAAGGAAGCGGATAAAGCAACGACAGTTGTTGTACCGGACTATCAGCTTTCATTGGCCATTGGTAAACGGGGACAAAATGCCCGTCTTGCAGCAAAATTAACTGGCTGGAAAATTGATATCAAATCTGAAACAGAAGCACGTGAGCTAGGAATTTATCCACGTGAGGAAACAATCAGACTATTTGACGATCAAGTCGATACTGATATGGATTTTGAAGAAGAGTTAGATGACTAGGTGAGGTGAATGGCGAATGAACACTAAGAAAAAAGTTCCTATGCGCAAATGTGTAGCAACCGGTGAAATGAAACCGAAAAAAGAACTCGTTCGCATCGTTCGTTCAAAAGAAGGGGAAGTATCAATCGATTTGACTGGAAAGAAATCGGGCAGAGGTGCATACCTTTCAAAGAACAAAGAAGCTGTACTTTTGGCCAAGAAAAAAAACACCTTATCTAACCATTTAGAAGTATCAATAAATGATTCCATCTATGAAGAACTACTTGAGTTAATAGAGAAGGAGAACTGACTATCCAAATGAAGGACAATCAATGGATGTCATTGCTTGGCTTAGCCAATCGAGCGCGTAGAATCATATCAGGTGAGGAGCTTGCCGTAAAGGAAATTCGAAACAATAAGGCAAAACTCGTTTTATTAGCCGCAGATGCATCTGCAAATACAACTAAAAAAATTACAGATAAATGTAATTCTTATCATGTGCCTTTAAGAATGGTGGAAGATCGTTATCTTCTTGGTCAGGCAATTGGCAAAGAAGCCCGCGTTGTTGTAGCTGTTTTGGATGATGGATTTGCAAAGAAATTGGTAACGTTGCTCGATTAAATCTAGCGGGGGTGAAACAAATGAGTAAAATCCGTGTTTATGAATACGCAAAAAAACACAATATCTCAAGCAAAGAAATAATTAATAAATTAAAAGAAATGAATATTGAGGTCTCTAATCATATGGCAACAATAGAAGATGCAGATGTAAAAAAACTGGATGCGACTTATAACAAACAGGCAGCAGGTTCAACTTCACAGCCCAAACAAAATAACAATGGGCAGCAAAATCGTACCAACTCCCGTCCAGCAGGGGTGCAAAATCGACAAAATCAAAGACCTACTCATGGGGGTCAAAAACCTCTAGTTCAGGCGAAATCACCTAAAGCATTTGAAGAAGCTGCAGATAATAATACAGCTCCTAGCAAGGTAAAAGTTGTCTCACCACCAAAAAAGGTCGAAGGCAAAAAGCAAAACCAAGAATCTCAATCAAAAGAAAATAAAGTGTTTAATAATGCTGATAAAGCTAAGGCAAGACCTTATAACAATAACCAAAATCGTAATCATAACAATAACAATAATAAAAAGAAGAAGGCTCACACGCCTGTTCAACAATCTCAGCCTGTAAAGAAAAAGGAAAAAGAGCTTCCAGCTAAAATTACCTTTAGTGAATCTTTAACTGTTGGAGAATTAGCGAAAAAGATCTATCGCGAACCATCAGAAATCATTAAAAAGCTCTTTTTACTTGGTGTTATGGCTACCATCAATCAGGTGCTTGATAAAGATGCAATTGAATTAATTGCGGGTGAATATGGTGTTGAAGTAGAAGAAGAAATCAAAATCGACACCACTGATCTTGAAGTGTATTTTACAGAAGATGCTCCAGAAGAATTAGTGGAAAGACCTTCAGTTGTAACGATTATGGGACACGTTGACCATGGTAAAACAACCTTACTTGATTCTATTCGGAATACAAAAGTGACCGAAGGCGAAGCGGGAGGGATTACTCAGCATATTGGAGCATACCAAGTTGTTGAAAATGGTAAGAAGATTACCTTCTTAGATACTCCTGGTCACGCTGCCTTTACGACCATGCGTGCCCGCGGTGCTAAAATTACCGACATCACAATTTTAGTTGTTGCAGCCGATGATGGCGTTATGCCGCAAACGATTGAAGCGATTAACCATGCAAAAGCAGCAGAAGTGCCAATTATTGTCGCTGTTAATAAAATGGATAAAGAAGCAGCCAATGCTGATCGTGTTATGCAGGAATTAACTGAACATGGATTAGTATCAGAAGCCTGGGGTGGGGATACTATTTTTGTACCACTATCCGCAAAAACAGGAGAAGGTATCGATAACTTGCTTGAAATGATTCTCCTCGTTAGTGAGGTAGAAGAATACAAAGCAAATCCTAACCGTAATGCGGTTGGAACAGTTATTGAAGCTCAATTGGATAAAGGACGCGGTTCTGTTGCAACATTATTAGTGCAAAACGGCACACTAAAAATAGGTGACCCAATCGTTGTTGGAAATACCTATGGACGTGTTCGTGCGATGGTTAATGATAAAGGCCGACGTGTGAAAGAAGCTGGACCATCTACTCCTGTTGAAATCACAGGCTTGAATGATGTACCGCAAGCAGGGGATCGTTTCGTCGTATTTGAGGACGAAAAAACAGCTCGTCAAATCGGAGAAGCACGTGCCCAAGTAGCACTAGTTGCCCATCGCGGTGAAAAATCAATTGTCAGCTTGGATAATCTATTTGAGCAGTTGAAGCAAGGTGAAATGAAGGATTTAAACATTATCTTAAAAGCTGATGTTCAAGGTTCCGCTGAAGCGGTAGCTGCTTCCTTACAGAAAATTGATGTAGAAGGCGTTAATATTAAAATCATTCATAATGGTGTGGGTGCTATTAATGAATCCGATATTACCCTTGCCGCAGCGTCAAATGCTATCGTTATTGGTTTTAACGTTCGTCCGGATGTGAACGCCAAACGTGCAGCTGAAGCTGAAAAAGTCGATGTCCGTCTGCACCGGATTATTTATAAAGTAATTGAAGAAATTGAAGCAGCAATGAAAGGAATGCTTGACCCTGAATTCAAAGAAAAAATTATTGGGCAGGCAGAAGTTCGTCAAACCTTTAAGGTATCAAAAGTTGGTACTATTGCTGGTTCATATGTAACCGAAGGTAAAATTACTCGTGACAGTGGAATCCGCCTTATTCGTAATGGGGTTGTAATCTTTGAAGGGCAAATCGATGCTTTGAAACGATTTAAAGACGATGCTAAAGAGGTTGCACAAGGTTACGAATGTGGAATCACGATTAAGAACTTTAATGATGTTAAAGAAGAAGATATCATTGAGGCATATGTAATGGAAGAGGTCGAGCGTAAATGATTGTCGGCGTAGCCGAATGTGAATGCATGATTTATGATGCCCATTCTTTAAAAGATAAACGGGCAGTGCTGCAACGAATCATTACCCGCTTAAAACAGAGATTTAATGTTTCCGTTGCAGAGGTGGATTTTCAAGATGTCTGGCAAAGAACCAAAATTGCCATAGCAGTCGTTACCTCCAATCGGTCAGCCACGGAGCAGGAGTTGCAAAAAGCGTTAAAACTAATCGACTCATTTCCAGAAATAGAAAGAACGATCACCGAGATAGAATGGCTTTAATTTAAGAGGTGAATGCAATGAGCCACAGAGCAAATCGTGTTGGAGAACAAATGAAAAAAGAACTAAGTGACATTATCGGCCGGAAAATTAAAGACCCGCGGATAGGTTTTGTGACTGTAACAGATGTTCAAGTTTCTGGAGATCTTCAACAAGCTAAAGTATTTATATCCGTTTTAGGGGATGAAGAGCAAAAGGAGAATACATTAAAAGGCCTAGCTAAAGCAAAAGGTTTTATTCGAACCGAAATAGGTCACCGTATCCGCCTACGAAAAACACCTGAAATTATTTTTGAATGGGATGAATCAATCGATTACGGAAATCGAATTGAGACCCTGCTTCATCAATTGCATACGGACGATGATAAACCGTATGAAAAGCATGAGGAAGAATAGAGGATAGACTTATGTCTATCCCTTTTTTTAATGAAAAAAATAATGGTTCAACACGATTAATGAAAGGAGCAGCGAAATGGAAGGGATTTTACCATTATATAAGCCTGCAGGACTAACTTCACACGATTGTGTTTTTAGACTGAGGAAAATATTAAAAACTAAAAAGGTGGGTCATACAGGCACACTTGACCCAGACGTCACTGGCGTCCTTCCAATCTGTATTGGTAAAGCTACAAAGGTAGCGGAATACATAACAGATGCAGGAAAAGCCTACCAAGGGGAAGTCACAATCGGATTCTCAACAACTACCGAAGATGCCTCAGGTGAAGTAGTTGAACGTAAAGCTGTTAATCGCGTAATCGCAAGGAACGAAATTCTGCAGGTGTTACAAACCTTGACAGGGGATATTGAACAAACTCCTCCAATGTATTCTGCCGTGAAGGTGGGAGGTGTTCGTCTATATGAATATGCCCGAAAAGGGATTGAAGTGGAACGGCCAACCAGGGTGGTATCGATTTACTCCATTGATTTACTTGATGAAAGGGAGCAATTTGAAGGAGAAACGATTTCATTTCGTTTTAAGGTTACCTGCAGCAAAGGAACCTATATCCGTACCTTGGCTGTTATGATTGGGGAGATACTTGGTTATCCTGCCCATATGTCGTATTTACAAAGGATTCAATCAGCTAGTTTTACTTTGGAGGAATGCTTAACTTTTGAAGATATTGAAAGGCATATGGAAGAGGGGACGATTTCAAATGTTTTAAGACCGCTAGAAACCGCACTTTCTCATTTGCCGAAATTTCGTATTAATGATAAAGTAGCAGAGAAAGTGAAAAATGGTGCACTGTTAGAAACACCAGAGTATTTAAAAATAATTAACGGACCAATAATCGCTGAAACGGATGATGGAACGGCTCTCGCTATTTATGCTAAGCACCCGAACAAGCCGAATCTCCTCAAACCCGTTAAGGTATTACGTAACGAGATTTAATAAAAAGGTACGGAATAGAAAAGGTGAGTTTCATTGGAAGTAATACGGCTTAGTTTCCCAATTAATGTTGGAAATACAGAGTTCCCTCCTTTAGCAATGGCTCTTGGTTATTTTGACGGAGTCCACTGCGGACATCAACAAGTAATACTGGAGGCAAAAAGGCAGGCGGACGAAAAAGATTTATCTAGTGCGGTTATGACATTTGACCCGCACCCATCTGTTGTGTTAGGGAAGAACACACAGCATGTTCACTATATTACTCCATTATCGGAAAAAGTGAAGATAATTGAAGAATTAGGGATTAATTATTTATTTATTATCGAGTTTACCCCAGAATTTGCCTATCTTTTGCCACAAGAATTTATTGATCAATATATTATTGGATTAAATGTAAAACACGTTGTGGCCGGCTTTGATTTTACCTATGGCCGGATGGGGAAAGGAACAATGGAAACACTGCCATTTCACTCACGAGATCAATTTAGTTATACGGTTGTTCCGAAATATGTGCAAGGGGATGAAAAGGTAAGTTCCACAAGAATCCGCCGCTTGCTTAATGCAGGTGAGACCATAGAACTTCCCGTTCTGCTTGGACGCTTCTATACTACATCGGGTATTGTTGTCCACGGGGATAAACGGGGACGAACCATCGGTTTTCCGACAGCAAATGTCGATTTATTCGATGATTATATTATCCCGCCAACTGGTGTTTATGCCGTTAGATTAAAGGTTGATAATAGATGGTTTGACGGAGTCTGTAATGTTGGCTATAAGCCTACCTTTAATAAAGACTCACTAAAAGTTTCTGTAGAGGTTCACTTGTTTGATTTTCATGAGGACATTTATGGCAGCGAGGTCGTCATTGAATGGCATCTTTATCTTCGTAAAGAGCAAAAATTTGCTGGTATTGTTGAACTTGTTGCTCAGATTGAAAAAGATAAGCAAAACGCACTCTTTTACTTTGAGAAAAATCGACAATCTTCCTAAACTTACTGCTATAAAGAAGCATTTCTTACAATATGTTCAGGTTTTAACTTGCAATTTGCCGTAAAACCATGTATTCTTAAATACGTATTAAAACAAACCTTTACTTGGCAAGTCGATTCTCCGACGCTTGCTCGGTAACAGGGGATATGAAAATTTTAGGAGGTGAACCGGATGGCAATCACTCAAGAACGTAAAAACGAACTTATCAATGAGTACAAAACTCATGAAAGCGACACTGGATCTGCTGAAGTTCAAATCGCTGTCCTTACAGAATCAATCAATAATTTGAACGAGCACTTACGTACACACAAGAAAGATCACCACTCACGTCGCGGTCTTTTGAAAATGGTAGGTAAACGTCGTAATCTTTTAACTTTCTTACGTAATAAAGATGTTCAACGTTACCGTGTGTTAATCAATAAGCTTGGTCTACGTCGTTAGTCACAGAAGCGGGATTTTTCCCGCTTTTTTGTTAGCAAAAAAACATTTTTTTATACATAATTTTAAGTCTAAGCTTTTCTGTGCATACTATTAATAATTTGGTTTAAACAATAAGCTATAAAGGCTTTTTTTATATGAGTGAGAATTAGTTGGTGATTAACCGAGAGGGCTTTCTTTCGTATCATCCTTCTAAGGATTTAGTTAGAGAGGGGTAATTATATGGATCAAATAAAACATGAATATTCTATGGATTGGGCCGGCCGGAAATTAACGGTTGAGATTGGCCAATTAGCGAAACAAGCAAACGGTGCAGTTTTAGTCCGTTATGGAGATACAGCTGTTTTAAGTACAGCTACTGCATCAAAAGAACCAAAAAACCTCGATTTTTTCCCATTAACCGTTAACTACGAAGAACGTCTATATGCGGTTGGTAAAATTCCTGGCGGTTTTATTAAACGTGAAGGACGACCTAGTGAAAAGGCTATTTTAGCCAGCCGTTTGATTGACCGTCCGATTCGTCCACTTTTTGCTGATGGTTTCCGAAATGATGTACAAGTTATCAGCATTGTCATGAGTGTGGACCAAGATTGTTCAACAGAAATGGCTGCGATGTTTGGTTCTTCGTTGGCACTGAGTACGTCTGATATCCCATTTGAGGGACCAATTGCTGGTGTAGTGGTTGGACGTGTAAATAACGAGTTTGTTATTAATCCAACCGTTGAACAGGCGGAAAAAAGTGATATCCACTTAACTGTTGCTGGGACAAAGGATGCCATTAACATGGTAGAAGCTGGGGCTTTGGAAGTACCGGAAGAAACCATGCTTGAAGCTATCATGTTCGGTCATGATGAGATCAAACGTTTAATTGAGTTTCAAGAAAAAATTGTTGCGGAAATTGGGAAAGAAAAAAGAGAAGTTAACTTATATGAAATCGACAAAGAACTCGAAGCTGAGGTTAGAGGAATTTGCGAATCTGACATGGTAAAGGCTATTCAGGTTCAAGAAAAACATGCCCGTGAGGATGCCATTAAAGAGGTTAAAAACCAAGTTATTGCAAGATACGAGGAACAAGAAGCTAAAGAGGATGATTTGAAGCAGGTTAAACAAATCTTGGACAAGATTGTAAAAGGTGAGGTCCGTCGTTTAATCACGGTTGAAAAGGTTCGCCCAGATGGCCGTAAAATTGATGAAATTCGTCCATTGTCATCTCAGGTAGGCATTTTGCCTCGTACACATGGTTCAGGCTTATTTACTCGCGGACAGACTCAAGCTTTAAGCATATGTACACTTGGGGCGATGGGAGATGTCCAAATCCTTGATGGTTTAGGAATTGAAGAAGAAAAACGCTTTATGCATCACTATAACTTCCCTTCCTTTAGTGTAGGGGAAACAGGTCCAATTCGTGGTCCAGGCCGTCGTGAAATTGGACATGGTGCACTTGGTGAACGTGCCCTAGAACCAGTTATTCCATCTGAAAAAGATTTCCCGTATACAATTCGCCTTGTTTCTGAGGTTCTTGAATCCAATGGTTCCACATCCCAAGCTAGTATTTGTGCAAGTACATTAGCTATGATGGATGCAGGTGTTCCAATTAAAGCCCCTGTTGCGGGTATTGCGATGGGACTTGTTAAATCAGGTGAACATTATACGGTTTTATCTGATATTCAAGGTATGGAAGATCACCTTGGCGACATGGATTTTAAAGTTGCCGGAACAGCTAAAGGGGTAACGGCTCTTCAAATGGATATTAAGATTGAAGGTCTTTCCCGTGAGATTTTAGAGGAAGCCCTGCAGCAAGCGAAAGTGGGAAGAATGCATATTTTAGATTCCATGCTTGCTACGATTACAGAACCAAGAACAGAGCTTTCTCAATTTGCACCAAAAATCTTAACGATGACCATTAATCCGGACAAAATTCGTGATGTTATTGGACCTAGTGGTAAACAAATCAATAAGATTATTGAAGAAACTGGTGTTAAGATTGATATCGAGCAGGATGGTACTGTCTTTATTGCCTCAACTAATCAAGAAATGAACCAAAAGGCGAAGAAAATCATTGAAGATATTGTTCGTGAAGTTCAAGTAGGCGAATTGTATCTTGGTAAGGTAAAGCGGATTGAAAAGTTTGGCGCCTTTGTTGAAATCTTCGCTGGAAAAGACGGACTTGTCCACATTTCAGAACTTGCTGAAGAGCGAGTAGGAAAAGTAGAAGATGTCTTAAAAATTGGCGATGAAATTTTAGTGAAGGTTACGGAAATTGATAAGCAAGGCCGGGTAAACCTGTCACGTAAAGCAGTCTTAAAAGAACAGCGTGAAAAAGCAGAAGAGAAACAGTAATATTGAAGTGAATCTTATTACGGAAAGAAGTCAGGGAATTCCCTGGCTTTTTCTATGCAAAACGGTTTGGAAGTTATTTTGAACCACCGTTTTTCTTGTGAGATAAGAAAGTATTAAACTTTTTAACTTTTAAAAATTGTCTAGCTCCAGGCGCCATCGGCTCGAGGTCACAAGCCAATCCGTCCAAAAGGTAAAGAACAACCTTTCGGCCGGCTCGTCTTGTGCTTGTCGTCGATAGGCGGGCGCCTTGCGCTTTTCTTATGTTCTACCTTGTCCCTCTTAGACATAATCTTTAAGGAAGGGGGAATGGTAGATGAAGAATGCTGGTATTATAATTGTAATTTGTTTTGCTGCTTGGTTTTCCGTCAACAATCCCATTGTTGAAAACTATATAGCATCGTTAACAGAATCTGCACTTCCGGTGGTGAAGCAGACAGATCCTCTGTATCAAAAAATAGTGAAAAATGCACATACATATGAAGTTCCGCCTTCCGATGCAAAGATTGATTCTGTTTGGAAGGCCATTCCGGGATATAATGGGATTAAAGTTGATATAGCTGCTTCCTATAAAAAGATGAAGAAAAAGGGAGAATTTGATGAGCAAAAGCTTGTGTTCGTCCAAACAAAACCACAAGTACATCTTGAAAATTTGCCGCCCACTCCAATTTATAAGGGCCATCCGGATAAACCGATGGTTTCCTTCATAATAAATGTAGCTTGGGGAAATGAATATTTATCCGATATGCTTGCAACATTAAAAAAGCATAACGTGTCTGCAACCTTTTTCCTTGAAGGGAACTGGACAAAGAAGAATCCGGAACTGGCCAAAATGATTGTTAGTGCTGGTCACGAGGTAGGAAATCATTCCTATTCTCATCCAGATATGAGCAAGCTGACGGCCTCAAAAACAAGAGAACAAATGATCAAAACTAATGAAATTATTGAAGCCGCCACAGGCGAAAAATGTGTATGGTTTGCACCGCCAAGTGGGAGCTACCGTGATGAAACGGTCAAAATTGCGGATGAATTAAACATGAAAACGGTGATGTGGACGGTTGACACAGTTGATTGGCGTAAGCCATCTCCTGAAGTTTTAATTAATCGTGTTATTTCTAAAATAGACAAAGGCTCAATGGTTCTCATGCACCCAACTGAATCCACAGCTAAATCTTTGGACCGGTTAATTACGTTAATTGAAAAAAAGAATTTGCATATTGGGACGGTTAGTGAATTAATGGATGAGGAAAGAATAATAAAATAATGAGGGCAGCCTATCTCAGAAATTTGGAGAAAATACATGTAAGAAAGTATAATAAATAATTGGAGTAGTAGCGTCTGCAATTTAATCCTACTAAACAAAAGCAAGAAGACAACAGCTTTTTAAAACTTAGAGGAAATATTCTATAGGCGGGGGGCAGCTGCCTGTATAAGTCCAATTAGTTGACAGTGGGGCATCCACTTGCTGTTTGAAGTATCGCTGTATAGACAGGAGGAAGTAAATGATTAATAAGTATACTTGCCAAAATGGAGTAAGAATTGTTCTAGAAAATATCCCTACCGTTCGATCAGTTGCGATAGGTGTATGGATTGGAACGGGTTCTAGGAATGAGGATCCTAAAACAAATGGTATTTCTCATTTCCTTGAGCATATGTTTTTCAAAGGGACAACCACAAGATCAGCAAAGGAAATTGCTGAATCCTTTGATAGTATTGGCGGTCAAGTGAATGCCTTTACATCAAAAGAGTATACTTGCTACTATGCAAAAGTACTTGATACACATTCTAAGTTTGCTTTAGATGTGTTAGCCGACATGTTCTTTAACTCTACCTTTGTCGAAGAGGAATTAAACAAGGAACGAAATGTGGTTTTGGAAGAAATCAAAATGTATGAGGATACACCAGATGATATTGTCCATGATTTGTTAAGCAGGGCAGTATTTGAAGATCATCCGCTTGGATATCCGATTCTTGGAACAGAAGATACTTTAAATACATTTACAGGTGATTCATTAAAGGAATATATACATCAACGGTATACACCTGAAAATGTGGTCATTTCAATTGCCGGAAATGTATCCGAAAGTTTTATTAAAGAAGTAGAAAATTATTTTGGTTCTTATCAGGGTAATACAAAAGAAGCTCCTGAAAACATCCCTGTTTTTCATTCAAATCGAATTTCCAGAAAGAAAGAAACAGAACAAGCTCACCTTTGTATCGGTTTTGAGGGTTTGAAAGTGGGCCATGAGGATGTTTATAGTTTAATTACCCTGAACAATATTTTAGGCGGCAGCATGAGCTCCAGATTATTTCAAGAAGTACGTGAACAAAGAGGCTTGGCCTATTCTGTTTTCTCGTATCATTCAGCCTACTTAGATAGCGGAATTTTGACAGTCTACGGAGGAACCGGGGCAAAACAGCTGGATCTTTTATTTGAAACCATACAAGAAACATTAGATAAGTTAAAACAAGATGGAATTACCGAGAAGGAACTGACAAATAGTAAAGAACAATTAAAAGGCAGTTTGATGTTGAGTTTAGAGAGTACCAATAGCCGGATGAGCCGTAATGGGAAAAATGAGCTTCTTTTAAAACGCCATCGTTCACTTGATGAAATTATCGAGCAGATCGATGCTGTTTCGAAAAACAGTGTCGATGAAATGGGAAGAGCTATATTTAATGATAAATATTCGGTAACCCTAATAAGTCCGAGTGGTGAATTCCCAAATAAAATGTCATAATCGAAAGAGGTATTCCCATTATTGCGAATACCTCTTCTTTATTATTCTAAAAGTTGTCCCCTCCTTATAAACTAATAGAAAAGTGTGTGATAGGGGGTAGGTTGGCAATGAGGTTAAGTGAATTAAGTGGGAAAGAAATTGTCGATGTTAAAAAGGCTGAGCGTCTTGGTGTATTAGGACAAACGGATTTAGACATAAATGAATACACAGGACAGATTCAGGCACTGCTGATTCCTTCACTAAAATGGTTTGGTTTTCGAAAACAAGGAGAGGAAATTAGGGTGCCATGGCAGCACATAAAAAAAATCGGTTCCGATATGATTATTATTGATGTTCCCGAACATAATGGTGATTAGGAAAAAAGCCTAGGCAAAATTACACTTGCTTGGGCTTTTTTTATTTCCTGTCATGGAAAACTCACCTAATCAAGCAATCTTACATAAGATGTTGAAGTGATAACAGTAAATGGAATTCCAAGTTGGATTTATAAAAAAAAGAAGGTGAAAGTTTTCATGCTGACAGGGATGCAGATAGCCGTAATAGGCGGTGATGCCAGACAGCTGGAAATCATCCGTAGGTTAACCGAATTAGATGCGAGATTATCGCTTATTGGCTTTGAACAGCTGGATCACGCTTTTACCGGTGCGGTCAAAGAAAAGCTCGATGAAGTTGATTTTTCAAATATGGATGCCATCATTTTGCCTGTGCCTGGAACAAATTTAGAAGGCCAGGTAGAAACCATCTTTTCGAACGAAAAGGTCATTATAACAAGTGATATCTTTAGCAAAACCCCTGAACATTGTTCAATTTATTCAGGTATCACGAACTCTTATTTAAATGGGATAACCAAGGAGGCAAAACGAACCCTGATTCAATTATTTGAAAGGGATGATGTTGCCATTTATAATTCGATCCCAACCGTCGAAGGAACGATTATGATGGCCATTCAACATACAGACTTTACCATTCATGGTTCCAATGTAGCGGTACTAGGTTTAGGAAGGGTCGGTATGAGTGTAGCGAGAACCTTTGCCGCACTTGGAGCAAAGGTAAAAGTTGGGGCAAGAAAAAGTGAGCACTTGGCAAGGATTACGGAAATGGGTATAACTCCCTTTCACTTAAGTAATTTGGTTAATGAAGTTAAAGATACCGATATTTTAATTAATACAGCGCCACATCTAATTGTAACAGCCATGGTCATTTCAAAACTGCCTGCCCATACCCTTATCATAGACCTGGCTTCAAAGCCTGGCGGGACTGATTTCAGATATGCAGAGAAAAGGGGTATAAAAGCACTGCTGGCCCCCGGATTACCAGGAATAGTAGCGCCAAAAACAGCAGGCCAAATTCTAGCTAATGTCCTAGCCCAACTGCTTCAGGAAGATTTAAGAAAGCGAAAGGGGAAAGTGAAATGAGTTTAAAAGGTAAAAGAATTGGCTTTGGTCTAACGGGCTCACATTGTACGTATGATGCTGTATTCCCGGAAATAGAAAAACTTGTTCAAGCCGGTGCAGAGGTAATGCCAGTTGTAACCTTTACCGTTCAAAATACAGATACCCGTTTTGGAAAGGGAGAAGATTGGATTCAAAGAATTGAAGATTTGACCGGAAATAAGGTTATAGACTCTATTGTTAAAGCAGAGCCGTTAGGTCCCAAAATTCCTCTGGATTGCATGGTCATTGCTCCTTTAACGGGTGTTTCGATGAGTAAGTTTGCGAATGCTATGAATGATAGCCCAGTATTAATGGCTGCTAAGGCAACGTTAAGGAATTTAAAGCCTGTCGTCCTTGGAATTTCAACCAATGATGCCTTAGGTTTAAATGGAGTCAATCTAATGAGACTGATGTCAACCAAAAATATTTATTTTATTCCATATGGTCAAGACGATCCAGTGAAAAAGCCAAATTCAATGGTTGCCAGAATGACGCTGCTAACGCAAACAGTAGAAGCTGCTCTTGAAGGGAAACAACTCCAGCCTGTTTTAGTGGAGAGATATAAAGATTCCGACTAAATTTCCCCCACTTTCGCTAAAAAAGGTTATTTCTTAATAAGAATATGTTAAAATAAATTAATCTTTCATCAGAGGGGTCAACCCCTTCTGATGTGAATTTAAGAATAACCACTAATGTTAAAGTGCAGGATTGAAAGGGGAACTAGAAAATGAGTCAGCAAAAAGGTTTTCACGTTGCAGTGGTAGGAGCAACAGGAGCGGTTGGACAACAAATGATCCAAACATTGTTAAAAGAGAACTTTCCAATTAGCAAACTCACCCTACTATCATCAGCCCGTTCGGCTGGGAAAGTAGTAGATGTAAATGGTCAAGAAATTACGATTCAAGAAGCTAAGCCTGAAAGCTTTGAAGGAGTCCAAATCGCGTTATTTAGTGCCGGAGGCGATGTGTCTAAGGAACTCGCTCCAGAGGCTGTTAAACGTGGTGCAATCGTCGTGGACAACACTAGTGCATTCAGAATGGATGTTGATAAGCCATTAGTTGTTCCAGAAGTAAACGAAGCAGATTTACATGAGCACAATGGCATCATTGCCAATCCAAATTGCTCTACGATTCAAATGGTTGTAGCGCTAGAACCCATCCGTCAAAAATTCGGCTTGAAAAAGATCATTGTATCTACGTATCAAGCAGTTTCCGGTGCAGGTGCCACTGCTGTTGAAGAATTAATGGACCAAACAAAATCTATTTTAGCTGGCGAAACAGTTGAGCCTAATATTTTACCAGTAAAAGCTGACAAAAATCATTATCAAATTGCTTTTAATGCGATCCCGCAAATAGATAAATTTCAAGAAAACGGCTATACCTATGAAGAAATGAAAATGATTAATGAAACCAAAAAAATCATGCATTTACCGGAATTGCAAGTTTCTGCAACTTGTGTAAGATTGCCAGTTGCTGTGGGACATTCAGAATCTGTTTATTTTGAAGTGGAAACCGAGGGCGTCAGTGCACAAGAAATCAAGGAATTATTAAAGGATGCTCCTGGAGTTGTATTACAGGATGATCCAGAAAATCAAGTCTATCCTATGCCTGCAAATTGCGTAGGAAAGAATGATGTGTTTGTAGGACGTATTAGAAAAGATATCGATGAAGACCGTGGCTTCCATATGTGGGTTGTTTCAGATAACTTACTTAAAGGAGCAGCTTGGAACTCCGTTCAAATTGCTGAAAGGTTAGTAGAACTAGGTCTAGTTAAATAAGGATACATCATAAAGGCAGGGTTTGGTGTCACATGAAAATTATTGTTCAAAAATTTGGCGGGACATCTGTGAAAGATGAAGAGAGCAGAAAGCATGCCGTAGGCCATATTGAAAAAGCATTAAGCGAAGGCTATAAAGTGGTTGTAGTAGTTTCTGCTATGGGCAGAAAAGGAGACCCTTATGCAACAGATACGCTATTATCATTAATCGGCGGTAATCTTAGCAAAATTTCCAAACGGGAACATGATCTCCTTCTATCCTGTGGAGAGGCTATTTCGAGCATTGTCTTTACAAATATGCTATTAGAGAGCGGAATCAACGCTACAGCTTTAACAGGGGCACAGGCAGGTTTCCGTACCAATAATGACCATACAAATGCAAAAATTATAGAAATGAAATGTGACAGGATTCTAAGGGAATTAGAAACGAATGATGTTGTCGTTGTGGCAGGGTTTCAAGGGGCTGCGAAAAATGGCGATGTGACCACGTTAGGACGCGGTGGAAGTGATACATCGGCAGCCGCACTAGGTGCGGCCTTGAATGCTGAATGGATTGATATTTTTACAGACGTAGAGGGTATCATGACTGCCGACCCACGTATTGCTGAAAATGCCCGGCCGCTTTCTGTTGTGACCTATACAGAGGTATGTAACCTTGCTTATCAAGGTGCAAAGGTAATTCATCCAAGAGCCGTGGAGATTGCGATGCAGGCAAAAGTACCGATTAGGATTCGTTCTACTTATTCTGATTCACTTGGGACATTGGTTACGTCAATCAATAAAGACAATCGGGGCAGTGATATTAAAGAACGAACTGTCACAGGTATTGCACATGTATCAAATATTACACAAATTAAGGTCTTTGCAAAAAAGGATCAATATAACCTGCAGGCAGAAGTTTTTAAAGCAATGGCAAATGAAAAAATCAGTGTTGATTTTATCAATATTTCTCCTAACGGTGTTGTCTATACCGTAACAGATGAAATGACTGATCGAGCTTTACAGGTTTTAGAAGAATTAGGGCATGAACCGGTTGTTGAACGCCATTGTGCGAAGGTTTCAGTTGTAGGTGCAGGAATTGCAGGGGTACCAGGAGTTACCTTTAAAATCGTAACAGCCCTATCAAATCATGGAATTCGTATTTTACAATCAGCAGACAGTCATACAACTATTTGGGTACTGGTTAAGCAGGAGGACTTAGTTAAATCCGTTAATTCCTTGCACGATGCCTTTCAATTAGAGGAAGAAACAGTCGAGTATGGTCTCTAAGTCTTTAGAGAAACAACGTTTTTAATGGAATGATGCGTTTGCAGCGGATAGGTTCCGATTGTATTGAAAGGAGTACTAAAATGGTTCATTTCGGGCGAGTGTCAACAGCAATGGTAACCCCTTTTGATAAAAAAGGGCATATTGACTTTGGAAAAACCACTCAATTGGTTAATTATTTAATTGATAATGGCACAGATTCCCTTGTAATTGCAGGAACGACGGGAGAGTCTCCTACGCTTTCCAAAGAAGAAAAGCTGGCTCTATTTGATCATGTTGTAAAGGTTGTAAAAAAGCGAGTTCCAGTAATTGCTGGTACGGGAAGTAATAATACCTACGCCTCGATTGAATTAACCAAAAGGGCTGAGCAACTTGGTGTAGATGCTATTATGGCGGTAGGCCCTTATTATAATAAGCCAAACCAAGAAGGTTTGTACCAGCATTTTAAGGCAATTGCAGAAGCCACAACTCTTCCAATGATGGTTTATAATATACCGGGCAGATCATCGGTTACAATCCAGCCGCAGACGGTGGTCCGGCTTTCGAAAATTCCTAATATAGTCGCGGTTAAGGAAGCAAGTGGAGACTTAAATGCGATGACACATATCATTGCCAATACGGCAGACGATTTTGTGCTCTATAGTGGAGATGACAGTTTAACCATTCCGGTTTTATCGATTGGCGGTGCTGGGGTTATTTCAGTGGCATCACATGTTATCGGAAATGAGTTAAAAGAAATGGTGAATGCATTTTTTGATGGAGAGCATGTGAAAGCTGCAAAATTACATCAACATTTGCTTCCACTTATGCAAGGGCTTTTTGCGGCTCCAAGTCCTGCTCCTGTTAAAACTGCATTACAAGTCAAAGGGTTGGATGTGGGGCCAGTAAGACTTCCGCTTGTTGGTTTAACCGAACAAGAACGGACTTCACTCATATCTCTCCTTAAAAGTATATAATTGTCCAAGAGCTAATCGAATGTTCTTTTCGGTTAGCTCTTTTTGTTAAAACCTGCCTTGTTACACTTAAAAAAGGATTATTGGTTGTAAAGGTTTTCAGGTATCAAGTATAATGATGATAACTGATCTTGGGTCGGCGATAGAAAAGTGAAGAACTATATTTAGTTTTGCTCCATTAATAGTTGCTTCGCGGGGGTTTATTTGCAGTATCTATTTATTGTCAGCATAGGAGGAAACGGAAATTGGTAAAGAAAAAGAATACATCCATTAAGTTTATTACACTTGGTGGTATAGGAGAAATCGGAAAAAATATGTATCTTGTTGAGGTGGACAAGGACATATTTATTATTGATGCCGGCTTAATGTTCCCCGAGGAAGAGATGCTTGGAATCGATATGGTCATTCCTGATATGACATATGTAAGAGAAAATAAGGAACGGGTTAAAGCAATTTTTTTAACACATGGACATGAAGACCATATTGGAGCGCTTTCTTACGTACTCTCTCAAGTTGATGTCCCTGTTTATGGCACAAAGCTTACCCTTGCTCTGGCTAATGCTAAGCTAAGGGAGCAAGAATATAATGGTGCAGCTAATTTTATTGAAGTAGATTCAGATACAATTGTGGAATTAGATACGGTACAGGCGAGTTTTTTTAGAACGAATCATAGTATTCCGGACTCAGTTGGAGTTTGTATCCATACATCCGAAGGGATTATTGTCTATACTGGTGATTTTAAGTTTGACCAAGGGGCAACAAAGCTTTATAAAGCTGATGTTGGAAAGATGGCCTCTATTGGGGATCAAGGAGTTTTGTGTTTATTGTCTGATAGTACAGAAGCTGAAGCACCTGGATACACCACATCAGAAACGATAGTCGAACGCGAAATGTCGAATGCTTTTTATAATGCTCCAGGCCGAATTATTGCTGCGTGTTTTGCATCAGATATCAATCGAATTCAGCATATTTTCAATTCCGCTAGTGAGAATGGCCGTAAAGTCGCGGTCGTTGGAAAGAGCCTTGAACGAATTTATCATATCGCGCTCGATCTAGGTTATCTAGAAGTAGATGAGGACCTAATCATTCCTGTTAGTGAAATTAAAAGCTACCAAGATCGTGAAATAGTTGTATTGATGACAGGGAGCCAAGGTGAACCGATTGAAGCATTACAGAAAATGGCCAAGCAAACACATAAACTTTTAAACATCCAACAGGGTGATACGGTTTTAATAGCGGCATCACCTCTAAGAGGCAGTGAAGTGTTCTTGTTTAAAACGATTGATATGCTGTTTAGAGCTGGTGCAAATGTTATTTCTGGCAAACGTACCGTTCATGTATCAAGCCACGGCAGCCAAGAAGAATTGAAATTTATGATTAATTTAATGAAACCAAAATTCTTCATTCCTGTTCATGGTGAATATCGGATGTTGAAGGCACACCGAAAAGTGGCGTTAGAGTGTGGCCTTAAGGACCAGCAGATTGTTATTCCTGACCGTGGTGATGTTGTGGAATGGAAAGAAGGCGGTATCGGTATTACTGGAAAAGTTCCATCGGGCAATGTTTTGATCGATGGGATTGGTGTGGGAGATGTGGGCAATATTGTGTTACGCGATCGAAAGCTTTTATCTCAAGATGGTATTCTAATCGTTGTTGTTACTTTGACAAAGCAAGAAAAGAAGATTGCGGCAGGACCTGAAATTATTTCAAGGGGCTTTGTCTATGTACGGGAGTCAGAAAAGTTAATGGATGATTCTACAAAATTAGTACGTGACATTGTGGAAAGAAATACAGCGAAAAGTACGTTTGAATGGTCAAGCTTAAAACAGGAAATAAGGGAAGAATTGAATCGCTCCTTATTTGAAAAAACAAAAAGAAGACCAATGATACTGCCAATAATTATGGAAATTTAAAAGCGGAAGCCCCTAGGCTGTAGCTGGATATTTCTCAAAGTCAATTTATACCCTATTTTTATAAAAAGGCACTGGTTCTAATAAACCAGTGCCTTTTCATATTTAAAGAATGAAATTAATTCATAGGTAAATACTAAAAATATATCATGCTTGAAGGGAGTAGTAGAATGAATAACGATTACGGTAACAACGATACCGGTAAACAAGAAGAGCCTCAAAAAGAGGAAAAAACTTCTCCATTAATAGAAAAAATTCAGCAGCTAGGTCAAACGAATGTTCCTCAGCTCTCAGCCGATTCTAGTATTCATTGCTTAACCATAATTGGCCAAATTGAAGGACATCTTGCCTTGCCGCCGCAAAATAAAACAACAAAATATGAACATTTGCTGCCGCAGTTAGTGGCAATCGAACAAAACCCGAAGATTGAAGGGGTCCTGATTATTCTGAATACGGTTGGCGGTGATGTCGAAGCTGGTCTTGCAATATCAGAGATGATTGCCTCTCTATCCAAACCAACCGTTTCGATTGTCTTAGGCGGAGGACACTCGATCGGAGTACCAATCGCTGTTTCCTGTGATTATTCCTTTATTGCAGAAACGGCTACCATGACAATCCATCCTATTCGCCTGACTGGGCTCGTTATTGGAGTTCCTGCAACCTTTGAATATTTGGATAAAATGCAGGAGCGGGTAGTTAAATTTGTTACGGGACACTCGAAAATAACAGAAGAAACCTTTAAAGATTTAATGTTTGCCAAAGGTAATTTAACCAGGGATATCGGGACAAATGTCATCGGTGTAGATGCTGTTAAATACGGATTAATTGATGAAGTTGGCGGTTTAGGACCTGCGATGAAGAAATTAAATGAAATGATTGAACTTAAAAAGGAGAAAAACGAGGGGCTGATTCAATGATTCTTTATACGATGATGCCAAGTGAACTGATATTTCCCAACGAACAAACGGAAGAGAGCAAACAAAAGTTTATTACTTATCAGGGTGTTTCCATGTTAGTAGAGCAAACTGATTCAGATCATGTTCAAGTGGTACGCATCCTTAGCAGTGACCCCCAGCATTATTTAAATCAACAGTTATGCCCGGGTGCCAAAATTTCTTTTGCTAACCTTGGAGGATTATCGGCATTGTAATAGTAGATTATGGTATAATTACTAATGGAGAAAAAGAGCAGCCAAATTTGGGCTGCTTTCTTTATACATATTTATGATATAGCATATCTGAATAACTTTAGAGTACAAGGTGATTAAATGGCCAAAAAAAAGAGAAGACAACCAAAAAAGAGGGACAATCATTTAAAACGGACCGTGCAATATGAATTATCGGCTCTCGCCCTATTAGCCCTAGCGATTATTTCAATTGCCAAGCTAGGGGCAGTTGGAAAAGCCACAGTTCTATTCTTCCGCTTTTGGATGGGTGAATGGTACATGCTTGGGTTGTTAGGATTAGTTATTTTAAGTGTATATTTAATGTGGAAACGAAGTATTCCTTTTTTCTTCCATATTAAGTTAGTTGGCACATATTTTATTATTTCTGCCATCCTACTATTGAGCCATGTAACACTTTTTCATTTACTTACAAATGATGGGGAATTTAAGGACCCGAGTGTAATTAGTAACACTTGGGAGTTATTTATGATGGAACTAAGAGGAGAAACTAGCACAACCGACCTTGGCGGGGGCATACTCGGAGCAGTTTTATTCGCATTATTTCACTATCTCTTCGCAGAGACAGGTACAAAAATTATTGCATTTATTTTTATATTAATTGGAATTATCCTACTTACAGGAAGATCGATTGGTGATTTCGTAGGTAAAATTATCATAACTATTTTCGACTTTTCAAAAGGTCAATGGGAAGCCTTTAAATTAGATATGTCTGAATGGAAACAGAAAAAAACAGAGCGTCGTAATGAGCGCATGGCCGAAAAGCAAATAGAAAAAGAAAACCGTCGAAGAGAGCAGGCACCAGTGATAAACAATCAGGCTCAGGAACAGGAGGAAACGATTATTCCCGAACCAATCATTTCTAGTTTTGCGGATCGTGCCTACTTAGATGTAGAAGAGTCCGCCCGTAATAAGCCTGAAAACGAACAAGCAAAAGGGAAGGAACAAAAGAATAAAACGGCAGAGGATGACGATGATAATACCCCGCCAATCTCGTTTACCGGAGCGGTAGTGGAAAATGTGTCTTACGAATTACCACCACTAAGGCTTTTAAAGGCGCCAAGGAAAACAGACCAAAGTGGTGAATATGAGTTAATTCATGCTAATGCTGCTAAACTTGAAAGAACATTCCAATCCTTTGGGGTAAAAGCCCGTGTTACCCAGGTTCACTTAGGACCTGCTGTTACAAAATACGAAGTCCACCCTGATGTTGGAGTAAAAGTTAGTAAAATCGTAAGCTTGAGCGATGACATAGCTTTAGCACTTGCTGCTAAGGGAATTCGAATTGAAGCACCCATTCCAGGCAAATCAGCTATAGGTATTGAGGTACCAAATTCAGAAGTTGCAATGGTGTCTTTGAGGGAAGTACTAGAAAATACTCAAAATGATAAGCCTGATGCGAAACTATTGATTGGTCTTGGCAGAGATATAACTGGGGAAGCAGTCCATGCAGAACTAAACAAAATGCCGCATTTACTTGTTGCCGGGGCTACTGGAAGCGGAAAAAGTGTTTGTATAAATGGAATTATCACAAGCATTCTAATGAGAGCAAAGCCGCATGAAGTAAAATTAATGATGATTGACCCGAAAATGGTCGAATTGAATGTCTATAACGGGATCCCGCATTTACTTGCACCAGTAGTGACAGATGCAAAAAAAGCCTCGCAGGCATTAAAGAAAGTCGTAAGTGAGATGGAAAGACGATACGAACTGTTTTCCCACACAGGTACACGTAATATTGAAGGATACAATGATCATGTTAGAAAACATAACCTTGAGGAAAATGATAAACAGCCATTGCTACCTTATATTGTGGTTATAGTTGACGAGTTGGCCGATTTAATGATGGTGGCATCATCAGATGTTGAAGATTCCATTACTCGATTAGCGCAAATGGCCCGTGCGGCTGGAATTCACTTAATTATCGCTACTCAGCGGCCATCCGTTGATGTCATCACAGGGGTAATTAAAGCTAATATTCCCTCACGAATTGCCTTTGCCGTTTCAAGTGCGACCGATTCAAGGACAATCCTTGATATGGGCGGCGCAGAAAAATTGCTTGGAAGAGGCGATATGTTATTCCTGCCTGTCGGAGCATCAAAACCTGTTAGGGTTCAAGGGGCATTCCTTTCAGATCAAGAGGTAGAAGATACAGTTGAATTTGTTATTTCACAGCAAAAGGCACAATATCAAGAAGAAATGATTCCAGATGATATTCCAGAGGTAACTGGTGCTGTGGAGGATGAATTATATGATGAGGCAGTAGAGTTAATTATTGAAATGCAAACTGCATCTGTGTCTATGCTGCAGCGGCGGTTCCGAATCGGTTATACAAGAGCAGCACGACTGATCGATGAAATGGAGGCCCGCGGCGTTGTAGGTCCATACGAGGGCAGTAAACCACGTACCGTATTGCAGGCGAAACCAAAAGAGGAACAGAGTTCATAACCCTCTTTAAAAAGTTCCATTGCATGAAAGTATTCTCTAAACTATAAAAAGTAGTAAAAAAGAGCCGCTAGGCTCTTTTTTATTGGACTAATTTTTTAAAAAATTGATACTATAGTAATAGGACAATGGTGAATTAGAAAGCTAAATTTTACTGCATTTCTGCATTTTTTGACATCATTCTTCTGCATTATCCAATAATATGTAAGCGTTATCTCTAATGTTAGCTTTTTTACCCCTTTTTTCGACAAAATTTTATATTCCTATTTATTTATCCCTAGAAAAATGTTAATATAAATCCGATTAGTAGGAATGATATCAGATGTCTGATGTCTTAGGAAAAAGGCTGGAGGAAACAGCATGTCTATTAAGTCAGATAACCGACACTTATATTTACAAGTAATCGATCGGTTGAAGCAAGATATTGAAAATGGGGTATATAAAGAAAAAGAAAAACTGCCATCGGAATTCGATCTTGCGAAACAACTGGGTGTAAGCAGGGCAACTCTTAGGGAAGCACTTCGAATTTTAGAAGAGGAAAACGTCATTATTAGGCGCCATGGTGTTGGTACCTTTGTTAACGCGAGACCCATGTTTACTTCTGGGATTGAACAACTTAATAGTGTCACTGACATGATCAAGCAAGTTGGGATGAAGCCAGGGACTATTTTCTTAAGTTCATCAACTCAGGGTCCTACCGAAGAGGATGTTCGTCGTTTCTCATGTTCCGTTAATGAGGAGATTTTCGTGATGGAGAGGGTAAGAACAGCAAACGGAGAACCTGTCGTCTATTGTATTGATAAGGTTCCGGAGAGTATACTGCCAGAAACATTTTCCCATGAGGAAGAATCGATTTTCCAGATTTTAGATGAAGAGGCAAATCGTAGAATTACATACGCTGTTGCCCAAATCGAACCTTTGGGTTATCATGAAAAAATTTCTCCCATTTTAGAATGTGAGCCAGAAACTGCTTTGTTAGTGTTAAAACAAATGCATTTCGATGAAACGGATGAACCTGTACTATTTTCGGTAAACTATTTTAAAGCGGATAAATTTAGTTTTCATGTATTAAGAAAAAGAACCTGATTTTTTTTGTTAATATCTGCAAACGGAAACAGTTTCACATTTTAAACATTTCTACTAAATCAAACAACATTCTTAGGGGGTACAATACCTTGAAAAAGCGTAAAATTGGAATGGCGCTATCTTTAGTTCTTGCTGCTGGGACACTATTAGGTGCTTGTGGAAAAAGCGATAACAAAAGCGAAACATCTAAGGGTGGAGACAAAGATACTTTCTCTGTAGCGATGGTTACTGACGTTGGCGGTGTAGATGACAAATCATTTAACCAATCTGCTTGGGAAGGTCTTCAAAAATTTGGTAAAGATAATAACATGGAAAAGGGTAAAGGCGGATATGATTACGTTCAATCCAAATCCGATGCAGACTACGCAACCAACTTAAACACTCTTGCACGTCAAGATTTTGATTTAGTTTTTGGTATTGGCTTTTTAATGCAGGGTGCTGTTGATGAAATTGCAAAACAACAAAAAGATCACCATTTTGCAATTGTTGACTCTGAAGTAAAAGAACCTAATGTTGCAAGCATCCTATTTAAAGAACAAGAAGCATCATTCCTTGCGGGGGTTGCAGCTGCGATGACAACCAAATCCAATAAAATTGGATTTATTGGCGGTATTGAAGGTGCTGTTATTGAACGTTTTGAAGCAGGATTTGTAGCTGGTGTTAAAGCTGCGAAACCAGAAGCGACTGTTGACATTCAATATGCGGGTGCGTTTGATAAAGCTGAACTTGGTCAATCAATCGCTTCAAAAATGTACTCTTCCGGCGCAGATGTCATTTTCCACGCTGCTGGTGGAACAGGTGTTGGCTTATTTAAAGAAGCAAATGACCGTAAGAAAAAAGATCCATCTCGTGAAATTTGGGCAATCGGGGTTGACAGTGACCAAGCAAACATGGGTCCAGATGTTGTTTTAACTTCCGCTCTTAAACGAGTAGACAATGCTGTTATCGACGTTTCTACAAAAGCGAAAGATGGTAATTTCCCTGGCGGTAAGATTGCATTATACGGTCTTGCCGAAGACGGTGTTGGTCTTGCGCCAATCAATAGCAAAGCACCAAATAAATCTGCTATTGAAACTGCTGTAAAAGATTGGACCGACAAAATTAAATCTGGTTCTGTAAAAGTTCCTGGTACTCGCGCAGAATTAAAAACTTTCAGCGCAAAATAATAAAAAAGAGGAATAAGCGGGTATTAGCCTGCTTATTCCTTCTTATTGAAATCTTAACTGAAGTGTAGAAATTCATTCTACTTTTCATTGAAGATTTTAGTGGGGAGGAAATCCCTGTTTTTTAAAAAATCTGAAAGGTCTGACCTCTTACTACTATTGGTCAAAATTTCCTTTTATCTTAATACAGGGAGTGAGAAAGATGGATTTTGTAATTGAAATGCTCAACATTCGTAAAGAGTTTGGCGGTTTCGTTGCGAATGATAACATTACCCTTCAATTAAAGAAGGGCGAAATTCATGCATTACTTGGTGAAAATGGTGCAGGCAAATCCACCTTAATGAATGTACTTTTTGGTTTATACCAGCCGGAACAAGGTGAAATTCGTGTAAAAGGGAAACCTGTTAATATTACGAATCCAAATATTGCAAATGATCTTGGTATCGGAATGGTACACCAGCACTTTATGCTTGTCGACACTTTTACAGTTACGGAAAATATTATACTCGGCAGAGAAGTAACAACTGGCGGTCGAATTGACCTTAAAAAGGCAGAAAAAGAGGTTCGTGAAATCTCTGAACGTTATGGCTTGGCCGTTGACCCTCAGGCAAAGATCTCTGATATTTCCGTGGGAATGCAGCAAAGAGTAGAGATTTTAAAAACATTATACCGTGGTGCTGAGATTGTAATTTTTGACGAGCCTTCTGCTGTCCTGACACCACAAGAAATTAAAGAACTTATACAAATTATGAAAACGCTTATAAAAGAAGGAAAATCTATTATTCTCATTACCCACAAATTAAAAGAAATTATGGAAGTTGCAGATCGTTGTACTGTTATCCGTAAAGGTAAAGGGATTGGTACCGTTAATATTAGTGAAACAAATCCTAACGAACTTGCGAGCTTAATGGTTGGACGGGAAGTAACCTTTAAAACAGAAAAAGCAGAAGCTAAACCACAACAGGATGTTCTAGATGTTCAGGATTTAGTGGTAAAAGATTCTCGCGGCATAAATATTGTAAATGGCCTAAAT
Source organism: Bacillus sp. OTU2372 (assembly GCF_038440275.1). Taxonomy (NCBI): domain Bacteria; kingdom Bacillati; phylum Bacillota; class Bacilli; order Caryophanales; family Bacillaceae; genus Bacillus; species Bacillus sp. OTU2372. Next base: position 651,292 of record NZ_JASATK010000001.1, read on the forward strand.
TTAACTGTTAAAGCCGGTGAAATAGTCGGTATCGCGGGTATCGACGGGAATGGACAAACTGAATTTATTGAAGCCATTACCGGATTACGAAAGGCGGAAAATGGAAGCATTAAATTAAACGGAAAAGAACTAATCAACCATACACCTCGAAAAATTACAGAATCAGGTGTTGGCCATATTCCACAGGACCGTCATAAACACGGTCTAGTCTTAAACTTCCCAATTGGCGAGAACATGGTTCTGCAAACCTATAATAAAAAACCATTTTCAAAAAGCGGCGTTTTAAATTTTAAAGAAATATATAAAAAGGCAAGAACTTTAATTAGTGAGTTTGATGTTCGGACACCAAGCGAGTATACATTGGCTCGGGCACTTTCCGGAGGAAACCAGCAAAAGGCGATTATCGGGCGAGAGATTGATCGAGATCCGGATCTGTTAATTGCAGCACAGCCTACACGTGGGTTGGACGTTGGGGCAATCGAATTTATTCATAAGCGTCTCATTGAGCAGCGTGACCATGGTAAAGCGGTCTTACTTATTTCATTTGAATTGGATGAAATATTAAACGTGAGTGATCGAATTGCTGTAATCTATGAAGGGAAAATTGTTGCCATTGTCAATCCAAAAGAAACATCGGAGCAGGAGCTTGGCTTGTTGATGGCTGGGTCAAATAGAAAGGAAGCAGGTGAACACTCCAATGCTTAAACGCTTTAATAGTATTTTAACACCCATTATTGCCGTGTTATTAGGTATTATCGTTGGAACCATTATCATGGTTGTCAGCGGTTATGATGCTCTAGCAGCTTTCACGGCACTTTGGAATGGAGCTTTTGGTGATTCTTATTATTTTGGAGAAGTCATTAGACAAGTTACTCCTTATATTCTAGCTGGTTTAGCGGTGGCATTCGCCTTTCGCGTTGGGCTGTTTAATATCGGGGTAGAAGGACAATTTCTAGTCGGCTGGCTTGCGGCAGTTTGGGTAGGGGTAGCCTTTGATCTTCCAAAAATTATTCATTTACCGCTTGCCATATTAGCGTCTATGGCTGCAGGGGCTTTATGGGCATTCATTCCTGGTCTCTTAAAAGCTCGTTTTCGTGTTCATGAAGTAATTGTTACCATCATGATGAACTATGTAGCATTACATGTGTCCAACTATATTATTAAAAATATCATCACCGATAATAAAGATAAAACTGATATGATTAAGGAAACGGCAACGTTAAGATCTGATTGGTTACAAAGTATTACAGATTATTCACGACTCCACTGGGGGATTGTTATTGCCATTATCGGATGTATTGTTATGTGGTTTTTACTCGAAAGAACTACAAGAGGATTTGAATTACGTGCAGTCGGTTTTAATCAGCATGCAGCACACTATGCGGGGATGAATGTAAATAAAAATATTATCCTCTCTATGGTTATTGCGGGTGCATTTGCCGGATTGGCCGGAGCCATGGAAGGCTTAGGTACATTCGGATATGCAACTGTAAAAGGCGGTTTCACCGGAGTTGGATTTGATGGGATTGCGGTAGCCTTGCTTGGTGCGAATACATCATTGGGTGTATTTTTCTCGGCCTTATTATTTGGCGCATTAAAAGTTGGTGCATTGAACATGCCGCTCGAAGCAGGTGTTCCAAATGAACTGGTGGATATCATTATTGCCTTGATCGTATTCTTTGTTGCATCAAGTTATATAATAAGAGTATTTCTTGACCGATTCAGTAAAAAGGAGGTGAAGTAAGTTGAGCTTAATGGAAATTTTAATAATCGTCGTTCCATCCACCTTGTTATGGGCAGCTCCACTTGTCTTCACTGCATTAGGCGGTATCTTCTCAGAGCGTTCTGGGGTTGTAAACATTGGTCTTGAGGGTTTAATGGTAATCGGCGCATTTACTGCGATTGTGTTTAATCTTACGTTTGTTGACACGTTTGGAAGCTTAACACCATGGCTGGCAATCATAGTTGCCATGGTTGCAGGAGCGATCTTTTCCTTGTTACATGCTGTTGCAGCGATTACATTTCGTGCTGATCATACGGTTTCAGGTGTGGCGATAAACTTACTAGCAACAGGTTTAACTTTATTCCTAGTTAAGCTTATCTATGATAAAGGTGAAACAGATATTATAAGCGAAGGCTTCAACAAAATTGATATTCCGGTTTTAAAAGATATCCCAATTATAGGTGAAATATTCTTTCAAAACACTTATTGGACATCCTTCCTTGCTATTATCGTAGCCATTATCGTATGGTATGTTGTGTTTAAAACACCATTTGGTCTTCGTCTTCGTTCTGTTGGGGAACATCCAATGGCGGCAGATACAATGGGGATTAATGTTACAAAAATGCGCTATCTTGGTGTGATTATTTCAGGAGCCTTAGGTGGTATCGGCGGCGGAGTATACGCTCAATCGATCACCTCTAACTTCAGCCATTCTACAATTAGTGGTCAAGGCTTTATGGCAATTGCAGCGATGATTTTTGGTAAATGGCATCCACTAGGTGCAATGGGTGCTGCAATATTCTTTGGTTTCGCTCAAAGTATCAGTATCATCGGATCAAGTTTACCGTTCTTAAAAGAAATTCCAAATGTCTACTTATTAATTGCTCCGTATGTATTAACTGTGCTCGCTTTAACTGGATTCATCGGCCGTGCTGATGCTCCGAAAGCAAGTGGTACGCATTATATTAAAGGAAGCAGATAATACGAAAAGCGGAAGCGCCTTGACAAGGGAAAAAAGTAGTTCATTTTTTCCTAGGGGCGACAGGCATAAGACGAGCCTTCTTGACGGATTGGCTTAGGACCCCGAGCCCCTAGGCGCTGGAGCTAGACAATAATCCAAGTAAAGAGCTCTCAGCAATGAGAGCTCTTTTTTTATACGCTCTGTTAAACGATATTGTTAACTTTTCATACTCTGTTGATTGGAGCGGAAGGCACTCGACTCCTGCGGGAGTACGGGGCAGGGGAGATCCCACAGGCGCAATTGCGCCGAGGAGGCTCCCCGGTACGCCCGCGGAAAGCGAGCGCCCGGAGCGGAAATCAACAGCCAAATTTAATTGAGCCTTTTAATAAAATGGTGTAATTTCTTGTGTTATACAGGCCTGGTAAATTATAGTAAGAAGTATAGGTTTTATCGAAAAGGAAAAGATATAAAGAAAAATGTTTACATATGCTATAAGTAGGCCCTTTAGGAAAAAGGAGGATTACCAATGGACTCAACTGCAGAAAAAATCACAGAATTGCAGGGATATAAACTCCATATTATTGAAACTGAAAAGTATAAGACCAATACATTTGTATGGAGAATGAAAGCCCCTTTAACAAAAGAAGATGTAACAAAACGGGCCCTGCTCCCGCATGTTTTACAAAGCAGCTCAGCAAAATATGCTTCCACAACAGCATTACGTTCTTATTTAGATGAGCTATATGGCGCCACTCTTTTTGTTGATTTGGCTAAAAAAGGTGAGTACCACGTGATGAGTGTAACCTTAGAAATAGCAAATGAAAAATTTTTAAGCGACCCGGCCCCTCTTTTGCAAAAAGGGTTTGAACTGTTGTCTGAGATTTTGACTAATCCAAATGCTACTGGAAATTCCTTTGATAAGGACACAGTGGAAAAGGAAAAACGAGTACTCAAATCACGGATTCAATCAGTTTTCGATGATAAAATGCGCTATTCCAATGTCCGCCTATTAGAAGAAATGTGTAAAGGAGAACCATATGCCCTCCAGGTAAATGGTGAAGCGGGCGAGGTTGATGCGATCACACCGGAAAATTTATACGAATATTACCAAAAGGCCTTTTTAGAAGATGAAATGGATCTGTATGTAATTGGTGACGTGAACGAAGAAGAAGTAAAACAATTAGCTAGCCAATTACTACATTTTGAAAACCGCACTCCGAAAAAAAATCAAACTGAAAAAACAACTGATAGAACTGAAGTAAATGAAGTAAAAGAAGTACAGGATGTAAAACAAGGTAAATTAAACATTGGATATAGAACCAATATAGTTTATGGAGATCCTGATTATTTTGCTCTTCAAGTCTTTAATGGTATTTTCGGGGGCTTTTCGCACTCTAAATTATTTATTAATGTCCGTGAAAAGGCGAGTCTTGCTTACTATGCAGCAAGCCGGCTTGAGAGTCATAAAGGGCTAATGATGGTCATGTCAGGGATTGATTTGAAAAACTATGATCAAGCTGTGGGAATTATTCATGAACAAATGGATGCGATGAAAAAAGGAGATTTTACTGATCAAGAATTGGAACAAACAAAGGCGGTTATCCAAAATCAAATTATGGAGACCGTTGACACTGCCAGAGGTTTAACAGAAATCCTTTACCACAATGTGGTTGCAGGTACCACTATTTCTCTTGATACGTGGATGAATGAAATGAATAATGTCACAAAGGAAGAAATCACAGCAGTGGCAGAAAAGATTCAGCTTGATACGATTTATTTCTTAACGGGAACGGAGGCGGGCAAATAATGGAGAAAATTACTTTTGACCAGCTTCAGGAAGAGCTCTTTCACGAAAAAATGTCAAATGGCTTAAATGTTTATATCCTGCCGAAGAAAGGATTTAATAAAACATATGCCACCTTTACAACCAAATACGGTTCAGTTGATAACACCTTTGTACCACTCGGCAAAGATGAATATGTAAAGGTCCCAGATGGGATTGCCCACTTTTTAGAGCATAAGCTGTTTGAAAAAGAAGATGGGGATGTGTTCCAACAATTTAGCCGTCAAGGGGCTTCAGCCAATGCATTTACTTCGTTTACCCGTACAGCCTATTTATTTTCAAGTACGTCTGATGTTGAGAAAAATTTAGAAACACTGATTGATTTTGTACAAAGCCCGTATTTCTCCGAGAAAACGGTGGAAAAGGAAAAAGGGATCATCGGTCAGGAAATTACTATGTACGATGATAATCCTGATTGGCGGCTATACTTTGGCTTAATCCAGAACTTATATCAAAATCATCCAGTGAAAATTGATATTGCAGGAACGATTGAATCGATTGCGGATATTGATAAAGATTGGCTTTATGAGTGTTACAATACTTTCTACCACCCAAGTAATATGCTGTTATTTATTGTTGGTCCTGTTGACCCTGATAAAATAATGACTCAGGTGAGAGATAACCAAGCTAAAAAAGATTATAAGGATATGCCGGAAATTAAACGGAAATTTGAAGAAGAGCCGCCGCAGGCTGCTGAAAAGAAACAAGTTCTTCAAATGAATGTCCAGACTTCTAAAACGTTGCTTGGTATTAAAGCCCTTCATGTTGACCAAACGGGCGAAATGCTGCTGAAAAATGAGTTAACCATGAATGTACTGCTTGATTTATTGTTTGGAAAAAGTTCGGAAAACTATAATAAGCTTTATGACGAGGGTCTGGTCGATGAGACCTTCTCCTACGACTATACTCAGGAGCAAGGCTTTGGTTTTGCAATGGTCGGAGGAGACACAGGAGAACCGGATAAGCTTGCTGAAAGGCTAAAGCAAGTGCTCCTTGATGCAAAGCAAGGCAGTGTGTTTAATGAAGAACAGTTAGGAAGAGCTAAAAAGAAGAAAATTGGCGCCTTTTTACGAGCTGTAAACTCTCCTGAATATATAGCCAATCAGTTTACTCGGTATGCGTTTAATGATATGAATTTATTCGATGTGGTGCCAACGCTCGAAAAAATCACCTTACAGGACGTTCAAAAGTTAGCATCTGAAGTCATTTCAGAGGAACGTTTCTCTGTATGCCAAGTTATACCAAAACAAAAGTAGGCGAGGAAGCGTCGGACCACGGCGCTTCTTTGCTGTCAAATTACTGGCGGATATGCTGGAAATACTGGCGGAAGACACCTGGATAGTGGCGCATCTGCTAATTTACTGGCGGATAGCATTCCTATAGTGGCGGATAGGAATTTTTACTGGCGTAATGCCGCTGGCTGGGGATATCCTGAAATTACTGGCGGAAACATATAGTTAGTGGAGTATGGGCCTTATAAACGAAAGAGTGATGTAATTGAAAAAATATGTGTTATTAACGGGAGCAAGCGGGGGAATCGGACAAGCGGTCGCCTTTCATTTAGCAGCGAAAGGCTATCATTTATACCTGCATTACAATCAAAACGAACAAACAATCCGGGAACTTAGGAATAAGCTTGAACCGTTTGGCGGTGAGTACATACCCATTCAGGCTGATTTTGCCTCAGCAAATGGTTACCAGTCCATACTGCCGCAAATCTTTTCCTTAGATGCAATTATCCATTGCGGCGGAAAAAGTCATTATGGACTGCTAGTGGATTTAAACCATAACGAAGCCCAAGAGTTATTCAATATTCATGTCTTAAATCCATTAATGCTAACCAAAGAATTATTACCTAAATTTTTAACCAAACGTTCAGGCAATATCATTGTGATTACTTCTATATGGGGACAGACGGGCGCAGCATGTGAAGTGGCTTACTCCTCTGCAAAGGGAGCGCAAATTGCTTTCGTAAAAGCACTTAGTAAAGAAGTGGCCTTAAATGGCATTCGCGTAAATGCCATTGCCCCAGGCGCTGTGGATACCCCGATGATGGAAGGATTCACTTCTGAAGAACTAGAGCAGATTTCTTTCGATATCCCAATGGGAAGAATGGCGAAACCCGAAGAAATTGCTGCAAGTGTATCTTTTTTACTTTCGGATGAGTCTTCTTATATTACAGGACAGGTGTTGTCTGTGAACGGCGGATGGTACACATAATGAAAATTTCATGGTTAGGATGAATAGTTCTGGGTGCTTCATCGCAAAATAACCTTGTACTATTCTAAAGGAGGGAATACGATGTCTGTTTTAGAAAACTGGAAACAATGGGAAGACTTCTTAGCGGACCGTCTTCATCATGCACAAAATGAAGGCATGAGTGAAGGTGCTATTAGTAACCTTGCTTTTCAAATTGGTGACTACTTAGCCAATCAAGTTGAACCAAAAAATGAACAAGAAAGAATTCTTGCCGATCTTTGGTCCGTTGCTGATAAACAAGAACAGCAGGCCATTGCAAATATGATGGTAAAACTAATTTCAAATAACGGCTAATGCTAAGAGAGAGGGACTAAAATGGTCTCCTCTCTTTTCGCTTTTTCCAAACCTTCTTGCTCTATTAGTTATAGATTTTTTAATAAATAAATCATATTCATTGTTTTTCCTTTCATCTTCTATCAAAATCATTTATTATAAGGTTTAGATGTGACAGTGTAAAAAATTTGTCGAAACTTCTTTTTGGGGGTTTTTTATTATGAAAAAAGAATGGTACTTAGAATATGAGATTCAGAAGAACCGCCCAGGTCTTTTGGGTGACATTTCCTCTTTATTAGGGATGCTGGCTATTAATATTGTCACCATTAATGGTGTAGATGAAGGCAGGCGCGGATTGTTAATCTTAGCAAAAGATGATGATCAAATAAAACGGCTTGAGTCAATTTTAAATACAATGGACACAATAAAACTAATAAAATTAAGAGAGCCAAAGCTGCGTGACAGACTAGCAGTTAGACACGGCCGCTATATTCAAAGGGATGCTGATGACAAAAAAACATTCCGGTTCGTGAGAAATGAGCTTGGATTATTAGTTGATTTTATGGCAGAATTATTTAAGCAGGAGGGGCATAAACTAATCGGTATTCGCGGGATGCCTCGCGTTGGTAAAACAGAATCACTCGTTGCGGCAAGTGTTTGCGCAAATAAGCGGTGGTTATTTGTTTCATCCACTTTGTTAAAACAAACAATTCGTAATCAGTTGATCGAGGATGAATATAACGCCAACAATTTGTTTATCCTTGATGGAATTGTCTCTACTAGACGTGCAAACGAACGTCATTGGCAACTAGTTCGTGAAATTATGCGCTTGCCTTCCGTTAAGGTGATAGAGCATCCTGATATCTTTGTGCAAAATTCAGAATACACTCTAGACGATTTTGATTATATTATTGAACTTCGCAACGATGCTGATGAAGAAATAACCTACGATGTCGTTGACCAGCATAATATGTTCTCCGGTTCAGATTTTGGAGATTTTGATTTTTAATAAATTGGAAGGTGTTACAGTTGACGGAACTAGGGAATCGATTAAAGGAAGCCCGATTAGCTAAAAACTTAAGCTTAGACGATCTTCAAACCATAACCAAAATTCAAAAGCGATATCTAGTTGGGATTGAAGAAGGTAACTATGCAAGTATGCCCGGGAATTTTTATGTAAGGGCCTTTATTAAGCAATATGCAGAAGCACTAAATTTAAATCCTGACGAAATCTTTGAAACCTATAAAAACGAAATTCCAGCCTCCCATAATGATGAATTGCATCATTTATCACGAGTAAAAACGCACAAAACGATTTCAAAAGGGGATTCTAAAGTATTTGATGTTTTGCCAAAAGTTTTAATAGGTGTATTTGTCATTGGCATTGCTAGTGTTTTATATTATTTTATTGCCAATCATGCCGGTGATAATAATAATGAAACGGTCAGTAATGACCGTGAGCAGGTTAAAATTGAAAAATCAACCGAACTTGAAAAAGTTAAGGCTAATGAAGTAGCAAAAGAAGACGAGACCAAAAAAGAAGAAGAAGCAGCAAAGCCTAATACGGAAACAACCCCGCCTGCTGATACACCAAAGCAGGAATTAACGGCTGTTCAATCACAGGGTAATACCACAACCTATGACTTGAAGAATACTGATAAATTTGTCGTTAAGTTAGTTTCAAAAGGACAAACATGGGTAAGCATTAAAAATGGAAAACAGAAAACCTTTTTCCAAGGAACTCTTAGAAAAGGGGCAACAGAGAGTCAAACACAAGATTTATCCGCAGAAAATATGGCTGTGATTAGGGTTGGTAATGCTGCAGATACAGATATCTATATAAACGATCAAAAGCTTGAATATGCCATTCCAGCAACAGCCAATGTTCAGAACATCAAGATACAACATGTTCTGGAGAATCAATAGTCATCTGCTGATGGCTATTTTTCACTTTTTTCAATGATAAGGAGAAGAAATTATGAATATTCCTAATAGAATAACGGTATCAAGGATCTTATTAATCCCATTATTCTTAATAATTATGCTCGTACCCTTTGATTGGGGTAACATGCATCTTCTTGGGGCAGATATGCCTGTTACCCATTTTGTTGGTGCTCTTATTTTTATAATAGCTTCAACAACAGACTGGGTTGATGGCCATTATGCCCGTAAATATAACTTGGTGACTAACATGGGGAAATTCCTTGATCCACTGGCTGACAAATTACTCGTGTCAGCAGCTTTAATTGTCCTTGTTGAACTTAATGATATCTATGCACCATCATGGATTGTTATTATTATTATCAGCAGAGAATTCGCTGTTACCGGACTTCGCTTACTTCTTGCAGGTGAAGGTGAAGTAGTTGCTGCGAATATGCTTGGCAAAATTAAGACATGGACACAAATTATCGCCATTTCTTCACTATTATTACATAATTTTATTTTTGAAATGATTTCGTTTCGATTTGATATTTTGTCATTATGGGTAGCCATGATATTTACCATCTGGTCTGGTTGGGATTATTTCGCTAAGAACAGCCATGTGCTAAAAAATTCAAAATAGTATAGCGTAGCCAAAGGAATACTGTTTAGGGGGGATAGGCTTGAAGAATGCTGAGATTATTGCAGTAGGTTCGGAGTTGTTGCTCGGTCAAATTGTTAACACCAACGCGCGATTTATTTCACAGCAATTAGCGGAGCTTGGAATTAACGTTTATTTCCATACGGTTGTGGGGGACAATCCTGACAGGCTGCTTTCTGCCATAAAAACGGCCGAGGAACGGGCCAATATCATTATTTTTACAGGCGGTTTGGGACCAACTAAGGATGATTTAACAAAGGAAACGATTGCCCGTCACCTTGGAAAATATCTTGTGATGGACCAAGATGCACTAGAATCTATCGAGCTTTATTTCACGCGCACTAATCGTGTGATGACGGAAAATAACCGTAAACAGGCATTGGTGTTAGAAGGCTCGCACATCCTTCCAAATGACCATGGGATGGCTCCTGGAATGGTGTTGGAAACGAAAGGTAACACCTATATGCTTTTGCCTGGTCCTCCAAAGGAAATGGAACCAATGTTTCGTCAATATGGCTGCATGGCCCTAGCCGCAAAGGATGTGGCGAAAGAAAAAATCGTTTCAAGAGTGCTGCGTTTCTTTGGAATAGGCGAAGCGGCATTGGAAACTGAAATTATGGATATTATTGATTCACAAAGTAACCCTACGATTGCCCCGCTTGCCGGTGATGGTGAAGTAACACTGCGCCTGACGGCAAAACACGTGGATGTGAATGTTGCGCAGTCAATGCTGGATGAAGTGGAAAAATCGATCAGTCAACGTGTGGGTCAGTTTATTTATGGTTATGATGATACTTCTCTATTAGCAGAGCTGACGAGAGTATTGAAAGAAAGAAATTTAACGATTACTGCTGCTGAAAGTTTAACTGGGGGCTTGTTTCAGAAGGAAATAACCTCGATTGCTGGAGTTAGTTCTGTGTATAAAGGCGGCGTGGTTTGTTATTCGAATGAAGTGAAGCATAAAATTTTGCATGTTGCACAAGAAACACTTGATAATGATGGTTCCGTGAGTGAACAATGTGCGTTTGAGCTTGCAGAGAATGCGTCCGGGTTGTTAGCAGCCGATATAGGTGTGAGTTTCACTGGTGTAGCTGGTCCGGATGAGCTTGAAGGGAAACCAGTGGGCACGGTTTATATTGGGATTGCTATTAAGGGAAGGCCGACGGTCGTTGAAATGCTTACTCTTGGGGGAACAAGGGAAGCCATTCGCAATCGTGCGGTGAAATACGGCTGTTATTTTATCTTACGGAATTTAAAAGAATCACAGAATGCTAATTAGCATTCTGTGGTTTTTTATTTTGGGATAGAGGATAGTAGGTTTGTATTAATTGGACAGAGTTTTACCTTAGATATCTGAAGTTTTATCCAGATTAGACATTATAGAAGACACTTCTTGGCTTCTCCATCATATTGTTCTTAAAAGGCCTCATTGATAACACTCCCTAGTTTTTCGTCGCCATTTGTTGGACTATTTACGAGAATCGCATAACAGATTCTCCAATAGGACCCTACCATTGAACAGTTTAGGCTAAGGCTCAAGAGAATATTCTTCTATAGAGTCCTACTACTAGATTAATTACCAGAGTCCAGAAGAATTTTGTCCTATAGGCTATTTATTAAAACCATAGAAGTTTGATTTCTCAGATAAAAAGGGAAAATGTGATTATCAGCTAGTAAGAAGCAGTAAAAAGACAAATAAAGAGGTAATAGGGCCGTCTTCCTAGTATAAATTGTTAATAAATAGGTCGAATAAACGTTCGCTTTTTTGCTCGACAAATAGACTAAAAGAAGGTATAGTAGTTATAGGAATTATATTCATAGACTAATACGCAATAATTCAAATTCTTTATATAGAAAAAGGGAGGAACTATTTGTGAGTGACCGTAAGGCCGCCTTAGAAATGGCGTTAAAACAAATAGAAAAGCAATTTGGTAAAGGCTCCATTATGAAGATGGGAGAACAAACTGAAACAAGAATATCAACTGTTCCGAGCGGCTCCTTAGCACTTGATACGGCACTTGGAGTGGGTGGATACCCTAGAGGCCGTATTATAGAAATTTACGGGCCAGAAAGTTCGGGTAAAACAACCGTTGCCCTTCATGCTATTGCAGAAGTACAAGCAAAAGGCGGACAAGCAGCGTTTATCGATGCTGAACACGCTCTTGACCCAACATATGCACAAAAACTTGGTGTTAACATTGATGAATTACTATTATCACAGCCAGATACAGGTGAACAAGCGCTTGAAATCGCTGAAGCTCTAGTTCGAAGCGGTGCCGTTGACATTATTGTAATTGACTCCGTTGCTGCCCTAGTTCCTAAAGCAGAGATTGAAGGCGAAATGGGCGACGCACACGTAGGTCTACAAGCCCGCTTAATGTCACAAGCCCTTCGTAAACTATCGGGTGCCATCAATAAATCAAAAACAATCGCAGTCTTCATTAACCAGATTCGTGAAAAAGTGGGCATCATGTTCGGAAATCCTGAGACGACTCCTGGTGGTCGTGCATTAAAGTTCTATTCCACTATCCGTCTTGAAGTACGCCGTGCAGAAACATTAAAGCAAGGAAATGAAATGGTTGGTAACAGAACTAAAATTAAAGTCGTAAAAAACAAAGTGGCACCGCCATTCCGTACAGCTGAAGTCGACATTATGTACGGAGAAGGTATCTCTAAAGAAGGCGAAATCATCGATCTAGGTTCTGAATTAGATATCGTTCAAAAAAGTGGTTCATGGTACTCCTATAACAATGAAAGAGTAGGCCAAGGCCGTGAAAATGCGAAATTATTCTTAAAAGAAAATCCTGAAATCCGTGAAGATATCAACAAAAAAATCCGTGAACATTACGGTTTAGATGGTGATAAAGTAGTATCGGAAACAGAGGACGATGAGCAGATTAATTTATTAGATTAGTTCATAATAGAGCAAAGCCTGTAACCGGGTTTTGCTTTTTTGATAAAAAAATGCATAAATATTCATAAAAGTAAATAAACATACACCACGAACATAGCGAACTATTTATTATATATTAGGAAATTCTAAATATTTGAAAAAGCTAATTGGACAAAGCCTTGACAATAAATATTCACAGCTTTACAATTAACATGTATATTTTACATTTTTGGAAATATTACATTGCGAAAAGCCTTGGTGCTTGCTGTATGTTGAGTCTAAACAATGTACATGCCGACACTTAAAAAAAAGAACAAAAGTTCATAGCAAGAGGGGGTGTAACGATTGGATTTAATTACTATCATCTCCATTTTGCTTGGCCTTATCGTCGGTGCCGTTGTTGGCTATTTTGTTCATAAATCCATTGCTGATGCAAAAGTAGCAGGTGCAAAGAATGCTGCAGAGCAGATTCTTGAAGATGCGAAACGTGATGCTGATTCATTGAAAAAAGAAGCTTTGCTAGAAGCAAAGGATGAAATTCACAAGCTTCGAACTGAAGCTGAACGTGAGGTTCGTGAACGAAGAAATGAAATGCAAAAACAAGAAAACCGTTTACTGCAAAGAGAAGAGAATTTAGATCGAAAAGAGGAAACGTTAAACAAGCGTGAAAATCTTTTAGAAAAGAAGGATGATTCTCTAAACCAAAGACAACAGCATATTGAAGAGATGGAAAGCAAAGTGGACGAGTTGGTACGTAAACAACAAACTGAACTCGAACGTATTTCGAGCTTAACTCGCGAGGAAGCAAAAGCAATCATTGTCGACAGAATGGAACAAGAACTTACCCATGATACTGCCATAATGATTAAAGAAAGTGAAAACCGAGCGAAAGAGGAAGCCGACAAGAAAGCGAAGGAAATCCTTTCCTTAGCTATCCAGCGTTGCGCTGCTGACCATGTGGCCGAAACGACTGTCTCTGTCGTCAACCTTCCAAATGACGAAATGAAAGGCCGGATTATTGGCCGTGAAGGACGAAACATTCGTACACTTGAAACCTTAACGGGTATTGATTTGATTATTGATGATACTCCGGAAGCTGTCATTCTATCAGGTTTTGATCCTATTCGGAGAGAAACGGCCCGCCTAGCTTTAGAAAAGTTAGTCCAAGACGGAAGAATCCATCCAGCCCGAATTGAGGAAATGGTTGAAAAATCCCGTCGGGAAGTGGATGAATATATCCGTGAAGTCGGGGAACAAACAACCTTTGAAGTGGGTGTACATGGACTACATCCGGATCTTATCAAAATCCTTGGCCGTTTGAAATTCCGTACTAGCTACGGGCAAAATGTCCTTAAGCATTCAATGGAAGTGGCTCAGCTTTCAGGTTTATTGGCTGCTGAACTTGGTCAAGATGAAACATTGGCTCGTCGTGCAGGATTACTTCATGACATCGGTAAGGCAATTGATCATGAAGTAGAAGGGAGCCATGTGGAAATTGGGGTAGAACTTGCAACCAAATACAAGGAACACCCAGTAGTAATCAATAGTATCGCATCCCATCATGGTGATACAGAACCTACATCGATTATTGCCGTCCTTGTTGCAGCTGCAGATGCATTATCCGCGGCTAGACCAGGAGCTCGTAGTGAAACACTTGAAAACTATATTCGCCGCCTTGAAAAGCTTGAGGAGATTTCAGAGTCTTATGAAGGCGTTGAAAAGTCCTTTGCAATTCAAGCTGGTAGAGAAGTCCGTATTATTGTAAGACCAGACGCAGTAGATGATCTTGCTGCCCATCGATTAGCACGTGATATTCGTAAACGTATCGAAGAGGAACTTGATTATCCTGGACATATTAAAGTGACAGTAATCCGTGAAACACGGGCTGTTGAATATGCAAAATAAAGCGGTGCACATTGCACTGCTTTATTTTTTGCATGTAGATAAGAAAGTATAAAGGCTTGGATGATTGTCCAGTTCCAGCGCCAAGGGGCTCGGGGTCACAAGCCCCTGGTCAAGGCGCTTCCGCTTTTCTTTGATTAAAGCAAAACCACCTGTGATACAATTTAAACAATACTAATTTTTTTAAAAATGAAAGGAAATAAAATGAACCTACTTTTTATCGGTGACGTGGTCGGCTCTCCGGGTCGAGACATGGTGAAAGAATATCTGCCAAAGTTAAAGGAAAAATATCGACCCCATTTTACAATCATTAATGGTGAAAATGCCGCAGGCGGTAAGGGGATAACCGAAAAAATCTATCGTGAGTTTTTGAGCCATGGTGCCCAGGCCATCACGCTGGGTAATCATGCGTGGGATAATCGAGAAATATTTGAATTTATTGATTCGGCCAAAAATATGGTAAGACCCGCGAATTTCCCAGAAGGTACACCCGGAAAAGGGCTTGTATTTTTCAAGGTGAATGAATTCGAAATCGCCGTCATAAATCTGCAGGGTAGAACCTTTATGGCGCCATTAGATTGTCCATTTAAAAAAGCAGATGAATTAGTCCAAATTGCCAGGGAAAAGACCCCGTTTATCTTTGTGGACTTTCATGCGGAAGTTACAAGTGAAAAGCAGGCTATGGGTTGGTACTTAGATGGAAGAGTATCTGCTGTTGTTGGTACCCATACACATGTTCAAACGGCTGATCACAGGGTTTTGCCAGGCGGTACCGGCTATTTAACAGATGTGGGCATGACAGGACCTTACGATGGTATACTTGGTGTGGAACGGGAGGCCGTGCTAAAAAGATTTCTAACGAGCCTGCCAGTTAGATTTGAAGTGCCGACGTCCGGGAGGAACCAGTTGAGTGCTGTTTATATAGAATTAGATCGAAAAACAGGATTTTCTAAAAAGATGGTTCCAATCCTAATCAATGATGACCATCCGTTTTATAGTTAAAAACTTCCGCATTGGAAGTTTTTTTCAATTTGGTGATTATCGACTTTGTTTGCTCCCATAGCAGTTTTGAGAGGTGTCTAGCTCCAGTGCACAGCGGCTAGTGGTCTTCGCTCTTCTCCCTACGATAAGTCAACATCGAATCGCTATCGCTCTTCGTGTTTCCTTTATCTCAGTCGAAGCGCTCCAGACCATACGCCGCTAAACGTGCACTTCCGCTTTTCTTTTGACTTTTTTCGTCCAAGCCGGAATATGTCTTTTCACAGCTGAATATAGTAGCAGTGGAATGTTATAACCTGATTTGTTCATGAACTTCTCATGCGGGATCGGGATTTTTCTAAGGGGGAGCTAGGAATGGAAATATTAAAAGTTTCAGCAAAATCTAATCCTAATTCTGTAGCTGGTGCGCTTGCCGGAGTTCTGCGTGAAAGAGGTGCAGCAGAAATACAGGCAATTGGTGCGGGTGCATTGAATCAAGCCGTAAAGGCAGTAGCAATTGCAAGAGGATTCGTAGCACCTAGCGGAGTTGATTTGATCTGTATCCCTGCGTTTACCGATATTTTAATTGATGGGGAAGAACGCACAGCGATTAAACTGATTGTAGAGCCGCGCTGAAAGAGATAGCCATCAGTAAAAAACAGCATGAATATCACATACTTACCTGCTTTCGGAATTATTCCGAGCAGGTTTTTTGTGTTTAAAAGTATATAAGAATTAATAAAATACTATACTGCTATATAACACAACCATTAGAAGGAATAATAATTAAATTGAAGAAAACTAGTATTTCCATGCTTAAATGTATATTTTAACTTAATTTTCCTAGTGATGTAATAGCCTTTTTTTAATAATAAAAAAATATTCATATTTTAGACAATATTTCGAGCCAAAGGGTTGCAATTTTAACTTCATAGGTCTAGAATTGTAAGCGTTTAGTACATATTCTAATTCTGACTATTTAGTCATTAACCGATTTCATAGACTAATTTCTAGTTGATTACTTGGAATTGTGCTATAATTAACATGATTTAGACTACTTATTTTATACATATCCAAAGGGGTGTAAGGGAATGATCAATCAACTTTCGTGGAAAGTTGGCGGACAACAAGGGGAAGGTATTGAAAGTACTGGGGAAATCTTTGCTATCGCACTGAATCGCCTAGGATATTACTTGTATGGTTATCGTCACTTTTCATCTCGTATTAAAGGCGGTCATACAAATAATAAAATCAGAGTTAGTACAACAGAGGTTCGTTCTATTTCTGATGACCTGGATATCCTTGTAGCATTCGACCAAGAAACTATTGATGTAAACTACCAAGAACTGCACAGCAAGGGCGTAATCTTGGCTGATGCAAAATTTGATCCAAAGAAACCAGAAGACACTGAAGCCTCCTTGTATGCGGTTCCATTCACTGAAATTGCAACAGAACTAGGGACTTCCTTAATGAAGAACATGGTTGCCATTGGGGCTACCTCTGCTGTTCTAGATTTGGATATTCAAGTTTTTGAAGTAGTAGTTCGAGAGATTTTTGGTAAAAAAGGTGACAAGGTTGTAGCTAAGAATATGGATGCAATTAAAGCCGGCTACGATTATATGAAAGAAAAAATGGATGCGACTGTACCGACAATGGTTTTAGAAAAAGCAGATGGTAAACACCGTATGTATATGATCGGAAATGATGCGATTGCATTAGGAGCCTTAGCAGGCGGATGCCGATTCATGGCCGCTTATCCAATTACACCTGCTTCAGATATCATGGAATATTTAATTAAGAAATTACCGGCAGTAGGCGGAACCGTTATTCAAACGGAAGATGAAATAGCCGCATGTACTATGACAATTGGCGCAAGCTACGGTGGTATCCGTGCGTTAACTGCTTCATCAGGCCCTGGATTATCATTGAAAATGGAAGCAATCGGTCTAGCAGGTATTACTGAAACCCCGCTAGTTATTGTTGATACACAGCGTGGGGGTCCTTCAACTGGTCTTCCGACAAAGCAAGAACAGTCCGACTTAATGGCAATGATTTACGGAACACATGGTGAAATTCCAAAAATCGTTTTAGCGCCAAGTACAGTTCAGGAAGCGTTCTATGATACTGCTGAAGCATTTAACCTTGCTGAAGAGTATCAATGTCCGGTCATTGTTTTATCTGACCTTCAATTATCACTAGGTAAACAAACAGTTGAACCTCTAGATGTATCTAAAGTAGAAATTAGACGTGGAAAGCTTGTAACCGAAGAGCTTCCAGAGATTGAAAACAAAGGCTATTTTAAGCGCTATGAAGTAACAGAAGATGGAATTTCACCTCGTACCATTCCTGGTATGAAAAACGGAATCCACCACGTTACTGGAGTTGAGCATGCTGAAACTGGTAAACCATCAGAATCTGCATCAAACCGGATTGCGCAAATGGATAAACGTATGCGTAAAGTGGAAAAAATCCGCTTTAACACACCTGTTTATACAAATGCACCACATGAAAATCCAGATTTATTAATTGTAGGGTTTAACTCTACACGCGGTGCCATTGAGGAAGCAATGGTTCGATTAGAGAAGGACGGTTTGAAAGTAAATCATGCCCAAATTCGTCTAATTCATCCATTCCCAACGGAAGAAGTTCTTCCATTAGTACAAGCTGCGAAAAAAGTTATCGTCGTAGAAAACAATGCGACAGGACAATTAGCAAACATTATGAAAATGAATGTTGGTCATGCTGAGAAAATCACAAAATATGTTAAATATGATGGGAACCCATTCCTACCACACGAAGTTCATTCAAAATGTAAGGAGTTGTTCTAAGTGGCCACTTTTAAAGAATTTAGAAATGATGTTAAACCGAACTGGTGCCCTGGCTGTGGCGACTTCTCCGTACAAGCAGCAATGCAGCGGGCAGCAGCAAATTGTGGTTTAGAACCAGAAAATTTAGCAGTAATTTCAGGGATCGGCTGCTCCGGCCGTATCTCTGGTTATATTAATTCATACGGTTTCCATGGAATTCATGGCCGCTCACTTCCAATTGCCCAAGGTGTTAAAATGGCTAACCGCGATTTAACTGTTATTGCTTCCGGTGGTGATGGAGACGGTTATGCAATTGGGATGGGACATACGATTCATGCCATTCGTCGTAACGTTGATATTACTTACATTGTTATGGATAACCAAATCTATGGTTTAACAAAAGGTCAAACATCCCCACGTTCGGCTGTAGGGTTTAAAACTAAATCTACACCGATGGGTTCGATTGAACAAGCGATTTCTCCAATGGAAATGGCATTAACTGTAGGGGCTACATTTGTGGCACAAAGCTTTTCTACAGACCTAAAAGATCTTACAGCACTAATTGAGGCTGGAATCAAACATAAAGGATTCTCCTTAATCAACGTATTCAGCCCATGTGTAACTTATAATAAAGTGAACACATATGATTGGTTTAAGGAAAATCTAACAAAACTAAGCACAATTGAAGGTTATGATCCTTCTAATCGTGAACAGGCCATGCAGACATTAATGAAGCATAACGGCTTAGTAACCGGTCTTATTTACCAAAACACTGAGCGTCCTTCTTACCAAGAGTTAATTCCAAGTTACTCTAAGGAACCATTAACCAAGGCAGAATTAAACCTTGATCAGGCACATTTTGATAAACTAGTTGCAGAATTTATGTAATATATGAACACTGACCCGTGGATGTCAAGTCCACGGGTTTTTTACGATTTCTAATATGAGACATCGCTACTTCTGAAAAATCTATTCAATAATATTTTTTATGAATTCTTTACCAGGATAACATGCGTGTTGACAAGGATTTCTATTGTTTTCAGTCATGTAAACCTTTATACTATAATAATGTGCGGACTTTTATATTGAGCACAGGTAATAAATAACAATTCGCAAATAATAGAGATTTCGAGGTTATTTTTATAGAAAGGGGTTTATGAACAATGAATGAAAAACAAAGATTAGAAGGCCAGCAAGTAGCAGCTGTTAATTCTTCGGACAAAAAATCCGCCAAGGATTACAGCAAATACTTCGAACAAGTCATTACGGCGCCTTCATTAAAAGATGCTAAAAAACGTGGTAAGGAAGAAGTAAAGTATCATAATGACTTTGCAATACCTGAAGAGTTTCGGGGAATGGGTGAAGGCCGTAAGTTTTACATCCGTACGTATGGATGCCAAATGAATGAGCATGACACCGAGGTAATGGCAGGAATATTCCTTGCATTAGGCTATGAACCAACAGACAACACAGAGGATGCGAATGTCATTCTTCTGAACACATGTGCGATTCGTGAAAATGCCGAGAATAAGGTTTTTGGTGAGCTTGGACATTTAAAAGCCCTTAAAATGGAAAAGCCAGATTTACTTCTAGGTGTTTGTGGATGTATGTCACAGGAAGAATCGGTTGTTAATAAAATTCTAAAAACCTATCACCATGTGGATATGATTTTTGGAACACACAATATCCACCGTCTTCCAAATATTTTGCATGAAGCCTACATGTCAAAAGAAATGGTTGTCGAAGTATGGTCAAAAGAAGGCGACGTCATCGAAAACCTTCCAAAGGTCCGTCGTGGAAAAATCAAAGCATGGGTTAATATTATGTACGGCTGTGATAAATTCTGTACCTATTGTATCGTTCCATATACACGTGGTAAAGAACGAAGCCGCCGCCCTGAGGAGATTATCCAAGAAGTACGCCATTTAGCAGCACAAGGCTACCAGGAAGTAACCTTACTGGGGCAAAACGTTAATGCGTATGGAAAAGACTTAGAAGGATTGAACTATGGTTTAGGGGACCTTATGGATGAATTACGTAAAATTGATATTCCTAGAATTCGTTTTACCACGAGTCATCCACGTGACTTTGATGACCGCTTAATTGAGGTTCTTGCCAAAGGCGGCAACTTAATGGATCATATTCACTTGCCAGTTCAGTCAGGCTCAACAGATGTTCTAAAGATTATGGCTCGTAAATATACAAGAGAACAATATATAGAGCTAGTTAGAAAAATTAAGGCGGCCATCCCAAATGTTGCGCTTACAACCGATATAATTGTTGGCTATCCAAATGAGACAGACGAGCAGTTTGAGGAAACCTTATCTCTTTACCGTGAAGTAGGGTATGAACTAGCGTATACCTTTATTTATTCACCACGTGAAGGGACACCAGCTGCAAAAATGGAAGATAATGTTCCAATCGAAGTGAAGAAAGAACGTCTTCAACGCTTAAACAATTTGGTGAATGAGCTTTCGCTAGAAGCAATGAAAAAGCATGTAGGTCAAACCCTTGATGTACTGATCGAAGGGGAAAGTAAGAACAATCCGGACGTCCTTGCAGGTTATACGACTAGAAACAAGCTTGTAAACGTCATCGCACCAAAATCAGCTATCGGAAAAATTATTAAAGTAAAGATTACAGACGCAAAAACATGGTCATTAAATGGAGAAATGGTGGAAGAATTAGAACCAGTTGAGGTGAAATAAAGTGGCGAAGTATACAAAAGACGATATCGTCGCTCGTGCAGCAGAATTAGCTCGAATGATTGCGGACACAGACGAAGTAGATTTTTTTAAACGGGCAGAAGCTCATATTCATGATAATCAAAAGGTTAAAACCTTAATTTCTGATATTAAAGGGCTGCAAAAGCAGGCTGTGAACTTGCAGCATTATGGTAAATCGGAAGCATTGAAGAAGGTCGAAGATAAAATTGCTTCAATCGAAAAGGAATTAGATGAAATTCCAGTAGTTCAGGATTTCAAACAATCCCAAGTAGATGTCAATGAACTACTTCAATTGATTGCTTCCACAATTTCCAATACGGTAACTGATGAAATCATCCTTTCAACAGGTGGAGACGTATTATTGGGGGAAACAGGCGCTAGCTTGAAAAATGGCGGCGGGGCCTGTGATAATCATGATGACTGCGATCACGAGCATTAATATAGGAAACCAGGCTTCAAAATGAAGTCTGGTTTTCTTTTTGTCCTTCGATTATTTTTCCTCGAAAAATAAACTCCATCACCTTCCTTTTAAAGTACAGGCATGAAAGGCACACACCTATAAATCCCGCATAAAATGAAGCATGACTAAACTTTTAACCAGTATTCACAAAAATATATATCACACTAGTCTATATATCAGCATACGATGAAATGAAAATGAATGAGGAGGGTTCGCGCGAAATGGGAGAATATAGAGAGATAATTACGAAGGCCGTAGTAGCGAAAGGACGTAAATTCACCCAGTCCAATCATACGATTAGCCCGGCGCATAATCCAACAAGTATTCTTGGCTGTTGGATCATCAACCATAAATACAATGCGAAAAAAGTTGGCAAAACGGTAGAGATACACGGCTCGTATGATATCAACGTTTGGTACTCATATAATGATAATACCAAAACAGAAGTGGTGACTGAACGCGTTCAGTACACAGATGTCATTAAGTTAAAGTATCGTGACAATGATTGCCTCGATGACAATGAAATTAGTGCTCGAGTGTTACAGCAGCCTAACTGCTGTGAAGCTGTCATCTCCCCTAATGGTAACCGCATCATCGTCCATGTCGAAAGGGAATTCCTTGTTGAAGTAATTGGTGAAACAAAGGTTTGTGTCCGAGTAAGCCATGAAGCCTGCAAAGACAATGACGATGATTGGGGATTAGACGTGGATGACGAAGAGTTTGAGGAATTAAACCCAGATTTCTTAGTCGGCGGGGAAGAAGAATAAAGATACTAGGAAGGTAATACTTCCTAGTTTTTTTCTTTTCTTATGATTATATGATGTATTTTTATAATTAGAATTACTGCCAATAAATGTGCTTTTAATGAATGATTCCTAAAAAACTCAGGGCATGCTAGATTCTAGGAGGTGCTACTATGGAGCCGCGACAACCTGGAAATAAAAAAATGCCTGATTTTGATCAATTAAATGATCGGATTATTCTTGAAAGCACGCCAACGCCGATGATTGTGATCAAAACTAATCTTGATCCGAAAAATGGGTTTGAAAATAATCCTTATTATCAAGATGGAGATGTAAAAAATCCAAAAGCTGTTAAGAATTACTTTGAAGAATAAAAAGCCAGGAATTATTCCTGGCTTTTTTCCCATTCTAGTTTTAATAAAGACAACATAAACGTATCATGGAACTGCTCATCCTGGTACATATAGCCACGCAGTAACCCTTCGTTTGTAAAACCTAATTTATCAAGTAATGCTAGGGATGCCTCGTTTTCTGGATAAACAACCGCACCCACGCGATTTAAACCCAGCTGTTTAAAACTGAATTTTAGTACTTCCCTTAAAGCCTCTGTAGCAATACCTTTTCTCCAAAAATAAGGGTGTAGTTCATACCCGATTTCAGCTCGTTTATTTTTAAGATTTAACATGTTTAAACCAACGGTACCAATAATTCGTTGATTTTCCTTTAACTTGATCCCCCAGCGAATTCCCCGCTTATCAATATAATTTTTGTAATAAATATCAATTAACCGGGTGGCTTCTGCTTGTAATGTAAAACTGCTGGTTCCATAAAAACGGGTCACTTCATCTAATGATAGTATCTCATAAACCGCATTCATATGTTGATGGGTCAGTTCAATTAATTTTAATCTTTTGGTTTCTAAATTCGGAAAAGTCATCGACACACCTCTTTTTTTCACCATTTCAATTTAGAATAGAAGTCAGAGCAAATATTTCTTTTATTGTATATTGGTCGAAAAGAAATATCTAGAATTAAGAAATATTTTTGGTAGAATTCAGACTAAGAGTCTATTTTTACAAATAGGGTACAAATTTTTTTAGAAGGTGTATTTATGAATATAAATGAGTATGTAAAATTAATTGAAACCGAATTACTGCCAAACGTAAACTTATCGGTCTTAAGTCCATTTGATCCAATCATTGTAGAAAACCGCTCCCATTCCTGGAGGACGATTGGCTGTGGCAATTATGCAGGGGTTTTTTTACATGAGTCTTACCCTGAAGTGGTCGTAAAAGTGTATGGGCGTAATCATGAGGAGCTAGTAAAGGAAATCGAAGTATATAAAAAACTAGGAAACCATGAATCCTTTTCCAGGCTCTATGCATATGGAGACAATTATTTGATTTTAAAAAAACTTGAAGGCATTACATTATTTAACGCAGTGATAAAAGGAGTTCAGATCCCTAAGGTTGTGATTAAGGATATCGACCTCGGCTTGGAATATGCCCGATCAGTTGGTTTAAATCCCTTTGATGTCCACGGAAAAAACGTCGTCATTTTTGAAGGAAGAGGCTATATTGTGGACGTATCTGATTTCTATAAACAGGGTTATTGCCGAAAGTGGGATGATTTGAAAAAAGCTTATTACAAAATTTATCGACCTTTCCTATTTAAATATCACCCCCCGATTCCTTTTCCTGTTGTAGACGGTATCCGTAAAGGCTATCGAATGTACCGGAAAGTAAAAAGAAAATTGGAAAAATAAAACTGTTGGGCTGAATTTTCTGATAATATAGAATAGACCCTGCATTTATTGGAAGGAGGGATATTGGTGCATTTCCCTTTCTATATTTTTGGGATCCACCCGCATCTACTATTTGAAACGGTAGCTTATTTTATCGGGTTCCGTGTTTATCTTTATACAAGGAATAAGGGGAGAATCCCTTTAGATAAGGCCATATGGGTAGTTGTTGGTGCCACATTAGGAGCTGCCATAGGTTCAAAGGTCCTTTATTGGTTTGAAGATCCGGTAAAGACAGTGGAGAACTGGAATAATTTTGTTTACCTGGCAGAAGGAAAGACCATTGTAGGCGGATTAATAGGTGGATTGATTGGCGTTGAAACGGTCAAAAAGCTGATTGGCTGGACACGTTCAACCGGAGATGACTTCGTCCTGCCCTTAGCAGTAGGGATGATGATTGGCAGGATTGGCTGCTTTTTAACAGGGTTAGATGATCATACTTATGGTGTCTCTACAACTTGGATTATAGGAATAGATTTTGGTGATGGTGTGAAGCGGCATCCAACCCAACTTTATGAAATCTGCTTCTTACTTTTACTTGTAGTAGTTTTATTTTATTTAAAAAGAAAGCAGCTGGGCTGGGAAGGTTTGTTATTCCAATTATTTATGCTGTGCTATCTGATTTTCCGTTTTATGATTGATTTTATAAAACCAACTCCACACCCGTATTGGATACTTAATAATATCCAACTCGCTAGTTTACTAGGTATCCTCTATTACATATGGCTTGTCTCAAAAAAACAATCGGATAAAAGGAGGGAAATCCATGCCTAACCGTCCCTATTTATTTTATGAACTAACGAACAGTATTTGTTCCACCTGTTTAAGAAAAGTAGAAGCAAAAGTTATCATTGAAAATGAAAAAGTATATTTATTGAAACATTGTATGAAGCATGGAAGAGAGAAAGTATTAATATCAACAGATGTTGCCTATTATAAATGGTGCCGAGAGTTTATAAAACCATCTGAAATGCCCTATCGCTGGAATACCCCGATTAAGTATGGCTGTCCATATGATTGCGGCCTATGTCCCGATCATGAGCAGCATAGCTGTTTAACACTCCTAGAAGTAACGGAACGCTGTAATTTGAAATGTCCCATCTGCTATGCAGAATCCTCACCGCAAAAAGGAAGTTTCCGGAGCTTAGAGCAAATTGAATTTATGCTCGATAATATCATTAAAAATGAACGGCATGCGGATATTGTTCAAATCAGCGGCGGGGAGCCTACTATCCATCCCCAGTTTTTTGACATTCTTGACTTGGCAAAATCAAGGCCAATCCGGCATATAATGGTTAATACGAATGGTCTTCGAATTGCGGCCGATAAAGAGTTTGTAAAACGACTTGCCAACTATTCCCCCGGATTTGAAATCTATCTACAATTTGATAGTTTTGAAAAAGATGCACTCGAAGAATTAAGGGGCGTGGACCTTAGAGACGTTAGGCAGCGGGCAATTGAAAATTTAAATGATTACAACATTTCGACTACGCTGGTAGTAACGCTGAAAAAGGGATTGAACGACCACGAGGTTGGAAAAATCATTCAATACGGTTTAAAACAGAAATGTGTAAGAGGGGTAACCTTCCAGCCCATCCAAGCGGCCGGCAGATTGGAAGAGTACGACCCATCGACAAACCGTCTAACTTTAAGTGAAGTGCGGCAAATGATTATCGACCAGTCGAATGTATTTGGATCAAAAGACATCATACCTGTCCCATGCCACCCCGATTGTTTGGCGATGGGATACGCGTTAAAACAAAACGATACAGTTACTCCTTTAACAGGTTTAATAAATCCGAACATCCTGCTAGAGGGCGAACGAAATACGATTGTATTTGAACAGGACGATCATGTTAAAAATATGATTTTTAAATTGTTCTCCCTTAATCATTCACCGGATTCTTCGGCATTATCACTGCAGGATCTATTATGCTGTCTCCCAAAGGTGTCAATGCCTAGACAGATTGGTTATGATAATGTTTTTCGAGTTATAATCATGCAGTTTTTAGACGCCTACAACTTTGATGTCCGTTCCGTAAAAAAGTCCTGTGTTCATATTGCACACCCTGATGGCAGAATTATTCCGTTTGATACTTATAATTTATTTTATCGGGATGATAAAGAATTGGAATTAAAAAAGATCCAAGCGGAACTCGAAGGAAAGATCTTCGTTGATAACGAGAGATAGGGGGGCCTCTAGTTGAATCCAAATCAAGGAAATAAACCAAAAGGAGCCTTAAAGGAACTTTGGGTGGGGATTGGGATTACAGTTGGAATATATTTGCTTGGATTATTGATCTTACTAGTATTCTCAGGTTTATTTTTTCCTTATCTATTACTAGCCGCGATTGCTTTGATTGTTATTCCAATTGTCTGTTTCACAAAAGGAAAGACTCGTATGGGGCAGGGGGCATTAATTGGCTTAGCGTTAAATATATTGTTATTTTCAGCCTGCTTTGGAATCATGATTACTAATCTAGGTGGATGAGGAGGAGTTGTGAGGATGGATGATCGTCAATTTCGCAACGCGATGGGCAAATTTGCTACCGGGGTAACGGTAGTGGCTACAGAAGTGGAGGGCAGTGTACATGGCATGACGGCTAATGCCTTTATGTCAGTATCATTGAGCCCAAAACTTGTGGTTGTCTCGATTTCTGAAAGAGCTCAGATGCTTGAAAAAATCAACCAAAGCGGAAAATTTTCAGTTAATATCCTCAGTAGTTCACAGCAGGACTTATCGATGATTTTTGCTGGACAGCAGAAAAATCATCAAGAGGTTAAGTTTGAACGTCTAGGGGAGGTTCCCGTTTTAGACGGTGCAGTTGCACAAATTGCTTGTGAAGTTTCTGCGGCACATATCGAGGGAGACCATACCTTGTTCATCGGCAGGGTAACGGACATCCACATCGAAGATTTTGAGCCGCTCATTTATTTTAGTGGAAAATACCGCACGCTGGCAGGAGAATAATTACATTCAATAATTTTTTCCTAATAATGTAGATAGTTATCAAAAAAAAGAAGCAGATAGACAGTTTAATAGTAAAATTTTATTAGAAACCGTAAGGGAAAAATGCGCTGAAAAAATTCGGCGTATTTTTTGTGTTTTTGCGAAATAACGTTCACTTTTTTTAAAAATAAAAATATTTTGAATATATTGACAAGTATATTTGGCCTATGTAGAATTACAGTTAGTAAAAGAAAGCGCTTTTTTACCATTTTTGTTCAGTTATTATCCAAAATATGTAATGTTAAAATTTTAGTTTTAGTAAGCTATGACTTTTTGTCTGTTGTTCTTGGTGGCCAACAAAGCAACAGAAAGCTATTCTGTATAATCACCTCTGGGTAACATCTTTGCATCTATTTTAGATTATAGGAGGTTCCACAATGGCAATGAAGACCATCAGTAGAAATTTTCTTAAGTTTTTGGTTGTAATTCTTGCATTCCAAGATGTAGCTGCAGGGGTAGCAGGATCGATCATGGCAGATATTATTAAAGCATTTCCAGACTACGACCCGACGATTGTCATGCTAGTCGCAACCTTTCCAGGATTAATTCAAATAGTCCCAGCCCTCTTTTATGGCAAACTTTCCAAAACGTTTAAGAAAAGAACACTTCTTTTTGTTGGTCTAGGTCTATTCATCATCGGTGGTACGCTGCCAACTTTTATGGACAGTCTGCCATTGATTATTGCGATGAGGGGAGTTTTAGGGTTAGGTGTTGGAATTACTATGCCTTTATCAGTGGATGTAATTACTGATTTCTTTGAAGGTAGAGAAAGAGATTTCTTAATTGGCTTTGGGACCTCCACGATCGCCTGTATTGGGGCTATCTTTTTTCAGCTAGTGGGTGGGATTTTAGCTGATGCCTATGGCTGGCAATATGGGTTTTTAACGTACCTCTTCCCAATTTGGATCTTAGCTGTAACGATTCTTTATTTGCCGGAGCCTGAAAAGAAACAGCCGATTGAATCAGCAGGAAATGAAACTCGGGTAAAGGTGAAATTACCAAAAGCAATCTATTGGGTGTGCCTTGGACAGGTTTTATACTCAGGACTCATTTTTGGATATGTTACGAATATTTCCGTTGTTATTCAAGCAGATAAATTAGGAAGTGCAACTGAGGCGGGCTTGGCTATCTCTGTTTTTACCTTTGGAACACTGCTTGCCGGGTTTCTATTTGGGAAAATCAAGCATAAGCTGCCGAATTATTACTTGCCGATTGCAGTCATCATAACAGGAATTGGGATGGCGATCTGTTATTTTGCACCTTCCTTACCAGTCATATTTGCCGGAAGCTTAGTCGGCGGCTTTGCGATGGGGGTTGGACTGCCAGGAGTATTTACAAGGGTTACCGAGCTTACACCGGCTGGAGCGGCATCCGGAGCTGGTTTAGTGGTTGTCGGTCAAGGGCTTGGCGGAATTCTTGGGCCATTTGGGTTCCAAGTAGTTCAAAATCTGTTTCATCAAGGAATTGGCAGATTTCCTTTAGCGGTAAGTGCTGTTGGGTTAATTGTATTATCCGTAATTTGGGCTTTAACGGTGAGAGCCCCAAAAAGAGATTTAGAAGTGACCATCGGACAATAATCCTTATAAACTACTAAATGTAAAGCTGAAATGATGAAATGAGTATGTTTCATTATTTTAGCTTTACTGTTTTTTGGTTTAAAACAGTACGGATGGAACTGAAAATAAAAAATAGTTAGAATATATTGACAAGTGAAAGTGGGTGAAGGTAGAATTATAGTTAGTTAAAGAAAGCGCTTTAATTTGACTATTTAACTCTAAAATCGGATAAAATTAAACAATTAAAATTTTAGTAGTGAGTAAAAGACAATGATTGTGCAGAATGGAGGTAGGAATATGACATTTGTTAATACGAGGAAAATTGAGACTGGAAACTATCAGACTTATATCCATGAGGGTGGAGAAAAAACAGCTGAAACGATTATTTTTCTTCATGGAAGCGGACCAGGGGCAAGTGCAAACACAAATTGGAAGCATATCTTACCGCATTTTAAGGAAAAGTTTTATGTCATCGCACCTGATATTTTTGGATTTGGTCAAACTGACCACCCAGAAGAATATCCAAAAAATGGCGCTGAATGGATGAGTGAGCGGGTGCAGCAAGTTTTATCCATAATGGATACGTTAGAGATTGAAAAAGCCCACTTGGTTGGCAACTCCCTCGGAGGTGTGATCGCCCTGCATCTCCTTATGTATGCTCCGAATCGATTTGAACGTGTGGTATTAATGGGGGCTGGCGGTGGGTTAACGGAACCAACTCCAGAGCTTGCCAAACTGGCAAACTTCCATAAGGATCCTAATCCGGTAGCCTTTAAAAACTTATTAAGCTGGTTCTTATATGATAAAAGCGTGCTTGAAAATGAACTCGACGCCATAGTGGCCGAGCGATTAGAGATGTTTTTAAAACCGGAAGTACGAAGATCTTACGAGGAAAATTTCACCAAATCACATCTTTCAGATATGCTAATCCCACCTTCTGCATTAAAACAAATGGACCATTCGATCTTACTTATCCATGGACATGGAGATCGATTTGTCCCAATGGAAAGCAGTCTTTATGTTATGGACTATCTGCCAAATGCTCAACTCCACATTTTTAAACGCTGCGGCCATTGGGCACAGGTAGAGCAAAAAGAAAGATTTATCAAATTAACATCCGATTTTTTCAACGGTGAACTTTAAAATCAACCTTCCCATACACCGTTGCTCCCCTATTATTAATCGTTTAGATAATAATAGACTTCATGAAAAAATTACCATAATATAGGGGTAACTAAATCCTTGAAAACTAGTAGGTGTATGTGATGAAAATTGAAAATGCTTATCGTTATATAAAAAGATTAATTATCGAAGGGATCTTAGAGCCCGATACCGCCATTAATGTGAATGAAATTTCCGAGACCTTAAAGATGAGCCGGACACCAGTACACAAAGCGCTATCCAAGCTGGAACAAGAAGGCTTTCTTTCAATCGTTCCACAAGTAGGTGTCTATGTGAAACGACCTGACCCTGAAGAAGTATTAGAACGTCTGCTGGTCTGCGCAAATCTGGATGCATTGATGACCGAGCAAGCGGCATTATTATTAACGCAAAAAGAATTTGCCTATATGGAGTCCATTTTAGAACGAATGGATCAACCGGAATTGTCTGCTGAAGAATATGGCAGCCTCAACATTGACTTTCACCGCACAATCTATGAAGCCTCTAAGTTAACCTATACCTTCAACTTGGCAAAACAGCTTTGGGATTATCTGAATTTTGTTGGAAACCCGGAGGACTTATTCACAAGTGACCGGCGGCAACAATCACAAATCGAGCATTGGATGATTTTCTATTACCTGAAGGAAAATGACAGCAAGCTGGCTAAAAATCTGATGGAAAAACATATGCGTCGAGTAGCCAAGCTGGTTGGTGAAAATTATCAGGGCATTGAACTAAAGCGGCATATCCTAAGCTAGTCCAAAAACTACTAATCCAGGAGGTCCTATTAATGGAGCAAAGTGTGGTTGAATTAAAAAAAGAATTGGTGGAGAATGCTCGGTCCCTGATCCCAACATTACGGGAACATAGTGAGGAAATTGAAAAAACAAATACCTTACCTCAGGCAATAATTGAGGAAATGAAAAATAAAGGCACCCTTAAAGTGTTACGTCCCCATCTCTTTGGCGGTTATCAAACCAATATGCGGACCTATTCCGAGGTTGTAACGGAAATTTCGCGAGGAAATGGATCGGCGGGCTGGTTTGTGGCGTTAAGTAATATAAGGGATTATATGATCTCTTATACGTTTGGTCAAAAAGCACTAAGCGAAATTTACCCTCCTGGAAAAGATGTAGTGCTGGCCGGTAACTTTAAGCCAATCAAATGCAATATTAAAAAGGTAGATGGCGGCTATTTTATCGAAGAAGCACAATGGCCGTTTGTTTCAGGCAGTCCCCACGCTGACTGGTGCTATTTTGGCTTCCCGCTTGTCGATGACAACGGCGGGATCGAGATGGCGATTATGGTTATTCCTCGGGACGAGTTAGAAGTACTAGATGACTGGTATGTAATGGGTCTTAAGGGATCAGGCAGTAATAGCTGCAAAATCCAAAACGTCTTTGTTCCTGAACATCGCGTGTCGTTGGATCGGCTGGCAAGTAAAGGACATTATTTAATTGATCCGCTTAAGGATGTTGGTTTATATCGTTCGTCCTTTGTGCCTTCTCTAACCTTATCGATCGTTGCCCCGGCATTAGGACTTGCTCAGGCTGCAATGGATTTATATATGGAGAGACTTCCAAAGGCCGGGATTGGAAACACCTTCTACAATAAGCAAAATGAGGCACCGATCACTCATCTGCAGGTTGCGCAGGCACAGCTTAAAATTGATTCTGCAGAACTTCATCTCTATCGGGCTGTAGACAAAATTGATGACTATGCAGACCGGGGAATCGTTATGGATAGAGCTGAAATTGTCAAAGTTAAAGCGGACTTTGGTTATGTAAATCAATTATGTAAGGAAGCGATTGATCTCCTTGTTGCTGGAGTAGGTTCGATGTTTACCTATGAGACGAACGCATTACAAAGGGTTTATCGGGATTTCTTGACTATGCATTTACACGGCTTTATTACGCCATCTAGTTTAATAGAAACTTACGGCAGAATACTGTGCGGACAGGAGCCTAACACTTATTTTGTATAAACAAAACTTCTAGAGCAACGGCAACAGCAAGCGCAAATTTTAAAAAAATGTAAGGGCTTTCCTATTAAATAATAGTCTAGGAGGATTCAAAATGAGTTTACCAGAGATTGCAAAGTTAGGACATGTTGCATTAGTGACGGAAGACTTAGAGAAGTCACTTTGGTTTTATATGGAAGTCATTGGCCTCGAAGAAACTGAAGTGGTAGACGGGACCCATTATTTACGTGCCTGGGGAGATTTTGAACACCATACCCTTTCAGTCACAGCAGGAGACAAAAATCATCTCGACCATATCGCCTGGAGAACCAAGCGCCCTGAGGATGTAGAAGGTTTTGCTAATCTATTAAAAGAAGCGGGGACAGAAGTTACTTGGATTGAGGCGGGAGTTGAGGCCGGGCAAGGCAGAGCCATCCGCTTTCAATTACCGAGTGAACACCGCTTTGAAATTTATTATGATATGGAGAAAACGTTAGCTGAGCCATCAAAACGCTCCGTCTTGAAGAATCAGACCTATAAGTCCTGGGCACGCGGGGTATCGCCACGACGAATTGACCACGTAAACCTGTTAACATCTCTCAAAGCGAATGTTATTTCGGACTACTTAAAGGAGAAATTAGGCTTTAAAATGAGGGAATACGTAAAAGCACCGGATGATTCCTTAATTGGGGCTTGGTTAAGTGTAACGCCATTGGTTCATGATATCGCCGTCAGCCATGATCCATTCTCACCAACAACACATCAAATCCATCATATTTCCTATTGGCTCGATAATTCTCAGGACCTGTTAAGAGCCGCCGATATTTTAAAAGAGAATGGGATCTTTTTTAAAGGACCTGGTAAGCATGGAATTTCACAAGCTATGTATATCTACGCTATCGATCCAGGCAGCGGTTTACGAGTGGAATTGTTTACAAACGGTTACTTAATTTTTGAACCTGACTGGGAGCCGATTGAATGGACATTGGATGAGTTGGATATCGGCTTTACATTCTGGGGCGACCAAATGGACAATAAGCCAGAAAACAATCCGACAATTGAAGCATAGCGTTTTTAATATGACAAAGTTTATCGATAGAAAGGGGAACAAAGGGATGGATGATCGTCAATTTCGAACAGCAATGGGGAAATTTGCAACAGGTGTAACCGTGATTGCCACTGATATGGATGGAGATGTACATGGAATGACAGCGAACGCCTTCATGTCTGTTTCACTCGACCCAAAGCTGGTTGTCATTTCGATTGGGGAAAAGGCTCGTATTCTTGAAAAAATAAAACAGAGTAAGACATTCTCTGTGAATATATTAGCGGCAAATCAACAAGAACTGTCGATGATTTTTGCAGGCCAGCTAAAAGAGCATCGAGAGGTAATTTTTGACCGCCTTGATGGGAAGCCGGTATTAGCTGGTGCGGTTGCCCAAATAGCTTGTGAGGTATCAGCCGAACATGTGGAGGGGGACCATACCCTCTTTATTGGCAGGGTAACAGATATTCAGCTTGAAGATGCCGAACCGCTCATTTTTTACAGCGGCCGTTACCGTTCATTAACCGAAGAAGATGCTGTAACGCTTAAATAACGATGTGAAAGACTCCTTGTATGAAACAATAAGGAGTCTTTCTTGTATAAAGAATGCTTCTATTCTAATTAGTCGATAAGGGGTGTAGCCATGAAGGGAAACCTGGCTAATATACTGGAGCTAACTACTAGTGAAGAAAAGAATAAAAAAATGATCACCACTTCCTCCGCATTTGGACTGTTACGTAAAGGCATTATTGAGAATTTGGGAATGACAAGGGCAAAGGGATTTCTGCTTCGTTACGGTTGGAGTCTTGGTGTTACCGATGCCGAGGAAGCAATGAAAAAAACTTCCAATATTGATGAACTCCTTCAGCAAGCTTCGATCCTTCATTTAAGCACAGGCCATATTAAGGATATTCAATCGGAACGAATTATCGAAATGAGCGATTCTGACACGATCAAATCGATCCTTGGCAAAGGAAAATGGATTGATTCCTTTGAAGCAAACGAACACCTAAAGCATCATGGTCAATCAGATATTCCAGCCTGTCATACCTTAACCGGCTATGCTAGCGGGTATATGTCTACTGTTTGTAAAAAAAGTGTCATTGTAAAAGAAATTAGCTGTATTGCCAAGGGGGACCTCGAATGCTGTTTCGAAGCGAGGCTGCAGGAAGATTGGAGTGCTGAGATTCAAGAGGAATTAAAATTTTATAACGAAATTAATATCATCGAGGAACTGGAGTATACCTACGAGCAATTATTAGAGCAGCGCAAACTTGTTGAAATGGTTTCCAAATTCCATAAAAAATTAACGGAAAGTGTCTCTAATGGGAGTAATCTTCAAGACATAGCTGACATTACCTTTACACTACTAGGCCTGCCCATTTCCATTGAAGATTTAGGCTTCCAAAAAATTGCTTATGCAGGAATCAATAAAGAAGATTACGAAAACTTAAGTCTCGAATTAAAAGATAGTTTGGTCCGAAAAAGTCGAAAAAACAATCCGAGTCTGCCATTGTTTACTGAAACAACTAGATTGAAAACAGTACACCAAGAACGCCTGATCACACCGATTATTGTCCAAAAAAAGGTAATTGGTTATTGCAGCTTCCTCTATCCCAAACGTTCAGAGACTAGTACAGAAGACAATAACATCATGTTTATTGAACGGGTAGCAAATGCCGCCTCCTTGTATCTCTTGAATGAAAAAACCAGCTTTGAAGCTCTGGAAAAAATGAAGGGTTACTTTTTGGAGCAAATCCTAAAACGCCAATATTCTGCCCGAGAAGAGGTGATTCATCGAGGCAGGTACATGGGTATTAATTTAGAAGAACCGTTTTATGTGGCAGCATTTGACTTAAAGGAAAAGGGGAATACCTCAGGCTTTAGGAAAGACCAATACGACCAATTTCTCGAGACCATTGCCAAGTATTTAGATATCCAGGGGTATAAAGCGTTAATTGGCCAGTATGGAGGTCAAATTATTATGCTGATCCCCGAATCAGCTCAACTGTTAAGTCATCTTGGTAAAATGATAAAGCATGTTGAAACAACGCATTCCCTCTATGAATGTAAAATGGGAATTAGTGACTCCTCTGAAGAGATTGAGAGTGTTATGGAAACCTTAGAAGAATCATTGATTGCCTTAAGGATGGCAACAGGAAAGAAGATAATTCATTTTAAAGATTTAGGAATTGTCGGTGTGTTGATTAATTCCAAAAATGTGAGCGGAATTAAGAAAATAGCCAAACAAGAATTAGGACCGCTCTTTAAACTAGGCGAGGCCAAACAAAAGGAATTAGTTAAAACCCTCTATGTGTTTCTAGCGAATGGAGGTAAACTGCAGCAAACGATGGATGATTTGGCCTTATCCATGAGTGGGCTTATGTATCGAATTAATAAAATTGAAAGCCTGCTTCATAAAGATTTACGTGATTCCACACAAAGTTATCAGTTGCAGTTAATTTTAGATTCACTTTTGGCATTAGGGGAACTAGAAATATAATCCTGCTAAGCATTCCATCAAGAGGAGTGCTTTTTTTGTTTGAAAAACCAATAAAAATTACCGAAAAATCATTTCCAATATAAATTATTTAAAAATCACAAGAAGTTAACTACTATTTATTCTAGAAAAAAATGATTGAATTTTCTAAAATCATTAGATGTAAGGGTTTTCATTAATGGATAGGGGGAAACGATATTGAATCAAGGTCAATCGATTGAAAAAAGTACGGTCAAGAAAACGATGAAAAGAATTTTGCCGTTTATTTTACTTTTATATGTTGTGGCTTTCTTGGACAGGGTTAATATGGGCTACGCTGCCTTAGAAATGAATGCTGATTTGGCCTTAACCGCAGAGGCATTCGGCTTACTGTCAGGCTTATTCTTTATCAGCTATTTTATCTTTGAAGTTCCAAGTAATTTGATTATGCACAAAGTAGGGGCTAAATTGTGGATTTCACGAATTATGATTTCGTGGGGAATTGTGGTGATCTTAACAGCATTTATTCAATCCGCCACTCACTTATACATTTTACGGTTTTTACTGGGCGCAGCTGAGGCAGGCTTTGTTCCTGGAATCGTGCTTTACTTAACCTATTGGTTTCGAAGCCGTGAGAGGGGGCGGGCAACCGCGTTATTTTTCGTTGCCTTGCCATTAAGTGCGTTAATTGGAGCACCACTGTCAACTTGGATTATGGACACCATTACGTGGGGGGGTTTAGCAGGCTGGAGATGGATGTTTATTATGGAAGGAATACCGGCTGTACTTTTGGGGATTGTCGTTTTATTTTATTTGACCAATAAACCTGCCAATGCGAAGTGGTTAACCGAAGCGGAAAAGACTTGGCTCGAAGGGGAATTGGACAAGGAGCGATCCTTGAGTGCGAAGTTAAATAAAACCTCCCATTTAGGTATGTTGAAGGATTCAAAAGTTTGGAAGTTAGCTTTATTTAATATAGCTGGTTTTATTGCAGTCAATGCCTTGTCATACTGGATGCCAACGATCATTAAATCTTTATCTGCCTCGTCTACAACCAATCTGCAGATCGGATGGCTAGCCATGATTCCTTCCATTATAGCTATTCCCTCTATTCTGTTTACGGGTTGGAATGCAGACCGAACGAATTCACACAAAAGGCATTTAGCAGCATGTGTAACAGTGGCGATGATAGGCTTTTTAGGTTGTGCATTCGTGTCAAGTGTTCCAATGATGGTTTTAATGCTTTCGATTACTTCAGCAGGACTATATGGGATATCCGGAACTTTTTATGCTTATATTACCTTCTTTTTCTCTGAATCAACGGCACCAGCTGGCATCGCGTTAGTAAGCACTCTTTCCTCATTAGGGGGATTTGTGGGGCCGATGATTATGGGCATTTTCAATTTTACTCAAGCCATGTTTATCATTGCTGGCTTTCTTCTAATCAGCTTGATTACTCTTACTACACTTAAATTACTCCCTAATAATAAGTCAGATATGGTAGAAGACAGTATCATAGAAGTACCAAATTAATAGAGTCATTAGGTTACCGTACTTAAGTCCGGGCGTAAAACCCGGATTTTTTTACGTATAAAATTTCTACCAAAACCAATAAAAAATAGTTAAAAATAGAAATAAATCAAATGGTTTTTTCTCTAGAATTAAAATACTCAATTTTTTAAAATTTAATCAAGAACTAGATTGTAAAGAAATGTAAAGGGTTTCATTAACGCCTTACTTAAAGAGGGGAGAATTTAATTTGGATCGGATCAAACAAAAAGTAATTAAAACCAAAAACTTTGAAACATTTCTTAATCGTACAGGGGAAGGAAACTCAGAGGCAATTTTATTTTTACACGGATCTGGACCGGGTGTCTATGCATGGGCGAATTGGCGCTATGCATTAAATGCCTGCAGTGAGCACTATGATTGCCTTGCTCCGGACCTGCTTGGTTTCGGCAATAGCAGCCATCCCGAAACGCTGCCAAAGAATCGCCAGGGCTGGACCGACCTTTGGGTCAATCAACTCATCGAACTGTTGGATGAATTGGGAATTCAAAAAGCTCATGTAGTGGGCAATTCGTTAGGTTGTTCGATCGCTCTTGAATTACTCTTGGAGCATCCGGAACGGTTTAGAAGTGCTGTCTTAATGGGACCGGGCGGGACACCTAATACCAAACTTAGTACGGAGCTTGCCCGTGCGAAGGGATTCTATGATAATCCGTCGGAAAAGAAAATGCGTCAGATTATGAGCTGGTTTGTCTATGATGCTGAAAAACTAGCACCGGAAATTGATGCCCTGGCAGAATCCCGTTATGAAACTGCGATGCGTCCGGAAATTCAACGATCCAATGATGCCATCTTTGCTACTGCTGCTGTTCCGATACCGGTTACGGCTTTAAAACGAATTCAACACCCTATTTTATTAGTACACGGACGAGACGATATGGTTTGCTCAATTGAGTCAAGCTATTACCTGCTATCTTATTTGCCAAATGCCCAGCTTCATGTCTACGGTCAAACAGGACATTGGACGCAAATTGAACAGAAAGATAGTTTTAATCAATTAATCCAAGATTATTTTTCTAATAAACTCTAATGGAGGTTTTGGGAATGACTTTACCGGAAATTGCAAAGCTGGGACATGTGGCGCTTGTTACACCCGACCTTGAAAAATCACTGTGGTTTTTCAGAGATGTAATAGGCTTGGAAGTAACCGAAGAGAAAAATGGGATCTATTATTTGCGTGCTTGGGGCGACTTTGAACATCATACGCTTTCCCTTACAAGGGGCGCGCGAGGCTATATTGATCACATTGCCTGGAGAACCAAGCGTCCTGAGGATGTCGAAGGGTTTGCGCAGCTGTTAGAACAAGCTGGAACAGAAGTCAGATGGATTGAAGCAGGCGAAGAGACAGGGCAAGGACGGGCCATCCGGTTTAAACTGCCGAGTAATCATTCTTTCGAAATCTATTATGACGTAGAAAAACCGAAGGCAGATGAAAAGAGACGATCCGTCTTGAAAAATCAGACCTATAAAGCCTGGGCGCGCGGCTGCTCACCTAGAAGGTTTGACCATGTTAATATTGCTACTTCGATGGATGTAGGCGAAATTATTGACTACTTGGGAAGCCAATTAGGCTTTAAGCTTCGGGAATATGTTAAATACAATAGTGGTAAAACAGTTGCGGGCTGGATGAGTGTTACTCCTTTGGTACACGATATTGCTGTCATTTCAAGACCCCAGGCGCAAACACCAAACCAGCTGCATCATATTTCTTATTGGCATGATAACGCCCAAGACATTTTAAGGGCTGCTGATATTTTAAAAGAAAACGGGATTAATTTTATCGGACCTGGAAAGCATGGTGTATCTCAAGCTTTTTATCTCTATGTATTAGATCCTGGCAGCGGCTGCCGAGTGGAATTGTTTAGCGGTTCCTATTTAATATTTGAGCCCGATTGGGAGCCTGTTGAATGGACAGAAGAAGAGCACTCGATTGGTAACACCTACTGGGGGGATTCCGTGATGGATAAGGAAATGAATAAGCCGACCATTGAAGCTTAAATAAAGTGCTGACTCATCACCATATTGAGTCAGCTTTTTTAAAAGAAAGGGAGAGGTTTGTGACTGAAATAAGAAAGTTTGAAACAGATATAGTGGTTGTTGGAGCAGGTAATGCCGCTATGTGTGCAGCCATATCTGCACGAGAAAATGGTGCTTCGGTCACGGTACTTGAAAAGGCCCCGGAATCCGAAAAAGGCGGAAACAGCACATACACGCATGGTTCCATCCGGTTTGCTTATGACGGCGAGGAAGATTTAAAACAAATCATGCCTGACCTTACAGCGGAAGATTTTGCAAACACAGACTTCGGATCCTACCCGGAAGAAGAATTTTTTCATGATATGTGCCGAATGACGGAATACCGCACCGATCCAGAGCTCGCATCACTCCTAACTGGCAATAGTTTTGAAACGATGAAATGGCTTGTGTCCCATAAGATAAGATATGTGCCGATTTATGGCCGACAAGCATTTAAAGTAGATGGTAAATTCAAATTTTGGGGCGGTATGATTGCTGAATCGGTCGGCGGTGGTCCAGGTTTAGTCGGGTCACTGTACGAGGAAGCCTCCCGGTTAGGTGTGGAAGTATTATTTAATGCCATGGCGTCAGAACTGATTCATGATGACGAAGGAGTTCATGGGGTTATTTTTAAATATAAAGGGAGAACCTCGGAAGTCCGTGCTAAAGCCGTAATCTTAGCTTCTGGGGGCTTTCACGCCAACCCGGAAATGCGGACACGGTATTTAGGTCCGAAATGGGATTTAGCTCATGCTAGAGGCAGCCGTTATAACACGGGTGAAGGGATTCAAATGGCATTAAATATTGGTGCAATTGCCAGTGGAAACTGGTCAGGCTGCCATTCGGTGGGCGGAGACCGTTACCTGCCGGAATTTACAGAAGGTTTTCAAAGGCTAAGCTATCCATTTGGCATTATCGTAAATGCGGAGGGTAAACGCTTTGTTGATGAAGGCGCAGACTTTCGCAACTATACGTATGCAAAATACGGCAAACTGATACTGGAACAGCCTGGGCAATTTGCCTGGCAGATATTTGATCAAAAGGTGTCTGGTCTATTACGGGAAGAATATCGTGGCAAACAAGTAACAAAAGTCAAAGCAGATACATTGGAAGAATTGGCTGAGAAGCTTGACGGTGTCGATCCAAACGGATTTTTGCAAACTGTGAAGGAGTACAATGAGGCGGTCCGGGCTGATATTCCGTTTAATCCTAATATCAAGGATGGCAAGTGTACAGAAGGGCAGGCGGTTAGGAAATCCAATTGGGCAAATACCCTGGATGAAGGCCCATTTGAAGCCTACGCTGTTACATGCGGCATCACCTTTACTTTTGGCGGGTTGAAAATAAATTCGAACGCCGAGGTGCAGGATATTTTATATCAATCGATTCCAGGATTATATGGAGCCGGTGAGCTAGTAGGTGGTTTATTCTACTTTAATTATCCTGGTGGTGCAGGCTTAATGGCAGGTTCTGTTTTTGGAAAGATTGCAGGTGAAAATGCTGCACGATTTATCCATAAGGCGAAGGAAAGCGATGGTCTAAAGATATAAGTTGATGAATTTCAATTCATTAAAATAAACTTGGAGAAAAAATGAAAAAGGGGTGCGAAATATGGTAAACAATGTATTGGATGAAAACAAATCTGATTTGAGTTTGTTATTAAAAGGGGCAGAAATGGTTGGGAAAATTGCAGAATCGGAAGCGCTCGAAGCAGATCAAAACAAAACCGTTTCAAAAAATGTGATTGATGCGATGAAAGAAGCTCGACTATCCAAGTTATTACTGCCGAAAAAATACGGAGAGCCTCAAGTAAATTTAAGAGAGTATTCCCAGATTATCCGCACGATTGGAAAATATAATACCTCTGCTGCTTGGTTAACTTTTCTTTATTCCATCCATAATAGTTTAGTAGCTTTTATGACGAAACAGGGAGCAGAAGAAGTGATTAATCAGGGGGGATTAATCGCAGATATCTTTGCTCCCATAGGGAAAGTGGAAAAGGATGGGGATGGTTTTCGGATCACCGGTAAGTATAGTTTTGTAAGCGGAATCTTATATAGCGACTGGGTTTCTCTTGCAGTGAGAATAAAAATAGACGACAACGAAGAGAATGAACTATGCATGCTGACATTACCGGTATCTGATGTACAAATAGTGGAAAATTGGGATACGTTAGGACTTAGGGGAACAGGAAGCAACCAGGTAATTGTCGATAATGTCTATGTGCCAAAGCAACATCTAATACGGCTTACTGTTGCAGATCGTACAGGCAGACCTCCTGAAGGTTATGATAAAGACTATCCTCTTTATGATGTTCCATTTTTCTCATCTTTTTGTATCGGATTCCCTATGGTCGCGCTAGGCGGCGCAGAGCGTTTATTGGAGGAATTTAAGAAACGGACGGAAAAGCGGGTCCGATTAGGAGGAAATTCTGCTAAAGATTCCCGTCATCAGGGGGTATTAGCAGAATTAACGATTAAATATTACGAATCAGAAGGTCTATTAGACAAATATATTTCTTTATTAGAAAACTATGAAATGGGAAAAGAAGATAAACGTGGTGAATTTGCTGCAATTAGGGCAAAAATCACGAAAAACGTAGCGGACATTGCCGTGAAAGTTTTGTTGACACTTGGAGGATTTTCGATGTTTAAAGGAGATCCGATCGAAATGTTCATACGCGATCTTTTGGCAGTATGTACACATCGATCCAATCTTTACGAAGACTCGGTTGAAGCGTTTGGAAAAACACAATTTGGCTTTGACGTATCGATTAATGGGTAAGGCTTAATGTGAACTAAGAAGGAGGCACCTGCATGGAAACGATTTATTTGAATCCAGATAATCTGACACACTGGCAGCAAAAGGCAAAACCGAGCGTCATGGCGCTAGGATTTTTTGACGGCATTCATATCGGTCACCGTGAAGTCATTCAAACAGCTTTTAGGAAGGCAAAAGAGGAAAATCTACTTTTAACGGTAATGAGTTTCTTTCCGCATCCCAAAACCGTTTTATCAAATGGAAAAACAAAAGTAGAATATCTAATGCCGTTACCTGAGAAAGAGAAACTGTTCTCTGAACTTGGTGTCGATATTTTTTATATTGTTGAATTCGATCGGGAGTTCGCATCGCTGTCGCCAGAAAAGTTTGCTGCTAAATATTTACTCGATCTCGGTGTGGTCCATGCAGTTGCTGGTTTTGATTATACGTATGGCTTTCGCGGTGAAGGGAATATGGAACGCTTGAAACGAGATTCAGGCGGAATCCTCAAAGTTACAAAAGTCAATAAAGTCGAATGCCGTGGAGAGAAAATTAGTTCAACAAGCATTCGGGAAAAATTATCAAAGGGAAATGTAGAGGACTTGCCTGCCTTTTTAGGACGTTCCTATGAAGTGGGATGCGAATGGGAGGGCGGTGCGTTGAAAGTTAAACCTTACTATACTCTGCCAGGTCAGGGCAAATATGCTGTTACGTTAACAAGCGGATGTCATTCACAAGAAATAGAGGTATTTGTGACAGGTGAAAACGAAATGATCCCACTTCTAAATGTTTCGGAACGATTCTTAAAGAGTGATTCAGCGGTTTCGGTTACTTGGCACCAGCGGTTAACCGAAGATAGAAGGAATTCAATTAGCGAAAGGGATTGGTTACACTCTTCGAAATACAGTTTTGTTTGGAATGGATGATAAGATAAAAAAAGAAAATATTCAGAGCTATATAACGGCAAAAACTCTAAAATTTTTTTAAAAATATTAGCAAAAAGCTAACTTTGAACAGAACCCAAAAAGGTGGACTAAATAAAGTAAAACACAATCAAATCGAAAACCTTGTAGTCGGAGTAAATGAAACGGCAAGTATGTTATGTTATCCAATGCCGGAGCGTTGCCATCCCAAAACATAACAAGATGCTAAATTTAGTATCCCTTTTATGGTTGCGTTTACATTTGTGCGTGGAAATGTCAATTTGAATAATCTTCCAGATAAGGCTCTTATGAATTCGCAAGTATTAGAATTGTCAAAGCTTGTAAAGATTGAACAGACACAACCTAATACTCTTGGGCTTCCTCAAGGTGATATTAAGGTAATAACTCCTTAAGGAACTAAAAGACAAATAGAACGTTGCCTTCCTATAGTGACTTTTGATGAAGTTAAGAATAAATTTATTGATTGTTGTTTATTTGCAAACATAGATGCTCCTGAAGAAGTATGGAACAGGATAAGTAATAGTCTTGATTATTACTTATTAAATAAATTACCTCTAATTCACCATTAATCTTGAAATTAATAAGTAAAAAACACTTTACCTCTTTTTAAAAATTTTTCACCATTTCAAAAACTATTAAATTGATTTTCTAAAAGAAAAACTAGTAAAAATTATTGGTAAATTGCCAAAAATCGAATAGTTTTTACCTTTGTAATTAATGTTTTAATTTTCTAAAATTTAAATGTGCATAAATAAAAAAGGAGATCCAATAAATGAATAAAACAAAAAAGTTCCAGGAACTTTTGAAACAACGAGGATCATTTATCCTGCCAGGAGCTTATGATTCTATGTCTGCTAGATTAATAGAAGAAATGGGGTTTAAAGCAATATATGCCACAGGGGCTGGAATATCTAATGCCCAATTAGGCTGGGCCGATGTCGGGCTGACTTCTTTAAAAGAAGTGGTTGATATCGTAGCTCGCATGGCAGATGTAACAACAATTCCGATCGTCGTCGATGCCGATACAGGGTTTGGCAATGCCATTAACGTTATGCGGACGGTTCGTGAGTTTGAACGAGCTGGTGTTGCGGCTATTCAAATGGAAGACCAGGTTTCACCAAAGAAATGCGGCCACTTCAATGGAAAAGATGTGATTTCAAAAGGTGAAATGGTTGGAAAAATCAAAGCAGCCTTGGATACAAGGGAAGATGAAAACCTGGCGATTATTGCCCGGACTGATGCATTAGCTGTAAATGGGATGGAGGATGCCTTGGACCGGGCACATGCATATGCGGAGGCTGGAGCTGACATCATCTTTGTAGAAGCACCTACGACAATGGAACAACTGCATCAGATTACTAGCTCATTAACCGAGATACCCCAAATCATTAATCTGGTAGAAGGCGGTAAAACCCCGCTGATTTCTTTAAAAGAAGCGGAAGAGATTGGCTTTAAGATCATGCTTTGTGCGAATACCGTTCTTCGATCAGCGATTAAAGGTATCACGGAGTCACTAAAAATCTTAAAAGCAGAAGGTTCACAAGAGAATGTTCACGAGTTGATCTGTACATGGGAAGAACGCCAATCCCTCTTTAAACTCAATCAGATTAAAGAATGGGAAAACAAGTTTGCAGAAAATCATTCATTAATTAATAAGTAACAACTCATTTAGAGGAGGATGCTGAAGTGGTGAGAGAAGTAGATTATGACATTGTAGTTATTGGATGTGGAGTGGCTGGTACCTCAGCAGCATTATCTGCTGCAGAAACAGCGAAAAAGTCAAATAAAAACTTAAAAATTGCTATCCTGGAACGGGCCGATTATGACCACAGGGGCGGGAACTCCCGTTGGACAGCTTCATATATGCGAATGAAAAATCTCGATGAAGTAGCCGACAACTTCGTGGAAGATATGC
The DNA here is from genome assembly GCF_038440275.1 of Bacillus sp. OTU2372. NCBI lineage: Bacteria > Bacillati > Bacillota > Bacilli > Caryophanales > Bacillaceae > Bacillus > Bacillus sp. OTU2372. The sequence goes on from NZ_JASATK010000001.1 coordinate 695,657, forward strand.
TGGGTTTTTCAGACAACTATTCCGATCGAGAGTACATAGAAACTCTCGCCGAGAACGCCGGCAGCACATTACGGTGGGTAGAGGAAAAAGGGGTTGAGTTCGACTACCTGCCAACGATGTTTTTAACCGCATCGAAGCCGCGTTTATTGCCAGTGGGCGGCGGACGGGCGATTATTGACACATTAGCGCGCCGTGCAGGTGGACTGGGTGTTGAGATTATTTATGAAGCGGCAGCTTGGAAATTACTTTTAGATGAAGAAGGTACCGTCAATGGGTTAATGATCCGTGTAAAAGGCGGAACATCCCTCCAATTAACAGTCGGAGCAGTTGTATTGGCTTCCGGTGGATTCCAGGGAAATCAAGAGATGATGGCCCAATATGTTGGCAGAGATGCCCATAAGATTCGGACAGTTGCCGAGGGCGGCTTATTCAACAAAGGGGAAGGCATTCGGATGGCGATGTCTATCGGGGCAAAAACAGCTGGCCAGTTTGATTCGTTCCATGCTGAACCGGTCGACCCAAGAAGCAAGCGGGAAGAAGCGGCTGTCATGACCTATCCTTACTTCATTTTGGTTGATCAAAATGGAAACCGTTTTGTCGATGAGGGAAAAACAACTGTTGACGAGCAATATGAAGAAGTAGCCCGGAAAATCTTCCATGATCTTCCTGGTCATATCGCCTATATGATTGGTGATCAAAAAATGTATGACATTCCAAATTATGAGCGCGCAGTAGAAACGGATAAACCTGCTATAGTTGCTGACACGCTTGAAGAATTAGCCGAGAAGATTGGTGTGCCGGCTGAACAATTAGCAGCTACCGTGGAATCCTATAACGCCGCCATTCAACCGGGTGAATTTCACTGGGATAAAAAAGATGGCAAACAAGCGGTCGGAATAACCCCTCCAAAGTCTAATTGGGCAATCCCTATTGATCAGGCACCTTATATAGCCTATCCAATTGTCTGCTCGAATGTTTTCACAAATGGCGGTTTGGCTACCGACACAAATGGCCGTGTCTTATCACAGGATCAAGATGCCATTCCTGGTTTATATGCGGTGGGTGAAACGGCAGGGCTGTATTACGGAAAGTATCCAGGCGGAACATCGGTATTAAGAGGGCTTGTATTTGGACGCAGGGCCGGGGAACATGCCGTATCCTATGTGTGTCAGTCAAAGAAACTCGAGGTTTAAGCAAAATTAGATAAAAAGCCATTATGTTACGTCATTAAAGGAAAGGATGATTTTCTTGGAATTAAAAGGCAAGGTAGCCTTTGTGACTGGCGGCGGCCGGGGAATAGGCAGGCAAACCTGTATTCTACTAGCCAAACAAGGTGCCAAAATAGCTGTTTTTTCAGATAACGAAGCGGAAAGCAAAGATACGGCTGCTTATATTAAGGATGAATTAAAAGGGGAAGCCATCTCCATCTTCGGAGATGTTCGTTCCGAATTCAATGTCTATCAAGCAGTACAAGAAACAGAAGAAAAACTCGGCTCCGTTGACATATTAGTAAATAATGCTGGTGTAATGAGTTTAAAATCATTTCTAGAAACAAGCGTGGTAGAATGGGACTTTTTACAAGATGTCAATGTAAAGGGAAGCTTTTTATGTTCACGGGCAGTCGTGCCGAAAATGATTGAAAAAAAGCACGGCGTAATTATTAATCTTTCATCTATTTGGGGAACGAAAGGTGGTCCCGATCGAAGTGCATATATTACATCAAAATATGCGGTCATCGGTTTCACCAAAGCATTGGGTGAAGAATTAAAGCCATACAAAATTAGAGTAAATGCTGTCTGCCCAGGTCCTGTAGACACAAAGATGATGGTTGATTTAGCACCTGATGTGAATAAAGACAATTGGCTGCGACCTATAGATATCGCCAATGTCATTGTCGATTTATGTTTGCCTAAATCTGTTGCTGTAACAGCCACTGCCGTGGAAGCATTTGGCAGCGGTCGGCCTGTTAACGTATAAAAATATTAATTTTAATAGTTGGAAGGGGAAAGAATCATGACAAATTTAAAAACGGTAGTAGAAACAAAAAATATTAGTCTAGCATTGGCAAATAAATTGTTAGAAGCAGCCTTAGCTAAGGGAGAGGAACTCGGAATCCCGTTTAGCATTGCGATTGTTGATAAACCAGGTAATATAAAAGCATTTGCGGCAATGGACGGTGCACCAGTGTTAAGTTTGGAGATTTCGCAGAATAAAGCCTTTTCCGCAGCTGCTTATAACAGACCGACACATGAATGGTACGACAAAATTAAGAATGACCCACCATTGCTTCATGGAATTGTCCACACCGAAAGATTGGTTATTTTCGGAGGAGGTTTTCCTATTAAAATTAATGGCGAGCTGATCGGTGGTATCGGAGTTAGTGGTGGACACTATACACATGATATGCAGGTATGTGAAGCCGCATTAGAAATGATCAAAAATTTCGAATAAATAAATCAGTAACGATCTTTATAAAACTTGTATTCTTAACCCGCCTAAGGACTTTTGTTGATAGAGTTCATTGGCCGGACTTCTATAAGTATTTCCTAGAGTTTAATTGCAACAAAAAATGCTTAAAGCGGGGAGGTTCTTATACTGAGCACAACTAATTATCCTAATCAACCGGAAAAAATGGACTCCGCCAAGTATAAAGTTTTTTTTGGTGCTTATATTGGCTGGATCTTTGATTACTATGAGGTTTTTGTCCTTAGTTTTTTAGTCATTCCAATGGCTGCATCCCTGTCTTTAACCACCGAACAAGTTGCTTCTTTGTTTTCAGTCCAATTGGGTTTCCTTGCGTTGGGTGGAATTATTTTTGGGATTTTGGGAGATAAGATCGGCCGAAAAAAAATCCTGATATGGACTCTAGTCATCTTTTGTATTGCAACATTAATGAGAGCGTTTACTTTTGATTATACATGGTTAGTGATTTGGACAGCCATTGCTGGATTTGGACTTGGCGGTGAATATGGTGCAGGCCAGGCATTGGTTAGTGAAGTGGTTCCAACTAAACAACGAGGATTTTGGAGCAGTCTTCTATATGGAGGAGCATATATCGGGATTTTTATCGGGGCACTAATGGGTGGATTTATTTTACCTATTATTGGTTGGAGGTGGACCTTTGCCATTTCAGCGCTTCCAATATTATTAGCGTTATATCTTCGAAGAGATGTAAAGGAATCAGAGGTATGGGAAAAAACAATTAGGGATTCTAGTAATCCTAGTTTTAAAAAGAAGTTTGGCCTGAAGCGTTTTTGGAAGCCTTTTATCATAGCTTTGGTTGCAGCTGTATTTCAATATTTTGCCTATTATGGAATAACCAACTTTTTACCTACTTACCTAGTAAAATATGAAGGGTTCGAAATGGGGAAAACAGCCTGGTGGTTATTCTTTACAGCCTTCGCCGGATTGGTTGGTTCACTTATTGGGGGCTATACAGCCGACCGGTGGGGAAGAAGGATTACTCTTTCGTACTTAGCATTTATCGCAGCTGCTGGCGGTTTGCTTCTATATTTTACTTGGGATTCATTATTGCATTCTTTTTGGATACTTGTCCCCATTTTCTTCTTATACATGGGATCGAATGGAGCTACCATCTTTGGTTCGTTATTTAGTGAGATATTTCCAACTGATGTGAGAAGTACAGGGATTTCTTGGGCTCTTCAAATTGGAAGAGGACTTGCATTTGCCCCGCCTTTAATTACGGCTGCAATTTTTCCGGTTTATGGGTACCAACCAATCATACTAATGGGGGCAGGATTTTTCTTCGCTTTATGTCTTTGGGCTTGGGTATTCCCAGAAACGAAAGATAAGAATTTAGATATAGACTCATCCGAGCAAATCGATATTACTCACGAAGGTAAATACTTTAATAGTTAGAAAAATAATAGAAAACAAATGTAAGAGGATGTGAACCGATGGAATTCTATGAATTGGTTATTTTAGGTGGAGGGCTGGCCGGCATGTGTGCGGCAGTCGAGGCTGGTGAGAAAGGTGCCCATGTCCTCCTCCTTGAAAAACAAGACGAGCTGGGCGGGAGCACTGTCTTAAGTTCTGGCTATATGGCATTTGCCGGAACTGATATGCAAGAGGCTACAGGCATAGTGGATTCCAATCAATCTCTTTTAAACGACCTTATAGAAGTGGGCGGAGGCGTGAATGACCCTTCGTTACTAACGTTTTATGCAGAGAATCAGTTGGAGACCTATAAATGGCTTGCAGGGCATGGGATAGAGTTTCGCTCATTAGAGGCGGTAAGCGGCCACAGTGTTCCTCGTGGACACATTATTGACCCGCATCAAGCCATTCAAACACTATATAAACGAGCAAAACAGCTTCCGAATGTAACCATCCGTTTTTGTGCACCTGCCAAGCGGCTGCTAAAGAACGAAGCAGGGCGAATCGATCGAGTCCTTTATGAGCTGGAAGGGACCGAAAAGACAGTTGAAGCGGCCAAAGGGGTAGTGATTGCTTCCGGTGGTTTTGCCAAGGATGAGGCATTGCTTGAACAGTTTGCCCCACATTTAAAGGGAGCCCTTCGAATTGGCGGGAGCGGGAACCATGGAGACGGTATTAAGATGGCCTGGGAACACGGGGCCTGGGTTATTGATTTACCTTATTTGAACGGAACATACGGATTCCATCCGAGTGCATCCGGCGCAGTTAAAACGCAGGGGCTGGCCTTTTATAAAGGTGCAATCATGGTGAACCAATTGGGGAGGCGATTCGTTAATGAATCGATTTCCTATAAGCTGCTAGGAAAAGCAGCCTTTGAGCAGCCAGATAATATTACTTATCAAGTGTGGGATCAATCCGTGATGGCTAAAAGTGTGGCCGATGACCCGCTCTATGATTTAGAGCTGCTCCACCGCCGCCGCCTTCTTTATATGGCGGATACATTAGAAGAACTGGCAGATTGTATTGATGTCCCTTTGGAGGTATTAGAAGAAACTATTTCTAGGTACAATCAGGGGATTCAAACCGGCGAGGAACCTGATTTTGGCAGGAAGACATTAACACATGACTATGGAAAACCAACACCGATTGAAAAGGCACCATTTTATGCATTTGAATCGACAGTCGCCATGTTGGCAACTTATGCAGGGGTTGCCGTCAACTCCGCTGCACAGGTCATTAATCCGTTTGGTGAACCAATCCTGGGATTGTATGCTGCTGGGGAGGTAACCGGCGGGTTCCATGGTGCTGGTTATATGACGGGAAGTTCCCTTGGGAAGGCAGCCGTGTTTGGCAGGGTGGCTGCGACTGAGGCATTATCGGAGTTAGTTGAAAAATAATTAATTCCAATAATTTGAAATGTCGATAAAATCGAGATTCCCCCGATTTATATGAAAAAGGATGATAGATAAATGAAAAAAGGAGGTAATGAATGTGAAAATCTGGCATCAAAGCTTAACCACTATTGATCGGGTTCCCGAGTATCGCGATGCGATTGTCAATCATGTTCGCAAGATTGTCAGGCCCGATGTGGAGGTCGTTTTACATGGTATGTTGCAAGAAACCTATCCAACCCATTATCCTGGTCATTTTATTACCTATTCTTACCTGCAAAACCTACACCGTGAACAATTTGTACGTGCAGCTTTACTGGCAGAAAAGGCTGGTTATGATGCCATGTTTATAGCAACTATTCCCGATGTCGGTCTCTTAGAAGCACGTACTCTCGTTGATATTCCGGTAGTAGGCTATGGCCAGGCTTCCTTTCATATGGCGTCCATGCTTGGAGATAACATTGGCGTTGTTAATTTCCTTGGACCGCTTGCCGATGAACTTCGCCAAAATGCCGCCCGCTATGGTTTAGGCAATAAACTGGGTCCAATTATCCAAACTGATGTAGGGTTTGATCATGTCCTAGCCGGTTTTAGTGATCCGGAGCCTGTCATTGCTTCTTTTAAAAAGGCCGCAGAAATGGCGATTGCTGATGGGGCTGATGTCATTGTTCCGGGAGAGGGACCCATGAATGTATTCCTCGCCACCCATGGAGTTTCGAGAATTGGCGACGTACCGGTGATAGATTCCTTTGCTGCCGGTATCAAGATGTGTGAGTCCTTAGTGGACTTACGCAAAAACTCAGGTGTCTACATGACGCGCCGTGGATATTTCAATGCCAAACCACCTGCAGAAGCAGTTGAAAGACTCCGTGAACTTTACAACCTCGAAGGATCCCCTGACCCAAAACAGGAGCGGGGATTAGCTTTTAGAGGAAGTGAAACTAACTCCGTTAAGTAAAAAGCACTTTTTATAAAAAAATAGATTTTAAGAAAACGAGGTGATTCGGAAATGCATATTGTCGTATGTCTTAAACAGGCTTATGACCCAGAAATTACACCACGACATTTTAGGATAGATTCCAAAACAAATCGTCCGGAAAATGGAGAGGCAGATATGGTCTTGGACTCCTTCGCAGAAAATGCACTTGAACTGGCCATTCAGATTCGCGACAAAACCCCAGGCTCTATCGTTACGGCACTCTGCTTAGGTGATGATGAATCAGAAGATGTACTGCGCCGAGCGCTTGCCTTTACCGCTGACCATGCCGTTAGAGTTTGGGACGATGATTGGGGAGATTTGGATGGTCAGGCAGTTGGACATATCCTTGCCCAAACGATTAAGGAACTTGGCGGTGCGCAGTTAGTTTTAACTGGATGTCAAGCTAGTGATATCGAGGAGGGACTGGTAGGACCAGTACTAGCTGAAGAGCTGGAAATGAACTGTCTAACATTAGTCTCGGAGATAGAAATAGACACTGAAAATGTCAAGGCTACTTGTGAGGGAGAGGACGGGTGCACCGTGGTAAGTGTTCCTGTTCCAGCAGTTTTCACGGTTATTAGTTCTGAGACAAATGTTCCGAGGCTGCCGAAGGTAAAAGCTATCAGGCTAGCCAGAACGAAACCAATCAAAGTATATGAGTCGGATGATTTAGAACTGGATGCAGTGCGCTGTCAGCCGGGGGTTAAACTTGACCGGGCATATGTGTTAAACAGAGAAAGCACTTGTGAATTGCTGCTTGGAACGGATGGAATAGAACTCGCGGGTGAATTGGCTGACAAGCTCTTGGCACTCAAGATTCTATAGGAGGCGTCAAACATGTCAAAAATTCTTGTTTTTGTAAATCAGCAGGGAGATGCCTTAAGTTCCGGTTCTCGGGAAGCGTTAGCGTTTGCCTGCCATTTAGCAAACAGCACAGGCGGGGAAGTCGCAGCTGTTTTAACAGGTCCTGCTGCCGTGTCTGGTTCAAAGGAAGCATTCGCTTTCGGTGCTAATAAGGTTTACACGGTTTCAAATCCCATGCTTGCCGAATATCAGGTGGATGTCTATGTCGATTGTCTTTATTCGGTATTTAAACATTCCGGTGCAGATATTTTTGTCCTTTCCTTTGATCGAATAGGGAAGGACCTAGTTGGCCGCATAGCTACGCGAATTGGGGCATCGGCGATTACGGAAGTGGTTGACTTTAAAACAGAAGGTCAAAAAATCACATGGGTTCGACCGATTTATGGAGATAAGGCATTCGGAGAGTATTCAGCCAAACGACACCAAGTGGTGGCTGGTATCCGCCCAAAGAGTCAAACTTTTCCTTTTCCTTATGAATCACGTACTGGAGAAATTATTTCTGTTGATTACAAACCTAAGGAAGATTTAATTTTAACAAAGCTTGTAGTTAAAATTCAATCTGCCTTGTCCGATATCCGCCTTGAGGATGCAACTATTATTGTTTCCGGCGGTCGAGGGCTAGAAGGTCCTGATGGTTTTACTGAACTTCAGGCCCTGGCAGATGTGCTTGGGGGAGCAGTCGGTGCATCACGAGCTGCATGCGATGCAGGCTGGGTGCCTTCCAATCTTCAAGTTGGTCAAACGGGTGCTGTTGTTGCACCTGATCTTTATATTGCGGTTGGTATTTCAGGTGCCAGCCAGCACTTGGCGGGGATTACCAATGCCAAAACGGTAGTGGCGATTAATTCAGATGCAGAAGCGCCTATTTTTAAAAGAGCAGATCTTGGTGTAATTTCGGACTATAAGCGGGTCATTCCTGCACTGACCGAAAAACTAAAAAAGCTATTAGTATAAATAATGTGTAGCAGGAACCTGATGGACATTGGAGGTTCCTGCTTCTTTGATTCTGAAAATTTTGATATTATTATATATATGAAAGGTGTGTTTAATTTGGTTATTCAACTAGAGAATGTCTCATTAATGAGGGATGGGAAAATAATCCTCCAAGATGTTAATTGGGAAATTAAAAAAGGAGAACATTGGGTGTTATTTGGTTTAAATGGATCAGGAAAAACAGCCATTTTAAATTTACTCAATGCCTATTATTTTCCGACGAAAGGAAAAATCACCGTACTAGAGATGGAGTTCGGAAAAACCTATCTAGGAGAAAAACTTCGGAAGCAGATTGGTTTTGTTTCATCATCGCTTCAAGAGAAATTTCACCCGGATGATAATGCATTTGAAGTGGTCTTAAGCGGTGCCTTTGCCTCAATTGGACTTTACGAGACACCTACAGACGAAATAAGACAAAAAGCAATCGTTCTTTTAGAGGAGTTAGGCTGTATCGAGTATGCCAATCGCAATTATACTACCCTTTCGCAGGGGGAAAAACAACGCGTCCTCATTGCTCGGGCACTGATGACCAATCCGTCCTTGCTGATTCTTGATGAACCGACAAATGGATTAGATTTTATAGCACGGGAACAATTGCTGGAGTCAGTTGAAAAGATAACCGAAAATCAAGATGCCCCAACAATTATTTACGTCACTCACCATGTGGAAGAAATCCTGCCAGTTTTCTCTAAAACGTTGCTTTTGAAAAAGGGACAAGTATTTGCATCTGGAGAAACGAAAGATATGATCGCTAGTGTCAAGCTGACAGAATATTTTAATCTCCCAGTTAAGGTGCACTGGGAAAATGGACGACCACTATTGTCAAAACGGTCCGTAAAAGAAACAGTTAGTTATTAACAAATTAAAAGTAATTATAGGTATAATAAGAATGGAGTTTTTTTAAGGAGAGAATAAAAAGTGAAAATCATTAAAGCCATTCTTATAATAGCCGTTCTACTTATATCATCATCGTGCACAAAAGATACTACTGATTCTAAAACAAAGGAGATAAATAAGGAGAAGCAAGAGGAAGCAGCCGAGAAAGCAAAAGAAAAAGCAAAGGCTGAGGAAGCCAGAATAGCGGAAGAAAAGGAAAATGCTGAGAAAGCAGCGCAAGAAAAACAAGAAGCGGCAAAACAATCACAGGAAGAATTAGCGAAGAGTCTCGGTTTAGAGTTAATTACTGTTGGAAGAGTGGTTGACGGAGATACCTTTGTGACCTCCGATGGACGTAAGGTCCGTTTAGTCGGCGTCAATACACCTGAATCGACCACAAGACATGAGCAATATGGGAAAGAGGCAAGCAACTATACACATTCAAAGTTGAATGGAAAACAAGTATGGATGCAGAAGGATGTTTCCGAGACAGATCGTTATGGCCGCTTGCTAAGGATTGTTTGGTTTAGTGTTCCGTCAAATGATATGGATGAAAATGAGATTAGAACAAAGATGTTTAATGCAGATTTAGTGTTGAATGGGTACGCAGAGCCATCTACCTATCCACCTGATGTCAAATACAGTGACTTTTTTGTCAAGTTTGCTCGAGAAGCAAGGGAGGCAAATAAAGGTCTTTGGGGATTCGGCTCTCAAGGGACAACCAAAGGTGATTTAGATTCGAGCTCAAGAAACAATAGTACAGGTACTTCAACAGGCGGGAATACATCGAATGGCTCTACATCAGGCAGCGGGTCATCAACCAATGCCGGTTCGGAGTCCTTTAAGAATTGTACGGAAATGAGGAAGGTCTATCCGAATGGAGTGCCATCCACACATCCTGCTTATGAATCAAGGCATGACCGAGATAAGGATAACTGGGCATGTGAACAATAAAACAACAAAGACCGCTATCGAAATTGCGGTCTTTTTATTATTTTAGGAAATGCGGACGAGAATCCTCTTCATTTCAATGGAGAGATGGTAGTCCGCCCACTTGAATAAACACACTGGAATTTCAGATTAATAATCTATGATATTTCCTTTATAATACTGCTTTTCTATTCAAAACAATATAGTAAATTACATTTACGGTTTCGTGATTTACTGTATTGAAAATTCTGAATAATTGTGATAATCTCATAGTCAAGGTGATTAGTAACATGTCCCAACTAAAAGAAAATATATTTATGTAAGCGCTTTAACTATGGTTCTTTATAAGAAAATAAAATGAATATAGGTATTAAGGGGGACTCATATGGATGTAAGTGGAATTTTAAGGGTTGTTGCAGAAAGTAAGCTTGTTTATCCAAGCGAAGATAGGCAATCTAACACCTCAATTGGTAGCAATAAAGCTTTTCAAGAACTTCTTCAAAAATCCCAACAAGATCCCGCAAGCTTTTGGAACGATGTGGCGAAAGAACTATTTTGGTATGAGCCTTGGCAAAAAACAATAAGTGGAAGTCTTCCAGATTTTCGTTTTTTCGAAGGCGGCATTAGTAACCCGTGTGTAAACTTACTTGACCGCCATGTGGAAAACGGTGCAGGAAATCGAACTGCTCTCATTTGGGAGGGTGAAAACGGAGATACGAAGTTTTTTACATATAAAATGCTGCTGGCTGAGGTGAATCGGTTTGCCAATGTTCTTCGTTCCTTCGGTGTGAAAAAAGGGGATTGTGTAGCGATTTTCCTTCCTAATTTGGCTGAGGCAATTATTGCTGTGCTCGCTTGCTTTCGGGTTGGAGCAATTTACAATACGGTTTTTTCAGGGTATTCCGAAAAGTCCTTGAAAGACCGTCTTATTAGCTTTGAGCCAAAGATTATCGTAACGACCGACGCTACAATCAGAAGGGGAAACAAAGTTTATTTGAAGGAAAAAGTGGATAGGGTAATTCCAGATATTCCATCTATTGAAGCGGTGATTGTTGTCAATCGCCTAAATACAGAAATCAATATGACAGAAGGACGTGATTTCTGGTGGGAGGAACTAACAAAAAAGGCAAGTATTCTTTGCGAACCTGAAAAGCTTGAGGCCAATGAATATGGAATTGTCTTCTATACTAGCGGGACAACTGGTAAGCCCAAGGGTGTCGTTCATTCAGGAATGGCCTTTGTCATCCAAAATTATATCTATAGCAAATATCATATGGACCATCATGATGATGATGTTTTCTGGTGTACAGCAGATATTGGATGGTTGACGATGCATATTTGGGGTATTGCTGGTGCTTTAGCAAATGGAGTGACCACGGTTGTATATGAAGGATCGATTGACTATCCAACAAAGGACAGATTTTATCAGGTGATTGAGAAATACCGCGTTAATAAATTGTTTACCGCCCCAACGGCATTGCGAATGTTAAAGAGTATGGGTGAAAAAGTAATTGAACAATTTGATTTATCATGCCTTGATGTCATTTCGCTTGTTGGTGAACCTTTTGACCCGGAATCATGGCAATGGACGTATGAGGTATTAGGAAAGAAGAAGATATGTGTCAATAATACATGGGGACAAACAGAAACAGCGGGTTGTCCTATCGCTGGCGCAGCGTGGTTAACCCCTATGAAGCCGGGATCTGCCGGAATGCAATTTTTAGGTGCGGATATAGCTGTAGTGGATGAAGAAGGAAATCCAGTTCAACCTGGTACGTTAGGAAATTTAATTATTAGAAGTCCATTCCCAATGCTTTGCCGCACGCTTTGGAAGGAACCGGAGCGCTATATTTCCTCTTATTTTAGCCAGATTGAAGGCAGCTATTTTGCTAGTGACTTGGCCTTGATTGATGATGATGGCTATGTTTGGGTCGTTGGTCGTTCTGATGATGCCTTCAATGTTGCCGGACATCGCTTAAGTACAATGGAAATTGAAAGTGCAGTGCTTGAATGTGAAGGAGTTGCAGAAGCGGCTGTAATTGGTGTCCCAGATGAAATAAAAGGAGAGGTACCACTCGTATTTGCACGGGTAAATGACCTTACTCTTGGGACAGATATTTTAAAAGAAAAAATAAATGAACGGATTGTACAGCTTATCGGAAAAATTGCCCTGCCCAAAACCATTATTTTCACCGAAACACTACCAAAAACAGTTAGTGGAAAAATCATGCGCCGCTTATTAAAGGAACTTTTCCTATCAGGAAAAGTTTCGGGTGACATTACAGGGCTTGAAGATCCAGCAACCGTGGCGCAGATTCAAACCATTATCAATGGAAGGTCCACTGTGAGGTAAAAAGAGGTTTAGAAACTTATAAACACTGCCAGAAAAACCCTTGCTATGGCAAAGGTTTTTCTGGCAGGTATTTTGTCAATAGACAAACAAAATAGTAAAATATGATAGAATCTCCTCGAAGACTTTAATAGAGGAGGTTCTTTATGTTTTTTCTTTAGTTCTCCTCAACAAGTTCATCAGAATGGAGAGTTTTATCTCCGTATATAATATGATACTTCGCATCATTTAGTTAAGATTGATCAAGTGATGAATTGGTTACAGAAAAAGGATAAGAGAGGTTCAGGTTATAATTCAAGGATAGTGCAGGAAACATTAGCGAGGGGTATAAGCAGAATATTATCTTGGATACAACGAATCCTGTTATTCAGTTTACAGGTAATGAGGGAATTTATCCGATTGATGCAAAGATTGCAATTTTCTGCAGTGCAGAAGATGAATTGTCAGGCATTGCTTCCGCGAATTGCCCAAGTCAGGAAGGCCTAGCTTATACTTTTGGGTGGGTGTTCATAAACTAAAGGCCGCCGCTACTGACAAAGTAGGGAACACGGCGGTCGTTGAAAATGAGTTTACAGTAACAGTTGATTTTAATAGTTTAAGCCGATTAACTAGATCATTTGTAAGCGAAGATGGGGTAGCTAATTCATTAATAGAAAAACTTCAAGCAGCGAAAGAAGCAGAATATAGAGGTAATATGAAAGCCAAAGAAAATATCCTTAAGGCCTATGTCAATGAATTGTCTGCTCAAAGCGGTAAATCTATTGATGAACAACAAGCAAAAATATTGGTATCGTTGTCGTAACCTATAGATATGAAATCGAAGGCTCAAAATGAAGTATCTGAAATCTGAGAACCATTTGAACAAGTTTAAGGAAAATAAAAATAGGGTACTGAAGGAGTGGGTAATAATTTACCTACTCTTTCTTTTTTCATACATACTTTGGTGAGGAGGATCACAATGGAAAATAAGAAGGCGGTTCAATTAGAGAATTTTTCAATTGATAATGAAAAAACGGCACCATTGACTACCAACCAAGGACTGAAAGTGTCTGAAGACGAATTCTCATTGAAGGCTGGCTTAAGAGGACCAACATTGATAGAGGACTTTCACTTTCGAGAAAAAATGACCCATTTTGACCATGAACGGATCCCAGAAAGGGTTGTTCATGCCCGAGGCGTAGGGGCCCACGGGATTTTTCAACTCTATGAATCTTTGGTTGAATATACAAGAGCTGACTTTCTCACTGACATTTCCAAAACAACACCAGTTTTTGTGCGTTTCTCAACTGTACAGGGCTCGAGAGGATCGAGCGATACGGTTCGTGACGTTCGCGGATTTGCGACCAAATTTTATACAGATGAAGGCAACTTTGATTTAGTCGGTAATAATATACCTGTTTTCTTTATTCAAGATGCGATTAAGTTCCCTGACTTTGTACACGCGCTTAAACCTGAACCACATACAGAAATTCCACAAGGGGCAAGCGCTCACGATACGTTTTGGGATTTCATTGGCCAAAATCACGAATCCGCCCATATGGTTATGTGGGCCATGAGTGACCGTGCCATCCCGCGCAGCCTACGGATGATGGAGGGCTTTGGTGTGCACACCTTCAGACTGATTAATGCGGATGGTGAAGCACATTTTGTCAAATTTCACTGGAAGCCTCTTCTTGGTGTACACTCACTCGTCTGGGATGAAGCACAAAGGATCGCAGGTAAAAACCCTGACTTCCATCGCCAAGATTTATACGAAGCGATTGAGAAAGGGGATTTTCCGGAATGGGAGCTGGCCCTGCAGATCATTCCTGAAAAAGACGAATTCAAATTTGACTTTGACATTTTAGATCCGACAAAATTATGGCCAGAAGAAGAAGTTCCTGTAAAGATTGTTGGTAAAATGACCTTGAACCGGAATGTTCACAACTTTTTTGCCGAAACAGAACAAGTCGCTTTTCATCCTGGTCATGTTGTACCAGGCATCGATTTTTCAAACGACCCACTCTTACAAGGTCGTTTATTTTCCTATACAGATACACAGCTTTCCCGACTGGGAGGTCCAAACTTCCATCAGATTCCGATTAATCAACCTGTCTGTCCGTTCCATAACAATCAACGGGATGGAATACATCAGATGACAATCCATCAAGGGCAAACAAGCTATCATCGAAACGGTTTAAATGCCAATCAGCCTGAACCGGCGCCGGTTGAACTAGGGGGCTATGAATCTTATCAGGAAAAAATCGAGGGCCGTAAAATTAGAGGCCGAAGTGAAAGTTTTCTAGATTTCTACTCTCAAGCGAAGTTATTCTACAACAGTTTAGCTCCATTTGAACAACAGCACTTGAAGGATGCACTGAGCTTTGAGCTTGGGAAATGTAGATCGGATATGGTTAAAAATAACGCGGTGGCGCTTTTAAATCATATTGACCGGCAAGTAGCGGAAGAAGTCGCAGGCAATATTGGAGCAGAACTTCCTGAGGAAAATCTTGAAGTAAAATCGGATAAAAAGTCTCCTGCCCTTAGTATGGCAAACACAGTTAACCAACCAGCTACTAAATGTGCAGCCATTTTGTTAGATGGCGATCCCGATGATGAAAAATTAACAGATTGGATTCGTACGCTGGCGCAATTTAATATCAATTATAGTATTGTGTCAAAAAAGATATATACGATTAGTCCTGATCTAAAAGTAACAGATACGTTTGATACGGCAGATTCCAGTCTTTTTGATGCAGCAATTTTGGTTAGTACGAGTACAGAAGTCGAGCCGTCTATATTGGAATTTATTGAAACGACCTTTAAACACTTCAAACCTGTGGGAGTGGCGGTTAAAGAACTCCAAGCTCTTGCGCGATGCCGTGTGAAATTAGATTCACCAGGTGTTTACGATTTAACTAAAGTTGATATTAATCCATTCATAGAGGGAATGGCAAAAGGGCGTTTCTGGGAACGTTCGTTATGAAGATTTTACTAAAAAATTTGAAAAATAAGTCCTACTTCAGAAGAAGTGGGGCTTATTTTCTTTGCCACAATTCTCATTAAAACCTAGTTAACCAGCCAAAGGGGAGTGATTAACTAGGTTTTTTTTACATCCAAAAAAGAGTATTCGAACCTTTGACCTACAGTTTAGGAAACTTAGATAATGCTGTGTTAGATTATAGAGTGTTAGATGTAATCCAAGATAAAGGGAAATCTGTTACTAGGTGTATTTACTGGATAGGAAGCAGCTGTTACACAGAAAAGTAAAGTATATTAATGAAACCCTGGCATGAAGAACCTGCTGAAATGTCTATTTATGTTCTTGAAAAGTTCAATAATCACTCTCATTAAACACCTCAAAATCATATATGCTTATTTTGAAAACTTTTAGATAGGCTTTATTTTTAAGAAACCACTAAATTGGAAGAGTTGAGAGGAAAGTGCTTTGATGAATGTTAAATCGGAATTAACGAGGAATGACGTAATTTTTTTTATGGATATGATTGATTCAGTTTGGAGCCCGAATTTTAAACCCCAAATATTTAAACAAAAGCCATATTATAAAATTTTGAACCAAAAAAATTCAGATGATTATAAACGGTTTTTGGGTGTATACAAAGCTATCAGACATGTCTTAACAGAAAGGGAACTAACAGTTTTAGATGAAATTTATGGTGTGGATAAAGAAGGTTCTCAATTAAAAACAATTGCTGCAATTTTAAACATTTCCCCAGAGCGTGTTAGGCAGATAAGTAAAGAAGCGGAGAATAAATTAGCCAAAAAACTTTTGTCCCAAATTAAAAAATGTAACTAATATAAACTGTTTAAACAAAATAAAAAACAACAAAAAACGCTGATTCAACGCAATATACTAACCAACATAAGAGTGGTTGAATAACGTCTTATCAGCGTTTTCATGTTTTTACGTCCCAAAGAGGATTCGAACCTCCGACCTACAGTTTAGGAAACTGTTGCTCTATCCTGCTGAGCTATTGGGACAATAGGAACGTTATTAATTATAATAAGTTATTAAGAAAAGGTCAATAAAAACTTGATTTCATGCAATGGGTAAGTTCCTCTCCACTTCTGTTTTCCTTCCAGTCTTTTCTCGAAACAGTAGCCAAACCATCAAGCTCAATGTGATCAATAATCCTTCCAATGATAATATATACCAAGGGTAGGGACCGAGAACATCTAACAGGCTGGCGCTGTCTGGTTTATAGCTTAAGAACATATAATTTCCTCTAACTAGTTTATTAATAATCATAATGATTGGCATCAACACATTCAAAAAAATAAATAACTTTAAAACAGACCAGATGGTTGGTCGGTAGCCCTTTGCCCAGGTAAAATAGAGTGGCACCCAAATGCTCATTAAGTGAGTATAAAAGAAATGAAAAAAACGAAAATGCGGGAAATCATAATTTAAAAATGGTGTGAAAATCGCCTGAGATGCTCCTAATAAAGCGGTAAATAATAAAATCTCGTAAATGAGCTTTTTTCTAGTTAGTAGTAAGACGATATTTAAAATCAGGCTGATGCTGCACAGCTCTAGTGGGATTGCATGACTGACATCCCAGCTGTCATTGATGATCATCCAGAAGTGATAGGTCGCTTCTATTAAAATTAATGAAATAGCTGTGCCAATCTCCCACTTTCTCGTCTTATCTGATTTTAGCTTGTCTCTGAAAATAAAAATGTTTACAGCTCCTATGAATAACAGTGCAATAATGATAAAGTGACTAGCAGAAAACATTTCAAAATCATAATTTTTGAAACTGCGGCCGAACCACCCCAAAAGAGCACCCCCTATATTTTGTACTTTATCATGATTTGAATTCAGAAAAAGTCGAAAGTTAGAAGACCGGAAAAGAAATTTACCCTTTAATTTGGCAAATATTCAACGGGTGCCCGACACAGGCTGTATATGATATAATAGTTTGTCGAAGAAAATCGAATATGAAATGCAGCAGTTAGTTATTAGAGATATAAGCTTGAGGACAGAAAAAGTGAGCAGAGAGCCAAAGATGTCCGCATGAAGCGGTCATGAGGACAGAAAAGACGAACAGAGAGCCAAACATGTTCGCATGAAGCGGTCATGAGGACAAAAAGAGCAAACAAGCAACCAAAATTGTCCTCATGAAAAATCCACAACACCTTAAATAAATAGATGAAAACCTGGAGGTCATTATGGCTGGTTATACGCCGATGATACAACAATACTTAACGATTAAGGCAGATTATCAAGATGCCTTTTTATTTTTTCGCTTAGGCGACTTTTATGAAATGTTTTTTGACGATGCCATCAAAGCATCACAAGAGTTAGAGATCACTCTAACAAGCCGAGAGGGCGGTTCAGAAGATCGGATCCCAATGTGTGGAGTTCCGTACCATTCCGCTCCCAACTACATTGAACAGTTGATCTCAAAAGGCTATAAAGTAGCCATTTGCGAGCAAATGGAAGACCCAAGACAAACAAAAGGGATGGTAAAACGGGAAGTCGTCCAGTTAATCACCCCTGGTACCGTAATGGATGGAAAAGGGTTAACAGATAAAGAGAACAACTATCTCGCTTCCATCACAGCTTTTGACGACCAAACCTTTGGATTTGCCTATAACGATATTTCAACTGGAGAGAGCCGGGTCACGCTCCTATCCAATAATTTTGATGAAGTTCTCAACGAATTAGCTGTCTTAAGTGCCAAAGAAGTCGTTGTTGCCAGCAATTTTGATGGGGAACTGCAAAAGAGGATGCGCGAACGCGATGTGCTGGCGATCTCGATTGAGGATAATAGTTCAATAGAAATGAACTTTGCCCACCTGCTCGAAGACCTTAATCAAGAAAAATTGAAGCAAACTGCTGCAAGATTGTTTCACTATTTATTCCGGTCGCAGAAAAGAAGCTTAGACCATCTTCAACCAGTTACGACCTATCAAATTCAGCAATATATGAAAATTGATTACTATTCAAAACGAAATTTAGAATTAACCGAGACCATCCGTTCCAAGGGGAAGAGAGGCTCCCTTTTATGGCTGCTTGATGAAACAAAGACTGCCATGGGCGGACGAATGCTAAAGCACTGGATCGACAGACCATTGATTCAGCAAGCTGAAATTGAGCAGCGTAATAATCTTGTGGATGTATTAATTCAACATTATTTTGAGCGCCAGGAGCTTCGTGAAAATTTAAAAGAAGTCTACGATTTAGAGAGATTAGCAGGACGGGTTGCTTTTGGAAATGTGAATGCCCGTGATTTAGTCCAGTTAAAGCGTTCCTTAATGCAAGTACCCTTTTTAAAACAAATCCTTTTTGGTATGCAAAATGAGCAAATGAACGAAATTGCTGAAAAGCTTGACCCTTGTGAAGAGGTGACCGATCTGCTTGAAAAGGCAATTGTCGACAATCCTCCGCTGTCCTTAAAAGAAGGTAATATCATTCGCGACGGCTACAATGGTCAGCTTGACCAATATCGTGATGCCAGCCGGAACGGGAAAAGCTGGATTGCCCAGCTTGAGCGGGAAGAACGGGAGAAAACCGGCATTAAATCGTTAAAGGTCGGTTATAATCGTGTGTTTGGATATTATATCGAAGTTACCCGTGCGAACCTTCACCTATTAACAGAGGGGCAATATGAACGGAAACAGACCTTAACGAATGCTGAACGCTTTATTACACCTGAATTAAAAGAAAAAGAGGCATTAATTTTACAAGCGGAAGAAAAATGCGGGGAACTGGAGTATGATTTATTCACCGGAATCCGCGAAATAGTTAAAGAACAAATTCCACGTCTGCAGGCATTGGCCAAAGCTGTAAGTGAACTTGACGTATTACAATGCTTTGCACAAATCAGTGAAGAACGCCGCTATGTGAAACCGCAGTTTTCAAACGAACGCCGGGTAGTCATTAAGGATGGACGTCATCCGGTAGTTGAAAAAGTATTAAACACACAGGAATATGTGCCAAACGACTGCTTTATGGACAGCGAAAGGGAAGTCCTTCTCATTACAGGACCGAACATGTCTGGTAAAAGTACGTACATGCGCCAAATCGCTTTGATTGCTATTCTAGGGCAAATTGGCTGCTATGTTCCGGCCTCAGAAGCGGTTTTACCAATTTTTGACCAAGTGTTTACACGAATTGGTGCAGCGGACGATTTGATTTCTGGTCAAAGTACTTTTATGGTCGAAATGCTAGAGGCCAAAAACGCGATTGCGAACGCCACTCAAAATAGTCTAATTTTATTCGATGAAATTGGCCGGGGAACCTCGACCTATGACGGGATGGCCCTTGCGCAGGCTATTATTGAGTACATTCATGAGCGGATTGGGGCGAAAACTTTATTCTCCACTCATTATCATGAGTTGACCGTGTTAGATGAAGAACTTTCTAAGTTAAAAAATATCCACGTTAGTGCGATTGAACATAACGGCAAAGTGGTCTTCCTTCATAAAATTAAGGAAGGTCCAGCTGATAAAAGTTATGGAATACATGTAGCACAGCTTGCTGAACTTCCGGCTGAATTAATTAGACGGGCGAACGAAATTTTAGCAGAATTGGAACAGACAGATGCCGAGCCTGCACGGGTGAAAGTAGTTGTGGAATCACAGGTCATAGAGGAAAATGTAGAAAAACCGGCTGAGCAGCCAGCACAGTTATCCTTTTTCGATGAGCCGGCAGCACCGAAAAAAGCAGAGCCTACTACGAAAGAAAAACGAGTCTTAGAGAAAATTAAAGAAATAGATTTATTAGATGTAACACCGCTTCAAGCCATTAACCTGCTGTATGAGCTCCAGAAAAAGTTAAAGTAAGGGGGCTTTATTGATGGGCAAGATTATCCAATTAGATGAGATTTTATCCAATAAAATTGCGGCCGGTGAGGTAGTTGAGCGCCCGGCCTCCGTCGTGAAAGAACTCGTTGAAAATGCAATTGATGCCGGCAGTACCGTGATTGAAATTGAAATCGAAGAAGCAGGACTGGCCAAAATCCGTATTACCGATAACGGCTATGGTATTGAAGAGGAAGACGTATTAATCGCCTTCCAACGTCATGCTACCAGTAAAATTAAAAATGAAAATGACTTGTTCCGGATTCGCACGCTGGGATTCCGTGGTGAGGCCCTTCCAAGTATCGCCTCGGTTTCCAGACTTGAAATGAAGACCTCTACTGGAGAAGGTGCTGGAAACAGAGTCTTGATTGAAGGCGGAAAAGTCGAGATATTTGAAAAAGCTTCGGCTAGACGCGGCACCGATATTACGATTACTGATTTGTTTTTCAATACGCCTGCGCGTTTAAAGTATATGAAAACCATTCATACGGAGCTCGGTAACATTACCGATGTAGTAAACCGGCTGGCACTTTCACATCCTAAAGTTGCTTTTCGATTAATCCACAATGAGCGGAAATTGCTGCAAACAAACGGAAATGGTGATGTCCGCCAAGTATTGGCTGCGATTTACGGCTTAGCCATAGCCAAACAGCTTGTCCCGGTTTCCGAGAAATCCTTAGATTATACGATTAGCGGTTTTGCGTCGATGCCGGAAGTAACAAGGGCTTCACGAAACTATATTTCAACGATGATTAACGGCCGTTTTATTAAGAACTATGCTTTGGCTAAAGCGATTCAGGAAGGTTACCATACTTTGCTGCCTATCGGACGCTTTCCAATTGTTCTTCTTAATATTGAGATGGACCCGCTCTTGGTGGATGTTAATGTGCATCCATCGAAAATGGAGGTTCGCATTAGTAAGGAAGCCGAGTTGTACGAGCTGGTGACTAATATGATCAAAGATACGTTTAAATCCAAGATCTTGATACCATCAGCGTATAATCCTGTAAAAAAAGAAGAAGTGAAATCGGAGCAGACAGCGTTAGCTCTTGACGAGGGGACACCAGTCGTTAGTAAACCTATGGAAATGCCATGGGAACATCCTGTTTTCGCACAAACTATTCAGGAAACGCCTGCCATTCCAGTTTTTCGTTATGATAAAATCCCTGTAAAGAACGAGGGAACTTTTCCGGAAACTACTTATGAATCGGAAGCGGAAACGTTTGAAGAAGAGTTTATCGACGACACTGATGCAATCAATGAACATGTACAAAGTGTTCCTCAATCATTAAAAGGTACTCCTGTTGAAAGTGATGAAGTCAAAAGCAGGATTCCCCGTCTTTATCCAATTGGTCAAATGCATGGAACTTATATTTTTGCTCAAAATGAAAATGGCTTATATATTATTGATCAGCATGCTGCGCAAGAACGATTGAAATATGAATACTTCCGGGAGAAAGTAGGACAAGTTCAATCGGAGCTGCAGGAACTGCTTGTGCCGATCACGCTGGAGTATTCAACAGACGAATATGTGAAAATTACAGAGAATCTTAGTGAACTAGAAAAAGTGGGCGTTTTTCTCGAGGATTTTGGATTAAATAGTTTTATTGTCCGCTCGCATCCGCAATGGTTTCCTAAAGGAGAAGAGAAGCAGATAATCGAGGACATGATTGAGCAAGTATTATTGATGAAAAAGGTAGATATTAAGAAGCTTCGAGAAGAGGCAGCGATTATGATGAGCTGTAAAGCCTCGATTAAAGCCAACCGTCATTTGCGTAACGATGAAATCCAGGCACTTCTGGATGATCTACGAAAAGCATCGGACCCATTCACCTGTCCGCATGGCAGACCGATTATTGTTCACTATTCTGTCTATGAGATGGAGAAGATGTTTAAGAGGGTGATGTAGTATTTTTTTGTGACCGTGAGATCTGTAAAAAGAGGTGGAACTGTCACAATAAAAAAGAATTGAGACCGTGGTATCCTAAAAAGAGAGGAGACGGTCACAATAAAAAAGAAATGTGCCCGTGGAATCCGAAAAAGAGGGCAGACGGTCATAATAAAAAAGAATTATGACGTTAAAAGGAAAAAAAGATAGTAACCGGTCACAAAAAAACCAACTACTAAATTAAAAAAAGGCTGTAGGATCATCCTGCAGCCTTTTTTAAATACCCTATTTCACACCAACATGAATCTTATTAATAAACTGCAATGCCTGTCCAGTCCCAACAGCCACAGATTCCAATGGACTTGATGCCAGCTGAACTGGAACAAATATTTCCTCACTCAACCATGCTTCCATTCCATTTAACAATGATCCGCCGCCAGTCAAAATCACGCCTCTATCGACAATATCACCACTTAACTCGGCTGGGCAATCCTCGAGTGTTGCACGAATGGCCTCCATAATATGCAACAAGGATTCTCTAATAGCATTCCGAATCTCATATGATGATAGTTTAACAGTTTTTGGTAACCCAGTCACGAGATCCCGGCCGCGCACATCCATAAACTTTTCTTCATGGTCAATCAGAGCATAACCAATTTCCATTTTAATATTCTCAGCGGTTCTCTCCCCAATTAATACATTGTACACCTTGCGGACATGTTGAATAATATCGTCATCCAAACGATCACCGCCTATTTTAATAGAATGGCAGGCTACTACCCCGCCAAAGGAGATAATCGCCACTTCCGTATTACCACCGCCGATATCAACGACCACATTGGCAACCGGCTCATCAACAGGCATACCTGCCCCAATTGCTGCAGCAACAGGTTCTTCAATCAGTGAGATCTTTTTGGCACCAGCATTTCGGACCGCATCCTGGATCGCTCTGCGCTCTACGCTAGTTGAACCAGATGGAATACAAACTACCACATTCGGCTTGCGAATCGCGAAGCCCAATTTTTTAGAAGCCTTCCGCATCACGTGTTTAAGCATTTCAGTAGTGACATCAAAATCAGCGATAACCCCATCTTTTAATGGACGGATGGCGATAATTTTTTCCGGTGTCTTACCTATCATCTCTTTCGCTTCGGTCCCAACTGCAACAACATTTTTTGTATCTGTATCAATCACCACAACCGATGGCTCGTTAAGTACAATTCCTTTACTTTTGCTATAAACCAATATATTAGCGGTTCCTAAATCAATCCCAATATCAAAATTAGAAAGCATTTTTATTCACCTATTCCTAAATTTTTAAATACATTAAAAGCTACGTTTAAGCCTAACATGAATGTGGGGGTAAAAAGCTTTTTGTAAATGAACCGTTATAGATTTGTAACCTTATAAATTTTTTTGTCATATTTTGAAGTAATGTGTTATAAAAATTTCATTTATTTATAAACGCATAAGAAACAAATTTTTTGTATATACTTGTTTGATGTTCTACTGCTTTTCAAAATTGTGTTACCATGAAGGGGTGGAAGCAGAACAAACAGCCTCCATCACTGAAAAAAAGCATAAGGCAGTGAGAAAATAGTGGATTCCAAACAAAAATTATTAGTTATCATTGGTCCTACCGCAGTGGGAAAAACAAATCTTAGCATCGAAATGGCCAAACGATACAACGGTGAGATTATCAGCGGGGATTCCATGCAGATTTATCGTGGAATGGATATTGGGACTGCAAAAATTATGAAAGAAGAAATGGAAGGTATCCCACACCATTTAATTGATATCAAAGAGCCGGAGGAAAATTTTTCAGTTGCAGAATTTCAACTCCTGGTTCGTGCAAAAATAAATGAAATTGCCAAAAGGGGAAAGCTTCCCATCATTGTTGGCGGGACAGGGTTGTATATTCAGTCCGTCATTTATGACTATCAATTTTCCGATGTACCTGGTGACGAAGCTTTTCGGCTTGAGCTAGAGGAACGAGTAAAGCAAATAGGAAATGATGCTTTGTACAAAGAACTTCAAGCCGTTGACCCAGAGAGTGCTGCGCAAATCCATCCGAATAATGTAAGAAGGGTAATCCGTGCACTTGAAATATTCCATTTGACAGGTAAAACGATGCAGGAATATCAGAGGAAACAGCAGCCTGATCTGATGTATGAAACAGCTCTTGTCGGATTAACGATGGACCGGGAAAAGCTTTACGAGCGTATTAATTTAAGAGTGGATATAATGGTTAAGCAAGGGCTGTTAGATGAGGTAAAATCCTTATATAACCAAGGTTTACGTGATTGCCAGTCAATTCAAGCTATCGGTTATAAAGAGATTTATGACTATTTAGATGAAAAGGTGCCCTGGGATGATGCAGTTGAGCAGCTAAAACAAAATTCTAGAAGATATGCAAAAAGGCAATTAACTTGGTTTCGGAACAAAATGGATGTAAAATGGTTTGATATGACATATGTGAACGATTTAGCAAAAAAAATAGCGGAAATTTCACAATATGTTGAAGGAAAGCTTCAAGTAAAATCGAATACATATTAGTAGAGATAAAAGAGGAGGATATACTAATGAAAACAACAATTAATATTCAAGACCAATTTTTGAACCAGTGCCGCAAAGACAACACCCATGTAACGGTGTTCCTTCTAAATGGTTTTCAATTAAGAGGCCAAATTAAGGGCTTTGATAATTTTACCGTATTATTTGAATCAGAAGGTAAACAGCAATTGGTATTTAAGCATGCTATTTCCACTTTTGCACCACAGCGTAATGTCCAGCTTGAATTGGATAACCAATAAATTAGGATCAAAATGGAGCCCGTTATCTTGGGCTCTTTTTTTATTTTCTATAAATAAAAGAAATCTTCTTTAATGAATTCCAAGGATTGTGAATACACATAGAGGGAAGGATTATGCCTAACCTAAAACACTTCTGAGTAGCTTTAATCTTGCTACCTTATGTATACTGTCTGCAGATTGAGAGGTGATAGCTTTGGACCAACCATATCGTACGAAAAGTAACGGCCAAATAAGGGTGGTACTCAACTCGCATGAAAGAACAACGATAAGAAAAGAAGTACCCGATTTTCAAGTTGTTCCAAAGGTCATTCCCCCAGAGCATACTGCACTAAAAGAAATTGAAGAAGAGCTTGGGGCATTGGTTGGCATGGAAGAAATGAAGCGTATGATTAAAGAAATTTACGCTTGGATTTATGTTAACAAGAAGCGTGAGGAAATGGGGCTGAAGGCGAGAAAACAAGCCCTCCATATGATGTTTAAAGGGAATCCAGGAACAGGGAAAACCACTGTTGCTAGGTTAATTGGCAAGCTGTTTCAAAAGATGAATGTCCTCTCCAAAGGTCATTTAATTGAGGCGGAACGGGCGGATCTCGTTGGCGAGTATATTGGTCATACCGCTCAAAAAACGAGAGATTTAGTAAAGAAGGCTCAAGGAGGAATCCTATTTATCGATGAAGCCTATTCCTTAGGTCGTGGCGGGGAAAAGGATTTTGGCAAGGAAGCTATCGATACGCTCGTCAAACATATGGAGGATAAGCAGCATGAGTTTATTTTAATTCTTGCTGGGTATTCAAGGGAGATGGATCATTTTTTAACCCTAAATCCCGGACTTCATTCTCGTTTTCCCTTGGTCATTGATTTTCCGGATTATAATATCGAGCAGCTGATGGATATTGCAGGAAGGATGTTAAAAGAAAGAGAGTATACGTTTAGCCATGAAGCTGAAAAAAAATTAAGAGACCATTTGATTTGGGTAAAGGCTGTCTTAAATCCTAACACTTTTTCAAACGGCAGATACGTCCGCAACGTCATTGAAAAATCAGTCCGGGCACAGGCAATGAGGCTGTTAATGCTGAATAGTTATGACAAACATGAATTAATGACACTCAGGAGCAATGATTTAATATTTGAAGAGGATTAAATATTAAAGCGGAGGCGCCTTGTACAGGGGCGACAGGCATAAGTCGAGCTGGCGAGAAGGCTGCTCTTTAGCCTTCTTGACGGATTGGCTAGACCTAAGAGCCCCTAGGCGCTGCAGCTGGACGTAGAAAAATCGGCGGGGTCATCACCCGCCGATTTGTTTATGATTTTCGATTTTTTGGGAAACTCCAAGACTTCGAGAAGGCAGCTTCCAATCAAAGGTATAAGACAGTACACGTAAGCCAGTCACTAAAACAAATAGGGTATATAATTGCCAAGATTCTGTTGTAATCTCAAGACCAATCATAAAACCCGCCAGAATTGCCCAAACAGCATAAATTTCCGCTCTTAACACAATCGGTTTTCTACCGGCAAGCAGGTCGCGGATAATCCCCCCGCCAATCCCTGTTAATACGGCTGCAACAATGACAGCACTGAGGGGATGGTTCATTTTTTCGGCATACATGGCACCCTGAATCGCAAAGGCAGACAAGCCAATCGCGTCAAACAGATTTCCCCACTTTTGCCAATGTCTTAAAAGGTTGTTAGGGAATATAAACACAGCGGTAATTGACAACAAGGCAATTTGAAAAAATAAACCCTGTTCCCATAAGGCCGAGACTGGTACGCCGATGAGCAAGTTTCGGATCGCTCCGCCGCCAAACGCTGTAACGATTCCTAAAATATAAACCCCTAAAATATCATATTCCTCTTCCATTGCCACAATCGCACCGCTGACTGCAAAGGCAATGGTACCAATCATACTTAATACTTCCCATGTCATGTTGATTTCCCCTTTGTGTCACTTAAACACAATGATAATAGTAAAAAACAGTTCAATAACAAACAATAAAATTTTATCACGATGCAAGAAAATTACAACTACTTTTTAATTTCCAAAAGAGTATGGGGAAAATTAGAGATTACAAAGTTTTTTTGTTATGATGTGAATGAAGTACAGTTACGGAAGGAAGGATGCCTGTGGAACAAAAGGAAACGAAGGAAAAGGTCATTCTTGTTGGCTGTCAAACAAATGGTGATGAGGATCAGCGTTTTGACTATTCGATGGAAGAGTTAGGAGCATTAACCGAAACCGCCCAAGGGGAAGTCCTTGCTTCCTTGGTCCAAAAACGAGACCGCGTCCATCCTGCAACCTATATAGGTAAAGGCAAAGTGGAAGAGCTAAAAAGCCTCGTTGAGGAACTTGAAGCAGACATTGTCATCTTTAATGACGAACTTTCTCCAAGTCAAAAAAGAAATCTGGGCTCAGAAATCGATGTTCGAATTATTGATCGAACTCAACTCATTTTGGATATATTTGCCCAAAGAGCGCGCTCAAAAGAAGGAAAGCTGCAGGTTGAGCTGGCACAGCTGCAATACATACTTCCCCGTTTGGCTGGACAAGGAACAGCACTTTCAAGACTTGGTGCTGGGATTGGAACAAGAGGACCAGGGGAAACAAAACTAGAATCAGATCGAAGACATATCCGGCGCAGAATTGATGATATTAAGAGTCAGCTTTCCGTTATTGTTCAGCACCGTGACAGATACCGTGAACGAAGAAAGAAAAATAAAACCTTTCAAGTCGCCATTGTCGGTTATACAAATGCAGGTAAGTCGACCCTTTTTAATCGATTATCAGAGGCGGAGTCTTATGAGGAGAATCAATTGTTTGCCACACTTGATCCTATGACGCGCAAATTGATTTTACCAAGTGGTTTCTTAGCCTTAATTACCGATACGGTTGGATTTATTCAAGACCTGCC
Organism: Bacillus sp. OTU2372; assembly: GCF_038440275.1. NCBI lineage: Bacteria > Bacillati > Bacillota > Bacilli > Caryophanales > Bacillaceae > Bacillus > Bacillus sp. OTU2372. The sequence goes on from NZ_JASATK010000001.1 coordinate 723,353, forward strand.
AACAACTCTGATAGCTGCATTTCGCTCTACGCTTGAGGAGGTAAAGGAAGCAGACCTGCTCCTCCATGTGGTCGATATGTCAAATCCGGACTATTACCAACATGAAAAAACGGTGAAAAAGTTGCTTGATGACCTAGAAGTAAAAGATATTCCGCAAATAACCGTGTATAATAAAAGAGATATTCAACATCCTGATTTTGTTCCAACAGCAGATACAACCACGATCTTCATTAGTGCATTTGATGAAAATGATCGCCATGCATTGAAGAGGAAAATGGAAAAAATCGTGATGGACATGATGGAGTCTTACGAAGTCCGAATTCCTTCGACTGAAGGTAAGCTGCTTTCACAATTGAAAAATGAGACCATCTTAAGAGAACTTGTTTTTGATGAGGAAGATCAATTATATCGGTGTAAAGGCTTTTCTCTTGCTGATCATCAAATCACCGGACAATTACAGAAATTCACAGTATAGATAGGAGTTACAACATGTTTCAACAGCTGCAAAATGGGGAAAAGCTTCATCCGCTGGTGCGAAAAGTAGAACAGCAAATTGCTGAGGTACATAAAGAATTTGACGAAATGATCGAAAACAACCAATTTCGCGTATTGAAAAGCTTTCAAAAACACCGTGTCAGTGATTCACACTTTATTCCATCGACCGGGTATGGCTATGATGATATTGGCAGAGATACATTGGAATTAGTGTATGCAGATGTCTTTGGCGGAGAAGCGGGGCTTGTCCGTCCACAGATCATCTCGGGTACACATGCCATTTCGATTGCCTTATTTGGTGTACTCAGACCAGGGGATGAACTGCTTTATATAACGGGTAAACCTTATGATACGCTAGAGGAAATTGTCGGGATTCGCGGCAATGGGGTTGGTTCGCTTAAGGAATTTCGAATTTCATACGATAGTGTTGCCTTAACAGATGAAGGGGCAATCAATTGGGATGAGGTTGCTGAAAAAATAAAACCAAATACAAAAATGATTGGGATCCAGCGCTCCAAAGGGTATGCAACTAGACCATCATTCACTGTAGCGGAAATCGGTCAAATGATTTCTTTTGTAAAAGAAATAAAGCCTGATCTTGTTGTATTTGTTGATAATTGCTACGGCGAATTCGTGGAAGAACAAGAACCTTGCCATGTTGGAGCAGATTTGATGGCGGGCTCTTTAATTAAAAATCCTGGCGGTGGACTTGCGAAAACAGGCGGTTACATCGTTGGGAAAAAACAATGGGTCGAGGCTTGCTCTTACAGAATGACCTCCCCGGGGATCGGGGCAGAGGCAGGTGCTTCCCTCTATAGTCTTCAAGAAATGTATCAAGGTTTCTTTCTCGCTCCACATGTTGTCGGTCAGGCATTAAAGGGAGCAGTCTATACCGCCGCTATGCTAGAACAATTGGGCATGAATTCTTCACCTAAATGGAACGCCAAAAGGACGGACCTCATTCAGTCTGTACAATTCGATGATCGAGATAAAATGGTTTCTTTCTGTCAGGCAATCCAATTTGCATCGCCTATTAATTCCTATGTCACGCCGCATCCAAGTTATATGCCTGGATATGAAGATGATGTTATAATGGCAGCAGGAACGTTTATTCAAGGTGCTAGTATCGAATTAACCGCAGACGGCCCGCTTCGACCACCATATGTCGCATATGTCCAGGGAGGTTTAACCTATGCTCACGTAAAAATGGCCATTTGTTTAGCAATTGACCATTTAATTGAAAAAGGATTAATTCGCCTTTAGTAGGACAAAGTAAATAATAGTAAAATACATATTGTTTATAAATTCTTTTAAAAATCGTGTAAGAAAATCTAACACAACATTGACATCTTTTCTTACACGAAATATAATAGCAATATGATTTACTATTAAGGGAGGAAAAATTTGGTGAGTGGAAAAGAAATTCGTCGTTCCATGCCATTGTTTCCTATCGGGACGGTCATGCAGTTAACCGAGTTAACTGCAAGGCAAATCCGCTATTATGAAGAACACCAATTGATTTCTCCAGCAAGAACCGAGGGAAACAGACGTCTATTCAGCCTAAATGATATTGATAGACTATTAGAAATCAAAGACTTAATTGACCAAGGTGTGAACATGGCTGGAATCAAGCAATTGTTCATGGTCAAGGAGCAACAGGAATCATCTAATATAATAGAGAAACAAACTGAAAAATCAAAACAGGATCTAACAGACGAACAACTAAGAAAGCTTCTTCGCAATGAATTAATGCATTCAGGCAGAAACAATCGATTTACATTACGCCAAGGCGATATGTCTCGATTTTTCCATTAAAGTTAAACATTCTTTTTATAATAGGGGGAATTAAAATGGCAAAGTATTCAAGAGAAGACATCCAACGGATGGCGAAAGAGGAGAATGTAAAATTTATTCGTCTTCAATTCACCGACATTCTTGGAACAATTAAAAATGTTGAAATTCCTATTAGCCAGTTGGAAAAAGCATTAGATAACAAAATGATGTTTGACGGTTCTTCAATTGAAGGATTTGTGCGTATCGAGGAATCTGATATGTTGCTATATCCAGACCTTAGCACATGGGTAATTTTCCCTTGGACTGCTGAAAAAGGAAAAGTAGCTCGTTTAATCTGTGATATCTATACTCCAGAAGGCAAGCCTTTTGAAGGTGACCCACGTAATAACTTAAGAAGAGTGTTAAAGGAAATGGAAGAGCTAGGATTCACTAACTTCAACCTTGGACCTGAGCCAGAATTCTTCTTATTTAAATTAGACCAAAAAGGTGAACCAACTTTAGAACTTAACGACCAAGGCGGTTATTTTGACTTAGCGCCAACAGACTTAGGTGAAAACTGCCGTCGTGATATCGTTCTTGAGCTAGAAGAAATGGGCTTTGAAATCGAAGCTTCTCATCACGAAGTAGCACCAGGACAACACGAAATCGACTTTAAATATGCGGATGCATTAACTGCATGTGACCAAATCCAGACTTTCAAGCTTGTTGTAAAAACAATTGCTCGTAAACACGGATTACACGCAACATTCATGCCAAAACCTTTATTCGGTGTAAATGGATCTGGTATGCACATGAACCTTTCATTATTCAAAAATGGCGAAAATGCATTCTATGAGCCAACTGGTAACCTAGAAATGAGTGATACAGCTCGTCAATTCATTGCTGGTATTCTAAAGCATGCTCCTGCCTTTACAGCGGTAACGAACCCAACTGTAAACTCTTATAAGCGTTTAGTGCCTGGCTATGAAGCACCTTGTTATGTAGCTTGGTCTGCTAGAAACCGTTCACCACTAATTCGTATTCCTGCATCTCGTGGCTTAAGCACACGTGTAGAAGTACGTAGTGTTGACCCAGCAGCAAATCCATATCTTGCAATGGCTGTTCTATTAAAAGCTGGTTTAGACGGTATTAAAAATAAATTAACTCCTCCAGCTCCAGTAGATCGTAACATCTATGTTATGAGCAAAGAAGAAAGAATCGAAGAAGGTATCATCGATCTTCCGGCAACTCTTGCACAAGCATTAGATCAATTAAGCCAAGATGAAGTAATTGTTGCTGGTTTAGGCGAGCACATCTTCGAACACTTCGTTGAAGCAAAAGAAATTGAGTGGGATATGTTCCGTACTGTTGTTCACCAATGGGAACGCGATCAATACCTGAGCACTTATTAAGAGATAAAAGAAGCCTTGGCGCTCTATGCGTCAAGGCTTTTTGGTGTATTGTGGTAGAGTAGGGTGGCCGGGAGTATGAAGGACAAAATGCGGTTGAGCAAGAGGGAAAGTGTCCTTCATCGGGAGCATGAACGACAATGAGTTTTTGAGCAAAAAAGAAAGTGTCCTTCAGCGGGTGTGTGAAGGACAAAACGCAGTCGTATAAGAAAAAATATCCTTCATCGGAAAAGTGTAGAATAATATCCGGATAAGTCTGACCCAAAAAAAGAGAGCTGGATCAGCTCTCTCAAATTAATGGATATGACGATAAACTCCAATAACTTTCCCTAAAATCGATACATTTCGTAAAATGATAGGATCCATTGCAGAGTTTTCCGGCTGCAGGCGGATGTAGTCTTTTTCCTTAAAGAATCTCTTACAAGTTGCTTCGTCATCCTCCGTCATTGCAACAACAATATCCCCATTGTTCGCAGTCTGCTGCTGCTTCACAATCACGTAGTCTCCGTCAAGTATTCCCGCCTCTATCATACTTTCACCCATGATTTCTAGCATAAACACCTGCTCGTCTGAGGGAGCCAAGCTTTCAGGAAGTGGGAAATATTCTTCGACATTCTCAATTGCTGTGATTGGCAATCCTGCTGTTACCTTCCCGACCACTGGAACGTTGACAACTTTATTTCTAGGAATCTGTGCGGCTTCATCCGCATCTAGTATTTCAATAGCTCTTGGTTTGGTAGGGTCTCTTCTAATTAGACCTTTACTCTCTAAGCGTGCTAGGTGACCGTGAACAGTAGAACTGGATGCAAGTCCAACCGCTTCGCCAATTTCCCTGACGGAAGGAGGATATCCCTTACTTCTAACTTCTTCCTTTATAAACTCCAGGATATCCTGCTGCCGCTTTGATATTTTTACCATGATAAAATGCACCTCGCCTGGTTAATGTTGTCTTTATTATAGCATGTCGTACCATACTATACAAACATAAGTTCGAGAAAATGGTTGACAACAAACAAATGTTCGGATTATAATGAAAACAAATCAAAAGGGAACATATATTCTTATAAGAGGTGCGAATCATGAAAAAATTATGGAAACAATACTCGTATGCTATTACTCTTATTATTTTAAGCTGCACTTTAGCTTTGGTATTATCATTTAAACATCACTCTGATGATCAATATTTAAAAGTAACCATTTCTGAAGGAGATACACTTTGGAAGATTTCTGATCAATTTGAAGGTCAGCATTCGCTATCAAACAAAGAGTTCGTAGGCTGGGTAAAAAAGCATAATGAAAATATTAAGGATCAAATCTATCCTGGTGAAGAAATTGTAATTCCTGTAAGCAAAAAGAATTCCGCCAATACAACAGAACTTGCGAGTGCGCCGAAGGAATAGAAAGGATAACTAATGAAAGCTATAATCTACTGCCGTGTCAGTACCAACAAACATACACAAGAAACATCCTTAATACGCCAGGAAGATGAATTAATCCAACTTGCGAACCAGTGTGGATTTGAAATCGACTCCATTATAAAAGAACAAGCTAGTGGTTATGATTTTGAAAGAGATGGAATACTAGAGGTATTAGAGAGGATAAAAGATCCGCAAGTTCAGGCCCTGTTAATTCAGGATGAAACACGGCTTGGAAGAGGTAATGCTAAAATTGCCCTTCTGCATTGTATAATAAAAGAAGGGATTCAACTTTACAGTATTTCACATAATGGTGAATTACAACTTTCAGAATCGGATTCCATGGTTTTAAAAATAGTCAGTATGGTAGAAGAGTATCAGCGTAAACTTCATAATGTAAAAATAAAAAGAGGCATGAAGCGTGCTGTTGAGCAAGGCTATAAACCAGAAAAAAACTTAAAGAACCTTGGACAATCCTCTGGCAGGGAAAAAATTGAAGTACCAATTGAACAGATTATCCGATTACGGGAAAATGAGCTGACATTTGCTGAAATTGCCGCCACACTAAGAGGCTTTGGGTATAACATTTCAAAAGCAACTGTTCATAGAAGATATCAAGAATATATAGAATCACAGAATCAGTAGCTCTTTATCTTGTCATGAAGGCTTTTTTTTAGTAAAATCAAGTGTCTTCATTTGATGAGAAAGGATGGGTGGGTATGCTTTCAAAAGAAAAAATGGCTCGCATTAATGAACTGGCAAGAAAGGCAAAATCGTCAGGATTAACAGAGTTAGAAGCAAAAGAGCAATCCAAATTAAGAAGTGAATACTTGGCTACTTTCCGAGCAAATATGCTCGATACATTAACGAATACAAAGTTTATTGATCCAGAAGGTAATGATGTCACACCTGAAAAATTAAAAGCTAGAAAGAATCGCCCTCTTCATTAACTATATATTAAGTTTAAAACCTTCGGTATTTTCTCACCTCGCCTAATAAAGGCGGGGTATTTTCATTTACTATTACATACATTATTATTCTTGTTAAAGTCAAAATAAAAATAAAGTGAAATTTTCAATCTTATTTTTGTTTATAAGTTGAATTAATAGACAATGCAAGATAATATAAAGGATGTATTTATTATCCGTGATCAAGAAAGGATGTAATTCATGTTTAATACTATTGATGATTTATCCGTAACATCGATTCGTACGCTTTCTATTGATGCTATTGAGAAAGCAAATTCTGGGCATCCAGGTATGCCAATGGGTGCTGCCCCAATGACATATACATTATGGACAAGATTCATGAACCAAAACCCTAAGAATCCTCATTGGTTCAACCGTGATCGTTTCGTCTTATCTGCAGGCCATGGTTCTGCATTGTTATATAGCATGCTCCACTTATCCGGCTATAATTTAAGCATGGAGGACATTAAACAATTCCGTCAGTGGGGTAGTAAGACACCTGGACACCCTGAGTACCGCCACACAGAAGGTGTAGAAGCAACAACTGGTCCGCTTGGGCAAGGGATTGCAATGGCTGTCGGTATGGCAATGGCAGAACGCCATGTTGCTAGTGTTTATAACAAAGATAAATACGAGATTGTGAACCATTTTACATATAGTGTTTGTGGTGATGGTGACCTCATGGAAGGTGTTTCTGCAGAAGCTGCATCGCTTGCAGGACATTTAAAATTAGGACGTTTAGTTGTTCTTTACGATTCCAATGATATTTCTCTTGATGGAGACTTAGACAAATCTTTCTCTGAAAGTGTAAAAGGGCGTTTCGAAGCTTACGGCTGGCAATACCTTCGTGTGGAAGATGGCAATAACCTTGAGGAAATCGCAAAAGCACTAGAAGAAGCAAGAAATGACTTAGACCGTCCAACTATGATTGAAGTTAGAACGATCATTGGATATGGTTCACCAAACCGTGCCGGTACTTCTGGTGTTCACGGTGCTCCGCTAGGTGCAAACGAGTTAAAGCTTACAAAAGAAGCATATAAATGGACATTTGAGGAAGATTTCCACGTTCCACAAGAAGTTTATGACAACTTCCAAAAACTCATTGTTGAAAACGGTGAGAAAAAGGAAAAAGAATGGAACGAAATGTTCTCACAGTATAAGAATGAGTATCCTGAATTAGCTGCTCAGCTTGAACAAGCATTAAATAATGAACTTCCTGAAGGCTGGGATAAAGATATCCCTGTTTACCAAGAAGGCAAGAGTTTAGCAAGTCGTGCCTCATCTGGTGAAGTCCTAAATGGCATCGCTAAAAACCTACCGATCTTCATTGGCGGTTCAGCAGACCTTGCAGGTTCCAATAAAACAATGATTAAAGGTACAACTGACTATATGCCGGGTGCCTATGAAGGCCGCAATTTCTGGTTCGGCGTTCGTGAATTTGCAATGGGTGCTGCACTGAATGGTATCGCCCTTCACGGCGGAGTAAAAATATTTGGCGGAACATTCTTTGTTTTCTCTGATTACCTTCGTCCAGCAATCCGTTTAGCAGCAATCATGGGATTACCTGTTACTTATGTATTTACACATGACAGTATCGCTGTTGGGGAAGATGGTCCAACACACGAACCTGTCGAACAGCTTGCAGCATTACGTGCAATGCCAGGTCTATCCATTATTCGTCCAGCAGACGGTAATGAAACAGCAGCAGCTTGGAAGCTTGCAGTTGAATCAACCAATAAACCAACTGCACTTATTTTGACTCGTCAAGATTTACCTACTTTAAAAGGTACAGATGTCAATGCATATGAGGGCGTTTCAAAGGGTGCTTATGTTGTTTCTCCGGCTGGAAAAGAAACTCCAGATGCTTTAATTCTTGCAACTGGTTCAGAAGTGAGTCTTGCAGTGGAAGCACAACAAGTCCTTGCAGGTGAAGGCGTTCAAGTTTCTGTTGTCAGCATGCCTTCATGGGATCGTTTTGACCAACAATCACAAGAGTATAAAGATTCTGTTCTACCGAGAAACGTGAAAAAACGCCTTGGAATCGAAATGGGAGCTTCATTCGGCTGGCATAAATATACTGGTGACGAAGGCGATGTATTGGCAATTGACCAATTCGGAGCATCAGCACCTGGTGAAAAAATTATGGAAGAATACGGCTTTAGTGTGGATAATGTAGTGGCTCGTGTTAAGGCCCTGTTACAACAATAATTGTTATTAAGTTAGAGAGAACGGTTTATCCGTTCTCTTTTTTTAGTGCTGCTTTTTGTTGGAAATTTGGAAAAAATGCAAATCGACTATCATAATGAGCCATAAATGTGGAAAATGAGCCAAACATCACGATTATGGGCTATAAGTTAATTTTATTGAGACAAACACTAACAAAAATAAGGCAATACCCCTTCATATAGTAGATTGGACTCCTATTTTGTTACAATTTATTGAACAATTGAAGTTAATAAAAGGAAAGTTCATAAATTATACCGAAATTGGTTGGTAAACATATTATCGACAAAAGTAGTGAAAGTTTTTGCCGCCGTAAGACAAACGTTTTGTCTATGCTTTTTTATAATAGAAAAAAGGATTTCAACGAAGGGGAGAGCAGTGGTGAGAAAATATCAGCTATATTTAGTAGAAGATGAATTTGCCGCCCATTACTTCGGAAGAGAGCGTATATTTTTTCAGCTTTTTCATGAACATCATACTGCAGACGGCGAACTTAAATTTATAACACAAAAACAAATTTCATATATTACGAAACGTGTAGAGGTTTTAAAAATCCATAATCTGCTTCAAAAACAGTTGGGCAAAATGAAGGGATTTAGAGCAGATCATGGTGGATATACGATTACTTTAAGCGGAAAACTAAGCACGGCAAGGTTAGAAGTTTTTCAAGAGTTAATAACAGTGGAAGCAGAAGGCAGCTATGAAGCAGAAACGGCCTTTTTTGAAGTGCTCAGAAAATGCGAATCCTCCTTCTTAGCAATTGATCTTGAACACGAACGGGTCGGATGGCTAAAGCCTATTAAAGAAAGAAAATATGTCTAATTGAAATGAGATATTGTTTTATTTCGTTTTATTTAGTACACTGTATGGTAGACAACATGAAGGAGGAAGTTTAATGTTATATGTACTAGTTGGTATACTAGCATTAGCAGCTGGTGTAGCACTAGGATTTTTCATTGCTCGTAAATATATGATGAGCTATTTAAAGAAAAATCCGCCAATAAATGAACAAATGTTAAAAATGATGATGATGCAAATGGGTATGAAACCTTCGCAAAAGAAGATCAACCAAATGATGGCAGCAATGAATAAACAGCAGTCTAAATAAAACGGACAAGCATTCTTGTGATAACCTTGTCCCACAAGGGTTAATCACTTGGTTGTTAGTAATTATTAAGAAGGGGAGCCCAACTAAAAACAAAAGTAGGCTTACATCCTTCATTAATAAATTACGTAATCCTTCATAATTTAAATGCAAAAACCACTTGTTCCGCTGAAATTTAACCGGAAAGGTGGTTTTTTAAATTAAATGAAAAAATTGAAAAATCTATACCAAGGTTAATGAGTAAAAAAAAGGATTTAGAAACACAATTTGGAATCCCCTTGCAAATTTTTATAAATCGTGTTATTATAAAAAAGAATTATTTTTGTTCGGTGTAAAGGATAGTATAAGATTAACTTTTCGTCTTGATGATCACTGAGTGCAAGGATAGTAACACATTGTGTGCAAAGCACACAGCAGGAGGAAACAAAATGGAAAACGGTAAAGTAAAATGGTTTAATGCAGAAAAAGGTTTCGGATTTATCGAGCGTGACGGTGGAGAAGATGTATTCGTTCATTTCTCAGCTATCCAAGGCGAAGGTTTCAAATCTTTAGACGAAGGTCAAGCAGTAACTTTTGACGTTGAACAAGGTCAACGTGGAGCTCAAGCAGCTAACGTTCGTAAAGCTTAATAATAAACAAACTAAAACAGACTCTTTATAGAGTCTGTTTTTTTTATTTCTTTATTTGTTTATTTCTTTAAAAAAGCAAGGAGCCCTACTCACGAATGAGTAGGGCACATGTAAAAAGTAAATCAAATGGTAAAACCATTGTAGCATACAATTTGGGAATAACCTAATTTATTTTCACGTTGATATTGGTAACTTTTGTTAAAATCTACTTCTTCTTTATTAACTATTAACGATGTATATATAAATCGCCATTTATAACTACAAATGGGTACGAAACCTTCGAAAAAAGATCAACCAAATGATGGAAGAAATGAACAAACAGCTCGCTAAAAAAAGGGGCAAGCACTCATATGATGTGGGTGCTTTTTTTAACGAATGATTAATTTCAAAGTATTTATTATTTTGTAAAAATTTGATAAAATAGGTACCTCGGTGTTCGAAGGATAAACCATTAAACAAAGGGCTCGATTTGTATTTGGGGGTGTTTATTTGAAGGTATTTTTAGAATTAGGCTGGTTTTTTAAACAAGAGAAAAAAGCGTACATATCCGGGGTTTTAATTTTATTATTTGTAGCCTTGCTCCAATTAATTCCTCCCAAAGTAATTGGAATCATCGCTGATGACATTCATGAAGGAACCATTACAACAGGCATGCTAATCAAATGGGTCGTGGTGCTAATAGCAGTGGGACTATCGATGTATGTTCTTCGATATTATTGGCGAATTATGATCTTTGGTTCATCTGTCAAGCTAAGTAGAATCCTTCGTGATCGCTTATACAGCCATTTTACGACGATGTCACCGTCCTTTTACCAAAAGAGCCGCATTGGGGATCTAATGGCTCACGCTACTAATGACTTATCTGCAATACAGCAAACTGCGGGGGCAGGGGTCTTAACACTTGTAGACTCACTTTCTACAGGTGGATTTGTCATTATCGCAATGGCCTTTACGATCAGCTGGAAGCTGACATTAATTTGTTCAATTCCGATGCCGATTATGGCGATGTTGACCAGTTGGTTTGGAACGATGTTACATAAAAGTTTTCATAAAGCGCAAGAGGCCTTTTCCTCTCTAAACGACAAAACACAAGAGAGTATTTCCGGGATTAAGGTCATTAAGACATTTGGCCAGGAACAAGAAGATATAGAAGACTTCCGCAAGCTTTCGGTAGATGTAGTACACAAAAATATTGTCGTAGCAAAAATCGATTCCCTCTATGATCCTACCATCTCTATTATTGTCGGAATCTCCTTTTTTCTGTCGATTGCGTTTGGAGCAAAATATGTTCTCAATGGAGAGTTGACCATTGGTGAATTAATCTCGTTTACTACCTATTTAGGCCTTTTAGTATGGCCTATGCTGGCATTTGGCTGGCTGTTTAATATCGTGGAACGAGGTCGTGCCTCATACGATCGTGTGGCTGCTCTCTTACGAGAAAAGGTCGAAATCAAGGATGATAAAGATGCTTTAAGCATTATGCCAATGGGTGATATTGAATATAAGATTAATGAATTCACTTATCCGGGCGAAACAAATCCAATTTTAAAAGAAATATTCTTTTCGCTGACGAAAGGCGAGACACTTGGAATTGTTGGGAAAACCGGTTCTGGAAAAACAACGTTATTAAAGCTGCTAATCCGTGAATTTGAGGGCGATAAAGGAGAAATCCTTTTTGGCGGTAAACCGCTCCATGCATATAAACTTGAAAAACTTCGGGAAGCTATTGGCTATGTCCCCCAGGATCATTTCCTGTTTTCTGCAACCGTTGCCGAGAATATAGCTTTTACAAACCCACACATTTCAAATGATGAGATCAAAAAAGCAGCAAAACTTGCCAATATTCATAACGACATTCTCCAATTTTCCGATGGGTATCAAACGGTTGTCGGAGAACGGGGTGTCTCCTTATCAGGTGGGCAAAAACAAAGGATTTCGATTGCCCGTGCACTGCTGATGAATCCAGAGGTACTAGTATTGGATGATTCCTTGTCAGCGGTCGATGCAAAAACAGAGGAAACGATCCTTTCTTCATTAAGACAAAATCGGGATGGAAAAACGACAATCATTACCTCTCATCGGTTAAGTGCGGTTCAGCATGCCAACATGATTCTCGTCATTGATGATGGGAAAATCGTGGAGAGAGGAAGACATGAAGAATTAATGGAACAAGATGGATGGTACAAGGAAATGTATTTACATCAGCAATTAGAAGAGTTGGTTGAACATGGGGGACATTAATATGGAGGAAAAAACACAACTGTCAGAACGTGAACAAAGAAAGGTCTTATTCCGTCTTCTTTCCTATACCAAGCCGCACAAAAAAATCATCACCATTGCATTTGTTCTTCTTTTACTTACGACCGTAGGCGATATCGTGCTCCCGTTAATCGTAAAAGTCTTTATTGATGATTATTTAACACCAGGTAAACTGGAGTTTAAGCCCTTAATAATACTTGGGTCGATTTACATGGGAATTCAAGTCATCAAAGCGATTCTGTTGTTCTTTCAATTAGTCAAATTCCAGGAAATCGCTCTCTATATTATCCAGCAGCTTCGAATTGATGTCTTTTCCAAAGTACAATCACTAGGTTTAAAATATTTCGACAAGACTCCAGCGGGAAGTATTGTTTCAAGGGTAACAAACGACACAGAAGCAATAAAGGATATGTTTGTCACCGTAATTGCGACATTTATCCAGAGCGGATTCTTACTGACAGGTATCTTTATTACTATGTTTATCTTAGATGTGAAGTTAGCCCTGTTATGTTTGATTATTCTTCCAATTTTGTTGTTTGTCATGAATTTATACAGAAAATTAAGCTCACGTTTTTATCTGGATATGCGTGAAAGACTGAGCCAATTAAATGCAAAGCTGGCCGAATCTCTCTCCGGCATGTCAATCATTCAAGTCTTTCGCCAAGAAAAACGTCTTCGTCAAGAGTTTGGTGATATCAATCAAAAGCATTATAATGCCGGGATGAAAAATATAAAGATTGATGGTTTACTATTAAGACCAGCGATCGACCTTATTTATATTTTTGCACTGATTATTGTCCTAAGCTACTTTGGGATCACTTCCTTTGGACATAGTGTTGAAATTGGTTTAATCTACGCATTTATTAATTACCTAGACCGTTTCTTTGAACCAGTCAATCAAATGATGATGAGGCTTTCGTTATACCAGCAAGCCATCGTGGCCGGTTCCCGCGTGTTTAAATTAGTAGATGAAAAGGAATTAGCTCCAGCACAGCCACTAGAGAAGAACGTTTCCATAATGGAAGGTAAGATTGATTTTAAGGATGTCAGCTTCTCCTATGATGGAGAACGGGATGTTTTAAAGAATATTTCCTTTACAGCCAATCCGGGGGAAACAGTTGCATTAGTTGGCCATACTGGAAGCGGAAAGAGCTCAATTATTAATTTGATGATGCGTTTTTATGAGTTTGATCGCGGGGAGATCTTAATCGATGGGGAATCGATTCGTCAATACACAAAACCCGAGTTAAGGGATAAAATGGGCCTTGTCCTTCAGGATCCATTCCTATTCTTCGGGACGGTAAAAGATAATATCCGTCTTCATAACCAAGATCTTAAAGATGAACAAATAGAAGAGGCTGCCAAGTTTGTTCAAGCCCATCCGTTTATTGAAAGACTGGAAAATGGCTATGAGCATAAGGTAGTGGAGAGGGGTTCTACTTTTTCAAGCGGCCAGCGTCAATTGATTGCTTTTGCGAGAACGATTGCGGCAAATCCCAAAATATTAGTGCTTGATGAAGCAACGGCCAATATTGATACGGAAACGGAAGAAATGATTCAAACAGCTTTGGCAAAGATGCGAAAAGGCCGAACAACGATTGCGATTGCCCACCGATTGTCAACAATACAAGATGCTGATTTAATCCTTGTCTTGCACCAAGGTGAGATTGTGGAGCGGGGTACGCACCAAGAACTTCTTGCCCTTGGCGGACTATATCATAAAATGTTCCTGCTGCAAAATGGAGTACTTGAACATGTAGAAGATGATGTGAATTAATAGAAAAAGCCTGGCATCAATTGCCAGGCTCTCTTATCGTTTTAGGAAATTATAAAATTTTCGCTTGTGGATAACTGTTAATAAAAGGACTGTCAACGTCCAGCTCCAGCGCCTAGCCCCTCGATGGTCTACAGCCACTCAGGGAATGAAGGCAAAGAACGCCTTCTTTCTCTGAGCGTCTTATGCTTGTCGGGGCTGTTCAAGGCGCTTGCGCTTTTGTTCTTATAACGCGGTTGTTGGAACTTTTTTAATATATATTTTATTATATTCGTTTAATAATTTATCAAGTTCCTGACTATAGCGAATTGCAACGGAGGAAGTCAAGCCGTTTGTTGTTGCGACTTGAATTAATTCAGCTCGCTTTGTTTCTATCATAGTTATGAGATCTTGTTTCAGCACGGCCGAAGTCCTTTCCGGAGTAACTCCTAAAATTTTTTAGTAAAAAAGAAGAGTCTATTGCCTATTAAAAGGGCATTGTTTTACTAGTATAACCCATATTGTAAATTACTTCAAAGAAATTTGTAAGAAAAAATCCAATTTATTTAATCATCTCAATTTGAAAAAGTTACTATTTATTGACTTGTTAATATCGAGACACAAAATATTCACGTTAACCATTATCATTTAGTGATCATCTTTGTTAGAATGAAGGAGTATCGACTATAGTGGGAGTGTTAAATACATGTCAGATGTAAATCTATTTTTAGCTTTAGGGGCAGGCTTTCTGAGCTTTATTTCTCCTTGTTGTTTGCCGCTATACCCAGCCTTTCTTTCATACATAACCGGAATGTCTGTTGGAGAATTAAGAGATGAAAATGCCATGCTGCAAAAGCGAAGCTTACTGCATACATTATTTTTCTTATTAGGTTTTTCAATTATTTTTATCGCAATTGGTTTTGGAACCTCGTTTATTGGCCAGTTTTTCTTATCCTATAAAGATTTGATTCGTCAGTTAGGCGGAATCTTTATTGTCCTATTCGGATTAATGATTGTGGGTGTATTTAAACCAGAATTTATGATGAGAGACCGCCGTATTGAATTCAAAAACCGTCCATCAGGGTATATTGGTTCAGTTTTAATCGGCATGGCCTTTGCCGCCGGCTGGACACCTTGTACGGGTCCAATTCTTTCATCCGTCATTCTTCTTGCTGCATCAAATCCAGGTTCAGGCGTGTTATATATGCTTGCTTACTCCCTTGGCTTTGCGATTCCATTTTTGATCCTATCGTTCTTCGTCGGCCGGATGAAGTGGATCAAAAAACACAGCGGAAAGATTATGAAAATCGGTGGTTATATCATGATTGTCATGGGGATTGTACTATTTTTTGACTGGATGACGAAAATTATTACCATTTTTCAAGGAATGTTTGGCGGGTTTACTGGATTTTAAATCTTTTTTAGTACTTATATGGTAGTTTGCAAGTTCAGCAAGCTTTCCAGCTATTGTATGATTTACCTACAACATTAAAATATTTTAATGTTGTAAACAGTGATTATTTTTTCTCATAATACTTCATTTGAGATATAATGGTTGAGTAAATAATTAGATAAGGGATGAATGAATTCAATGAACTACGTTGTTGTTTCTTCCATCGGAGCTGTTATTATGGGCTCTCTCGCTCTGTTTGTTCGAATGAAAGCGGCCAAGAAACCGACTAATGTGAAAAAAATTATCCTGCCGCCTTTTTTTATGTCTACTGGAGCATTAATGTATGTGGTACCGGAATTTCGATTAACGCCAATGGAAATAGGGGAGGCAATCATTGTTGGGATGCTTTTCTCGATCCTATTGATTAAAACGTCAAACTTTGAAATTCGTGATAATGATATTTATTTGAAAAGATCCAAGGCGTTTATTTTTATATTAGTTGGATTGTTAGTGGTACGTTTAATTTTAAAAGGAATATTAAGTAGTACGATTGATATCGGACAGCTAAGCGGCATGTTCTTCCTGCTGGCCTTCAGCATGATTGTTCCATGGCGTGTGGCGATGTACCGCTCTTATATGAAACTCTATAGGGAGCTTCATAATATAAAAATGGTTTAAAATCCAACACTGACTCCTAAGGGGTCAGTGTTTTTCTTATGTAAGATAGGGAACGTAATTTAGTAATAATAAAAAACCGCCTAGATGGCGGTTTAGAATAAATGTTCATATGGTTTAACATCAATTTGATTTTGAAACAACTTTTTACGTAAAAATTTATGATCCCGTTTCGGTGTTGCTTGAATATAGCCGCGAATGACTAGTTCTTCTGTTATTTGAGAGGCATTTTCTTTTATGGCTAGTTCCCCAATTTTTCCAGCAATCTTGTGCTTTGCTACATCACGAAAGAGTTCCGGAACAGGGCTGACTAAATCTTCTAAGAGGGCTTTTTCTTCAGGACCCCAGAGGTGGAGGGATTCATTCACAAAATGCTCTTCCCAATCCATGACGGACTTGCCATCTTCTTTTGGCATTTTTTTTAGGAACTTTCGGAACATAAAAAAGCCGCCAATTGAAAAGGCACCTATTAAAAAGACTACCCAAAATAGGATAAACCATAGAAACCAACCTTGAAGCATATTTTTCACCTACAAAACGATATTATTATCTATTATAGTCTTTTTCGCGCGCAGATGACAAGGATTCGCCACAATTTTGCTTTTAATCACCTATTTTCCCTGGTTTATTAAGGCTGTATTAGGAATAGAAATCCATGTCGAAAAAATGACAAATAAGACGGATTGATTGATTTAATACTATTTCCATTGTAATATGATATCAGGATAGTAATTAGTTCGTGTGTAATTTGAACTTTGAAAATAATAGTTTTACACATGATCTTTTATTCATATGGGGCTGAATGGGGTACTGGTGTCCTCCACAGTCTTCAAAACTGCTTGAGACCTGCGTGCCAGGTCTGGTGGGTTCGATTCCCACGCAGTCCCGCCAACCTTTATACATAAGGGTTTTTGAGGAATTTTCATGAAGTAAGTAAAGCGAATTTTAGTATAGTTAAATGTAAAAAAATTGTCAGTGGTCACAACTTGGTCACAAGGATTTTTTATTAATTGATCTTACTTTAAAAGCTGCTCAAATTGGTGAGCGGCTTCTTTTTGCATATTTGGTAAAACATGAGTGTATGTGTCCATTGTAATTCCAATAGTTGAGTGACCCAATCTTTCAGAAACTACTTTAGGATGTACACCCTGTTTTAATAATAAAGTAGCGTGGGTATGTCTTAAATCATGAAACCTTATATAGGGTAAGCCACTGATGTCTACAAACTTTCGATAATTTCTGGCCATTTCGGTTGGTTGAATTGGTTTACCATTTTTTTGAGCAAATACTAAATCCAAATCTTGGTATCCTTTTCCTAAAAAAAGCTTGTTTTCTAATTGTTGTTTATAAATTTTTTAAAATTCTTTTGTTAGAGAAGAGGTAATAGTTATTGATCTACTTTTGCCTGATTTGGGCTCCTTAAATGTTAATCCTTCTTCTTTTACTTCTTGTAAAGATTGTCGAACATAGATTATATTATTATCAAAATCAATATCCTGCCACCGTATACCTAAGACTTCACCACGCCGCATTCCTGTATTAATCGCAGTTAAGTATATAGGATAATAAGGAGAATCTTTACTTACGTTCAAGAAGGTTTTCACCTGTTCATTATCCCATGTTTGCATTTCAACTTTTCTTGTTTTCGGTGGAGTTACCGCTTCAGCAACATTTCTAACAATTAGTTGCCATTTTACTGCATCTTTTAAGGCCTTAAAAATTAGACGATGGTGGTGTTTTACTGATTGTGCAGAAAGACCGCCTTTATCTGTTTTTCCATTGCTAAGTTTTTGGGCGTAATACTCTTGTAAGTGAGATGGTTGTAACTTTGAAATTTTAATATGACCTAATATCGGCTTTAAATGTAGATTAATCATGTATTGATAATTTTCATACGTCCTTTTTGCAGTATTAGGTTTAGCATGATTTTCAACCCAATAGTCCAAATATTCGCTTAAAGTCATTTCACTTGGCTCAAAATATGTTCCCTTGTCAATGGCATTTAACTGCTCGGTCATGTATTTTTCCGCTTCTTTTTTTGTTTTAAAGCCTCTTTTTCTTTTTTGTTTCCTTTTCCCCGTAATAGGGTCTTTGCCTAAATCAAAGACTACATTCCAGTTGTTATTATCTTTTTTTATTGATCCCCTCATAAATTAATTTCCCCCTAAAAGTTACTTTTCTTTTTTTGCTTTTGCCCTCATTTTTTTAACCCTAAAATTTATTGCACACGTACTTTCTTTTTCATAATCTTTTTTAGGACAAAACAAAGTACTATCATGGGTTACAACAAAAGGAGTATTACAGAATTTGCATCTCCTAAAGGTTCCTCCGCCAGTAGATGAAACCATAAGTTGCCAGTATACTGCTTCTATCATTGCATTGAATGTATTTTTGAAAACAGGCATTGAGTTAATTCCAGTACCTTTGGCATAAATTTTACCTTTTACCTCAGAAATATTTTTATTTATCACTAAAAGAATAAAATTGTCGGCTATAGATAAAGCGGTATTTTCATCTAAAGTGTCATATGGATAACGCACTTCACCTATTTTTCCTCTATTACCAAATCTAATAGATAACTCTTTTTTCCCTTCATTTGTTACCTTAAATTGTTTTAGAACATTAATCATGGATTCAATATCAGAGTCCTGTTTTGAGTTCAGCAATTCTAACACCATATATATACCTTGCACATGTGCCCAAATCCAATTTAAGGGTTCACCTTGTGCTGTCGTAATAGAATTAAATTGTTTATAGCCAAAAAGACCATACGCCTTTACAAATTTGAGTAAATACTTCTCCTTTCTATTATTGAGTTTTGCTACTTGACCTGGAAGCTCAGAGTATGCCATAGGTGCATCTATTTCATTTACAATTCCATTTCCTATTAGGTGATCATCGATTATTTCATAATTTTCATACTTGAACCAAAGTTTATAAAAACCTAAATCCATACTTTTTCTAATTGAATCCCTATTTATCATACTGAGCACCCCTTTAAAATTGAAACGGTCAATGTAACGGTGAATTGGATTGTTTTCCGTTTCTTTTATGTTAACATAGAACTAGAACCAGTTCAAGAAAATCTTAGGAGGTAAAAAACATGTTAAGAATTACCTTTGAACGAGAAAAAATTGGAATGTCCAAAGCTGAATTGTCAAGGCAAGCAGGATTAGACCAAAGTCTAATCAGTAAAATCGAAAGCGGTAGAATTAAGCCCTATCCATCAGAAATCAAAAAAATCTCGCAGGTATTAGGATTACCTGCAGAACAATTATTAAAAGATGTAATTTCAGAAGAAAAACACTTCGATGAAAAAATCTAGGAATTCCGGTTAGGAGTTACTCCTATGCCTTATAAGACAGATTTACCGTGCGAATGCCTGGGGTGTCTAATTCCAGTCATGCCTTGGTTTATGTGTATTGAGTAAAAAATAGCAATGGTTGCTTTTATAGCACCTTCCTGGTCAGTCCTCGAATTTATACTAAAAGGATTTATTTAATTATTTGTATTTTCCTAAGGAGGAACTAAGTTTGGGTGAGTTTAATCCAACAGACTATCCATTAACCTTACGCGTAGAAGATTTACAAAAGATTCTTAGATTATCGAAAACGTTGACCTATGAGTTAACCAAACAAAAAGGATTCCCTTCAATACGTGTGGGCAGAAGAATATTAATTCCAAGGGATGCTTTTTTTAAATGGTATGGGGTGGAAAATTTCGACAACGAGGAATAAAAAAACAACGATGATTAAAAGACTTTTTACCTTTGAGTGGGAATATTGAATAAAATAATTGGACGAGGTGGATTTATGTCAATAATCGATCAAATCAAAGCAAATCTATCCATTATTGATGTTTTACAAAGATATTCAGGTACTTACTTCTTTAATGAAAGGACAAACCGTAGACAATTTAACATCCGTTGCCCGTTCCATAATGACAGGAACCCTAGTTTTACTATTTACACTAAAACCGGCACCTTCCGTTGTTGGAGTGGATGTAATGACGGTAAATCAGGGGATGTAATTGATATTGTAAAACTATCTCGGGGTGTAGATACCAAACAAGCTATTAAAATATTAATTGCTGATTATGACTTAGGAAACCCAGATAGTGATCGGGTAAAAGAATGTCAGAAAAGAAGAACTTACTGGAAACGGGTATCTGCATTTAAAACAGAAAAAAACAAGAAAATTATTGAGGCTATAAATGCATTGCACGAAGTAAAGCAATTAGCAAGAGTTACTCTTGGAACAATATTGGAAATTGCAGATTTAGATAAGGTAGGAGAGTTGTATCATGTTGTTGGTCAAATAGATTACTGGTTTGAGTGTCTTGCTGAAAATGAAGATACACAAGGCCAAATAAAAGCATTGCAAGAGGTCAGTCGCTTCATACATAACATAAAAGTAGGTGAGGGGCGTGGCTAAAAACGGTGCCAGCATTGCGCGAGATCTTCTTCCAAAAGATAAAATACAAGAAATTAATAATTTGAATATAACCGGTTTAACACAGATGGGAATGATGGAACAATCGGAGAGTTCCCCTAAAAACCCATTGGACAATGAAGAAGACTTTATAAATGAACATGGCGAGTTTGCATTCAAATTAAATTTATATAACGATGAAAATGGTATCGCGTCGTTTGCCTATCATGGGTTAGCGGGGGAAGTAGTTAGAACTATTGACCCCCATACAGAAAGTGACCCCATGGCAACACTTATAAATTTTTTAACAGCCTTCGGTAATATCATTGGTGATTCGGCACATTTTGTCGCTGGATCAAAAAAGCACCCTTTAAGAATTTTTGCCGTAATTGTAGGTGCTACTGGTAAGGGCAGAAAAGGAACTTCGTTAAGTCCGATAAGGCAGCTTTTTCAGGCTGTTGAACCTGAATGGGAAAAAAATCATATTCTCTCTGGTATGTCGAGCGGTGAAGGCCTTATTTATGCTGTTAGGGATGAAGTAACAAAAAAAATCCCTATTTTTGAAGGAAGGGGGCATGAAAAGGAAATTATCGATTATGAGATTGAAGTTGTTGACGAGGGCATTGAAGATAAGCGAGTCTTGGTAATTGAGGAGGAATTTGTCAAGGCTTTAAGAGCGGGAAGGCGGGATGGAAATACTCTATCCCCCATTATCCGGGAATTGTGGGATTCAGGCAGTCCGAGAACATTGACAAAGAACCCTATCAAAGCAACTGGTGCCCATGTATCTATATTAGGGCAAATCACTCAAGAAGAGTTAAAAAAAGAGATATCCGACTTAGATCTAGTGAATGGAATGGCTAACCGTTTTTTGTGGCTAATGGTAGAGCGTTCAAAGCTTTTACCAAGTGGTGGTAAGTTCCACGAAGAAGATCTTAGTGAATTGGTAACTCAAATTAAAAAGGCTGTTGATTTTGGTAGAACTGTTGGGGAAATTACCAGGGACAGTGAAGCTGAAAAGTATTGGTACAAAATATATGAACCATTATCAACGGGTATTGGAGGGCTAATAGGAGCGGTAACTAGCCGTGCAGAAGCCCAAACAATGCGCTTAGCATGTATTTATGCTCTTCTAGATGGATCTACAAAAATATGCGTTACACATTTAAAAGCCGCTCTTGATGTGTGGGGTTATTGCTTTAAGTCAGCCCGTTTTATTTTCGGTAACGAGGCAGTTCTTGAAAATCCGAAGGCAGTTAAACTTCTTGAAGAGTTAAGGTTACGAAAAGAAG
The DNA here is from genome assembly GCF_038440275.1 of Bacillus sp. OTU2372. Lineage (NCBI taxonomy): Bacteria > Bacillati > Bacillota > Bacilli > Caryophanales > Bacillaceae > Bacillus > Bacillus sp. OTU2372. The sequence goes on from NZ_JASATK010000001.1 coordinate 745,172, forward strand.
AAGGCAAAGAAGGATTAACAAGAACAGAAGTCAGCCGGCAAGTTTTTAAAGGGAATATTTCCAAGTCAGAACTAAACATGATTTTTAAAGAGTTAAATTCTAATGGATTTATAAAATTGTATAAAGTAAAACCTCTTGGGGCTATTAAATCCGTTCAAAAAATTTCTCTTTTAGATTAATTGTACTTATTTAACGAACTATACGAATTATTGTTGAAAAATGTACCGTAGTTCAGGTTTAAATTGAGTTCAAGTTACGAAATTTTGTACGAACTTTAAACGAATTATTTAGAAGTTGATCTATGGTTGCTATAAAATTCGTATTGATTTCGTACAAAATTCGTATAAGTAAAGATTTTTTAAAGCCCACGATAACAATGTTTTATATATAAATTCGTATAATTCGTATAATTCGTAGCGTATTAAAAAGAAAATGGGGATCATATGGCTGTTATTTCTGAATTAATTGAAAAGGCGGAATTAGAGCTCAGGGATAAAAAAGCTAAAAAAGCTGGTTTCATCATTGCACTTTCTGGCGAATTGTATATTCAATCAGTAGGGATAAACAGTGCGGTTTACATTGAGAGAATTGGTGGAGGATGGGAGTCTGGAGAGAAACACTCCTGTCGGGCAAGAAACAACAAATTGATTATAAAATAATTTCTTTCTCTAAAGATTTTGAATTCATTTTATTAAAGGCAGAGAATTATTTTGACTTCATCAAACGAAAGCGGAGTTAGTAAGAATTCGATTGATGAACATTTCTATAAAATTAAATTCGTGAAAATTTTGAGAAGGGGTGTTGGATTTTGCCTTACAAGGATAAGGAAAAGGAAAGGGCTTATCAGCGGGAGTATTATAGACGTAAGCGAAACAGCACAGAAGGGTTTGAGGAAAATTCGTCTAACCTAACCCTAATACAAGAAACAAGTACAAACGAAGTACAGACAGCAAAGGGAATGTTATCAATAATTGCTGAACAAATAACAATTGTGCGTTCTGTGAATTGTGAACCCATAACAAGGGCAAGAGCGATCGCCCAGCTTGTGGTGGTTGGACACAAGATTATTGAAACCTCCGAACTAGAAGAACGTTTAAATAAATTAGAAATGACATTGGAGGATTTGGAGCAATGAAATTAAAGCGGCTGAAACACCTAGAACAGAAAATACAGGAACGAGAGTCAAGAAATGAACTTGAGGAACAAAAAGTTCGTTCTCAGTTATTGATAGATTTTATTCAATCTAATCAGGAAGCAAAATTTTATTTTCGAACAATTTGGAGGTGGAGTGTAGGGAGTATGACAGAGGAATCGATGGAGCGACACAACCGCATTTATCAGGACAAATCAAGCAATGAGTATCAACATAGCGAGCGTTTTCACAAGTCAACGGGGTTAGGGAATGAATATCGGTATCGCATCGATTATCCAGAGGTTCTTAAAAAAAAATTTTATACTATGTTTTTTGATTGGCAGGAAAAAATGAAGAAGGGTAAAAAATTTACGGAAGAATAATAAAACATTGTTTCAAAACTATTTAAAGAATTGATTTTCCGTTCTGAAAAATAGTTTGAGAGGGATGGACTTACTCATATAAAGGAATCCTCTAATTTTATTGAAATCTTATAAAAAAAAAGGGTGAAAATATGGCTGGCAATAAACTTTGGTCTACGCAAGAAGATGAATTGATCGACAAACCATTATGAATCTTCCGCATCGTACTGACATTGAAATCGCGTCAATTTTGTTTGGACACCCTCTGTTAATTTGCAGAACTGAAAATGGATTACTTCAACACGTGCGACAACAACGTTTTAAGTTAGAGAAGCTTGCTGAATATGCCCTGACGTATAGAACTTTCAAGGGGGATCTGGAAGTCTCTCGTTCATATGAAATGTCGTATCCTTTTATCCGGGGACGGCGGTCGTGAGGTTTGGAAACCACTGAAAGACAAGGCTTGGTTACACAGATGTAGACGAATGGCACGACTGGCTAACACACATATTGAAACAAGACATTGTTAATCTTTTCATCCATCTTCGTACAAAAAAGGAAATGAGCAAGGTAGATGCTCATTAGGAACTAATCCCGGAGATTAAGTTACTTCCTGACCAAGTGGCACCAGATACACTCTTGACGATCAATGGGGATATCCCTGACCGTCAAACTGGCTTAAAGCTCGCTCATCTTCAATCAGTGGAATGCATTGCTGATAATATAGTAATTCTACGTTATATATCGACTGGTCCGAGGACCTCAATTATCAAATTTCATTCGTATTCTTTAACAGATTTAAAAGCCGGTGTTCTTGCTTATTTTTTTTGATTATTATCATAAATATTATCGTAAATATTAACATTAAGATTTCAATCTTTTAGTTTAATGTCGAAAAGAAAAGAGATTTGATCAACGCCTAATTTTTCTGCTATAAAGTCTACATGTTTTCGAATATTTTCGGCATCCTCTCCGAATTTCGGATGGTCATATAATACTTCCATCATTCCCCATGCATACATGAATTTTGCAAAGCCATCTCCATTATTCTTAAAATACAGATTATCTAAAAATTCTCGAATGTAATGCATGGCATTATAGAAAGTTTTTTCAGTGGCAGTTACATCGAGTTGTTCCTGAAGTTTTTCTATTTCAGTTGTCATGTTTTATCCTCCTTTTAAAAGAAGAATACACTACAATTTTTGATACGAAAATATAAATTGCTATACGCAACATTTGAGCTGCTTTTGTTGTTGAGATCAGCAACGTTTCAGTTTTTCTTCAGTTTGTTATATGCTACGTGTGGTAGTTTTAAAGTGCGGTGCGGAAACACCGTTTTTGCTAACTTAACATGGTCTAGGGCAAAGCTCCCTAGGCATTTTGTTTACTTACAATCAAAACGTATGTTTTGATAAGGTGAAACGGAGTTGAATTTATGTCGAATCGTATTATGCTGACAAGAAAAATTTCTGATATTAAGAGGCAACTTCAAACCCAAGTGTAAGTAATGGATCATAAGGGGCATTTTACCCGATCATCAAAAATGGTAGATGGTTTAATATTGGAATTTCCATAAATGACAATTGATTACCAATGATTGAATACAAACATTGCTTTACAATTGTCATGAGGTGATTTATATGTTTGTTTCACCCATGTTATTACAAAAGGTTGACCAGGCATTTAATGATGATTCAAATATTACGGAATTAAAGTTATCTAGACCTAATTATAAAAAACCTTAATTAATAAAGGAGAGTACATATTAGCCATGTATAATATGTACTCTCCTTTTTTCTTTTAGTGAACTAACGCACCATAGTGTATCGACCTTCCTCTCCCAGCCGTAGAATAAGTATTGACGGTTCTAGACCATTTTCATTCTCTGTGGTGCAGCGCCGATTTTGCGCTGCATGGGCGGCGGCTAACGGGCAGGTTCAATAAAGTTTTTTTAAATCGAACATTAATTGTTTATAAAATTTAAAAAGTCGATATCCTGAAAATGAAGGAATCGACTATTCATATTCATTACATATTTGGACAATGCAACTAATCTTAATGTGTTTCACAACTATATGGAAGCTGTATAATAAAACTAGTTCCTTGATTAAGAATACTTTTCACTTCAATTTTCCCATCATGAGAAAGGACGTATTGTTTAGCAATAGCAAGGCCTAAACCAGTTCCACCACTGTATCTTGTTCGTGCATCATCGGTACGATAGAAACGGTCGAACAGGTGTGGAAGGTGTTCAGGTTCTATTCCAATTCCTGTATCTTCCAAAATGATCTTCAAATAATGATGTTCTTCTTTAAATAACCTAATATATATGATTCCTTGATTGGGAGTGTACCGAATTGCATTCGTTAGTAAATTAAGAAAAACTTGTTTCATTCGGTTCGGGTCGACCGAAACAGTTATATCGGTTGTTTGAACATCTACTCTCATAGAAATACTTTTTTCTTCGGCAATAGGCTTTAAAGCAGATATGAGTTGGTAAACCAGATCCAACATATTGGTAGATGTTTTATTTAATTTTAATTTTCCTGCTTCTGCTAATGATAGAATTCTTAAATCTTCTACTAATTGATTTAGTCGAATGAGTTCATCTTGTAATGGTAATAAGGTCTCTGGTCTAATCATTTCCCCTTTTTGTTGCAAGTAATCCAAGTTTCCACTGATAATGGTAAGCGGTGTTCTGAGTTCATGAGCCACATCTGCTGTTAGATTCCTGCATACAACTTCTGCTTGCTCAAGCTCCTGTGACATATGATTAAAGGCATTAGCTATTTTTCCATATTCATCTTTCGTTTTAACTGAAACCTTAATTCCAAGTTCACCTTTTCCTAATCTGTTGATCACCGGCAAAAAATCTCGAAGTGGAGAAGCTAGCCACTTAGATAATTGATATGCAATGAAAAGGGATATACTAATGAGTAAAGAGCCACTTATACTAAGTATAAAAACTACTGATATGGGGATTCCTATCATAATTTTAGTGAAACTGGCCATCTCCGGGTCATAATAAATAAATTGGCCGACTTTCTTATTACTAATTTTCAACTCACTTTTTATTCCTAAATGTTGAACTAATTGTCTAGGTGAGTCACCTTTTTGTAAAATAACATGATTATTTCTGTCCATAACCAGTATTTCCGGATGATCCTGAGTAATATCTTGAAGTAAATCTAAGTGTTGTACGTTATTCCATGAATCATTATTCTCTACATAATAAGTAGTTAATTTCCTGTGAATATATGTAACTTCCTGACCTCTTGTTTTCTCTATGCCTGCTTCAATAGCGCTCTTCACTGTAAAATGAGTCAGAACAATAAAGACGATACTGATTCCCACAATGGAAAAGGCTAAAGTTAAAAAAATCTTTCGGTGAAAACTCATGGTTGATCACCGAAGCGATAGCCAAATCCATATACAGTTTGAATATATTTTGGATTAGATGGATCATCCTCGATTTTTTTTCTTAATCGGCTAATATGGGCATCAACCGTTCGTTCAACGTTTAATAATTCATCTTCTAGTGCAGCCTTTAATAATTGAAGTCGGCTGTAAACAATTCCAGGCTTTTCAGCTAGGGTTAACAAAAGCTTGAATTCTGTTGGTGTCATTGTAATTTCCTCACCGTTCTTCCATACACGATACTGCGAAATAGATATAGTTATCTCACCGTGCTCCAATGTTTCATCAGTTATAGAAGTATTGTCTCCTATTCTACGGAGAACGGAATGAATGCGAGCCAATAGTTCCCTTAATGAAAATGGCTTTGTGATATAATCATCAGCTCCTACCTCAAGGCCCACGATTTTGTCCATTTCATCTGATTTTGCTGTCACCATAATAATGCCAACTTTACTAATTTTTCTAATTTCACGGCAAACATCAAGCCCACTCATATTAGGCATCATCCAATCTAGTACGACCAATGATGGATTTACCTCTTTTATCTTAACGAGAGCTTCACTTCCTGAAAGAGCTGTGGCGATTTCGAAGCCTTCATTTTTTAAAAAGGAACTCATAAAATCAAGTACTTTTTCTTCATCATCCACTAATAAGATTGATTCAGCCATCGTTTTTCTCCTTGTTTACCTTTTTTTACATTATACACTAACTATGTTCCCTTCTTGAAAATTTCACTGAAACCGTAATGGACTGCAACAAGTTCACAACATTTCTTTGTTAATCTTAAAATGTGCTCAATTGAGTGGCAAGATAAAGCGTTAAAAAAAAGGACATGGCTTTTTTATACTGAGAAGGAGGATTAACATGATTTACGATTGTGCAATCATTGGCGGGGGCCCGGCTGGACTCAATGCAGCATTAGTTCTAGGCAGGGCAAGGAGAAACGTAGCTTTGTTCGATCATAACAAGCCACGAAATGCCGTTACGCATGCTTCACATGGTTTTCTTACACGCGATGGTGTTACACCAGCAGAATTTCGGCGTGTCGCATACGAGGAGGTGCTGAAGTATCCGTCAGTAGAGCATCATCCCGTTGAAGTTACGGATATTCGCAAGCTTAATGCAGGATTTTTAATATCTACACACGAGGGGGAACAAATTCAAGCTCGCAAGCTATTGTTCGCTTCAGGCCTGCAAGAAACATTGCCAGATATCCCAGGTGTCAGGAATTTATATGGAAAAAGCCTCTTTTACTGTCCATATTGTGACGGCTGGGAACTCAGGGACAAATCGTTATTTGTGTTGTTCGATCATCCCCGCGTGTTCCACCTTGCAAAGTTGCTCTATAATTGGAGTCGCGATCTTATCGTCTGTACCAATGGCCCTGGCATTCTGACTAATGAACAAAAGCAAATATTAGCTTCCCGTGACATCGTTGTCTCTGAACAATCTGTATCAGCTTTTCATGGCAGTGATGGCAAGTTGCGGCTAGTGGAGTTCACGGACGGATCTAGAATAGAGAGAACAGGCGGATTCATTGCACCTAAGTGGGTCCCACGGGCTGGTTTTCAACAAGAACTTGGTTATGCGGTAAACGATCTAGGTGGAATCCTAACCGATGAAATGGGAAAAAGCACGGTACCTGGTTTATTTGCAGCTGGGGAAGTGACCACTGGATTCCCCTCACAACTCATCGTGGCTGCTGCGGCTGGCAGTATTGCTGCCGCCAGCATTAATCTGGAATTGACAGAAGAAGCCTTTAGTTCCTGAAGGGCTTGACGGTCTCTAGGTGCAAGATACGAGCCATATTCTTTTCGACGCTTCCATGAAACAAAACGATATACAGTATTAGTGGCGTACCTTTTAGACCTTAGTCAAGATTTAGTAGATAGGGCATTTGAAATCCACGATAAACAAATCTTAACCTTGCAATCAAAAGGCCGGAAACAACAAGAAGAGCTTCAGAAACAAAACGGCAAAGCCTTGAATGAAAAAGTTGTCCATTATGCCGACTTAGGTGATGCCCTTATCAAAGCACGGGATGAGGGCCTTGATCCTTTTGTTATGCTAGAAACAGTAATGCCGTGGGACAAGTTTGTTGAATCTGTAGAGGAAGCTAAAAAACTATCGCGACCTCTTAATTATGACTATTTGGATCTTTTAGAGGGTCGATTTAACTACCTTCGAAAATACACGCCTACCTTACTAAAAGCATTTGAGTTTCGTTCAACAAAGTCAGCTGAACCGTTGATAAAAGCCCTCGATACCATTAAAGAAATGAATGATACCGGTAAAAGAAAAGTACCTGAAGGTGCACCTTTAGATTTCGTATGAATCGTCTGTCGATACAGAAAGCTACCAAAAAGGCTAGTAATCCGGTTAGAAGTACATTGCCGTAAGTTTCAAGAGGAAATGGTTTGCCCTCAAGTTGGATACCATTCGCACGATATTCAAATCGTTTCACCGCATGTTTGGCAGTTAAAAGGTCTTCTTGTTTAGCTAAGTCTTCCAATGGTGCTTCGAATACATATCTTTTTGGTGAATCACTATGAATAAGGAGGGTCTCTTTAGCATTAGCCTTTTCATTCCAAAGTCTTACATCTGTTGCGGCTAGAGATTTTGCGTCTCCACCTGGTATGATCATTTTATCTAATTTTGGTGCATTCGAAATTTGATTTCGAGCCACTATATTAAGATGATGTTTAGTGGTAATAGGAGCATCTGAATTTGAAATGGTTATTACCTGTGTCGTTCCGGTATCTCCATAAGAATCAAAGATAGAAGATAAGGCTAATTCTTCCATACCTTTATACAGAAGTACACCCATCTGTTTCTTATTCCAATGGAATCCAAGATTTAGCCAATATGTTGCAAATTTTATATCCACGTAAAAAGGCTGGTCCACCTTTGGATTTTGAACGAAGTGGTAAGAAGGATAATTGATTTCTTTCGAAATTTTTGCTGCCATAGGTTCTCCTAACTGTTGAGCTATCAAATGCAGCACACCATCGATACCTGCGCTTTGACCAGCAGTGGTTAAAGTATTACCCTCTTGAACATACCTCACGTCTTCTACCCAATGTGTGTCAGGATACTGTTTTTTCAATCCTGGGATAGCTTGCCAGTGTGAGGCGGCTGATTTTCCTTTTAATAAGCCTGCATCAGCAAGATTCTCTGAACCGCCACAAATACTTAAAAAAGTGGTTTTTTCGTTAGAGTGCTTCTGAATCCATTCACGAGTTGGTTGATATTTTTTTTCATCAACGATTGGCATGTAAGGGACCACGACAATATCAGGACTTTTACCTAATAATTGATCTAATTCTTTATAAGAATAATGTGGGACCACATCCAAACCTCCTGATAAAGACTTGATGTTTTTGTCCGGTGCAACAGCATATACATTGTAGGCATTCGTCATAGAAAACAGTGTGTATGGAATGAGAAAATCGAAATCTTCAGTTGGTATTGATGAATCCGCCATCACAACTGCCACAGTAGGTTTATGGGGGTTATACTGAGGGACTTTCACTCCTTGTAGCGAAGGAACCGGCTCATGGCGGACGTTTAAGTAAAAATCTTTTTGATGCCGATTAAAGCCATACAACTCGATCCCTCCAACAAACACGGCGAAAATCAATACATAAATAGCTAAACGTACCACTAACCTTTTCATTTTATATTCCTCCTTCGGATATGAATGTTGTTATTCTTTAACGCCACAAAATCTCCCGACTCCATTGAATAAACTTTTGATACTTCCTGAACAAAAATCATTTTCTACCTCCAAAATGTGGTTATTTGTTATTAACCCTTTTGTTACATTTTACTTAGTTTGACCATGATAAAAATCGCACTCTTTTTGGGTATTACCGCATTTTTTGCTGTACCCCCGTATGGTATTTATCATTATCTTGATTCCATATTACTGTTTTTCAAAAACTTTCATAATTGAGCTAGAGCTTGATTTTTATATCAGACTTCAGGCTTAGCTGGTTTCAGACGGCAAAAAAGACAGAGACTGAAATTGTCTCTGCCAAATATATTGCCTTAAAAACCGATATCAAGTTAAAGAAATAGACCGTAACTTGAACAATAAATAATTACTTTGCTTTTGGCGTCAAATATGAATTAAAAGGGATAGGATTTCTCCTCTTTCTTCAACAAACCTGCCCAGTTAGCAGAACAAGAAAAGCGATTGCTCTTATTGAACAATCGCACCCAGTTAGTTGAAGAAGAAAAATCAGATTACCACTGATTTCTTGTCTAATTTTAATTGACTAACAACGGAAGAAATTAATGTATCCAATGGATTAATTATAGGTCGCGATGTCTTATACTCAACTTCCTTGGATGCATCGACCATAGATAATTGGGCAACTGAGATAATTTCATCTCCTTTAATAATTTCATTTAGAAATTTGGAAATTTCTTGGTTATATTCTTGTTTTAAACCTTGCATTATCAATTCAAAAGCATTGTTAATAACTATTACCTCTATATCCACAGATTTTTGATGATTATAAGCATATTGATTGAGACGGTCCATTGTCCCTTTAACAGTTGCGGGATTTGTAAATAAGATTGTCTGAGGTTGCTGTATATTACAGATATATTCAAAGTAGGGTTCATCAATTTTGATAATTGGCACTGATATTGATAGTTGTTCTTCCTGTAAAATTGCAATATAGTTTGTACAAGTAATTAGAATAGCATCAACATTACATTGGGCAATCCACTCTATTTGCTCTTTTACTTTATTTTGGGCATTTGCTTCTTTGAAGTTCTCATCAGATGTAACTCGATACATTAAAGCGGGGTCAACAAAATGTATTAATTCAATGTCATATGAGGAAAGTGCGTTATCGATATACTCAATATTTGAATAATGAGCATTCGTATATATTGTCTCGCGGCGACAAGAACAGATTGAACAGGCGGCAGCGCGGCTCGGAACATCGGTGCGTGGGATCGCAGTTGATGTTACGAAGAAGGACGATTTGGAGCGTCTCGCCGAGACCATCCAGAAAGAGCACGGAGGCCTCGATATCATTTTCGCAAATGCTGGCGGAGGCAAACCAATCGCATTTGAAGAGCTCACTGGGGAGGACATCGACCACTTGTTGGGTGTCAATATCAAGGGAGTAATCTTTACCGTTCAGACAATGCTTCCGATTCTCCAGGACGGCGCTTCAGTTATTCTGAACGCTTCGATTACCGCCGACATGGGTCTTCCAGGTTTTGCGGTTTATGCGGCGACCAAGGCAGCCGTCCGTTCGCTTGCACGCAGCTGGACCACAGATCTTAAGCATAGGGGAATCAGAGTGAATGCGATTAGCCCGGGCGTTGTGCCGACGGAGGGATACCGCACCGAGCAAAAAATGACCGAAGAACAGGTGTCCGCTTACGCGCAGCGAGTCACGAGTGAGATTCCTGTAGGGCGTGTCGGAACGCCGGAAGATATCGGTTACTCCGTAGTCTTTCTAGCCTCTGATGCGAGCAGCTTCATTACGGGAATCGATCTGGTGGTCGATGGCGGGCAGACACGAGTGTATGCGGGGAAAAATTGATCGGTGGTCGATTACATTCTTTTGCTCGTTGAACGTAAAGCCAGATGAGCATTCGAGCTCTACTAACTAAAAAAGGGGGATGACCAGTGCAAACCTTAAAATCAGACGAACAACACATCATTTGCGAATTACGTTGTGAAACGCCGAACCGAGAAAAGGTAAAAGAACTCCTCCAAGAACTTGTTGGACCTGCACGTCTTGAGGAAGGGTGCCTTTACTACGACTTATACCAAAAGACTGAAGATCCCAACACTTTCTACATCCTTGACGGTTGGGTTAATGAAAAAGCTGTTGCTGAACACGCTCAGCATCCTAATGTGGCAAGAGTTATGGAAGTTTTGAGCCCATTACTTCTGTATCCTCCGAAGATCACACTGAGCCACTGCGTAAGCGATCCGTCATAATTGCAATATTGACTATCCACGAGGAGAAATGAAAAATAGGAATTGGTCCATTCTTTTTAAGTTCACTGATTCCTGCAACTCGGTATTATGCTTAGTCTGTACAGTTCCTTCGTGTAGCTCGGCTATGCCACGGGCGCCGGCATCGGGGGAATTACCGTAGGAGACTTGTCGATAATGGCCATCACTTGCACTTGGATCAGTGCGCTATATAGAGTATAAATTATTGATTGTGTACCTGTTTGAAATGGAGACTAAAAGCAAAAAGGTATAATCCCTTGCAATTATGAGGTATTATACCTTTTTTCAATAGGGCATTTTTACAGTGCCTTCAGCTTCTATCGGGCTGTTTTTAAAAATTATTGAGTTCTTATTCAACTATTCTTAGTTAAAGCATCTTTAAGAAAATCAAGCTCTAGTTAATTTACTTAAAAAGGTTGCAGAACAGAAAAATGCAACTCTTGCCCAAATTGCCCTTGCCTGACTGCTAGCTCAAAAGCCGTGGATTGTTCCAAGCCCAGGTACGCGAAAAATAAATCGACTAGAACAAAATCTGGGAGCAGCTGACATAGAGCTGGCACCTGAAGATTTACGTATGATAGATGTCGCAACCTCACAGATTAAACTGATTGGCGATCGATATCCCAAAGAGATGGAAAAGTTGACCGGACACTAATTAGTGGTCAAGTCAACAGCCATTTATTTTATCGATGTCGGTAGAGATGTAATTGGTTAATATCAGATATTTCTTTTTTACTAGAGTTATCGACGTCAATCAATAATTTGAAACAGGGGGGACTTCTTCAACTATCGGGGCAAGTTAGTTATAGGATAAGGAGAAAATACAATGACTGAAAAAAATGTAGGAAAGGATAATTTCCTGAGTGAATCAATCAATGACACTTTTACCGAATTCATTCAAGAAGCAAACGAATCTGCTGTAGTTGTCAGTGCGTCGCTTTCTGGACTAATGGCAGGGATTGCTCTTGCGCGAGCTGGGCTGAAGGTTACAATTTTAGAGAGAGCTGGAGTGAAATCACGTAGTGGCGCTGTTCTTCAAGTTGACAGTGGAGATATTGATCGAACTATAACAGCGAAAGTCTTAAGAAAACTTGCTTCTGGTGGTATTAGGTCTGTTGAGGCTTGGTCATCTGTACAGTATCGATTGCGCGCAGAAGCCGAAGCTGATCCTAGAATCGACTTACGTTATGATACTCGCGTTCAAACTGTTAATCAGGACGACGACTCTGCTTGGGTTGTGACGGATAAGGGAGAGACATTCCGTGGAGATATTTTGATTGGTGCTGATGGTCACCGCAGCACGGTGCGACATCATGTTTCACCGTATAAACCGGACGCAACTTTTGCGGGATACTTGATATGGGTAGCTATTGTAGATGAGAATGATATCCCTGAAGAACATCGACCAAGTCGTAATGCCCCGATGACTACTATGCCAGATGGGATTGGTGACTTTTTACTCGGTTCTATTGTTGCTGGAACAGACGGTTCTCGCGCTCTAGGACATAGACGACTAGGATGGGCTTGGTACGATAACACTCGAAATGATTTGTTACGTCGTCTTGGATGTGTGGAAGGAAACGTTGTGCGACATTCGCTTAATGCTCCTGACATTCCAGAACAGACACTGATTGAGCTAGCTGAACAAGCTTCTGTTAGATGGCCTCAACCATGGTTAGACGCGACTCTTCATAGCATTCAAACACGTAACCTTACAGGAACACCGATTGCCGAATACGTTCCTGATAATCTTGTGAAAGGCCGTATAGCAATCGTTGGAGATGCTGCACATGTACCTACACCACTATCTGCATCGGGATTTAATGCTTCATTACAAGATGCTGCTACCTTGGCCGACTGCGTAGCAAAGGGAATTAAAGGATCTGCAGCAGCTGAGGCTCTTTTGGAATATGAGTCTCTCCGTTTAAAAAATGCACGTCAGATTGTGCAATCTGGACAATCTTTCAGTCGCTCTTTTGGACGATAAATGCGGAAATTAGAATAGAGGTAGAGTGGGACTTTGTTAAAAAGGAAACAAGAGAAAATACCTAATGAATAATAGGTATATGTTTAGTAATAGAAGTAGATCGTGAAGTATTTTACTTAAATGTAGTGTAGTGCGTTATTAAGTGAATAAGTAATTTGACGTTATTTTTAAATATTGTTGAACCCCTCTACTGGAAGTAAGTGCAGGCAATTTGTCACTTTACTTGGAGCCTCTGCGGGCATGATCATGAGCCATGAAGCCAGATGTATAAAGGATTCTGGCTCAGCCAAAACAGGCTATCATACCCAACTCTCCAAATAAAGTGCACGTCTCTACACTGAAAAATTATTAGACCGTAAATTAAAATCTTATCTATGAAAAACTTTAACCACATTTCTTGGGAAAGGATTACAGAAACTAAAGGATGCGATTCTTCAAGGAGAAGGTCGCCTTTTTTCTTATTCTACAAAAAAGTTTATGAAAAATTGTACTTTAACTATCGGTTAGTTAAACAAGCAATTCTGTACGAAAATGAATCGACTTTTAGAATAAAACAAACAAGATAAAAAGAAGCCGTTTTTCCCTTAGCGTACAGGAATCGACTTTTTTTAGATTGGTATTTGCTTAGCGTATGTTTTCCGCGTTTTGTTGGTAGGAACCCTTATTCTACAAAGTATGAATGGGCGGATTATGCAACCAATAATTCATTAATCTTATCTGATGAATTAGCAGATCTCAGCGACGACGTACTTACACGAATGATTAAGAAGATTGCTTATAAACATCATGCAAAGCTTAAAATTTCTACTTTGTAGAGAAAAAAGACGACTCATGCCCAGAGTAGTCTTTTGTATTTTTCAAGGAAAAGATTATACTATGCTTGTTTAATAAGCATCCGGTTACTGTGAGATTGTTGAGGAAGGAGCACCGAATCATAATATAAAACTAGTGCATTTTTTGGAATTGAAGTTAAAGGATGTATGACCGCATTATGGCGGTCTTTTTGTTGAACTACCATGGAATTACGAAACAGTCAAAATCTAAAAACGACTTTATTAAAGTAGACCTAGCGATTATAATTTTTAAAAAAGCTGGGCCTAAAATATAACTCATGTCGCAATATCATTATGACGACAATTACCCTACTTTCATTCTATGTGGTGAAAAGCTGTTTTTTAGCGATTCATGGATGGCTAACGGGGACTTTAACACAATAAGGAATAAAATTAAAAAGCCTAAAATATGCGTTTTTATGCACTACCTGTGTATTTTGACTCTTTTTACATTTAAAAAAGATACTGATATTTATAGCATTTTTAATTGCAAAAAACAAAGTGATAAATTATCTGAAAGTGTAACATCTTTAACGGAATTGTACTGTTTTTACTTGTTTGCTTAGCAAAATGTTAGCATTTATGTAATAATTTTTGGTCTCAAATAGGTTCCCTTTCCCTTTGTCAAAAATGAAAGATGAGGATAAGGTGTGTATAAACCGCAGTGACTTTTATCGTCTTTAGAAGGTTTTAATAGTTTTTTCATATTGCTATCGAGGGGACACTTTGGGGACAAATTTGAGCAAACTGTTTCCTAAAACAAAATCTCAATCATATTAAGACTTATAAAAATCCTTATTATAACAAGGATTTCATAATAAAACTGTTATAATCATAAAGTATATCCATCATTGACAGGGTTGGGCTCACTGGTCAATAAGCTCATTCTCCCTTTGAGTGACAAATGGAAGAAGAGGAGGTTTGTTTAAACCTCCTCAATTACTTATTTAATCCCATTATAAAATAAGAAAACTGATCACACTTTTGGTCACAACTTGGTCACAGACTAGATGTTTTTATATTTAATTAGATAAAATTAAATGATATATGTCTTGATAAAAAGTGCATAAAATCAGGACTTTACTGTATTATATAAAACTAAATGTAATCAAAAAAGATACCTTCTCTCTAACTTCAAAACTATTGAGTTATTAAACTATTATTTAGTGTTTAGAAGATGTTTTGGGAGTTTCCGCATTTTAGTAAAGCTGTGTTTCTCCGGTTCACATCATTTATAAAAATGGGATGAAAAATGAAATAAATTAAGGATGGAATCGAAATGGCTCTATCCTTTTTTGTGTTATGTGAAGAGTTTGTGAAGCAATCTACTTAAAGTAACTGGCAGATTAGTTCAAATAAGAAATCTACTTGAAAACATATAGATATCTATGTATAATGGAAAACATGATTAAATATGATACAGCTTCAATGGTTGGAAAGATTAGAGACGCAGTAAACAATGTGATTTTGTCGGAGCTTGGACAACACGGTGTGAACGGAATAGCCCCTTCTCATGGGGATATTTTAGTGTGCCTTTACGATAAAAATGGCTTATCCGTGAAGGAACTGGCTGAAAAAATCCATCGTACTCAGCCGACAGTAACTGTCTTAATTGATAAGTTACAAAAATTAGGTTATGTAGAGAGAATAAAGAGTTGCGAGGATAGCAGAGTAACGTTAATCAAACTAACCAAAAAGGGAGTCCAGCTGGAACCAATTTTTCGTGAGATCTCAGATAAAATAAATTCTGTCATTTATGGTGGATTAACGGACACCGAAAAAGAACAGCTAGAGCATTTATTAGAAAGAATTTTAAATAGGTTTTAATTTTTTTTGGTACATTACATAGATATCTATGTAATGGTAACTTTTGGTAACTGAAAATAGGGTAAGCTATTAAAAAAAAGGAGAGGTAAAATGATTCGATTTGAACAAGTATCGAAACAATTTCCAAATGGGACCTTTGCCGTAAAATCATTAGATTTCGAAATAAAGAATGGCGAATTTTTTGTTTTAATCGGACCCAGTGGTTCTGGTAAGACAACCACATTAAAAATGATTAATCGCCTCATTGAATTAACAAAAGGTTGGGTTTGGATTAATGGAAAGAAAATAAGCGATTATGATATCAATGAACTTCGTTGGAATATTGGCTATGTCCTTCAGCAAATTGCTCTGTTTCCACATATGACAATTGCAGAAAATATTGCAATTGTTCCGGAACTGAAAAATTGGGACAAAGAAAAGATTGCTGTCCGTGTTGATGAGTTGCTAAAAATGGTAGGTCTTGACCCAAAAGAATATCGCAATCGCAAACCTAGTGAACTATCGGGCGGACAACAGCAACGAGTAGGTGTAATAAGAGCTTTAGCTGCCGACCCTGAAATCATCTTGATGGACGAACCGTTTAGTGCACTTGATCCATTTAGCCGGGAGAAATTGCAGGATGATATGCTTGAAATTCAACGAAAACTGAAAAAGACCATTGTTTTTGTCACGCATGATATGCAAGAAGCTTTAAAGCTGGGAGACCGGATTTGTTTGATGAAAGATGGTGAGATCGTACAAATCGGAACTCCAAACGAATTCTTAACGAATCCTGTGAATGATTTTGTACGTGAATTTGTTGGCATTCGTAAAATTTCAATGAATTTAAATGAACTAATGACACCTGTTGCAGCAGAACAGGGATTTTTATCTGATATTAAAACCATTTCCTTATCAACTCCTGTAGAAGAGGTATTAGAACACCTTGTATCGTTCGAACAAATATCTGTGGAGGACAATGGAAAAGTAATCGGGATAATAAACCGACAAAATGCACTTAAAGTAATGTCTCAACATTTGAGAGAAGGAGGGCAAATAAATGAATGATTTAATAAGTGTATTTTCAGAAAGGAAGTCTCAACTTCTAACTGCTCTCTTGCAACATATAGAAATTTCTTTAATCGCTCTTTTTTTCTCATTGATTATTGCAATCCCACTAGGTATTTATTTAACTCGAAGGCAAAAAACTGTGGAATATATTATCGGCATTACTGGAGTGCTGCAAACCATTCCTTCTCTAGCTTTGTTAGGTCTTTTGATTCCACTTTTTGGAATAGGAACCGTCCCAGCGGTGATAGCGCTAATCGCTTATGCCCTCCTTCCTTTATTAAGGAACACCTATACCGGAATTAAAGAGGTTGAGCCTTCATTGTTGGAAGCAGCAAGCGCTATGGGTATGAACAGAAGAAAAAGGCTGCTAAAAGTCGAGCTTCCTTTAGCAATGCCAGTCATCATGGCAGGAATCCGAACAGCTACCATTTTTATTATCGGAACGGCAACCATTGCTTCACTTATTGGAGCAGGTGGATTAGGGGATATTATTCTCCTTGGAATATCCCGAAACGATTATTCACTTATTGTCTTGGGAGCTGTTCCATCTGCACTATTAGCAATTATTTTTGACCTTCTGCTCCGAAGACTCGAAAGAATTTCCTTTAAAAAAATAATGGTCGCCTCTGGTGTGTTTACACTGGTAACCGTTCTAATCGTTGGTTTCATGATTGGTCCGACATTTCTTCCAAAAGAGCAAAAGCAGATTGTAATCTCTGGCAAATTTGGTCCAGAGCCGGAAATTCTCGACAATATGTATAAATTACTAATCGAAGAAAATACAGATTTGAAAGTGAAGTTAAGAACAGGATTAGGGGATACGACATTTGTCTTTAACGCATTAAAATCGAAGGATGTTGATGTTTATCCTGAGTTTTCAGGAACCGCCATTGTCAATTTTCTTAAAGAGAACCCTGTAAGTACCAATAGTAAAGAAGTGTACACACAAGCAAAAGAAGGTATGGCAAAGAAGTATAATATGGCAATGTTATCCCCAATGAAATTTAATGACACCTATGCCATTGCGGTCCCAGAAGATTTCGCAAAAAAATATGATCTGAAAAAGATTTCAGACCTAGTAAAAGTTGAGCAGTATATTACAGCCGGTTTTGATCCTGAGTTTGCTGACATTAAAGATGGATATCCAGGTTTGGCAAAGAAATATGGATTGAATTTTAAAATTGTTACCATGGATCCGTCAGTTAGGTATCATGCTATTGAAACTGGCAAAGTAAATTTGATGAATGCCTATTCAACGGATGGTGAACTACAAAAATACCACCTGGTTGTTCTTGAAGATGATAAACATTTCTTCCCACCATACCAAGGGTCGCCTTTATTGCGGCAAGAAACCATCGATAAATACCCAGAGATTGTACCAGCATTGGACAAACTTGCCGGAAAGATTACCGACAGGCAAATGCAAAAAATGAACTATGAAGTTGGTGTTAAAGGCAAAAAAGCCGAAGAAGTGGCAAGAGACTTCTTAACCAAGGAAGGTCTCCTAGAAAAGTAATGTTAAGGAGGATTTAAAATGAAAGCAGTTGTCTTGGAAAAGCCTTGTGCAGCCAGTGAATTGGCTGTACAGGAGGTTCCAATTCCTATAGTAAAGCCGGGGTGGGTGCTTGTAAAAATTAAGGCACTTGGTATCAACCGATCGGAGACTTTTACGAGACAAGGAGATTCTCCGTCTGTTAAGCTCCCAAGAATTATTGGAATTGAATGCGTAGGAGAAATTGAAGATCCATCTGATAGTTCTTTTCAAAAAGGACAACGGGTTGTATCCCTGATGGGAGGTCTTGGACGTGATTTTGATGGGAGCTACGCGGAATACGCCCTTATTCCATCCTCTCAGGTTTATCCAATAAAAAATGATATGGACTGGGTTAAATTGGCGGCAATTCCCGAAATGTACTACACGGCATATGCTTCCCTTTTTGATACTCTTCGGCTATCGGCAGGGGAAACTCTGCTGATCCGTGGGGGGACCAGCTCGGTTGGTCTAGCTGCACTGCAACTTGCTAAAAGTGTAGGTGCTACTGTCATTTCGACTACCCGAAACACAAATAAGCAGGAATCTTTAAAAGAGTATGGAGCAGATTTTGTGTTACTTGATGATGAAAGTTTATCAGAACAACTCTTCTCCCTATTTCCAAATGGCGTGAACAAGGTATTAGAACTAGTAGGTACTGTCACATTAAAAAGTTCACTTAAGTTACTCGCAGAACACGGAATTCTATGTATGACCGGTATTTTAGGCGGTGAATGGGTATTGGACAACTTTGAGCCTATGGTTGATATTCCTTCTGGCGCCTATTTTACCCAGTTTGACAGTGGAGTAAATTTTAAGAAGAAATTGCTCGTCGAACTCTTTAACCATATTGAACAACAAAATATTAACGTTCCAATTGCAAAAGTTTTCCCACTTGATGAAATCGATAAGGCGCATCTTTTGATGGAAAGCAATGTGGCAAACGGAAAAATAGTTGTAGTGAACTCCTTATAAGAGTGTAATAGGGAACGGAACCGACCTTTATAAAGTAAGGAAGGTCGGTTTTTAGATAACGCGTGAAGGAAAGTAAAGGGAGGTTTATGTCATGTCTGTTAGTTATCAAACTCGCATAGAAGGAGCAAAAAAGGCATTGGAAGATGCTGAATATGTTCTTTTAGGTGGTGGAGCAGGGTTATCGGCTGCTGCGGGTATAACTTACAGCGGTAAAAGATTTACAGACAATTTTGGTCCATTTATCGAAAAGTATGGGTTTACCGATCTTTATACCTCCAGCTTTTATCCTTTTAAAACGGAAGAAGAGAAATGGGCGTATTGGGCAAAACACATCAGCTTGAATCGTTATGAAATTGATGCTACTAAGCTATACATGGATTTATTTCAACTAGTAAAGGATAAAAACTATTTTGTTATTTCTACAAATGTAGAAAGCCAGTTTACAAAAGCAGGTTTTCCACCGGATAAAGTATTTGAAATTCAGGGGGACTATAATTTTTTACAATGTGAAACAGGCTGTCATGACAAGTTATATTATAACGAATCATTGGTGAAAGAAATGATAGATAAGACTGTTGACTGTAAAATACCTTCGAACCTTGTTCAAAAATGTCCTGTTTGTGGTGGAAATATGGATGTGAATCTGAGGAAAAATCAATACTTCGTGCAGGACGAAAAATGGTATGAATCCGATAAGTTGTACAAAAACTTCCTACAGGAATCAAAGGGAAAGAAGATTGTATATATGGAGTTAGGTGTTGGATTTAATACACCTGGGATTATTCGATATCCATTTGAACAAATGACTTATCATAATGACCATGCAACCTTAGTCCGATTGAACAAAGAACATCCAGAGGGCTTTGAGGAAAATGAAGAAAAAACTGTTGCCTTCACAGAAGACATGCAAGATGTTGTAACGTTTTTAATGCAGTAAGGGGGTTGTGCTTTACATGCAACAATTGTCGATAACACAATATTCTTCGCTGATTCATTTGAATAATAGATACACCCCATCATCAACATTATTAAACAATAAAGCAGAAATCGTGAATGAATTAGTAGAAAAACTTTTGAAAGAAAATAATGACGTGAGAAATATTGAAGTTCCTCATAATTATACCGGCAAACGAGAATTATTAAGAGGATTATTAAATGTCAGAGAACCCAAACCTCTTGATGTTGAATTCCTGCAAAAATTAGATTCTCTTTTACAAACGGAATTAAGGGAAAAAGGTGTTGTTGAAGTTGAAAACCTTAAAACAATTTCAACCTTATTTCCCAATAATCTTTTTAACCAATCGGATAAATTTATTTTATGGCAAGGTGACATTACGCAATTAAATGCAGATGCCATCGTCAATGCGGCTAATAAATACATGTTAGGCTGCTTTCAGCCTTTACATGCTTGTATTGATAATGTGATCCATTCCGCCGCAGGTCCACAGCTAAGGGAAGACTGTGAGACAATCATGTCCATTCAAAAGGAATTGGAGATGACTGGAGGAGCAAAAATTACAAGGGGCTATAATCTTCCTGCAAAATTTGTTTTGCACACAGTTGGTCCTATTGTTCCAAAAGGAACTAAACTAACGGAAAAACAAAAGGCAGAATTAGCATCCGGTTATCAATCCTGTTTGGAACTTGCCAATGAAATAAAGACAATAAAGACAATTGCTTTTTGCGCGATCTCAACTGGTGTGTTTGGATTTCCAAAGCCAGAGGCAGCTAAAATCGCAGTAAAGACAGTTAATGATTGGTTAAATACACATTCTAATTATTTCGAAAAAATCATATTTAATGTGTTTAGTGAAGGAGATTACAAGGAATACTTCAACGTCTTTGAACCGGAGAAATAGGAACTTACCTCTAATTTTTTAAATATACGATAGACTTTAAAAAGAGGTGTTCTATATGGAAATTGAAATAAAAGAAATACTTTCAAAGAAAATTCTTACTGAAGCCAAAGGTTATTTAGATGTTGGCTTTACACATTCATTGAATCCTTACAGTGGTTGTGCGTTTTCCTGCCTCTACTGCTACGTAAGGGAAATGCCCATTCAAAGATTTAAAGACATTTCATGGGGTGAATGGTTAGACATAAAAACAAATGCAGCAGAAAATTACCGAAAAGAAATCATAAAACTTCGCAAGAAAATGAATCCTGTGAACATTTTTATGTCTTCTGCAACAGATCCCTATCAACCCATTGAACGTAAAGCAGAAATTACAAAAGGGATATTAGAAGAAATGATTGAAAATCCTCCTGATTTTCTTCAAATCCAAACACGAGGACCACTGATTACAAGAGATATTGATTTGATATTAAAATTAAAAGAAAAATGTGATGTTGTTGTATCAATGACTGTTGAAACAGACAGGGAAGATATTAAGCAAATTTTTGCTCCAT
Source organism: Bacillus sp. OTU2372 (assembly GCF_038440275.1). NCBI lineage: Bacteria > Bacillati > Bacillota > Bacilli > Caryophanales > Bacillaceae > Bacillus > Bacillus sp. OTU2372. The sequence goes on from NZ_JASATK010000001.1 coordinate 766,688, forward strand.
ATGCACCTGGAATTAAATTACGGATTAAAGCCTTAAAAGAGGTTCATGATGCTGGCATATCCACTCAAGCTTCGATTTCTCCGGTTTTACCATTTACCCCTGACTTTCCAAAAGCATTGGATGGGGTTGTAGACCATATATGGATTGATACCTTATCCATTGGAGATGGTGCATTGGGTAAGCGTTCAGAGAGATTAGGAATGCCAAATTTATTTGAGCAACATGGACTGACCCGGTGGTATGAAAAAAATCTACATGTAAAGGTGGAAAAATATTTTTACAAATATTTTCCTAATGAAATGATAAGAGTTTCTAAAAATGACGCCTTTCCAAAATAGCAAGATTTATAAATTAAGATTTTTTCGACTCAATGACGGAAATATTTAAACACCCTTTTACACTAATTTTGATAATACCGAAAGGAATGACCAGAAAATGAAATTTGATACAAATAAAACAGCTTTATTAATCGTTGACCTACAGAATGATAATCTGATAAAAGGTGGTAAGTTTGAAGATTCAGGTGCTGTAGAGCATGCCAGAAAACAAAATGTTGTTGAAAATATAAAAGCAATCGCAGAAAGGGCAAGAGAGGTTGGAATCCCTGTTTTCCATAATCACTTTGTTGTAGAAAAAGGAGCAAAGGGAATTGGCAATAGAGCTCCAATATTTAGAGCTATAGCTGAAACAGGAAGTATAGTTAGAGGAACTTGGGGAGCTGCACCAGTTGAGGGAGTAAAGCCAAAGGAAGGTGATTTTGTAATTGAAAAATCTCGTATGAGTGCATTTAATGGTATTCAATTAGATTCATTATTAAGAGGATTAGGCATAGAAACACTTATCGTTACGGGTGTATGGACGAATATGGCTGTCGAACATACTTGTAGAGATGGTGCAGATTATGGATAAATGTTGTCATTGCAACGGATGGAACTTCAACCATTAGTGAAGAATGGCAAGAAGCAGCATTAAACTATGCAATGAACAACTTAGCCACAAAAATGACTACAGCAAAAATAATTAGCAATATGTAATAAAATAATTATAAATACATGCATAGTTACTGACCCCACCATTATATGTTTGGAAAGAGCACCCAAAAAAGCGGACTTTGACCAATCCTTCCCCAAAATGGGAGGAAGTAATCCCTCCTATGGACAAACGATAATTGTTCATATAAAATTACTTTAGACTGTAGCACATGGAAAAAGATAGACTGTGTGGTTACGGTGAGTTTTTTTGAATCAAAATGAATGACAAATCGGGGATCAGCCCATACATAGCAAGGCTTCACGAATTAGTAGAATTTTCAGATAAACACTAAACAGTCTTCAAAACTGCTTGAGACCTGCGTGCCAGGTCTGGTGGGTTCGATTCCCACGCAGTCCCGCCAAAATAAGATTTTCAATCATTTACATAATTTCTTACCTCCACAGTCTTTTGTTCATTTTGAACGACACTGTGTGAATACGGAAGTATGAAACTGTGTGTGGTCAGGGCCTTCAAATTATTATATTTGGAGGTTTTTTATATGCGTAAAAGTGTAAGAAAACATGGAAAGATTGTAACAACGAAAACGGTCAATGAAAGCTTCACAATGTGTGAGACGTTTGAGCGGTTTATGTGGTTTAAACAGTCTGAGGGTTTAGCACCTCGGACTATTGAGGAGTATAGGACTCACTATCAATGGTTGAAGCGTTAAGAGAATTAAATTTGTACGAACCATCATTTGAGGAATGTGCTAAGTATTACATTTAACAGTTAGCAAAAAGGATTCTTGAGGAAGATGAAAATAGTGCTATTGATTTAGCTAATAGGATTTATGAAATTGTTCGTGAACTGATAATTCCGACGGTCTAGAAGAGTGGAATAACATTAGCGAAATGATAGATGAGTTTCGATATGGAGATAATATTTCTAACTTAACAAAGGTTACATTAATAGGACCCATAGAGAAAGAAGCCAAAAGCAATTAAACGGGAATAAAAAGTAATTATTCCTGTTCAACTAATAGGTACAATTAATAAAAGTTATTTATCATCACTTGCACTATCTTTATCTTTACCTGATATTTGTGGGAAAATTGAATATCCACATTTTAAATAAAACCAAGGAAAACGTAATGTAGGAAAACAATATGCAGTATACTCTGATGATTGGGTAAACCAATATATGCAGACAACACAGGTTGGACAAATGATTTCGCTAAAGTAAAAAATCCTTATTTTACAGGAGTAATGTGTTATTCTCTACGTTGTTCTTTCTTACATCATGGAAATTCGGATATAAAAAAATGGGGCGATAAAGAAAACGCAGAATTTCATCATTCATACGAATTTAGATAAGCAGTAAGTGTAGCCGACTCAACTCTTTGTAGACCATGAAGCACTTGCAATCAATCGTGAACCACTGCCACTTCAAATCCTTGTTCAATTAGATCACGCATATGAGTTTCAACGCACAGGTTCCCAGCCATACCTTGGTTTGTTTTGTTTGTACAGCATTTATACTTTCATATTCCGATTACAAAATTTAGGTAATTTAAGAAAGTCAAAAACCTTAACCAGTTAGAAAGATTTAGCAATATTCATAACACCAGTACTACTGCAAATATGGTTAAACCTGTGAACTATGTGTCGACTAAAAAACCAAGCTGGTATCAGCTTGGTTACTCATTCATATTATCAAACTCAAATATAACTATTCTCATCCGTTACCCATAAGTCTTTTTAACTTAGATTCTGTATTGGTATTTTCAACAGGAGTATAAACACTGCACCGTAAATCCGTGTTTCCCTGAACCTGTAGAGAGGTTAGGTTAAATAACATTTTTCCTGCTTTTGCATGACGAAACTCAATTAATACTTCTGGAGCCGAGCTAACTTCACTTTCATTCCACATTTCATGAAACTCTGGATACTCTCTTTCCATCTCCTTAATAAAAGAAGAGTACCATTTATCGGCAACATATTGTCCGTAATAGATACGGAAAATAGCTAAAAAGCCTTTTACAAAATGCTCCCAATTTACCGCCAAACTTTTAAACTCTTTTCTAGAAAAGAGCAATTCGATGAGATTTCGTTTCTCCGGTACGATTTGTTCGAAATCCAAAAATACATGGGCAGCTGCCTGATTCCATCCTACAATATGGCACCTTCTATCAGAAATTATAATAGGGCAATATCGCAGTTCTTGAAGTATTTTATTCAAGGCTGGACTAATGACCGTTTCTTCCTCATTTAAAAATGTTTGTCTTTCTCCCTCTGTCAATGCAAGGGCATAAAAATATCTTCGTTCATCCTTATTTAATTGTAACGCATCTGAAATAGCGTCAATTACCGAAGTAGAAACTTTGATATCTCTTCCTTGTTCGAGCCAGGTATACCATGTTGTGCTGACACCCGCTAATTGAGCAACTTCCTCTCTTCGGAGACCAGGGGTTCTCCTGCGAATCCCTATTGGTAATCCAACCATTTGAGGAGTTATTTTAGAGCGATGCATTTTCAAAAATTCCGACAGTGCTTGAAGTCTAGCTTCTTGATTCATTATAGAACTCCCTTCTGAACGGGCATTACCATATTTTTAAAGTAGTATTAATTATACTATGATAAACAACAACTTGTAATAGGATAAATACACGTTAAAATAAAGAAAAAAACTTTTGGAGGGATAATCATGAGAAGAATTGTGATTACTGGAATGGGTGTTATGTCACCTTTAGGTCTTGATGTGGACACAGTTTGGAACAATTTAGTAAATGGAAACTCAGGAATCACATCAATTGATACATTTGATGTTTCTAATTTCAAAACAAGGATAGCCGGTATCGTCCGTGGTTTTGATGCAGAAGTAAGGTGGGGAAGAAAGGAAGCAAGGAAATTAGATCGTTTTGTTCAGCTTGCTATGGCCGCTGCGGAGCAGGCGTTGGAAAATTCTCAATTAAATTTAGACAAGATGGACCGTGAACGGATAGGAGTTTACGTTGGATCTGGAATTGGCGGAATCCAAACGTTTATCGAGAATGTTAACCTATTAAACGAGCGAGGACCTGGAAGAGTAAGTCCAAGTTTGGTCCCTATGATTATTTCAAATGCCGCAGCTGCACAAATAAGTATTAGATTAGGTGCACTTGGACCGTCCTTATCTCCCGTAACGGCTTGCTCTATCGGAAACTCGTCGATTGGTGAAGCATTTAATACTATTCGTAACGGTGACGCGGATGTAATTTTTGCGGGTGGAGCAGAAGCAGCCATTACTCCATTGTCCTTAGCAAGCTTTGGAAATGCCAAAGCATTATCAACTAATTCAGACCCCTCTCTAGCAAGTCGACCATTTGATGCACAGAGGGATGGATTTGTTATGAGTGAAGGAGCAGGCGTATTGGTATTGGAATCATTGGAACACGCTGTAAAGAGAAATGCGCCAATCTTATGTGAGGTGATTGGTTACGGAGCAAGCTCTGATGCTTATCATATGGTGGCAACCCATCCAGAAGGGCTTGGGGCTTATATAGCCATGAGAAATGCGTTGAGAAAAGCAAATATATCCACGGAGGTAGTGGACGTCATTAGTGCTCATGCCACGAGTACCCCTCTAGGCGATCTTTCAGAAACACTTGCTATTAAGAAATTGTTTGGGCAGCGTGCCTATCAAATTCCAGTAACGGCCAATAAGTCCATGCTTGGACATATGCTTGGTGCTGCAGGGGGAGTAGAGGCCATTGCTTTAGTGAAGAGTCTCATGGAAGACATTATTCCACCGACAATTAACTTATCCCATCCTGACCCAGAATGTGATTTGGACTATGTTTCAGAGGAAGCCAGAAAGAAAGAATTAAACATTGGTATATCAAACTCTTTTGGTTTCGGGGGGCACAATTCAGCTATTGTTTTGAAAAAATTTAAATAATAGGTTGGGGATTCATTGCAGTACAAGCGAAACATCATAACCATCCCAAAGTTGGACAGTTATTATTTTTTAACTAAAAATTTCTTGTTAAAAAGAGATTGTGAAGAATTACACTTAACCTATAGGAGGCTTTAATTGAAGAAGACTGCTTTTTGCGGTCTTTTTTATTCATCGGAAACGAAGCAGCTCCGTATTGAAGTTAATCCTGGAGAGTTTGAGCGGATTTAAATGATATATGACTTGATAAAAAGTGCATTAATCAAGACTTTACGGCATTATATAAAACTAAATGTAATCAAACATGATATCTTCCCTCTAACGTCAAACTGCTTGAGACCTGCGTGCCAGGTCTGGTGGGTTCGATTCCCACGCAGTCCCGCCAAATAAATTTTCAATCAATTACATAACTTCCCACCTCAACAGCCTTTTTGCTTGTTTTTATATTAAACAGTGGAAAACCGAGATATGAAACTGTGTGTGTTCAGAGCCTTCAAATTATTATATTTGGAGGTTTTTTGGAATGCGAAAAAGTGTGAGGAAACCGAGTTGTAACTACGTGAAAGGTATCTGAAGGCTTTACAATTTGTGAGATTGCATTTGAATAATAATGTGGAATATTAAATTATCATAATCTAAAAAAATATCAACATATTTAGACAAATACAAAAGAAGAATATATACTTATTATAAGGAAAAAACATGAAAAGAGGAGAAAAAATGGATATAAAACGTCAGAATGTCGATTTTGGTAATTCTATCTTTCAAACGCTTGTGGATGGTTATTATTTTGAGATTCCTACAAATGTAGTAGAAATAACGAAGGAAAAAGCAGAAGGCTACTTTCCGTCTACTTTTAATGACCCCCAATTCCTTCTTCAAAATATGCTCATTCAAACTACAATAGACGGTGTAGGGAAATATTATCTAGTGGGCGATTCAGCAGAAAAACAGGTATTAGGAAACATTCATATCAACAAGCTTCATGATAAAACGCAATCTGAGATTCCCTATGTGATGTTCCTGGCATCAGTTGCCTATTACAATGTATTAAAAGGAAACGGCAAAGAAGATAACCGAGTGAATATTAATTATTTTTCAACCATGCTTCCAATTTGGTTACTTAAGAAAACGAACAAGTTCAGTGATATGCAAAATAAAATGGCTAGCAGATTCGAAGGAGAGCACCAAGTAGCGATTTTAACTCCAGGATTAGAAAGAGTTGTAACCATTCACGTCGAAACAAGCAAATGCCGAATTGAAAGCGAAGTTGCTCGCTGGGCAATAAAAAAAGATTTTGATTTGCAGGACCGTGAGGAAGCAAATTCATTTAAAAACTATGAAACCCTAATTGTAGATTTAGGAGGAGGGACCGTTGATCTTGCCTTGCTCCAAGCAGGACTTCAAGCTCCTAAGAGCAGGGATTCATTGAACTGCTTCACTGACATTTCGTACTTAAAACACATCGAAAAACTGAGAAATGAAAAGTTACTAGAGTACTTTGATGATGTTCGCTCACTAGAAGAATTCATTATTAAAACAATCGAGAAAACAAAAATGGAGCAGCGGGATGGAAATAGCGGTAAAAAAGTTGATCTTACAGAGCAAATCCATGAGTCGTTAAGGGAGTATACGCAAATTTTATTAACGAAAATTGAAAACACATTCCCATCACCTAAAGATAAGGTCTATAAATATGTTTATATAGGTGGAATTGCCGGAATCCTTAAACAATTCATTGAAGAATCGATTGATACAAGGTATGGCGTCGAAATCAGAGAGCAAAATCATCTATTCCTACCTGATGCAAGAAAGTTAAATTTATATGGTCTAGAAATTTTAAGCAGGCATGAAACAAACGCAGTTTTCGCATAAGAAGGGAGAAGAAGGTATGAGCAACAAAGATCATCTTCTGGGTGAAAAGTCCGCTTTCGGATTAAACAGTATGTATTCAGATCTGGGTCAACAAATGTTTGCGCCATTTTACGCTCTATCAAACTTTTTTTTAACTGCTTCTAATCTACAAACGGATGTGTTCAGATTAATGAAGTTGGAATCAGGAAGTAATACCGAACGTGTAAGGTTGACTTTAAATGCTTCGAATATCTCTCCAAAGGTGAATGCATTTCTTCAGAAAAAAGCACAGGCTAATGAGCTGGAGGATTATATAACGAAGCTTGTTGAGCAGGATTTGGATAAATCGGAAAAAGAAGAGACAATCACCTTAATAGATACACTTCGTGAAGAGTTTTTAGGTAAGATCAATTTACTGAAACAAGAATTTGCCTCTGGTCTTGCAGATAATCCTATTGGGAGGGAGTCCCTTCAAGCAAACGATATACGGGATTTTATCACGAAACTCGGTGAGCAAAAATTGGATAAGGATCAATTCCAAACGTTGTTAAAGTCCTTTCGCAGCGAGCTATTAAGTGAGATTAACCTACTTAAAAATGAACTTACTTCTCGTCCTGTTTATCCTGCTAATTTAAATAACACAAAGCCTGCTATGGAACACACTAAAGAAGTGAATGATTTGAAAGAAGGGCAATTACTTAAAAGTGATCAAGTTACAGGGACAATTAAAGAAGTTATAGATATCGATTTTTAAAATATGAAGTAGCATTGTGATGTTCTGTTACTTTTTTTTGTTATTCCTTTTGTTCCTATTTTCTTAGACCTCTCACGTGATTTTTATTATTGTATGAGAAGTACAAATATTTTGGATGAAATCAGGGTGTTCGGCTGTTAAATCCCCGGAAAAATAATCAAACGAGGGAGCATGATTGCTCTCTTGTTTGTTTTATATTTCGATTAAATACAATTCAAGAAAAAGGTTTATCGGTATTAAGTCGAATTTATGAATCATGGAACAATTTCAAAAACAGTACCTTGGTTAAAATCAGTCACTTTCATAGAGCCATAAACCCCTAAATATAGTCTGGTTTGATCCTGATTTGTTCCCAAATTAACATAATAAGCTGATTGAGCTCCAAAATTATAATTCGTTTCAATTACACTAAAATCATTTAGTCTACCATCTGTTTTAACCCCGGTATAAGCTAAAACTCCTCTAACTGGAGGTCGAGCTTCTTCAACACGGGCAAGGTCGGTAAACACAACACTTCCGGTTAAATCGGGGATTCTATTCCCCATAAAGGCTTGCACTCCTGTAAGTGCTGTTCCTCCAAACTTATCGGGGCGGGGATCTTTATGAAAATAACTAGTTAGAGGCTGAAGACGCCTCACAGAAGTGTTTACAGCTTCATTGTAATAAGCAATTGTTTTCTCATCCAAAGTCGGATTTGCAGAACAGTCCCTTATAATCGACGTAGGAAAAGAACCTTCCCATCCTCGCCAGCCAAAGTTAATAAAGCCTTCTGTGTCAGGTTCAGTGTTTCTTAAAGAAGCTTGAACAAGCTGAGTAACCGGTATTGGTTTATAATGAACGAATGAAAAAATCGACTCAACTAAATCCTGTCCGACATTTCCCACATACTTGATATACTGATTATAAAACTTTTGAAATGAAATACCTGGTATGTTCCGAACCCCTTTGGCTATGACCGTAAGTGTTTCCTGAATAGTTGCAGGAAGTTCATTAAAACGTGTGACTACGGGTGGATTATTGATAAATGTATTCTTACCTACGTCAATTTCAATGATTTTACCGGCAATTTCCAAATTATCCTGGCTTAAATTAAATGGATCATAGCCTGATCCACCATCTCCGGTTGTTAAAACAAGTTTTCCCGTTTCAGGTGAAAAGTTTAAGCTATTGACACCATTATGATTCAAAAAGGGTCTTCTTAAGTTAAGTAATGTCCGTCTTTTTTGAGGTTGGCCATTCGATTGTAAAATCCATTCTTCCACTGTATCAATATGATCAAATTGAGTTTCTCTATTTATCCACTTTCGGTTTAAGGTTTTGGGATCACATGGGTTAGGACTAAAATTTTCAGAAAGAGCCCCTGGACCTTGTGTTCCAGCTACTGAATAATGAAGATAAAACAGACCATTATAATAAAATTCGGGATGAAACGCTAACCCTAGCAATCCCCGCTCATCATATCCACCACTAGAAACACCTAGTTTTATGATTTGCGGGCGAATATCTAAAAAAGTTCTTATAACTCCGTCTCCTATGTAAAAAATCTCTCCTACCTGGGTTGCAATAAATAATCTTTCAATTGAGTCACCCGGAAGTATTGTTGTTTTCACAACAGTGGGTAAATTTATCCTACTAACAATGGGCCGTAAACCAACCTTAACTTTTATCACCTAACTTTCCACTCCTTCGTATTGTTTTCTTTTATTTATAAGGATATGATTAGTACGGTTCCATTAGTACCAAAGAAGGGCCGGAGAATCTGATAAGGAAATAGCACTTTTTTAAGGTTTTAGATTCAAAGCTTTTGATCCCCTTTAAGGGGTAAAAAGTTGGAATTTTTTAATAGATAATGTCTCTTACTTTTTTACATGTTAAAATAAATGGGCTGATCATGAAACATGATTACATAAAAGATAAATTGACTGAGAGGAGTTACTTATGCTACTAAATATTATTTTAATTTTTGCTCTTCAATTACTGTATGTCCCTATCTTGACGCTTCGGACTATTTTTTTAGTGAAGAATATGAGCGTTGCAGCTTCATCATTTGGAATACTGGAGGCACTAATCTATGTATTCGGTCTTTCCTTAGTTTTTTCCGGTCACCAAAGCATTGCTGAAATGGTCGTATATGCTGTAGGTTTTGGAGTAGGATTATATATTGGTACCCGCATTGAAAATAAGCTAGCCATTGGTTACACTTGTTTAGTTGTAAATTTAATGGAAATGAATGAAGAACTTATTTCTTTATTAAGAAATAAAGGATTCGGGGTTACCGTCTTTGAAGGGATGGGACGTGATAGTAAAAGATTTCAATTAGAAATACTAACAAAGCGAAACCGCGAAAATGAAGTGATGGATTTAATCGAAGAATACGAGCCAAAAGCATTCATCATCTCTTATGAACCGCGTAAATTTAAAGGCGGTTATCTAATTAAAGCGATGAAAAAGCATTTGAAAAAAGGTAACACTATTAAACAAATGTAATAGAAAGATTATTCATTGAAATAAAATAAAGTTGCGGGCTTTTAGATAATACTGAAACTTTCCACACATACATTATTAACATCTTTTTTTGTTTAACTTTTAAAAATGCGGGTATATAATAATTAGCTACTTTCCCCCATATCCTTATTTGCTATTAACTTTGACTATCTTATTGATAGTCCTTTTTTTTGACCGTTTATTATGGTGTATCTTAATAGAATAAACGCATACTTAAATTACTTTTTTACGATTGCTACCTTGATATAGAACTTTTCTTAGCATTCGTGTTATTGGTATAATACTAAAAAGCCTAATTATCGAAGTAAATGGTTTATTAGAAATGACAAATCGAAAGATTGTATCAATGGAGGAATAGAATGAATACAAGAATACCAATTCTAAAATTATATGATTGTCTGTTTGTATCTATTCAGTGGGAGCTGGATGATAAAACCGCAATGGAATTTCAAGAATCATTGCTTCAAAGAATACATGAAACCGGTGCCAGCGGTGTTGTAATTGATTTAACGTCTGTAGATATGATTGATTCATTTATTGCTAAGGTGCTAGGTGATGTTATTAGTATGGCCAAATTGATGGGGGTAAAAGTTGTTATAACTGGCATTCAACCAGCTGTAGCGATTACCCTAGTTGAACTCGGAATCCACCTCCAAGACGTCCATACAGCATTAGATCTAGAAAAGGGGTTAGAAATATTACAAGGGAGTTGGGGGATTAAAGCATGGAAAACGAATCCTCTGTAAAAATATTATCAGAATGGGATATCGTTGCAGCTAGGCAACTAGGAAGAAACATTGCCAAAGAGCTAGGATTTGGAACAGTTGACCAGGCAAGAATCACCACTGCCATTTCTGAGTTGGCACGTAATATTTATTTATATGCAGGTAAGGGAGAAATTCATTTTGAGCCTGTCAATAATTTTGAAAAAAAAGGTTTAAAAGTAATTGCTGTTGATCATGGCCCCGGAATTCAAGATATTAGGAGAGCGATGGAAGATGGGTTTTCAACATCTAATGGTTTAGGGGCAGGATTACCAGGAGTCCGACGTTTAATGGATGAATTCGATCTGATCTCATCACTTGGGGAAGGGACAACCATTCGGGTAGTAAAATGGCTTCGAGAAAGGAAGTTTGGTTAGAAGATGGATTTTAAACTGATTTTAGAATCAAGTTATCGGGAAATACTTCGTAGATATATAGAAGAATCTTCCGAAACTGCACTGTATCAAGGACAAATGTTTAGCAGGAAATCCATTGAACAGCAAGTACCCCCTGAAGAAATTATTAGTATTCATTGTAAAGTCTTAAAGGATCTATTTCCAGATATTGGTGATGAAATTTTAGCTTCGTTTGATTTCCTCATTGAATTTATGATGAACTATGGCTTAGCCTATCAAGAACATCAAAGCTTGCGGGACAAGCAATTTGAAATTAAATCTGAAATTGAAATCGCCGCCAGCATACAAGAAAACTTATTGGAAACGCCAATTCCGAAGCTAGATGGAGTAGATATTGGTGCCATAAGTATACCGGCAAAGAAAATGAATGGAGACTTTTATCGCTTTGTTGAGGATGAAAAAAATATTAGTATTGCCATTGCCGATGTAATTGGCAAAGGAATACCTGCTGCACTATGTATGTCTATGATTAAGTATGCAATGGATAGTTTACCAAAGTCCCGAAATAATCCCAAGGATGTGTTAACAAATTTAAATAGAGTAGTAGAAAATAATGTTGATTCAAGTATGTTTATTACTATGTTTTACGGAATATATGATGTCATTAAGCATTCATTTACATATGCTGCTGCGGGGCATGAACAAGGGTTCTATTATCACGCCTCTTCTCACTCCTTTGCGGACCTAGAAACAAGAGGCATGGTGTTAGGTGTAGAACAGAATATTACATATGAGCAATATGAAAAAAAGGTTAAACCCGGAGATATGATCGTTTTGCTATCTGACGGTGTAACTGAATCAAGGACGGAAAATGGATTTATCGAACGTTCGGTGATTACCGATTTAATTCAAACCTTTATGCATTTATCCGCACAAGAAATGGTGGAAAACATTTATCGTCATATTGAAAGACTTCAGAATTTTGAGTTAAGGGATGATTTTACACTTATCATTATAAAAAGAGTTTAAAACTATCTTAATGGGGTAGTTTTTATTAAAACTTTTGAGTGTAACATATGCCCAGGTATTTGGATAATATTTAGTATTTAAAGATACTAAAAAAGAAACTAAAAATATATGAAAGGCACTTGGTAAAGATGCAGGGTAAAAGAATGCTTGAACTTGACTTTAACCAACATATTCAGGCAATAGCCTATCAGGTTCCAAAGGAAGGTAATGTATTTAACGGGGATAGCTTTTATATGAAAGTATTGGACGATTACTTTATTTGTGCGGTTGCCGATGGTTTGGGGAGCGGGGAGCATGCCTATCATTCGTCAAACGCGATTCGTCAAGAGGTGAAAAATAACCATGATAAAGAGGTAGAGGTATTAATCAATAATTGCAATCAGGTCCTCAAGAATAAGAGGGGTGCAACGATATCAATTTTAAAGGTACATTTTTTACAAAAGACATTCACCTATAGTTCGGTGGGAAACATTCAATTTGCCCTTTCTTGCCCTTCTGGTCGGTTTATCTATCCTTTACCTGTGCTAGGATATTTATCTGGAAAGCCTCAAAAATACCGATTCGAAACATTTTCTTATGAAAAGGGGTCAAAGTTTATTCTTCATACGGACGGTATTGCGATTCCCAGTATTAAGTCATTAGTAAGTTCCTCCTGTTCGATTGAAGAAATCTCTAACCATTTGGAGATTTATACGAAAACAGGTAAAGACGACCTGACATATATCGTAGGTCAACTTTTTTAACAAAATATGTTTATTTATTTTAAATAACGGGTATTAACATGTAGATACCTCTGTGAAGTGTAGAAGAGACTTACCTTAGGAGGAGCAAAATTGGAAAAGTTCTATGATACTAAAAATATTTCGGAATATATCAACAATCATAAGGATGAATTTCAGGAGAAACTATTATCTGAGGCTGTCAATGTTGCCTCTAATATTGAGGGTATTTTAAAAGAGGGTAATATTGATTTATTGAAAAATGCTCAAAAGCTAGTTCTTTATGTTGTGGAAAATAGAAAAGATGACCTCATTGCTTTTGCTAATGAAGAAGGAATTGCATGGGCGAAACATTCGCTAACTCTTGCGTTCAAATTAGAATGGGTACATGCAATAAGACGTTCATTATGGTATTTTATCAAACTTTATGATCGAATAAATGCGAATATTAATTTTGTTGAAAATTTTTTCGAATTGGAAGAGAAGGTTAATGATGGAATTGATGAGTTTCTAAACTCGTTTTTCATTAGCTATTCACACTATAAAGATGAATTAATCCTTTCCCAAAGGAAATTAGTTGAACATCTTTCTGTACCGATCATACCAGTTAGCCAAACGGTAGCTGTATTGCCTTTGATTGGTACGTTTGATTCGTATCGCATGGAAATTATTGAAGAAAAAGTTTTAACAGATATATCAAAGTTGAGGCTTCTAACATTAATTATCGACTTATCAGGAATATCCGATATGGACGAAATAACCATTGCTCATTTTCAAAAAGTGTTGATTGGTATCACGTTGATGGGGGCTAAATCAGTTATAACCGGATTACGCCCAGAACTTGTTAGAAAAATGGTTCATTTAGGAATTGATCTAACTAGTTATACTGAAACAAAAGCAACCTTACAGCAAACATTAAATAATTATCTTGGTTAATATATACATATTTTTAACGGTTAGCGTTAAATAAGAATTTTTTTACCGGTTTGGATCACAAGGACCTAACCCCCTGACCGAAGTGGGAGGGATTCTTTAACCTCCTGATATTGGCTGCAGTAACCTGCGGCCCTTGTAAATGAGAAGAAGCGCTCATGATTATGGGTGCTTTTTTGTTATTTGGACACACTAAGGAAAAGAGGATTAGGTGGGATGTAAATTGTCCAATTGGATCTATTTACACATCATTAACACGAGCTGGTTTATATTATTTGGTATTTCGATGCCTGGTCTATTTGGATTATTTATTATTTACAAACTTTATATGCTTTCTAAAGAGCAAGCTGATCAAAGTAATCAAGACAATCAAGAAAATGAAGGGAATCAAAGTAATCAAGACGACGTTGCAGTATCAGAGCAATAGTACATTTATTAACTAGATTTCAGAGGTTTAAATTCTTTAAGAACTTATTCACACAAGCAATGGACGCAACCTTTTGACATTTGTTATAGGGTTGCGTTTTTGTCATCAAAACGGCTATCTAAGTATTACTAAACAGCCAAGAATATCTTGGCTGCTAGTTCAACGGTTATGTTCTGATTTATTCTTGCCAACGTTATCATTTGGTGAATCACCCGTTCCATTCTTACTCTTACTATTAGGTGTTCCAAATATTTGATTATCTTGAGTCACTTTGGCTCCCTCTAAAAAATCATCCTTTGTTTTCATTATATTCACCTCTTTTGGTTGGAATTAAGTTTCTAACAGGGATATTATCTGTTAAATCGATTGGAAACATACAGATTGGATACCTTGCTGAAACCTTCAATAATATTAGACAAACGGAAAAGACCATCTCGGTAAGATTAGTTATGATACCATTTAAAGCCATCATTATAATGATGGGACTTGTAGATCTACTTATTATCAAACATATAAACTTGATGTTGTTGAAAGTAGTTGTCACTATTCCCTATTACCTCACTATGATTCCTCCACTCGTACCGCTTTTTCTCAGTTTGAAAATTCATTAGCAACATTTGCATAGATATTTTGTCAGAAAATTCGCATGTTAGGACATCTTCTTTAATAAAGTAAATGTAAACGGGCGTAAAAAGGCTTTCAGCCGGAAAGTTTCATATTGCGGTAAGCAAAGGAACCATGTTCTTTTTTAATTAATAGGGAGGGGTTAAATGCTGCATATTGTAGCCTGTATCAAACAAGTACCTGACACCAAAATTATCAAGATGAACCCGAAAACAAACACGATGGATCGCAGGACGGCGCCTGCGATATTGAACCCGTATGATGCCCATGCTGTTGAAGAGGCAGTCCGTCTAAAGAATAGGTATGGGGGAATTGTATCTGTTGTAACAATGGGGCCGCCTCCAGCGGTGACCGCAATTAAAAAGTGTATTGAAATTGGAGCCGATGAAGGGTATCTAATCACCGACCGCCGGTTTGCAGGGGCGGATACATTGGCAACGAGCTATGCCGTGACAAAGGCGATTGAGAAAATAGGAAAACAACAGCCCGTAGATTTGATCATTTGCGGAAAAATGTCCATTGATGGAGATACCGGGCAAGTCGGACCCGGAATTGCACGAAGGCTCGATATTCCACCGCTGACTTCTGTGAACAAAGTAGTGGAAATTAATCGAGAAGAAGGATATGCAATTGTCCAACGCAAGTTGGAGGACGGATATGAAGTCGTAAGGTCTACATTGCCGTGTTTGTTTTCCGTTGAAAAAACAATCAATGAAGTGCCGTATTCTCCGTTTCCAAACATGATAAAGGCTGCCAGATATAAACCTCATATCTGGTCTGTTGATGACCTGGAAGAGGTAGATATAAAACAGCTTGGTTTGAAGGGATCTCCAACGATTGTCTCCAAAGTATGGGCTCCACAAAAGCCGGCAGGGGGAACGTTCCTTGAAGGCAACCCAATGGCACAAGTAGAGCAATTGCTCTCTGTCCTTTTTGAAAAGAAAGAACTGTTTGAAGCAAAGGAGGAAAACTAATTGGATCTCCGAGATTACAAAGGTGTTTGGGTATTCATTGAACAAAAAGATGAAGTCATTGCTTCCGTCTCCCTTGAATTATTAGGTGCCGGTAGAAAGCTGGCAGACAAACGGGGAGTCGAGTTGGCAGGTATTCTAATCGGGGAAAATGTTAAACATTTAACGAAGACTGTTTTTGAATATGGAGCAGATACAGTGTATGTATACGATCAACCCATCTTTAAACATTACCGGACCGAATCTTACATGAAGGCGCTTTTGGAATGCACGGATAAATATAAACCAGAAATTATCCTCTACGGGGCCACTTCAACAGGAAAAGACCTGGCGAGTGCGGTTGCCACCGATATGCCGACAGGTTTAACGGCGGATACGACGGAGCTGGATGTTGAAGAGGAAACAGGGTTACTATTAGCGAGCAGGCCGGCTTTTGGCGGAAATATTATGGCGACCATTCTATGTAAAAAATATCGGCCCCAAATGGCGACAGTACGTGCCAAAGTCATGAAGGCGCTGACCCCAGAGTCTGGGAGAACTGGCAAGATAATTGAAGAAACAATATCCCTAAAGGAAGAAGATATTCGGACAAAAGTTTTGGAAATTGTAAAGGATACGGTAAAGAAAGTAAGAATCGACGAAGCAGATATCATTGTTGCAGGTGGAAAAGGATTAGGGAGCTTCGAGGGATTTCAGTTAATACACCAATTGGCTGAAACACTTGGGGGAGCGGTTGGTGCAAGCAGGGACGTAGTGGAAGCGGGTTGGATTGAACATGCTCATCAAGTAGGGCAAACCGGTGTGACAGTAACGCCGAAAATTTATTTTGCAATAGGTATTTCCGGTGCAATTCAACATATAGTGGGAATGAAAAATTCCGGTTTAATTATTGCCATTAATAAGGACAAAGAAGCCCCTATTTTTCAAACCTGTCATTATGGTATTGTTGGCGATGCCTTTGAGATAGTCCCTATTTTAATCGAACAGTTTCAAAAGGCTTTATCCAGAGAGAAGGTAAGCAATACCAGCAAAGGTTGATAGTACGGTACCGGCTGGAATTTACCTTTTTATACTAAAATTTATATCATAAGAATCCCAGTTTAATAAAGTGGGATTCTTTTTTTATGAACAGTCAACCTAAAGTAAAAGGAAAAGTTTATTAATTCAACCTTTTCCTTTTACGTTCCTCATATGCAGTTTCCGATAGTTAAGTGGCGAAATACCATAAGTTTTTTTAAAAGCACTTGAAAAATAGGGGCCAAAACTGAAACCACACTGTTCTGCGATCGATTGAATGGAATAATTTGTTTTTAACAGCAAAATTCGTGCTTGCTCTAGACGATAAGTATTTAAATAATCTAGTGCAGTTACTTTATAGAATCTTTTCATATACTTAGCGATTGTGTTTTCATGAATATTAAATTGTTCTGCTAACATCGTATTTGTAATTGGCTTATGATAATGATCTCTTATAAATTGGGCCACTTTTTCTGAAATAATGTAACCACTATCCTTTGCCATTCCTTGAGACTCCAATAGATTGATGAGAGAAAAAAAACTAATCTGTATTTCCCAAAATGATAATTCTTTATTTTCATTCGTCGTAGCTAATAAAAGCTGATCTATTTTTTTGTGAATCTCCTCATAATCTACTAATTTACACTTTTTTTGTAACTGAAGGGTATAGCTGTGATTGTGAAAGTGTAAAGATGGGATTGGAATGTCTGATTTTAGTTTCCTCGGTTCATCACCTTCTGTATAGTAACTATTTGTATAGAAATGCAGCCAATAAAATTCTGTTTCTTCATCTGTCGGGCGGGTCGAAAAATGGTGCTTCAAAGGCAGTAATACTAACATTTCGTTTTTATTTACAGTAAAATCTTTCCCATTCTCCGTTAAGTAAAGCTTCCCCTTTTTTACAAAAATAATATCGAAATACTCCAAATCACTTCTATTCGGATGCGATGTCCCTTTTTCATATTTTGTGATATTCCCTTCTATAAAGATTGGGAAAGGAGGCACTGCAATCGACACGATTTCCATACAAATCACCTCTATTTTTTCATCCTCTAACATTTACTCTAAAGGCTTCCATATTTCAACATGTTCATTAGGAAAATTTTAAACCGTGTGAAATATCTTAAAAACTGATTAGAATACTTTATTTTCATTCCATCTATAGTTTGATATATTTTAGTAGCGGTTAACGCTTACAATTTATTATACCTTTAAATACTTATTAAAAACACAGTTAATTAACCGTTTTCTTTTAGTAAACTTTTGAAAAGGAGGTAATTTTTTTGGAGAATAAACAATTTAGATTAGAAATTTCACCGAGTGGAAATTTGACAAATTTAATATTAAAAGAGGATATTCATCAAATGAATTGGGTGATGAATTCATCATATCTTGACAATAGTGGATATGAAGAAAATGATAAATTGTTTGGAAATTTTTCTCTAAAAATAGATGGAAAAATACTAAGAAGTTTAGATATGTTCCCGACAATATCACGAGATGATGCACAAGCTACAGTCACTTATGCTTTTGAACAAATAGAAGTCAACATGAAGTACGATTTAACACATTCACAAGATCGTCTTGTTTGGAATATCACTCTAAAAAATCGTACAGAAAACGAATTGAATATTACAGATTTTGCAATATGGTCCTCTTTTTCGTATGTGATGTACCGTATCAATGATCTGAACTTACAAACAAATCATTCTGCTGCTGTCTTTCCTTCGATCTCACACGACTATTCTAAGTTGGCGTGTGTTCGCAGAAGTAATGAGGCACCCCATTTAGGGATGTATCAAACGAAGGGACAAACGTTATCAGTAGGTACTTATTGTTCGTATAATAATCTATTTTTCGAAAGCGTTTCCCCTTCTTTAGATGGGCTGCTATTTCATCAATTAATTCTAGCAGGAGGATATCCAGAGAAGTTCGAAAATGCCGATTGGTTACATGAAAAAAAGGGGTTTATTCTTCCAAGTTTAAGCGAAAAAGAATGGGAATACTCATTAGAGCCTTTTAAAAATCAAAGCGATTTTTATCTGATTGGACAAAAAAATTATGGTCATCCTATTTTTGATTTCGAACCACTTGCCATTGCGGACCAAAATTATAAATTAGCTTTCGAATTACCAAAAGATAAGGATTTAACCGATGCCTATTTCGAATATTTGGATGAGGCTGGTGAAAGAAAAAAAGAAAATATCTTTGCAGATATTAAACATGAAAAGGATAAACATCATGCTAACCTCATCTTCACTACACCTGGGGAGCATAAAATTACGATTGAAGTAGATAATCAAAATTATGATAGCGTTATCCTTAATGTAATGGAACCAATCAAAAGAACAATTGAAAATCGTTCCCACTATATTAGTAATGTGTTGTTTAATGGGGAAAACAGTGAAACCCCTTACAGTTACTCACCTATTTCCAATCAGGGTGAATCTTTAGGGAAATTAAGTCTAGTGTTAAAAAATAATCTATTAGGAACGACGAATGTCAAGGAAGTTCAAAAGGTAGAAGCAAGCTGCGTCTATTATATTCGTCAAAAGTGGTTCCAAAACGGTGATTTTACAAAACCAAACAAGTTATATGGTGATTTCTACCGTTGCATGGATTTCGAATATATTGCTCATGTCTTTTACCTTCTTTCACAGTTTGAAGAGAATATTTTACAGTTAAACCATCCGGATACTTACTTATCCTGGGCAGCTGACGTGTTCTCTTTACGGGTGAATCCTGATTTACATGATAACCACCGAGGAAAAGAAGAAGCAGGAATGTTAGGTGTGTTTTTCTTGTACATTGATGAATTAATGGAAGAGCTTAAAACTCGTGGACTAACGGAGAAATATGAGGAAATCAGTTCTTTATGGTTAAAGATCGCGCAGAATGTAGCTATTAATAGCAAAACTTATAAAGCGGCAGTTACTGAGCATTTCTATGATAATGCTGGATTTGGGCCTGCAACAGGAGCATTAGCTAAGACAAATCATTTCGATGCAGCCAAAAAATATGGGGAATTAGTCCTTGCAAATATCGGCTTTTCAAATGATTTCCGTGCGCAAAGCCCTGATCGCTGGTGGGAAGCCTTATCTTATATGATTCATTCCTTATGGGGAGGAGTGACAGCTGCAGCATGTTTAAAAACTTACGAAGAATTACATGATAGTCGATACTTAAAAGCTGCCTATCGTGCAACTATCGGTATTCTTTACTGCTATGATACAAATGCAAAAGCTACAGATACGAAACTAACAACTGGGGAAGCAGCTTCAACCTATAGTATTGCAGGACCTCATATCAATAGGCCTGACTTATCTCGAAACAGATTCGGCCAGTCGACTTTCTATAGAGATGGGGAAATCTTTACTCGTTTATTTACGAAAGAAGAAGAAACGGCTGATTGGGACATGGGCGAAGAACTAGTTGCCTATTTAGATGGATTTGGAAAGAAGACATTCCTATATGAAGAAAATGGAATCGTTTCCATTGTGAATGGCTCTATCGAAGAGACTGACGAAGGACTTTTAATTACTAGTTATGCACCTTACCCGACTGAATATCATTTCTATGACAAAAATTTACATTTTGTTTCAAAAGATGGGGAAACTATTCCACAAGTTTTATTAGTAGATGGGGAATTTAAAATAAAAAAAGAAGAATTACTTACTAGGGAGTGAGATGAATGATGGAGGGAAACACAGCGAAAAAATTAGAAATCGGTATAAATGAAGAGACTAACTCCAAATTGACTTTAAAACGAGTATTAGCTTACGCTAGTACAGACACGGCTGGTAATTTACTATATTGTACACTTACTAGTTTTATTATGTATTTTTATACGGATGTTTTTGGGATTTCGATCGCTTCAGCCGGATTAATTCTGCTTATTGCGCGTATCTTTGACGCTTTGGATGCACCTATTTGGGGATTAATAATAGACCACACACGAACAAAATGGGGGAAAAATCGTCCGTATTGGCTATGGCTATCCGTTCCTTTTGGGCTCATGGTATTTTTAGCTTTTTTAGCTCCAGATTTGTCAGCTAGTGCCAAGTTTACCTATGCTTTAATCACTTACATTCTTGCTGGAGTCGTCTATACAGGTATTGGAACACCTATCACTGCGATTTTACCAAATTTAACAAATAACTCTACTGAACGTGTTCGTTTAAATTCTTGGAGAAGTAATGGTGGAATGATTGGTTATTTAATTACTGCTTCATTCACTTTACCACTTGTCGAGATTTTTGGTAAAGGAAATGATAAATTCGGTTTTCAAGTCACCGTAGGCATTTACGCCGTGATTGCGATTGCCTTACTGCTATTTGCTTTTGCTGGAACGAAAGAAATCAATACAAAAAGTATCAAATCGATTCCTATTAAGCAAAGCTTCGGAGCAGTGAAGGGAAATTGGCCTTGGATTACTTTGGTTCTTGCTTTTATCTTCTATTGGTTAGGTAATACAGCTAGAACTTCAACAGTTATATATTATTCAGAATATAATCTTGGTAATAAAAACTTAGCATCCATCTTAAACGGGCTTGTCGTTTTTCAAATGGTATCGATCACGATTCTCCCATTTATTGTTAAAAGATTTCTGAAAACGCATACCCAGATCATAGGATTTGCGATTGCGGCCATAGGCCAAGTTATTATTGCTTTTGCTGGAAGTAGTGCATCGATGATAATCTTTGGATGGGTAGTAGCATCTCTTGGAACGGGTATTGCTGTAACATTACCATTTGCCATGTTATCTGATACGGTTGATTACGGAGAATGGAAAACAGGTATTCGTGCAAGCGGATTCTTAAATGCCATCGGCAGCTCGTTCTGTATCAAATTAGGATCTGGATTAGGCAGTTTTATCCCTTCTATCATTATGGAAAAAGCAGGCTATGTGGCAAATGAAACTCAATCGGCTAATTCTTTAGCTGCAATTAAATTTTGCTTTACCTGGTTGCCAGCTATCTTCTTTATTGTTGGAGCGATTATCATGCTGAACTACACCAAATACGAAAAGAATGAAGCAAATGTGCGCAATCAGTTGTCATAGGGGACGGTTTTCTGTTCTAATTTGAACCAAATTCTCGGAAAGAATTTGATACAAATTTGCAAGTATAATTTCACTTTTTCTTTACTAGTTTTACCTTAAGACATGAGAATAGAAAAAAAACAGACAGAATTTTATTATTTCTGTCTGTTTTTTATGCAGCTACTGGGCATTACCAAACATCAGAGATGGATACTTTGCGGCACTCCCCATCGGTTGTGTGAAGATAAAAGGGGAGGGATGGAGCCTTCCAACTTTATTAATTTTAATACTTCTTTTATGATATACCTCCTCCATTTAAGGGTATGGAATAGTAAAACATTCTTAAGGAGGAATCTATTAATGCAAGAACTATTTAACTATGGTTTTCTATTTGGGCTTGGAGATAATTTATATGGAAAAGATAAACAGGGTGATCAAGTGAAGAATAGGATTGAAAAAGGGATGTTAATCAATAACAAAACAAACGTAGAACAGATATAGGTGGCAGGATGGGGACAAATGGAATTAGACGTTTGAATCGATATAGAGAAATTGTTTCTTTGTTGGTTAAACATGGGTTTGGTTACATCGTCCAAGAAGTGGGTTTAACCGATACCCTTACGTTAAAAGACCGGCTAATAGCAGATTTTAAACAAGGAAATTCGCAGGAAATGGGATACCGCTTACGCCATTTATTAGAGGAGCTTGGCCCGACGTTTATTAAGTTAGGCCAGCTCCTTAGTATTAGGAGTGACTTATTACCAGTAGAAGTGATTCGTGAATTGGAACTTCTTCAGGATCATGTCAATCAAGTTTCAATTAATGAGATTAAGGATAAAATCCAGCTCGAATTCGGACAGGCGGTGGAGGATATATTTGTTCGCTTTAATGAAATACCCGTCGGGTCTGCTTCCATCGGCCAAGTTCATGAAGCGCTACTGCCAACCGGCCAGGAGGTAATGGTAAAGATACAGCGGCCCAAAATAAAAGAAACGGTTTTTGCGGACCTTGAAATAATAAAGGACCTATCTAAGATGATGGAAAACCACTACGATTGGGCCGAACATTACCATATAACAGATTTGATGGATGAGCTGTCAGAATCGATCAAAAATGAACTGGATTACATGGAGGAAGGCCGGAATACCGAAACAATTCAGCTTCAATTTGAAAACCATAACGGCATAAAAGTCCCCGAAATTTATTGGGAGTACACTACAGCCGAAATACTTACTATGGAACGGATCGATGGAATAAAAATTACCGAGATCCAGCAGCTTAACCTAACTCCGGAGGAAAAAAGACAGATTGCTGATAGGTTAGTAGAATCGTTTGTTACCCAAATTTTAAGGGATGGTTTCTTTCATGGAGACCCTCATCCTGGTAACATTCACTACATTCCTAAAACGAAGCAGCTCGGTTTTATAGATTTAGGGCAGATAGGCAGGCTATCTTCGAGAAAAAGATATGATGTAACTACATTAATGATCGGTCTAATGAATGAAGATACTGATTTAATCGTGAAGGCCATGTACAGACTTACCTATGTCCCAACATCCGTTGATAATAAACGATTTTACGATGATATTGACAGAGTCAGCAAAAAATTCAGCCATACCCCTTTAGGCGAATGGAATTTTGGTTTGACAATTAACGAACTCTTCTCGATTTCACATAACCATCAGATTTATATACCAACAGACTTCATGATGCTGGGAAAAACGTTAATAACGTTAGAGGGAATTATTTCAGTTATAGATCCTTCATTAAACTTGCTTGAACTGGCCAAGCCGTACGCTCAACAACTATTGGTAGAACGCTATAATCCTGTCAAATTTGGAAAAAGGCTTTGTAACGATGCAGAGGATATGGCTGAAAGCTTTACGAAAATTCCTGGCCAGCTGGAGGAAGTTCTTCAGAAAACTTCCGAAGGGGATTTAAAGGTGAAAATTAGTGTACATGAGCTTGATGATATTTTTACAAAAATTGATCGCTTAAGCAACAAATTTTCGTTTAGTTTAACACTGCTCGCCTTTAGTATCGTGGTATTGGGCTTAATCGTTGGGGCCACCTTCGGAACCAACACTATTCTAACCAGTATACACGCACTCGAAGTTGGCTTTGTAATTGCATTCTTAATGTTTTTATGGATTATTTATTCCATTATTAAAACAGGCCGCTTTTAACTTCTCTTCTTTGAATTAAATTCCCCGGGAAGGTTCACTTCCCGGGGAATTTTAAGACCAGTGAAGGAGCAGAGGAGTTGTCTTATGACCGCTTTTTTGGATTAAACATGAATTAAGCACGGAGTAAGCTGTTAATTTTTTAGAAAAAATCCATTTACCTGCAATAACACATTTAGTTTATAATATAAGGATGCCCAAATTTGATAGTAGGAGTCAATTTCCTACGACACTTAGTAGATTTAAGAAGGTGATTACAATCAATATCATTGAAACAAGGGTGAGAAGTTTTATTGAAGATATCCAACACCCTAAACAAAAAAAGAAAATAAATATTAATGATTTAGAAATTCAGTTGCGTAAGCTTTTGGATGATTATTTTGAAATGGATGGTTACTCGTTGTTTTATCGTACAATCGAAACATTGCAAGCTGAGGGACAACTGACCCCTATTACAAATAATCAATACAATGGAAGGACACCGGCGCTTGCCTTATACTACTGGGTTAATATTAAAGCGCAGGCAGCCAAATGGGATCGTCTCGCGATGATGAAACTAGGAGATCTGTTTGATTTTTCCTATTATGAACGGCATCCCGAATGGCAAACGGTAGAGGAATGGAGTCGAATCCAGAATCTTTATACTTTTCTAAAGTCCAGTCAGGAACGGGAAATCGTGTCAGTTGAAGAAAGAAGCCTCGAACTCTTTGGTCATGAAAAATTTTTGCTAGATGAAGATAGTTTCCCAGAAGGAAAAGGTTTTTTAGCTAGAATTGGAGTTTTAGAAGAGCAACTAAAAATGTTGAACTACGGGGAGCCTTTTGTATTTTGGATGAAAGAAGGGAAAGAACTAAAAGATATTCAGCGGGTCCTAATTGTTGAAAATTTATCTTTCTTTCATACTTCCATCAAGTTATTGGAAGTAAATGAACTCGATTATGAACCTGAACTGATTATTTACGGTGAAGGGACTAAGATTGAACGGAGTTTCTCTTTTTTCTTCCGATTGTTTCCAACTAAACCCTATCTTTTCTATTACGCAGGAGACCTTGATGCCGCCGGATACGGTATTCTCATTCGCTTAATCGAAAAGTACCCAGATTGCTGTATCCAGCCCGCCTTGAAAATTTACCGCAAAATGCTTGATTGTCTAGAACAAAGGAATGACCAGAAAGTGGGCCAGACACAAAGCACCCAATACCGTGATCTATTTTTTCAATGGTTTACTGAAGAGGAGCAGGCGCTATTACGGCAATTATGGCAGGACAATAAACGAATAGCTCAAGAAGTATTAACAATCGAATCATGGAGGAGATGGAAGTGAACGAATCATGGGAAGGATTCGCCCAGCGTATGCAACGATTAAATCCACTATTTGAGCTCGGGAGGGGAATGGAAGTAGGGGAGCTGAAGCCCTATATCCAAACGATTCTCATGCAAGTGCTCCTCACCATCTTTTATCGAGAATTAAACGATGATGATCATAGACGGAAAGCAGATATCAAGTATATGGTGGGAGATTCCATTAAGCAAATGAGGCTCTTAGCAGACGATAAGCAAATTGAACGAATTACAAGTGGGCTTTTATATCAGGGAAAAGAAGAGTATAGTAAACCGTTTCAAGCCTTATATTACGATGAAATAAGACAATCTTGGGAAACTCAGGTCTTCCGCTATGTCACAATGGACGAATTATATACGAATCTAGAGATCGGCGGGTCTATTGTTTATAAACTCACGGATGTAGCTCAGGAAATGATTTTTATGAGCAGGGAAATGGCTGAGGAGTTCTCCATCACAATTGAACAACTCTATAGTATGCAGCTGATTAAAAACGGTAATTTCCGAAAAGCTACTCGAAACCTCGATCACCTCATTTCACGAGTAAACCGCTTAATGGCAAATGAATTTACCTTTCAAAAGGAAATGATTAACAATCCCAAAATCTTATTGATGGAAGAAGAATGGCAAAGGGCCGACAATCGTGTTGAAATTGAAAAGCAATTTGAAGAAGAAAAAAATCACTTCCGTACAATCACTAGTATGATAGAAAAAACAAAAAGAAGGAATGAAAAAGATGATTTGATTCAGAAGGAACTCATTCTTCTTCAAGAAAAAATTGGCCATACAAGGCAATTGCATGATCGTTTTGCTAAGCTAGTTATTCAGAATATTTCCTATGAGATGAAATTAAAAGCGGAAAACCCTTCATTGTTCTGGGAAAACAGCTTGGTTTCATTTCGTGAGCATTTTTATGAAAATTAGTTAATGAAGGAAGGCGTTCAAGGTTTTAACGAAATAAAACGAGTGCTTTCTCCTATATTTTCACCGAAGAATGAGTTTATTTTGCCGCTTGATTGGATTTGGGGTGAACAAGAATTTAATGAAACCCTACTAACGGACGTTGTAATCGAAGATGAGGTGGAAGAAACCATTACTCGTAAGCGAGTAACAAACTGGGATTCTGTTATTAAGGCATGGAGTTATGTTTTTCAATATTTACAAACATACGGAGAGTTTTCTTTAGCTGATTTAGTAGAGTTGCCATTAGAAGTGCAGGATCTATGGTTTGAGGAATCTGAAACGATTGATTTATGGATGATGTTTGATAAAAAGCCGCTGAAGGTTCAAGTACTGCATCGAAAAGAAGATACATTAAGCGATGAGAGGGAAATTCTTCTTTATAAACTAATGATGGGGTATCCACAATTTCAAGTGTTTGAAGGCTTAAAGATCTTTACATCATTTGATCATCGGGCTGAGCCATTTACCTGGTACAGAATGAAAATAACCCCATTTAAAATATGTGTACAGGAGGAGAAATGATGAATGCAGAAACGATTAAAAGAGCATCAGCTGTCTATTTCACACTCTTAAAAGATAAAGTAATTGACGAAAATAGTGAACACTTCCAGGCTTATTTTAATCCGGAAGTGAGGCAGACCGTTCTTTTATTAGCGGACGAATCAGGTACATATATCATTGAGTCACCAAAGCGAATCCAATTAGTGGTCCAGCCAACCGGTTCTGTCTTTGCGACGAATTTTACTCACTTGAAAGAAAAACATCGGCAAGTTGAAACGAAGAAACACTTTCATCTTATGAGCGTTGTCATTATGTCATTTTTGGCAGCAATCGACCGTAACCAAGCGGCAAAAATTCGTACAAAGCGGGAAGGAATCAGCTACTACGCATTAGAGCGACAAGTGAACGATCTAATAATGAATTGGGATAGCATTCTTAAAGCGAAACCTGCCTTTGGGGAAGAAGAAAGAATTGATATGAAAGAAGTAGTGACCACATGGAAATACATGGAGGTCGACACGGAGGATTATGCTGTTAAAAAAGGTAATAGACGAACCAGAATTGGGCTAATTGCAGGTGCGATGCGTTTATTAGAGACGGAGGGGCTAATTGTTATCCTTGACCGGGACGATATTCCAAAGGCGATTCCGAAACAAGAGCTTTTTGAGCGAATTGAGTACTTGTATCACGATTATGATCGTTATGAATTATTTAAAAAATTAATGACTTCAGAGGAGGGTGAGCATGCCGAAAATTCATCGAATTAGAATTGTTGGCCTCAAGTATGATGGCATGCAAAAGCAATATAAAGATACCACTTTTAATTTCCATAATGAGGAGACATCCACAAATGGCCTTATTGCCATGATGAATGGTGGTGGGAAAGGTGTGTTCCTGCAAACGATTTTCCAAATACTCAAACCTGGAACTTCGTGGGGAAAACAAAACAATCGTTACTATCAACAATTCTTTTTTAATAATAAAGAACAATTTATTCCCTATACCTTTCATGTTGTTATTCAGTGGGAATTGGACGGTGCAGATCGCCGGCATCTAGTCACGGGAGGAATGTTTTCGGCTGAACAGCGGATTTCGATGAGTGAAGAAAGTGGAAGTGAAAGTAAAACATTGGAGCAGGAAGCAAAGATTCTTCCTAATATTACATTTTATACCAGAGAATTTGAAAGGAAAGAAGAGGCAGCGCTAGAGCATATTCCGCTCTATGAAAATGATGAGGTCGCTGAAACCGAAAGTTTGAAGGATTATTTAAAATGGAATGGATATGACGTTTACCGAGATACGAAGAAGCACTATCGCATCCTTGATACATACGGAATTAACCGTAAAGATTGGGATATTATGAAGGACATAAACAAGGATGAGGGGGGTGTTGGGAAATACTTTGAGGGAGCTGAGGATGATTATTCCCTTTTCCAAAAAAGAATTATTCCGACTGTTAGTCAAGTCTTACATCGAACCGAACATCAAAAGAACGATCTTGTGGAGATTTTTAAGAGCCAAGCCAGTATCGCAAAAGACCTGCCTGTTCTCTTAAAAAGAGAGCAAGCCCATAAAGAGTTTTTAGAAGACATTGTTCCATTTGAAGAGCACCTTGCTAAAGGAATAGAACATAAAGAAATTGTCCAGGAAAGCATAAAGGTAGGAAGACAACTGCTTGGTGCTTTAGAGCATTTGAAACAAACGGAAGAGGAAGCGCTGCTTACTTTAGAAAAAGATATAGAGAAATTAATATTAAGGCAGGCAGAATTACGTTATCAAAAAGACAACCTAGAGTATGCAAAAGCTCACAGAGAGGTTATGGATTGGGAAAAGAAATTAGTGGAAGAACGGACCAAGCATACATCTTTACAAGAGATTGTGAAAGAAAAACAGGAACGAAAAGAACAATTGGTGTTTCAACTATTATTGAAAGAGTGGAGTGAAAACGAACAAAGTATACTCTCACTTTCGCAGCAGATAGAGAAATTGGAACAAAATAGTGGTTTAGAGCAAGTCAGTCAAAGAATGGATGAAATCAAAAAAGAAGCAAGCGGGCAATGGGAACATGCCTATCTCTCCATCCAAGAAGCGGTTAAGCAATATGTGGGGTATCAAAAGTTTCTAAATAAAAAAGGAACGGAGCTTTCTCGACAAGATAAACAAAAGACAAAAGACATTGCACAGCTTAGTACGGAAATTGATTTTCTCTATACGGATATACATAACTTTGAATCAAAGGAAGTGGCACTTGTTCAAGATTTTGGCGACCGCTTAACCTATGACTTAAAGGGACTGATCGAAAACCTTAATAAACAAACCGAAGACAAAAAGGTTATGTTAGAGGAGCTGCAAGTAAAAGAGAAACAATCTAGTGAAAGGCAAAATCAACTTGCCACTTCACATGGAACTCTCGTCCAATCCATTCAGTTCTCACAAGAAAAATGTGAAGAATTAAAGGTTACAAATGAACAGCAAAAGCAAAAAGAAACAAAACTGCTAGATAAACTTCATGGTTTATTAGATGATGTCACAGGGCCGTTTACCCACTCTCTCTTATCGAAGTATGCCACACAGATAGAAGAAATGCTGGTCCATAACCGAGAACTAGGGGAACAAATTAAAAAAGATCTTTGGGAAACACAACTTGATCATTCCTTAAATGATGAACATTTCTGGATTCCCAATAAGGATGTGAAAGAATTAAAGGAATGGATCGATGAGAAGACTGGTATTGATGTGTTTTATGGAACCCATTTTCTTCAATCTTTAAGTTTAGATGAAATGACAAACTATCTCTTGATGTATCCGCTCCTTCCATATGGTTTAGTTGTCAGTCAACATCAATGGCAAAAAATTAATCAGCAGGTTCTTTCAGGAAGGATGTTTAAAAGTCCTGTCCCCATTTTCTTGCGTGAGGAAATGAACCGCGAAAATCACCAACCATCCTTTGTGATTATAAACGGAACCGAGAGAGATCTATTAACAGATAAAAATCTATTTACTAACTGGAAAATAAAGATTGCTAAACAAATAGAAGAAAAGAAAGATACCCTCGTTGAAATGGAAAAAACAGAAACTTCCTTACGTCGTATTTTAAAAGAAATCGATCGTTTTTTATTAGGCGAGCTATCTAGTGATATAGAAAGAGCACTCCATCAAGAACAAAACGCTCTTCTTTCAAAGAAATCGAAATTACAGGAAATCACCACACAGGAAGATAAAGAAAAAGAATTACTGCTTCAGCTCAAAGATCAGATGGAAACTACGAAACGAAAAATAGGGAAGCTTTCTAAAGATGTTGATACATTAGAGCTGTTTGACCAAGAAAAGACCCGATATCAAGAAAATAAACGGGCGAGACTGGAGAAAGAGAAACAAAAGGACGCCTTAGCTTCTCTGCAGCAAGAAATAGTAAAAGAGCACCAAGACATCGTTGACCTGCAAAACAAGTGGAATCAAACGTATCTAGAATGGAAACTTACAACCGAACAAAATATCAAGGAGATTTCCTTCTTTATAGAGGGAGCAGCTTTTCCTATTGATGAAAAAGCAGACCAAAGTGAAGAGGTCCCCCGCCTATCCCAACATTTATTAAAAGAGATAAATGGAAGTATTGAAGAGCTAAAACAGCTCCAAAAATCAAAGGAAGAACAGGCTAGAGAACTACTTGTTATTCAAGCAAGAAAAGAAACCGAACAAAAGCAGCAAAAGAAATTAGAGAAAAAACTCGATTCGCAAAATAAGGATTGGAATCAAACTCCAGAACCGGATGAACCTATTAGTATGTTAGAAAATATGCTCCAAACCGCACAAAAGGAGGCGAAGACTGCGGAAAAAGAAGAACGGGAACAAGGAACGGCTGTAACCGTAGCAGAAACCTCCTTAAAGCATGCGACTGAACAGCGCGACAAGTCAGGAAAGAAAGTGGAAAAACATGAAAAACAGCCTGAAGCATGGGAAGATCTTGACTTAGAAATAAAGGATGTAGAAATTAAAGACCAAACAAAATTAGCGAAAGAGCAAGTAAAAAAGGCTGAGAAACGCCAAAAAGAAACTGAAACGAATATTACTGGATATGAAGGGGATTTATTAACCTTATCCGTTATCCTAAAGGAGGAAAAGGCGGCATTTACGGACCATGATGTAGAAAGAATTAAGAGTCAGGGAAAAGCAGGAATACTGTCCTGGTGCGAAGAACATCAAGCGATTCAGGAAGAAGGCCAAGAAAAAGACGCGAAAATCGAACAATCTTTGCGTAATTTAAAGCTCACGATTGAGGGCAAAGATTGGGAGATTCGCTTTAAAAATGAAGTACTGACAACACTCGACCATCTGGATACGAGGCATTATACACATATCCAAAGCATCGTTAAAAATATGAAGCGTTTTTCACAAAGTGGATTAGAGCAATTAGAACGAGATAAAGAAAGGGCAGAAAACGCTCAAAACTTCTGGGCTAGCCGTGCCAGCATGAAAGTGATGAGTATTTCAGAGGCCATTCGTTCCATGATAGCGAAAATGAAGCTAAAAAATGAACGAGGGTCCTTTCCACTAGTCCAGCTCAAAGAAGACATTTTACCTAAAAAGGCAGAAGATATCGAACAACAATTGAAAAATCATTTTGTTGCTGCAATTAACAAAATAACCAAACAATTTGATGTGATAGATGAATATAATCAATCATTAGATCAAGAAATAAAACAACTCATTAGTGATGAGCAAATTTTATTTGTATCACTTCGAAATCGATATCCTGAGCTGCTCGTCTATAATATGCGAACCGATAATGCCTTTATGTACGGAAAACCGCAAAGAGAGCATTATTCAACATGGCAGACCATTAATCAAGGTTCTAAGACAAAATCCGATGGTAGTGGAGGGCAAAAGTTATCGGCTCGAATGGTGATGATGATGATGTTATTATCAGTTAAAAGCGAAACAGACCAAAGCTGGGTTCCTTTAGTCTGTGATAATCCATTCGGACAAGCTGCATCGGCACATGTCCTTGACCCGATATTCGCAGTTGCTGAGAAACTGAAGTTCCAATTCATCGTCGTCACGCCACCCGAACTTGTGAAAACGGAAATCAGCCAAAGATTTGACGCTTATTATAAATTGGATTTCATTCGTGAAAAAGGAAAAGAAATTGTTTCGGATACGATTGTTCCTGCTTTTCGGATTTATCAGGGAGAGGAAGTCTCTCAGGTAAGGTAACACAATGATACAATCGAGGATTAACGTAAGAATCTCACTTTTATATGGAAGGTGGGATTTTTACTTGTATCAGGAAAATTGATCTATTCTAAAAAACACCATTTAGGTGACGATATTTTTCAGGTGGAATCCCGACCATTTTCCTAAACGTAGCCACAAAGTGGCTTGGGGAACGAAAACCCACTTGCTGGGCAATATCACCGATTGTAGTAGAATTGTTTTCTAAAAGGAGCTTTTTAGATTGCTGGATTCGTAAATTAACAAAATAGGCATAAGGCGTCACGTGAAAGTTTTTTTGAAACAATGAATTCAGATGGCGTTTCGATGCATTGATAAAGAGAGCCATTTCATCAAGGCCGACATCGGGGTTGGAAAGTTGGGACTTCATCCAGTCAATGAGTGAATGTAACGTTACTAAATTACTGGTTTCTTTCAAGCTGTTTTTATTGGTTTTCCCGAACTTTTTTAGAAGCAAGAGAAATTCATAGACATTGGAGGAGGCACTTATGCTAAAGCTGTCTGTTGTCTCATCACTTTCCTTTAACGCTTTTTTTATGTAGGTTGAAATCGGTGCTTCCTGTTCCCAGTGAAAGAAAGCAGATTGATAGAGTCCAAGTGTAATTAAAATCTCTTTTACCATCGTGCCTCTGAATGTTACATAGAGTGTTTTCCATGGAGAGGAATCACTTTGTTCATTCTTATACGAATGGGCCATGTACGGGAAGATGAGGACACCGTTATTGGGCGGGAGATTTATTTTTTGATTTTGAAATTTGATAGATCCCAGTCCGCTAACTGTTTGAATCCAATGGTAATAAGGATAACCTTTTGGCCGGGTGATAGATTCTTGTGCTGGATTGTAACCAATCGTCTCAGCAAAAAGCGGCAGTTTGCTTTCATTTAAAGGTATTAAAAAATGTTTTTTCATCATTATGCTCCTTGGTTCTAAAAAGTTTTCTAAATTGTTCCTTTTTCTTATATCGCTTTCCATTATATTATATTTAATGTCCTTTTGTAATCGCATACAATTGAAATAAAATGATACATAGGGAAGAGGGATTAGAAATGATAAACGAAAAGTTACCTAAAATTTGGTATGGAGGAGATTATAATCCAGAGCAGTGGGAAAAAGAGGACTGGGATGAAGATGTCCGTATGTTTAAACTTGCAGGAATTGATGTGGCAACATTAAATGTTTTTTCCTGGGCGTTAAATCAACCCGATGAAGGGACTTACAATTTTTCTTGGCTGGATGAACAAATTGATCGTTTATATCAAAATGGTATTTATACTTGTCTGGCAACTAGTACTGCAGCACACCCTTCCTGGATGGCTAAAAACTATCCAGATGTATTGAGGGTAGATTATCAAGGAAGAAAACGAAAGTTTGGCGGCAGACACAATTCCTGTCCGAACAGCCCAACCTATCGGAAGTATGCAGAACGGATGGCAGACCGGTTAGGAGAAAGATATAAAGATCATCCAGGAGTGTTGATTTGGCACGTGTCCAATGAATATGGCGGCTACTGTTATTGTGATAACTGTTCTGAGAGTTTTAGAGAATGGCTTCAGCAAAAATACGGAAACTTAGATACTTTGAATAAAGCGTGGAATACTCGATTTTGGGGCCATACGTTTTATGATTGGGATGAAATTGTGCCGCCCAATGCTTTAAGTGAAGAGTGGGGTGGGAGTTCTACTAATTTTCAAGGAATTTCCTTAGATTATCGCATATTTCAGTCTGATAGCTTATTAGAGTGCTTTAAACTAGAGCGTGATGTCTTGAAGAAGCATACTCCTGATATTCCGGTAACAACGAATTTAATGGGTACCTATAAAGAGCTCGATTATTTTAAATGGGGCAAAGAAATGGATGTTGTTTCTTGGGATAACTATCCTGCCTATAACACACCAGTAAGTTTCACAGCAATGCGGCATGATCTTATGAGAGGCTTAAAAAGCGGACAGCCTTTTATGTTAATGGAGCAGACGCCAAGTCAGCAGAATTGGCAGCCGTATAATTCGTTGAAGCGGCCTGGTGTCATGCGTTTATGGAGTTATCAGGCAGTGGCACGTGGAGCAGATACAATCATGTTTTTCCAATTGAGGAGATCGGTTGGAGCCTGTGAAAAATACCATGGAGCGGTTATCGAACATGCTGGTCATGAAAATACAAGAGTTTTTCGGGAAACAGCTGCACTTGGCAAGGAGCTGGCACAGTTGTCCGTTACCTTGCTCGATTCTCGTGTACAAGCTAAGGTCGCAATCGTGTTTGACTGGGAAAACTGGTGGGCAACGGAATTATCAAGTGGCCCATCAAAGGCATTGGATTATGTAAATGAAGTTCATAAATATTACGCAGCCTTATTTGGAGAAAATATTGCGGTTGACATGATTGGTGTGGAAGAAGATATAAGCAAGTACGAAATCGTCTTTGCTCCTGTATTATATATGGTGAAATCAGGTTATGCGAATAAGGTAAAAGAATTTGTTCAAGATGGAGGAACGTTTGTGACCACGTTCTTTAGTGGAATTGTGAATGAACATGATCTTGTCACCCTTGGTGGTTATCCAGGAGAACTGCGGGATCTCCTTGGTATTTGGGTGGAGGAAATCGATGCTCTGCCTCCTGAAGTGAAAAATCAAATTGTCGTGAAAAAAGAAGCCGGCAGTCTAACCGGCACTTATGAGTGCAGTTTGCTGTTTGATATTATCCATTCAGAGGGTGCAGAAGTGCTGGCTGAATATGGTTCGGATTTTTATGCCGGTACACCTGTAATTACGTGTAATTCATTTGGAAATGGAAAAGCGTATTACGTAGGAACATGCCCTGACGCAGCGTTTTTAACGGATTTTGTCAAAACGATTTGTGAGGAAAAGGAGATAAAACCATTACTTGATGTTCCAAAAGGGGTGGAAGTGACGGAGAGAAGAAAGGATGGCCGCTCTTACTTTTTTGTCATGAACCACAATGCGTCAGCAGTTGAATTCGAGATCAGTGAAGGAACAGACCTGTTAACAAGTAAGGAAATAAACGGGACAACCTCATTAGAGGCTTATGGAGTCATGATTGTAAAACAATAGGAAAGAGACTTTAAAACATATTATAAAACTGAATTAGGTGGTCACCAGGAAACTGCAAGTAAAAACATCCTTTTATCAATTAAAGGATGTTTTTTTTGCATAGAATAGCTCCTAAATGATTTCATTAATCAGTGGAGGAGCCAGAAAGAAAGTTCCTAAAAAGGAGGCCTATTGCTTCAGATAGATTTTCTTATGGAATATTCGACAAGCCACTCAGGTATTGAAATTCGTTTTGTCTGGTTACGTTCGTGTTCAATTCTCTCACGTCCTTTCTTCATCCATTCTTGTAATGTTGCTGGATTATCAGTTTCTTCGCAAGGGAATACGGCAATGTCGGCAATCGCAGGAGGAAAAGGACTTCTTCTAATGTAGTTTTTCAGCTTTGCCATCACCTGTTCATAGTCCATATTAGAACAAACTTGGAACCATAACAGAACCGTTTCGTCCCTCACCAAGAAGTTGGAATAAACCGATTCAATTAGTGTTAATAGTTTCACTACTTCTTCTTTAGTCATTGCCATTCCTCCAGTACCACAATTTTGCCTTTCTTAAATATTCGCTTGACTGGTTCAGACTTCCAATCTTTGTTTTGCTGTTTGGGTTGTTTACCTTTTTTACCTTCTTTCTCCATCTTTAGTAATGTCCTTTTGGCCTTTTCGCAATCCATTTCGCTCTAATATTTCCAATTATTTCTATATCTAAAAAGGACAGAGTCAAAAAAATTTTTATAGTTCGGTAATATCCACTATTTCCAGATTTCCAAGAACACCAATTGCTTACAACGATGTTAAAATTAAAAAGGCAGTTACGTACAAAAATCATAAGAGGAGCATACTTTACAAATGAACCAGAAATTTCTTTATATTATTATCATCATTGCCCTGGGGTATCTATTAAAACGTTTCAATATTTTACAAGAAAAAGATGGACAAGTTATTTCAAAAATTATATTTAAAATAACTCTTCCTGCATTAGTCATTGTTACCTTCGATTCTGTAAAAATAGAAATTTCTTTAATTTTAATTCCTATTATTGTCCTCATATATGGTGTAGTCACCACATGTCTTGGCTTATGGGTATTTAAAAATGAGGAAAGGGAACTTAAAGGTTCTTTTATGATCATGTCTTCAGGATTTAATGTCGGCCTCTTTGCATTTCCTCTTGTCTATGCGATTTGGGGGATGAGTGGTTTAACCTATTTTAGTATGTTTGATGTAGGAACATCATTCCTTGTCTTTGGAATTGCCTATATATTAGGAAGTTATTTTTCAGAAGAAGGGTTACGCCTCAGGCCTGTTGAAATTGTAAAAAAACTTAGTAAATCAATTCCTTTAATGACTTACGTAATCGCGAGTATTTTAAATTTCAGTCATTTAAAATTACCTGACATGATTATTAATGTGGCGAGTACCATATCGGCAGCCAATATGCCCTTATCCTTATTACTTTTGGGACTCTATTTAAATTTTAAATTTGAGAAAAAATTTATTAAACCGATGTTGAAATTTTTAACTTTTCGATATGGTCTGGGATTGCTTGTTGGTTTTACTTTATTTTTTCTTCTTCCAAACGATGATATGTTTCGTTATTCGATATTGATTGGACTCGTACTGCCACTTGCAGCATCATCCATCACCTATAGCGTTGAATTTAAATATAGTATGGAAAGCACACGATTAATAGCAACTATTTCCAACATTACTATTTTAATTAGTATTGTCATCTTGTATATTTTTGCAAACTTTATTTGATGAATTTCTAAGTTCAGGTTAAACTAGTTGAATGAAGAACGGCTTAATCGTCAGAGTTTTATTTGAGATGAATCTGAGCAGGTCAAAGGGATTTTAATGATATGGAATTAATTAAGTAAACTAGATTATACATTGAAAGTTGGTAACCAAAATGATGAATCGCAGTATTATTTTTTTTGATATTGATGGAACTTTGCTTAACCATGATAAAGAATTGCCTTTCTCAACGAAAGAATCCATTTTTAAATTAAAAGAACTTGGCCATGAAGTAGCCATTGCAACTGGACGAGCCCCATTTATGTTCGAGGATTTGCGAAAAGAATTAGATATTAACACATATGTTAGTTATAACGGTCAATACGTTGTCTTAAAAGGGAAAGAATTATATCGAAATCCATTAAACATCTCATCACTTGAAAAGTTAACAGAAGCAGCTCTTCAAAACAATCATCCTGTCGTCTTTATGGACCATGAGGATATGAGAGCGAACGTGCCAGAGCATACATACATAACAGAGAGCATTGCTACATTAAAAATTGGCCGATTCCCGACGCATGATCCCAATTATTACAAAGGACGGGAGTTGTTTCAAACGCTTCTTTTTTGTCCAGAAGGTGAAGAAAAACAATACGAGCAGCAGTTTCATGATTTTGATTTTGTGAGATGGCATCCTGTTTCAGTGGATGTACTTCCAAGGGGAGGTTCAAAAGCCCAAGGTATTAAACGGGTAGTTGAAAGCCTAGGTATTCCACCAGAACGGCACTATGCCTTTGGGGATGGTCTCAATGATATGGAAATGCTCTCAACAGTTCAAAATAGTGTAGCGATGGGGAATGCCGAAGAAATAGTAAAGTCAGTAGCCAAATATGAAACAAAATCGGTTGAGGAGAATGGAATTCTCCATGGTCTTCAAATGGTTGGTCTTTTATAATTAAATAATGATTAACTTAATAAAAAAATTATATTAGTCAAAAAGTTTCTCAGTTATCACATTGTCCTGTTTTAATTATTAAGTAAAATACACCTCATTATAGGTTAGGCATGAATTCGGTATATACCGGGTTCATGCTTTTTTTATTATTATCCAAAAAAATATTATTAAGTTTACATTAAGATTAAAGTGGTAGGATTCGAGTTGTTAGAATGTTTTCGGTTCGGAATAAAGAGAGGGGTATCCTTAATTGAAATTAAAAATTCTTGCGGTTTTATGTGCTTTGGGATTACTCATTAGTGTTGGTTATGTGAGAGCACAAAAAACAGAATCTACCACGAATACCACGGAAACTAGTAATGAAACTAAACAAGAAGAACAAAATGGCACAGTTGAAACTGTTTCCGATACAAATTCAGCTCAGGAAAATGAAGTCCAGAATGAAGAGCAAAATGAAGTTCAAGTTCAGAATGGAAAAATAGTAATTGATAAAGTACCGCAAATCCAACAGATGCCAGAATTACCACGGGGATGTGAGGTAACTAGTCTAGCCATGCTTCTCCAATATGCAGGTGTTTCAGTCGATAAAATGACATTAGCAAAAGAAATAAATACCATTCCTTTCCGCGACCAAAATGGTCTGCATGGAAATCCCAATGCGGTGTTTGTTGGTGATATCTACTCATTTGATAATCCAGGATATGGGGTATACCATAGCCCGATCGCCGATTTAGCTGAATCCTATCTCCCAGGTAGAGTAATAGATTTAACAGGTCAAAGTATTGACTCTGTTTATAATATGCTGAAACAAGGATCTCCTGTATGGGTTATTACCAATTCAAGATTTGCCTCACTTCCTGAAAGTGAATTTTCCATTTGGAATACACAAACCGGGAATGTACAAATTACCTATAGAGAGCATAGTGTTTTAGTAGTTGGTTATGATGACAATTATGTGTATTTGAACGACCCGTTAGCTGATCAACCATATAAGACTGTTTCAAAAGCTAGTTTTGAAGAGTCGTGGATTCAAATGGGGAAACAAGCTGTCAGTTATCAATAGTTTTACTTTAAGTAAAAGTATCCTACTACAAATAAGATGGTGCATAACAGTTTATTTAAAAATTTACCAACATGTAGTAAGCAGTTCATGAATTTTTATGCTTGTAATCCTTCAATTTTAAAAACTATACTTATAGAGTAAATTATTATTTTATCGTTGGAGGAAACATGTCTATTCAAGTTCAAGAATTAAATAAGTCTTTCAGAGTCCATGTCAGGCAGGAGGGCTGGACAGAAGCTTTACGCAGTTTATTCAAACGGGAATACCAAACCGTTCATGCAGTGAAGGACGTGTCTTTCAACATTAATACGGGTGAAATTGTAGGATTTTTAGGGCCGAATGGAGCAGGAAAAACGACCACGATTAAGATGTTAGCCGGTTTGCTGCATCCTACTTCTGGCCGAATCGAAGTGAATGGTTTCAAACCACAGGAACAGAAGAATGAGTACAAAAAAATGATGAGTTTGGTCATGGGGCAGAAAAGTCAATTGATTTGGGATATCCCCCCAAAGGAGACTTTTCTAGTAAATAAAAGCGTCTATGAAATTGACGAAAAAGTGTTTCGTCAAACCTTGGATGAACTTGTTGAATTACTAGAATTAGCCCCGTTACTTGGTAAACCCGTACGAAATCTAAGTCTCGGTCAACGCATGAAATGCGAATTAGCCGCGTCATTATTACATCGTCCATCGATTCTTTTTTTAGATGAGCCGACGATTGGCTTGGATGTGGATACCCAAGAAAAAGTACGCCAATTTATTGCTAAATATAATCGTGAGCACAAAACAACGATTCTACTAACTTCGCATTATATGGGCGATGTCACCGCACTTTGTGAGCGCGTGTTAATCATTAATCATGGGAAACTACTTTATGACGGAGAGTTACAAGTTTTAACGGAAAGATTAACTCCATATAAATTGTTAGAGGTTCGTCTTCCTTTAGGCTCACATGGTCGATGGGAGTCATTCGGTGATGTGGTTTCCTTTGAAGATGGGAAATTGACACTCCGAGTCGCACGGGATCGTGTACCGACTATCTCATCTGAACTACTGGCTAATTTTGAGATCAATGACCTAAATATACAAGATCCACCGATGGAAGAAGTGATTACCTTAGCTTTTCAGGAGGAATCACATGATTACTAAATATCGAGCCATTTTACGGATGAAATATGTCGAGATGTTTTCTTATCAGCTATCGACGATGGTCTGGATGAATATTTATCCAGACCAGGGAGATTCTTTTATTTTATATTTTATTTCTTTGATAATGGTAGAGCGCTTGACAAGTGCTTGGGACGTTTGGGAAATGGATCGGCAAATAAGGGAAGGGACTTTCTCCTATCAAATTGTTCGGCCTTTTCATCCAATTCATTGGGCAATCGCTGAAAATATTGTTTATAAAGGTTTGTTTTTAGTCATTCTTGTGTCTTGTTGGATTATTTTATCCATCTTTATTCCTTCACTTCAGTTACATCTATCATTCAGCCAGTGGGGACTATTTCTAGCTGCGCTGTTATTAGGAGCAATTATTCGATTTGCTTTTAGTTTTATGTTTGGCATATTGGGTTTTTGGATGACGAAAGTGACAGCTGTCTATGCCACGTTCGAAACCGTCTCGTTATTTATTTCCGGCCGAATTGCGCCGTTTTCTCTTTTACCGCCTGTAGTGAAACAAATCAGTACCTTCTTACCCTATCGTTATATGATTGGATTTCCTTTAGAAATTCTAACAGAAACAGCTGATCGGCAAACCCTGTTGGTAGGATTTATAGGTTCCGCCATTTGGACTGTTCTTCTGATAGTGGCAATAGGTTGGTTATGGAAGGCTGGATTAAAGAAAAATCAGGCGGTAGGAGGATAACATGAGGCGATATTGGCGGATATTTAAAGAATTTTTTCGAACTTGTCTTGTAGAAGAACTTGAATACCGCAGTGAGTTTATAGGAAATCTCTTTTCAAGTTTATTTGGTATTATCGTTTCGATTTTGATGGTTCAAATTTTCTTTTATCAAACAGATCAATTAGGGGGCTGGGCATATGCTGATGTTCTGATTCTTCTTGGTATTTTCAATACCTTGCAAGGGTTGGTTGATTTTGCTCTTCGACCGAATATGCCGAGACTGCTTTTGCATATTCGAATGGGAACATTGGATTATGTGCTCACAAAACCCGTTGATAGCATGTTTTTCGTGAGTCTGAGGCATCTTGTTTTCTGGCGGCTGATTGATGTCCTATTAGGTATTGGACTAATTATCTATGGTCTTGTTCAAAAACATTTTATACCTTCTTTACTTGATGTCGGGTTCTTTTTAATTAGCATCTTTGCTGCCTTATTGATTATTTATTCTTTGTGGATGTTACTGATGACCACCGCCTTTTGGGTGATTCGGATGGATGATTTGTCTTTCTTGTTCAGTTCTTTCTTTGAAACAACTCGGTTTCCGATTACCATGTATAAAGGCTGGCTACGTACGGTTCTAACGTATGTGTTACCTGCAGCATTTCTTACGTTTACCCCGGCTAGTTTTTTAATCGGTAAGTGGGATGGTGGAACAACCTTTACGTCACTCGTTGTCGCTGTTGTTTTCTTTTGGCTGGCCCGTCGATTCTGGAAGTTTGCACTCGCGAATTATACTAGTGCGAGTAGTTAAAATCATTGTGTATTATAAGTCCGAAAGAGAGAGGAAATTGGAGCTACAGGGGTTAAGAACGGTTCATAATCCCTGAGGGAAAAAGATTATTAGAGCTACAGGGGATGAGGACAGTTTATAACTCCTTAAGGAAATAGTATTTAAGAGTTACAGAGGATAAGAACGGTTCATAACCCCAAAAGGAGAAAAAAATCAGATACTACAGCAGGTAAGAGGCACGGATTAACATTCCATGCCTCTTACTTAGCCGTTTTAAGTAAAAATATCCTTTAAAACATACTCAACCGATAATTTCTAGATAAAAGTTCCAATAGTTTAATTCCAGCCACACTGTTACCTTTTTCATCCAGTGCAGGGCCGAAAATTCCGATACCAAATTTCCCAGGCACAGCCCCAATGATACCGCCTGATACGCCACTTTTAGCAGGAATACCAATTTTGATGGCGAATTCTCCTGACGCATTATACATCCCACACGTAACCATAAATGTTTTACAGATTCGCGCTACATCCTCCGGCATAATCTGTTTTCCAGTTAGAGGATCTTTTCCATCCATCGCAAAGATCATTCCGATCCTCCCTAAATCCAGACAATTCATTTCAATGGCACACTGTTTTGTGTATAAATCTAATAATGTTTCAACATCTTCAATAATAATTTTATGCTGCTTAAGAAAATAACATAATGACCGGTTTAAATTAGCCGTTTCGAATTCGGATCGGGCGACTTCCTCACAATAGCCGATGGAAGAGTCGTCGGCCAACTCCCGAATAAAGGCTAATAACCGATTCAACCGTTCCTCAACTGAATCACCCTTAATCATGTGGGTGACCACAAGTGCTCCTGCATTGATCATAGGGTTTAACGGTTTGGCTGGTGCCATTGTTTCTAACTTGGCAATTGAATTAAAAGGGTCTCCAGTCGGTTCCATTCCAACCCGTTCAAATACATATTGAAAGCCTCTTTCTATTAAGACAAGAGCCAAGCTTATAACCTTTGAAATACTTTGCAGTGTAATCTTTTTATCAATATCTCCGGCTGAGATACATCTTCCGTCTGGATAATGAATTGCAATTGACAAATCCTCTGGTTTTGCTTTACCCAGCTCGGGAATATAGTCAGCAACCTTGCCATCTTTTGTATATTGTTTTGCTTCATCAACTAATAGTTTTAACTCACCACTTGTTTGACATGGCATAATGCATCACCCATAGTAGTTTTACCTATGAAATTGCGTTCATACATGATAAAAATTGTTCAATGTATACATGTTTTTAAGAAAATTATTTTTCTGGTGAATTAGATTAAATGACACTAGACAATTTGAGGAATACAAAAATTTTATAAACGTGAAGTATTAAAAGGCATCCCCTTCCTAATATTACAAGGAAAGGGATTATTGAACTTGAAACCCTGAGCGTTAATCTTATTAGGTTGTTGGTGCCACGATTGAATTTTTAGCTTGTGTTGTCTTTATTGGCTGGTAAGATAATTTTGCGCATTCGCTGAAAGCAAATTGTTTACAGCCTTTACACTTATTAATCTCCAGTTGTGCCAGTGCGGCATTGAGAGCTTCACCTGTATGTTCAAAAATATACTTTTCTTCTACTTTTTTGTTCAGCCCTGTTGCCCAAAGTAATTCTTTCGGCTGTTCCTGGAGACCGGACATCATGACATGTTGTTTTTGGTCCTTTAATTGTTTAACAATTTTGGAGAGGAGTGCTTCTCCTGAAGTATCAATGAAGGAAACCTTGCTCATTCTTAATAGAAGAACTCGCGGCTTCGAACTAAGAATTTCTTCAATTTCTTCTTCCAATCTTTCAGTGGTTCCAAAAAATAATGGTCCTTCTAATGTGTAAATATGAATTTGCGGACAGTTAGAACCTTGCTGTACGATTTCTTTTTTCACCAATTTATCAGCCGGGTCCGGCAAAACCTTCGACACTTTCAAAGTCTCGCTCATTTTCTGAACAAATGCCACTAGCGCTAAAATTATTCCTCCGCCGACGCCGGTGGTCAGGTCGACAACAACGGTTAAGAGGAAAGAAGTGACTAATACAAGCGAATCCATTGTTTTGGTTTTAAAGATATGGAGAAACTCTTTGCGTTCACTCATGTTCCATGCAACAAACATAAGAATCGGTGCCATACTGGCTAATGGAATCGCCGAGGCATATGGTGCGAGCATGACTAATACCATCAATACGACAACTCCGTGTATGACACCGGATAAGGGTGAGAACGCGCCGTTTTTAATATTAGTTGCTGTTCGTGCAATAGCACCTGTAGCTGGGATTCCGCCAAATAAAGGGGTTATCATGTTGGCCAGTCCTTGCGCCATCAGCTCCTTATTACTATTGTGCTTTTCGTTGGTCATACTGTCCGCCACTAAAGCAGATAATAAGGATTCAATTCC
Source organism: Bacillus sp. OTU2372 (assembly GCF_038440275.1). NCBI lineage: Bacteria > Bacillati > Bacillota > Bacilli > Caryophanales > Bacillaceae > Bacillus > Bacillus sp. OTU2372. The sequence goes on from NZ_JASATK010000001.1 coordinate 810,691, forward strand.
ACCTAGCATGGCAATAACCAGAGCGGCAGGCAGAAGTTCAATGACTAAACTACCGGTAATCTGTGGAAATTCAAAATTTGGAAGCCCAGTAGGAATGGCTCCATATGTAGAACCAATAGTTGCAACTTGATTCGGAAAGCAATAAGAAGCAATTAAAGTTGAGACAATTATCCCCAACAGTGCTCCGGGAATTTTTGGCATATATTTTGTTGCCAATAGAACAATGGCTAGACTAATAAAAGCTACCAGAACACTGTAGACGTTAATGGTATGCAGGTTTAAGAGAATTTCTTTCATGTTTAAGTGAAATGCTTCTTCTTTTTTTAAGTTACTCAGCCCTAAGAAATTGGCAATTTGGCCAGAAAAGATAATCACTGCAATTCCAGCCGTAAACCCGATGGTCACGGGCCGTGGAATAAACTTAATAAACCTCCCTAATTTGAACGCCCCCATTAGAAAAATAATCACGCCTGCCAGAAAACCGGCAATCAATAATTTTTCATAACCGAACTGCAACACCACTCCCAATAATACAGGAACAAAGGCTCCAGTCGGTCCTGCAATTTGATATTTGGATCCGCCAAAAAGAGAGACCAAAATCCCGGAAATGATCGAGGTATAAAGCCCGTATTCCGGTCTTACCCCTGAGGCAATTGCAAAGGCCATTGCTAAAGGTATCGCTACAATTCCAACAATCAATCCAGCAACTACATCTTTTTGAACATGGCCAAGATTATAGCCGTTAAATCGGTTATAATCGATCATTTAAACACCCCGCTTTCAAGATTAGATGAGTTTGTCCCGTTTGAATGGACCTCATTACGTTTTTTAATCCCATCGCTTTTGGAAGCAATTCTAGTAACCGAGTATTCATACATGAAAGTATGACGATTTTTTTCTGGGGAATTTGTCGTTTGAAATTCCTGATACTTGTGTTGATTGTCGAGCCCCTTGTTTAAATCTAAGATACTTGAAATGGTATACATAAGATTTCCCTCCTATTTTCACAAAATAATTTGGTGTGAACCATTAGATGTGATGTTATGTCACACGTATCTACTATAATGGAAAAATGTGAAAAAATTGTTAATAATTTGTAGGAGAATTGTTGCCTTTTTATGTCATGACTATAGTGTGGGGAATCTTAAAAGTTGTTGTTAAAACCCCCTTTAGCTCTAGTACATGACTTGGTTTTTTTGAGGAAATTCTACTAGGAATGTTTGGATAGAGAGCGCCTAATACGAGCTGATTCTGGCGTGAAGATGTCTATGATCGGGTTTACGAATGATCAAATGAGTGGTTCTAATGGGACCTGTCCTTCATCAAGGTTATGGAAGACAAAACTAGTCGGTCTGATGGGAAAGTGTCCTTCATCGAGGTAATGAAAGACAAAATGAGAGGAACCTAATGGGCAAGCATCCTTCATCGAGATCATGAGAGACAAATAAGAGTAAAGAATTAAGAAGTTGTTAAAACTGGTGAAATTATTAAATTACCAAAAGAAGAAAAAGAAAAAGAAAAAAAGAAAATGCAAAGCAACGAAATTAGGAGGATTTACAGTGAAAATCTTCCTATATCGTTGCTTGATGTGTTCATCAAATGAATAAGCTCCACGTGTTATTCGATCAACTATAAAGTAAACAATTTTCGGTTAGGGTGACTCATAACTAGGGAATCAACCATAAATCCTTTGGTCATATTCCATTCTCAAACGTTTGATATCTTCTATAGGCGGAAACCCAAACATACGGGAATACTCACGGCTGAACTGCGAAGGACTTTCATAGCCTACCCGGAATGCGACATCCGTTGCATCCGTTGATTCAGACAATAATAGATGACGGGCCTCCTGAAGTCTCAATTGTTTTTGAAATTGAATCGGGCTCATAGTGGTTACCTCTTTAAAGTGACGATGAAGCGAAGACTCACTCATATTCGCTATTTCCGCAAGTTCCTCAATGCGAATAGACTTATCATAATTTTTCATGATGTGTTCAATCACGTCCTTGACTTGATTGGTAGAGCTTCCTTCGATGGCCATTTGTTCCAGGGTGACACCATGCTGCCCTTGCAGAACCCTATAGAGAATTTCCTTCGTAAAGAGAGGAGCAAGCACCGGGATATCTTCTGGATTGTCTAATAAACGAGCTAACCTAATTACTGCTTCCAACAAAGGTACTTCAATGCGGCTGACAAACATCGCTCGTTTAGCATTTTCTTTGGGGCCAACTCGAATTCCCATATCCCTGATAACCTCAATGATTTGATGCGGTGTAAATTCAAGTTTAATAGCCAGATATGGAACTTCAGCGGATGCTTCCATGACTTGTCCTGTAACCGGCAAGTCAACTGATGTAACAAGGTAATCGGAAGGACCGTAACGAAATTGCTCAATCCCTAGCAAATTCTCCTTCACACCTTGAACAACAATACACAAGGAAGGCTTATAAACTTTGTGTCTTGGTCCGATATCAGTAGATTGGCGAATGAAAAATAGAGACGGAATTGTGGTCTCGTGAACACCGTCCCGGCCTGTATGTTGCTCTATGAGTTTAGCGAGCTTATCCTGTTTTTTATAGATTTGTTCAGTCATAAGTTCCTCCTTGCTCCTTCATTCATGATTGTTTCATTATAATGCATATCCTTATGGTGCGTAAGTGGGTGTGAGAGGAATAGGCAATCATTTAGGAGGATTTGGATAACGGTTGCTTTTTCATTTGCTGCATAATAAGGAGGAGCTAGAAACAAAAATATTTGGAATTAGAGTACCAATAAAATAGACGAAAGGAAGTTTCATAATGCAAAAGCGTAAATTAGGAAAAAGCGGCCTGGAAGTTTCTGCTGTCGGGCTCGGATGCATGGGAATGAGTCATGGTTATGGTCCGGCATCAGACAAGAAAGAAATGATTTCGATGATCCATGAGGCGATTGACCGAGGTGTTACTTTCTTCGACACTGCCGAAGTGTATGGTCCATATGTAAATGAGGAGTTGGTAGGCGAAGCGCTTGCTCCATTCAAGGAAAAGTGGTCATCGCTACTAAATTTGGTATCTAAATAGTAGATGGAAAACAGGTGCTTGACAGTAAGCCGGAGCGTATTAGGAAATCAGTCGAAGGATCGCTCAGACGTCTTAAGATTGATACCATTGACCTTTATTATCAACATCGGGTTGACCCAAATGTGCCAATAGAAGAAGTTGCTGGAGTAGTACAAGAACTAATCAAGGAAGGCAAGGTTAAGCATTGGGGACTTTCTGAAGCAGGGGTGAAAACCATTCGACGTGCACACTCGGTTCATCCGCTTACTGCCATTCAAAGTGAGTATTCTATGATGTGGAGAAGTCCTGAAGAAGAACTACTCCCTACACTTGAAGAGCTTGGAATTGGCTTCATTCCGTTCAGTCCGTTGGGTAAAGGATTCCTTACTGGAAAAATTGACAAAAATGCCACATTCGATAGTTCCGATTTCCGCAGCATCGTGCCTCGTTTTAAACCTGAGAATATCGAAGCAAATCAGGTTCTGGTCGAACTAATAAAGGAGATCGCAGCAGGGAAGGAAGCAACGCCGGCTCAAATCGCACTAGCATGGGTACTTGCCCAGAAGCCATGGATTGTTCCGATTCCCGGTACACGCAAATTGAAACGTCTGGAAGAAAATCTTGGCGCAGCTGAGGTTGAACTGACCCCCGGGGAACTAAGTGATTTGAACAATGCGCTCTCGAAGATTGAGATTTCGGGAGATCGATATCCGGCAGAATACGCAAATAGAGTGGGAAAATAATAGCTTGTTTAATAAAAATAAACTGGAGGATTTCAAATGCAAAAAATAACTTTGAACAATAGTGTAGAGATGCCTATACTTGGTTTCGGTGTTTATCAGATTCAAGATGCAAATCAATGTGAACAAAGCGTTTATGACGCTATTATGACAGGCTATCGTCTAATTGATACCGCTGCCTCTTATCTGAATGAAGAAGCAGTTGGCAGAGCAATCAAGCGGAGTGGTGTACCAAGAGAGGAATTGTTTATTACTACAAAACTCTGGGTTCAAGATACCGGTTATGAGAGCACAAAGAAAGCTTTCGCAAAATCACTGGAAAGACTGCAATTGGATTATTTGGATTTGTATTTAATTCATCAGCCGTTTGGGGATGTATATGGATCTTGGCGTGCGATGGAAGAATTGTACCGTGAGGGAAAAATCAGGGCAATTGGTGTTAGTAACTTCCAGAATGATCGTCTGGTAGATTTGATTATTCATAATGAAATCACCCCGGCCATAAACCAGGTTGAAACGCATCTTTTCTGCCAGCAAATAGAAAGTGCTAAACTGATGAAAGAGCACCATGTTCAGATAGAGTCCTGGGGACCTTTTGCTGAAGGAAGAAATAACATGTTCCAAAACGAAGTTTTGGTATTATTAGCCGAAAAGTATAATAAATCGGTTGCCCAGGTGATTTTACGTTGGTTGACCCAAAGAGAAGTAGTGGTGATTCCAAAGTCTGTTCATAAGGAAAGAATCATCGAAAACTTCGATATTTTTGACTTTGAATTAAGCCAAGAGGATATGAAGACAATTGCTACATTAGATACGAATAAGAGCCTGTTTTTCTCCCATAACGATCCCGAAATTGTAAAATGGATCGGTACCCGTAAACTAGATATTTAATGTTTTTTCTTATGCTACACATCGATATTTTTCTATCACATTATAGATTAGTTAGTCCCTACCTGAAGATTATTAACAATTATGATTAATTTGTTTAAAAATGAACAAATTGAGGTCATTTAACCATTGTAAGGATCTAAGTACTATTTATAATGTAGTTATATTAAATAAAGGATTGCTACTGGTGTACGCAGGCAAAACTAATTGGGATTGTTACTGTTAATCAGGCAAAACCCGATTGGATTGTTACTGGTTATCCAGGCAAAACCTAAATCGCTAAAATTGAGGGCTTCTTAAGCCTTCGATTTTAGTGGTTTAGGTTTTTCTTTTAGGAAAGAATCCCGAATTTAAGGGGGGACTAAAGTTTGTACACATAAAAATTTGATAACAAATATAGACGGAGGGGTTTCCCATCATTTTTATAGTGTCTTCTATGGGTGTTTAGACTATTATTCAGAAAGTTATGAAATAATTGTAAAAGGATGAATCCTTGAAAAAAATCCTAAATTACTCTATCATAATAACTTGTTAGTTAATAATTTTAATATAGTGTTTATATTGTTTAGGAGAAAAAAGCTGGCAGGAATAGATAATAAATCTAATGGTCTTTTATTTATTGTACATATCGGCCATTCTATTAATTGGATATTACTAGCCAAATTCTTAACAGCCTATCGAAAGGGGAATAAGATATGTTAGAAGTTATGGACAGAGCAAAGTCAGAACCAACTAAAGCAGAACAACTTGATGTACTCGATCAGTTGCTGAAGCCGGAGGTTCAGGAATCATTGACCGCATTAGTAGAACAGCTTCCAAAATTGACCGAACTTGTGAATATATTAACAAAGTCATACGACTTCGCTCAGTCAGTTGCAACAGATGAAGTATTAAAAAATGATACAATTGGAGCCATTACAGAGATTGTAGAACCTATTAAAGATACAGTGAAAAGCGTAGCTGCTACTGCAATTGAAGCAAAAGATCGTGCTGAAGAAAGTAATGAAGTGATCGGTTTATTTGGACTTTTGAAAATGATTAAAGACCCTCAGGCTCAAAAACTTTTCCGTTTCATTAACGCTTATCTTGAGGTTTCGGCGGAACGCTCAGCGAAATAATTTTAACAGTACATCCATAGAGACGGGGGAGAGACTATGTCAAAGAAAGTTGTTATTTTAGGTGCCGGATATGGCGGACTATTAGCAGCTATTAATATTCGTAAATTTTTAAATAAAGATCAAGCACAAGTTACTGTGGTTAATCAGTACCCTACACATCAAATTATCACAGAACTTCATCGTTTGGCAGCAGGAAGTGTTGCAGAACAGGCAGTGGCCATGCCATTAGCGAAGCTTTTCAAAGGAAAAGATATTGAGCTTAAAATCGCAAAGGTTGAGTCATTTTCAGTAGATCAAAAAGAAGTAAAACTTTCAGATGGATCTACTTTATCCTATGATGCGCTAGTCGTGGCTTTAGGAAGCAAAACAGCTTACTTCGGTATTCCAGGATTAGAAGAAAACAGCATGGTGTTAAAATCAGCTGAGGATGCGAATAAAATCTATCAACATATCGAAGAGCGGATCGCTGAATATGCAAAAGCGAAAAATGAAGCAGACGCAACGATTCTTATCGGCGGCGGTGGTTTAACCGGTGTTGAGTTAGTTGGAGAAATCGCTGATATCATGCCTAAACTTGCTAGAAGCTATGGTGTGGATCCAAAAGAAGTAAAGCTGCTTTTAGTAGAAGCAGGCCCTAAAATCTTACCTGTTTTACCAGATCCATTAATTGAACGAGCTACTGCGAGTTTAGAAGCACGTGGTGTTCAATTCTTAACAGGACTTCCTGTAACTAATGTAGAAGGAAATGTCATTGATTTAAAAGATGGACAAAAAATTACCGCTAATACGTTCGTTTGGACTGGCGGAGTACAGGGTAATCCTCTAGTAGGTCAATCAGGACTTGATGTGGATCGTGGACGTGCAACCGTTAATGAATATCTTCAATCTACTTCACATAAAGACGTATTTGTTGTCGGTGACAGTGCTGTTGTCTTTGGTCCTGAAGGACGGCCATTCCCGCCTACAGCCCAAATAGCTTGGCAAATGGGAGAACAAACAGGCTATAATGTCTTTGCTTTCTTAGAGAACAAAGCTTTTAAAGAGTTCTCTCAAGTTAACTCTGGAACACTTGCAAGCTTGGGACGTAAAGATGCGGTAGCTACCATTGGTGCGAACTCTATACCACTAAAAGGGATGCCAGCGTCATTAATGAAAGAAGCCAGTAATGTTCGATACTTATCACATATTAAAGCATTGTTCAGTTTAGCTTATTAATACTAACGAAGCTATTTAAGATACCGTTTATGAATACGGCTTTCTCAAAGTAAAGTACCACAGTGTTTCATCACACTGTGGTTTTTTCTTTTTTTTAATAGAATCTTCGCGCCGTCTAAGGATAGGTCCTGTACTTCTTAAAAAGGTTAAACATATTTTAAAAATCAAGTGCTTCAAATGTTATGAATGTGGTATCTTATTCTCTTTTCGATAAGTCGATGGGGTCATTTCCATATATTTTTTAAAGATTCTATGAAAATGGGTTATGCTTTCAAATCCACACATTTCAGCAATCAAGGAAACTTTTTGATTTGTTTTTAGTAAAAATTCTTTAGCCTTGATAACTCTTTTATGATTCAAATAAACGGTCAACCCCATCCCAGTTGTTTGTTTAAATACTCTACTAAAATGGGAAGTACTGACTAGGGCCTCGTTTGCAAGTTCGGTCAGGGTTAATGGATGACTTAAATTGTTATTAATATAGACTAAAATTTCTTTAATCCAATCTGGTCCATAAGTGTTAGATTCCACTATGTGTTGTTTATTGTCGATGTGGGCGCGATATAATTCCAGTATGATTTGGTGAACAATTAGCAATGAGGCATGCCTAGAACCCAGTTCATTTTTTATAGTTTCTTGAGATATGTTTAAAAGTTGTTCTTCTATTTTTTTTTGACGCTCAATTTGCAGGGATATTTTATAATTTTTAATTTTCGCTGCCATCTCAAACAAATTTAAATAAGAAAAAGAATCATCTAGTAAGACATTATAAAGTATTGTTGGGCTAAAAAATATAATGGTAGATGTCACAGGTTCATCCTTATCAGGCATTGCACGATGGATGGTATTGTTTGGGATAAGGAATATATCACCCTTTTTCATGTCATAAAAAATGTCATCGATGAAAAAAGTCCCTTTTCCACTATAGACATAAACAATTTCATAATAATCATGAAGATGGTCAGGCAGTTCTTTTTGTGGGCTTTTGGTATCTTGGTAGATAAAAGAAAAAGGAAACAACAAGTTATTGTTTGAAAATTTTTGAACGCTTTTCATTAGATATCACCTAAATAAATCGTACGTCAAAAAAGGGTATAAATAAAGCAATAAATGTAATTTTTATTTCAAATATTGATGATAAGATGGAGGGGAGTTCAAAATGAAAGGGCTTTCTAATTTTTAAATTAAAAGGAGTGTTACCCCAAAAATGAAAAGTATAGTCTGTAACCAACCAAATCAATTTAAAATGGTAGAAGTGGAACCTCCTGTACTTAAAACGGGAGAAGCATTAGTTCATATTCGCCGCATTGGCATTTGTGGAACTGATTACCATGCATACAAAGGCAACCAACCCTTTTTTAGCTATCCTCGTGTACTCGGTCATGAACTTTCTGGTCAAATTGAATCTATAGGGGAAAACTCTTGTGGATTAAAGGAAGGAGATCAAGTTTCAGTTATTCCCTACATGGAATGTGGTGAATGTATTGCTTGTAGAAATGGCAAAACAAACTGCTGTACTGATATGAAAGTATTAGGTGTCCACATTGAAGGGGGAATGAGTGAATGGATTACCGTTCCTTACAATCATCTAATTAAAACCAATGGGCTTACACTAGACCAATCTGCAATGATTGAACCGTTAAGTATAGGTGCACATGCCATTAGACGCTCTTCACTTAAGAAGGGGGAATACGTTCTAGTAATTGGTGCCGGACCTATTGGATTAGGGGTAATGGCTTTTGCTAAGCAAGAGGGAGCTAAAGTGATAGCAATGGATGTAAACCAAGAACGTTTGGAGTTTTGTCGTAAATGGGCCAAAGTAGATTTTACAGTGAACGCATTGGAAAATCCATTGGAGACTATCAAGGAAATAACAAGTGGAGAAATGCCAACAGCTGTATTTGATGCAACCGGAAATGGTAATTCAATGACGGATGCGTTTAACTATCCTGCACATGGTGGAAAATTAATCTACGTTGGTTTAACTAAAGGTAATATTTTATTCGATGATCCTGATTTTCATAAAAAAGAACTTACATTAATGGGAAGTCGTAACGCTACTCGAGAAGATTTTGAATATGTAGTAAATGCAATAAAAAGTGGTGGAGTCGATATTGATTCGTATATTACCCATCGTGCAAGCATTGATGAGATGATCAATCAATTTGAAGGGTGGTTAACCCCTGAGGCTAAAGTAATTAAGGCCATTGTTGAAGTTTAGTTAAATTATGAATTACGTGAAAGCGGTAACAAAATAATAGGGGGTATATGATGCTATCAAAAATGTTCTCAAAAGATAAACTACCTGTACTGATTTTATTATTCTTAGCTGGCGTAATTAATTATCTTGACCGATCTGCCTTATCCATTGGTGCTCCTTTTATTAAGGAAGATTTACATTTATCAGCTACCCAGATGGGAATTATTTTTAGTAGTTTTTCAGTTGGATATGCAATTTTCAATTTTATAGGCGGGATGGCTTCTGATAAATATGGTGCCAAACTTACTTTGTTCGTTGCAATGATTGTTTGGTCATTATTTAGTGGTGCTATTGCATTAGCAGTCGGATTTACTAGTTTAATTGTCATTCGTGTTTTATTCGGTATGGGGGAAGGGCCGCTTTCGGCAACCATCAGTAAAATGGTCAATAACTGGTTTCCAGCTGACCAACGTGCTTCTGCTGTTGGTTTAACGAATAGTGGAACACCACTTGGAGGTGCCATTTCTGGTCCGATTGTAGGTTTTATCGCCATTACATTCAGCTGGAAAATATCATTTCTTTTAATAATGGTTATTGGTCTTGTTTGGGCGGTTTTATGGTGGAAATTTGTGAAAGAAAAGCCCGCCGCCTCTAAAGAAAAGTCAACTGTTGTAAATATCAACCATGTTTCACAGCAAAGACGCCCATTAACTTTTTATTTAAAACAAAAAACGGTATTATTTACTGCATTTGCGTTCTTTTCCTATAACTATATTTTGTTCTTCTTCTTAACATGGTTCCCAAGTTATTTGGTAGATTCCCGCCATATGGATGTAAAGGACATGAGTGTTATTACAATGATTCCATGGATCGTAGGCTTTATCGGACTTGCCTCTGGCGGATTTGTTTCAGATTTTGTTTTTAAAAAATTTACAAACAAAGGTGTTTTATTCTCAAGAAAAGTTGTGCTCGTCACTTGTCTATTTTTTTCAGCTGTTTGTATTGGCTGTGCCGGCCTTGTAACAACCACAGTCAGTGCCGTAACATTAGTTGCCCTGTCCGTCTTTTTCCTTTACTTAACAGGATCCATTTACTGGGCAATCGTGCAGGATGTTGTGGAGCAAAGTAGTGTGGGTTCAGTCGGTGGATTTATGCACTTTTTAGCCAATACAGCTGGGATAATTGGACCTGCTTTAACAGGGTACCTTGTGGATCAATCTGGTTCGTTCACATCAGCCTTTTTATTAGCAGGCGGGTTGGCTATTTTTGCTTCCTTATCAGTAATCCGTTTTGTTCGTCCAATTAAGTATGCAAGTCCTAACAAGGAATCTGTAAAGCTCACAGTTTGAATACTAAAAGTTTAGTTTTTATCTTTTTTGAAATTAAAGCGCTTTAAGTTTGACCCGATGGAAAGAATGGTCAGCTCCTCTAATTTTTATTCTGTAAATTAAATCTGCTTATGATGCGAATTTTGTACCTAAACAGGCTTTTTGAAGAGTAAATCAGTGTAAGCTATGGCTATAAGAATAGAAGTGTCTAACAAACCGGCTATCCATTGGGCAGTCGGTTTGTTAATATATTTTTAAAAGGAATGAGCATTACTTTGTAGGCTACATATGTCTGACTGCAAAACCACTGGCTTTGTGGATTTTTTTATAACAGATTAATTTATAAACTTTTATTTTACAATAGTAAAGTGTAAAAAAATTGACATGAATTTATAGTAAGAAAAAGGCCCAAGAAAGAGACTTCACTTGGGTTTTATTTCTGGTTGGGAGATAATAATCTAGGAGTAGCATTTTAACTTAATTAAATAATAATAATGAAAATCTTATTTTATATTAGTAATGTTAGAAAGAAGTGAAAAGTATGCAAGAAAAATCCTCTAAATCCCCATCTATGATAAAACAGGCTTTGTCTGTTAATAAAAAGCCTTTTCCCTGGTTAAAGGCATTTTCTGCAGGGGTAGCAGCATCATTGCCAATTCTAATTGGAATACTATTAGATCAATTTGAATATGGGTTGATAGCTGGAATGGGTGCTTTTACCTATCTTTACGTTTTTAATATACCTTATGCTCAACGGGCTAAAAAGATTTTTATTATTGTACTTGCTTTATCATTACTTACTGCACTAGGTACACTTGTTGCTCCATATCCACTTGCAATCGCTATTTTAATGGGAGTAATTGGAGCTGCTGCTATATTTATTTTTGGAGCCTTAAGAATTGCAGGTCCTTCGGCAATCTTTCTTGTACTCGTTTTTGCAATGACAACTGGTATGCCTGTTGATCCTGGATCTGCTCCTTTACGAGCAGGACTTGTTTTCCTTGGCGGGAGTCTGTCGTGGATCATAGCGATGGTTGGTTATTTCTTTCATCCGCATGGTCCAGAAACTGGTGTTATGAGAAGGGCTTTAATTGAACTGTCTGCCTTTATTGATTCAGTTGGAACAGAACGTTTTAATGAATCAAGACATCGTGTGATGTCAGTCTTAAACGAAGCGGATGAAACACTTGCATCGGGTTATATCTCCTGGAGACAAACAGACCTTTTTAAACGATTATATGTTTTAAATACTTCTGCCCATTCGATTTTTATTTACATACTTGAAAATTTTTCAGAACATGATTCCAAATTACCACCAGAATTAGGGCAATCTCTCCGAAAAACGGCTCTATCGTTAGACGAGAGGAGTAAGATAAAAATCGTTGCAGGGGAAATCTTGCAACCAGATGAGATGGATGATCGTATTTCTTACTTGTTTAAATTAATTTATGATGCAGATGCTATCATGAACGAACCAACTTCCAAAATAAATAAAGTGGTTGAATTCTCTAAGCCCTCCATTAAGACGGTCCTTGGGGGTGCATTTGATAAGAATTCGATCATTTTTATTGCTGCTTTTCGGTTTGGTATCATAACGATTATTGCGGCCATTATCGCTTTCCAGTTTGGATTTGTACGGTCTTACTGGGTCCCATTATCCTGTGTAGCTGTTATGTCAGGATTCTCCATTGTCGCCACCTTTCATCGTGCCATTCAAAGAGGTATTGGTACATTGCTGGGGATCTTGATTGCCAGCATCATTCTTTCCCTGCATCCTGACGGCTATATTATTGCTTTGTTTGTATTATTATTAACGTTTATTACAGAACTGTTTATTGTAAAAAATTATGGGTTAGCCGCATTGTTTTTTACACCCAATGCTTTACTCATGGCTGAAAGCACGAGTTTGGGGGATTTTGATTTTACTTATTTTGCTTCTGCAAGAATTTTGGATGTTTTGATTGGTAGTATCATTGGACTCATGGGTGTATGGTTAGTGGGAAGAAGATCTGCGTCGAGTCGTCTTCCTCATTTAGTTGCGAAAACCATTCGTAGTCAGGCACAATTTTTACTTATTTTATTTTCTGATCAAGGAAAAGGATTTAATGCGAGAGAGAGCAGAGAGTTAAAAAAGATGAAAACGAATATCAATAATTTAAAAACCTTGTATAACACAGCATTAGGTGAGATTCCAGCTGATCGAAAAGCATTAGATTATTACTGGACTGTAGTTTTTTCGATTGAACAGCTAGGATATTTACTGGAAAATTGTGCAAAATCTGATAGCCGTCCGTTGCTTTATGAAGATACACTTTCCCAATTACTTTATGTTTGTGAAACAACCGCAATCGCAGCGGGTTTGCAAAGGTCCCCATCTATTAGAAAAGTTCCGGAAATAGAATCTTTCCCAACTATTCAAACAGAGCTTATTAACTTACAAAAGACACTTCAAAACAGTCCGAAATAATTTTGTAGGACGGAAGATATTGCATGAACAAAGGCCCATCTATTCATATGGGCCTTTGTTTTGTGTTACATAATTGATATGAACCAGAGGTTACATTTTTCAATTTATTCTCTGTTAACTTTTCTTACCAATTTTGTTACAACTAGCCATTCTTTCAGTAGAATACAATCATGTTAAACAATAAGTTGTTACGTTTAAAACCATAAGTCAGTAGGGAAGGGGCTATATTATGTAAATATAATTCGGAATATTCAGTTAAAAATATTTAAGAATCCAATCCACTTTTCTATGGCGCGTCAAAAAAAGGAGTGAATACCATGCGAACGATATCAATGGAAGATCAAGATTCTTTAAAAGTAAAAGATCCCTCTTTATATAATGAGGACCTTGCACCTCTTAATAAGGAAAAGAGGAATTGGAATTGGCTGAACTATACGACAGTGTGGATGGGGATGGTCCATAATATAGTCGCATATGAAACAGCAGGAAGTTTGCTTGGGTTAGGAATGAGTGTCTGGCAGGCTTTAGCAACCGTAATAACGGCCAATATTATTCTTATTATAGCGATGTGGCTAAATAGTGCAGCGGGTGCTAAATACGGGATCCCTTTCCCGGTTCTAATTCGTGCTTCTTTTGGATACAAAGGGGCACAGCTTCCAATCATTATAAGGGCTTTTGTAGCGATATTCTGGTTTGCCGTCCAAGCTTATTTAGGAAGCAAAGCAGTAGGAGCTGTTCTAGGAGCATTAATACCAAGTTGGAATAGTTTGTCGTCCATTCATATTTTAGGTATGGGGCTAAATGATGCCCTTGCAGTTGCACTTTTCTGGATATTACACGCATGGGTAATCTCACATGGCATGGAACGAGTTAAATTTTTTGAGTTATGGGCAGGCCCCCTTGTAATTGTTTTAGGGTTAGCTCTTGTTATTTGGGCAATAACAGTATCGAATGGATTAGGGCCACTTTTTGATGAACCAGCAAAATTAACGGGTGGTGCATTTTGGAGTGCATTTGGAATTTCGATTACCGGACTGATTGGAACGTGGGCTACCTTGATACTGAATATACCGGATTTTACTAGGTTTGCACGAAGTCAAAAAGATCAAGTCATCGGTCAGGCAATTGGATTACCAGGTACAGCGATTATTTTTGCTATTATGAGCATTATTACAACTTCGGGGACCATCATTGCCTTCGGTAGACCCATTTGGGATCCAGTCGAATTGCTTCAGCAATTTGGAAACCCGTTTGTTTTATTCCTGGGAGCTTTTGCATTGCTCATTGCTACCTTATCTGTAAATGTAGCAGCAAACGTTGTTTCACCTGCCTACGACCTAGTAAACTTATTTCCGCAAAAACTTAACTTTGTAAAAGCCGGACTAATTTCGATAGTGGTTGCCTTATTTTTTGCACCCTGGCTATGGTACAACAACTCAGGAACCATTTTTAATGTTCTAGGGGCAATCGGTGGAGCACTTGGGCCTGTCGGTGGCATCATGATTGCTGATTATTTCCTAGTTGCACGCAGGAAATATGATTTAGCTAGTTTTTATAGAAAAGACGGACTATACGAGTATACAAATGGTTGGAATGTTAAGGCACTAATTGCCCTAGTAGTAGGGCTGATAGCATCATTTATTGGATTAATTATTCCAGCATTGAAAGAGTTGTACACCTATTCTTGGTTCTTAGGGATTGGTTTCGGATTCATTGCTTATATTTTGTTAATGAAATCAGATAAAGTGTCGGAATCGAAGCTTGAAAATGTAGAGACTACGATTTAAATTGTCTTTCAACACTTTCTATTAGTGTAGCAATTGTCCGTGATATTTTTAACTTTACGTGCCAGGTCGCCAAAATTTTTAATAAGTGTCAGCCCATATACTTTTGGATTAACTTAGGTAATTTCTAAAGGTACGAAACAAACGCCGTACTGTTAGAGACGGGCCTTTGTTGGTTACTATGTGTATTATTTATCCTATTTAATGCGTGTAAAACCTGCTATTAACTCAAGAACTTAAAAACGTTAATAGCAGGATTTTAATTTGAAGATGATAGACCGATTTAAATTTTTAGTCGTTCTTTTTTGGGTTATTGGATATAATGTGCCGATACATTATTCGGAGAACTTTTGTTTTCGTTCATTTAATATTTCTTGGATAATTTCAATATGGACGGAAGCCCAAGATTTTTCATGAAAGTGAAGAATCACACTTACAGTAAGAATAGTTATGTAAGCAAAAACAAAGATGACCCAAAGAAAACTACCTTCTTTGAAAAGGAACTCTTGTAATTGTTTTGAAAATAAGAAGAAGAGCCACGGTGCTGAAGATATTAGAATTGGAATGATTCCGGAACCATTTTTTTCTTTTATCATACAATAATAAATTTTTTTTAGTGTTTCGCTATCAATAGAAATATAAAATTTTTGAATTTCTTCTACTTCTATAAGTTCTTTTATTGATTTGAAAGGTTTTTTGTTGTTTGAAGCTCTTTTAAGTTTTAGATAGATTTTATGAGCATCTCCACGTAATGAAAACATAGTTTTTTCCATTTTCCTCCATTAAAAAATCATTACTAGAAGGCTTTACAAATACTGTTTCCTCTATACATGGTTCAAAGAAGTTCTGTTGTATGAAATTTGTTTTAAATGCTCACGCACTTGGTCTTTAAGGAAGTAAGTGCATTTAAGGAAAGGACACTTCCGAGAACGGAAGTGTCCTTTGTGTCATTATACAGATTTTCGATCTTCGAAAGGAAAATCATCTCTTGAGATTCGTTTCTTCAGGAGCCCAAAGAAATTTTCAATTTCACGTTCTGCGCTAAGAAGAGAATCAGAGCCATGGATAACATTTTCCTCTTTTGAAAATGCAAAGTCACCACGAATGGTGCCTGGCATAGCTTCCGATGGGCTTGTCTTTCCAATCATGAGACGAGAAACCTCTATTATATTTTCTCCTTCCCAGACCATGGCAAAAACAGGACCTGAGGTTATGAAATCCACTAATTCACCGAAAAACGGTTTTTCCTGATGCTCCATATAATGATACTCAGCTTTAGTGCGGTCCATTGTCATTAGCTCGGCATTCAATAAGGTAAACCCTTTTTGTTCAAAGCGTTTGAGGATTTCTCCGATTAACCCTCGCTTCACCCCATCAGGTTTTACCATTATAAACGTGCGCTGTAAACTCATACGATCACCTCTTGAAAAATAGATATTTGATGAGAACCACCAGACCAGTACAATATTAGCTGATCGCTTTTTTAATGTGGATTCTTCACATCATCCATTATGGGGAAAAATCTCAGAATTCAAACCATTCATCCTTTAACGAAATAACAACACATTTAAAAAAGGCCTGTTTAAGCAGCCGCACAACTTGGTTCATTCTTTATTATTTCATTTCAAAGTGCTCGTTGATTTTGTGACAAGTATGAATGAGTGCTTCTGCCAGCCTTTCTTCATGCCCGTAGAATCGGGTGGATGGAAGTGGAATGGAGACCGAACTAATATTTCCCATGTGATCAACAACAGCTGCGCCCACGGCACAAATTCCAGGAATGTGTTCCTCCCTTGCAAAACTAACTCCCTTTTTACGAACCTGTTCCAATTCCCTTAATAGTTCATCCCGAGTCGTTATGGTATGCTCCGTATACTGTTGCATATGCTCAGGTAACAGTTTCTCTACCTCAGCTAAAGGTAAGGAGGCGAGTATCGCTTTTCCATTTGCTGTACAATGTAATGGAAAAGATGCCCCCGGTTGTGAAGTAGCCTGCAATGGATGCGGAGCGATAATCTGATCCACAAAAAGTACCTTACCATTTTCCAATACGGATAGGTCAACCGTTTCATTGATTTGATGTGATAAGTTTAATAAAAATGGCCGGACTTCTTCTCTTAAATCACTATGGACAGCGCCTGCAAGGATGGCAATCTCTGGTCCAAGACGGAAACCTCCATTACCAGAAGTCGCTGCAATAAATCTCTCCTGTTCAAGTGTGGTAACAATTCTTTGAACGGTGGATCTGGCCATGCCCACTTCTTTTGCAATTTGCGATAAGCTTAATCCTTTTGGATGAGCTCTAAGAGTCCTCAGTATTTTAGCCGCACGAGAGATTACTTGGACATTAGATGTTTTAGTTTGATCTTTTTTATCGATGTGCATAAGTGTGTACTCCTCCCTATATATCCTATTTATTATAACGGATGATTGAATTTATTTTACCGATTAGGAGCAAGAGCTGTGTAAATACAGTGGTTGGTAAATCCCCCGTTGAACCGATGCTCGTTCTAATAGCTTTATGTTTGGAAAGATGATAGATCGTTATTGACATGTAATTTATACATTAATTATAATGAATGTAACCACAATATGATACTAGTGTACCACAATGCGGTTATAAATTAAATCTATCATTTGCAAAAGTCCAATAAAGAATAAAGGTATTAATTCAAGATTTATATAGTTTTTCAACAAAATCCAAAAAATGAGGGAAATAGATGAGTGTGGTTAAAATTGGTGTAATCGGAATAGGAAATATGGGCAGCTCGCATGTACAAATGATAAATAAAGGTCAAATTAAAGGAGCTGAGTTAACTGCGGTTTGCAGCAGTAATGAGAGCCGAATCGAATGGGTAAAAACCCATACAAAGGGAGAGGTGAAAATTTTCAAGGATGTAGAAACCTTTTTCAATGAATCAGGAATCGAAGCTGTCCTAATTGCAACCCCGCATTACAGTCATCCAGAACTAGCCAAAAAGGCATTTGCGAAAGGGAAACATGTCCTAATTGAAAAACCAGCGGGCGTCTATACCAAAAATGTGTTGGAAATGAATGCTGCAGCGAAATATTGTGGAAAAGTGTTCAGCATCATGTATAACCAAAGGGCAAATCCACTTTATCAGAAAGTGCGCGACCTTATTCAGTCAGGTGAATTGGGAGAAATTAAACGTACCAATTGGATTGTTACGGATTCTTACCGTCCACAATGTTATTACGATTCTAGTAAATGGAGAGCCACCTGGAAAGGTGAAGGTGGTGGAGTTCTATTAAATCAGGCCCTTCACCAATTAGATATTTGGCAGTGGACGACAGGTCTTATGCCAAAGAGTATTCGTTCAGTGACTAGTTTAGGCAAGTACCATGATGTAGAAGTGGAAGATGATGTAACAGCCTTTGTGGAATACGAAAACGGGGCGACAGGTGTGTTCATTGCTTCAACAGGAGAAGCACCGGGTACGAATCGCCTTGAAATTGTTGGAGACCGCGGGAAAATTGTGGTTGAAAATGAAGAACTTACTTTTTACCAATTAACACAATCAGAACGTGAATTTAATTCTTCGTATACAGGAGGATTTGGCCAGCCTGAATGTGAAAAAATGAAAATACCAGTAAAAAGTGATAATGCAAATCATGCAATTATTGTTCAAAACTGGATAGATGCCATTGTTAAGAATTCACCTCTACTTTCGCCTGGGGAAGATGGAGTAAAGGCATTAGAAATTTCAAATGGAATCTACTTATCTTCTTGGCTAAACGAATGGGTAGAGTTGCCAATAGACGCAGACCTTTATCATGAAAAGTTACTAGAGAAAATTAACGCTTCCACATTTGAAAAAAAGCAAGTAACAAATACTATATTAGATGTAACCGGGACGCATTAATGACAGCAAACTACGCAAAGAATAATAAACTGTTGCGACTCAACCGAGTTCAATTATGAGATCAAAAATTACCTTTCTACTTTTGGAAATGAACCTTTGACAAGATATAAAGGCCCATCTATTTAACAGAGATGGGCCTTACTTTATGCTATTTACCTGTTAAAGCCGTATAAGCATTTGCTTCACCGGCACCATAGTATTGATCATGACCTGGTTTGCCATAATCTAAAGAGGTCTTCTCAATAAGGGCCTCTACCTGAGCTGGTTTCAGGTCTGGATGAGCTGCTTTGATCACTCCAGCAATACCAGCAACCTTCGGCGAAGCCATGGAGGTTCCATGGAGGTATGCATATCCAGGATGCTCCGGATCAATGGTAGTGAAATAAGGCTCTAAATAAGTTGGCCATGTTGACAATGCACGGTAAGTAAAGTCACGATCATCTAAATTCCCCGTTGAAGCATATTTAGGACCGTTGTCTCCGCCAGGAGCTGCTACCGTAATAAAGCTATTTCCATAGTTTGAATAGAATGCCAATTGATCTTTCGACCATTGATTTGAGGAAGATACTGTAATGACGCCTGGAACTCCACCTGGTGTTTCAATGGTGACGCCTTTAAAAACAAGGTTCGTATCACCATAATTGGCATTCAAATAATCAGTTAGTGATTTTTTATCAGCATAGTTTAATGACTCATTACCGGCAGAAGCCACAATGGTTACATTATTATTCACTGCATATTTTACCGCCCGTTTCCAAAGGAGAACATCTGCAATGTCACTATAGGTATTACCATTGTATTCATATTTTAAATTGTCATAGCCGCCAATGGACATATTCACAACATCCACTTTATCTTTAGCTGCTTGAATCATTGCTTTAACTATTGGTGTAGTTGGGGAGCTTCCAGAACTGTCAAATATACGGTAAGCCATGATTCCTAGATCTGGGCCGACACCTTTTATTTTTCCATTACCCGCAATCGAACCAGCTACGTGTGTACCATGACCTTCACGATCCAGTACATCCTTGGGGTTGCCTGTTTCAGTCTTGTCATTTCCAGAATAACCTCCTGCCGGAACGAAACTTTGACCGCCAACATAGTTGGCTTTAAGGTCAGGATGATTGGCATCAATACCTGTGTCGATAACACCGACTACAGCTTTATGAGTAACCTTCCCATTTGCTTCCGTACCGCCTGACTCAATTTTAAAGGATTTACCATCATTCGTTAAATGACGAATATCCCATTGTGAACTCCAATATGTACCATCTGTATCAGGCTGAAGTGTTACAGGCTTACCGTCAGCTGCAGCCGGTTGTTCGTCATCCAGCTTATAGTGCATTTCTACGTTTGCCGCAATAATACTAGAATTAGATTTTAAATTGTTTAGAAAGTTAGGATTCGATGAGCGGACTTCTAATCCGCCGATTTCCGGAATGGCATTTACCACTACTCCTCCGGCATTCTTAATGTCTGTCTGATAGGTTTTAGGTAATGACGACTGGTTGTAAGCGATGAGGTAGCTTTTAGTTGGTGAAGTTGCAGAAGTGTGCAGATTAAAAGATGAGAGAGAGAGTGCTAAGATACTGCTGGCTGCTATCGCCATTCCTTTTTTTCTCTTTTTCAATAGAAAGACCTCCTAAATAATTAATCTAACAGTTCTATTTTAGTCCAACAGGTACTTATTGGATATAGTAACTTCTCGATAAAGAACGACAATTTTATTAGAGACATTCGACTATTGTGCTAAATTCACTAGTAATAGTTCTATAATGTTATGAAATTAGTAACACTAGATTTAAATCAAAACTCTTATTTGAAATTAATTTCCTTATGAACCTGGACAGAAGCTTGTCGAAAAAATTAATTATTTATTAACGATTTGCCCTAACCAAAAATTGTAACAAAAACTTTACATGCAATTCAAACAGATATAAAATTCCAGAGTTATCCTTAAAGTACATCATGAGGGAGGGATCGGAAGTTGTTAAAATTTCAGATCATGTCTTCTTTAGTCATCTTAGTCTGTATTACTTTTGGTATCTGTATATTCACGGTATCTTCACAAAATCAATCCTCAGTGACGCAATCCACATCCAACCACTACGTTCGAGTACAATTGTTAGGTATTAATGATTTTCACGGTCAACTAAACAAGTATCGAAGGGTTTCAGGGTCCATGGCAGGAGGGGCTGAATACTTGGCTGCCTATTTAAAAAAATATAAACTGGAAAACCCAAATACCCTACTTGTTCATGCTGGTGATATGGTAGGAGGAAGCCCACCGATTTCTTCTCAATTTCAAGACGAACCCACAATTCAGTTTTTAAATCTTCTTCACATTGATGTCGGTACACCTGGTAATCATGAATTGGACGAAGGCGTAGCAGAAATGAAACGTCTCATTTTTGGAGGATTCCATGAAAGAACAGGTTACTTTAAAGGCGCCAATACCACTTACATTTCTGCAAATATCATCGAAAAAAAGACCGGTGCACCCTTGTTACCACCATATGTTATTAAGGAAATTGACGGTATCAAAATTGGCTTTATTGGTGTGGTCACAACCGAAACCAACATGTATGTATCCCATGAAAATCGAAAAGAAGTAGAAATAACGGATGAAGTTTCAGCAATTAATCGAACAGTTAAGCAATTAAAGGAAAAAGGGATTAAAGCGATTGTTGTACTGGCACATATTTCAGCAAAATCGAATCAGTCAGGAACTAATCCCCAAGAAGCTTTAGTGGAGATGGCCCCAAAAATCGATGACGAGGTCGATGTTATTTTTGCCGGCCATAGCCATCACTATGCCAATACCGTTGTAGATGATAAACTGATTGTTCAAGCCTATTCTTACGGGGAAGCCTTTTCTCAAGTGAACATGGAAATAGATCGTAATACCAATGATATTGTTTGGAAAAAAGCAAAGATTATTGTGACTTCACATCATCAGATAGAACCAGATAAAAATACGGTTACTTTTTTAAAAAAGCTTAAGGAAAAAATGGGTAATCAGTTTAATCAAATTGTCGGATTCATTCCTGAAGAAATCAGCCGGAGGCAAGATGTAAATGGTGAATCTCCATTCGCGAAAATGATTGCAGATTCCGAGCGGAAAGCCATGGGGACAGAAATTGCCTTTGTCCATCAAGGAGAAATGCGGGGAAGCTTACAGCGAGGAAATATTACTTTAGAAGAACTATATACACAAATGCCATTTGGCCATAGTATCACTAAATTAATCTTAACAGGGGACCAAATTAAACTAGCTTTAGAGCAGCAGTGGAGAAAAGATCAGGTAAATAATATGTTACAAACTGTTGGTTTAACGTATAGGTGGGACCCTAATGCTCCAATTGGCAGCCGAATTATCATGCTGAAGGACAGTAAGGGTCAAAACCTTCAACCTGACAGGGAATATGAGGTTGCCGTTAGCAATTATTTAGCTTCGGGTGGTGATAACTTCTCTGCATTCGAAGAAGGTAGAATTGTAGAAACCGGTCCACAAGTTGTGACTGCCTTTTTACACTATATCGAACAAAAGTATCCCCTGAAATGAATGGAGAAAGATTACCACTTTCCTAAAGGAAGGTGGATTTTTTTATGTGCAGAAACTAATGAAGCAATTGATGAACCATGGATAACATTTATTCTTTTGAAAATGCAAAGTCACCCCGAATGGTGCCCGGCATTGCTTCTAATGGACTTGTCTTTCCAATGATGAGACGAGAAACTTCTATAATTATTGGAATTGAGAACTTTTAATCTGCATCCTCATGTTCTAATTGATAAATAATAAACACTATATGATAAAGTACTTGAGGAGTGGAACACATTGTGTGTTAATAGTTTGAATCAAACATTCATTAAAGTAGATAATATCAACTTGTACTGTGAATACATATTGAATGATAAACCACCAATTCTTCTAATCCACGGCTTTGCATCTTCTACTTATACATTTCGTCGTATCATACCTTTATTACAAAAGAAGTTTTCAATAATCGCGGTTGACCTTCCCGGTTTTGGGAAAAGTGAGAAGTCCACTTCGTTTGTTTATAGTTTTGAAAACTATGCGAAGTTAATGATTGAATGTATTCACAAGTTTGGATTTGCTAACACTCATATAGTTGCTCATTCAATGGGAGGTCAAATTGCTCTAAATATGGCGCGAATCGCACCTGAGAAAATTAACAAACTAATTTTATTAAGTAGTTCAGGATATTTAAAGCGTTCAAAAAAACTTCTCATAATTAGTTCATATTTACCGTTCTTTGAAAAAGTCATTCATTATTATATTGGAAGAAAAGACGTTAAATATCACCTGGGGAATGTTTTTTTTAATCAATCATTGATTAATGATGAATTGGTTCGTGAATTCGGTAGACCACTAGCTGAAAAAGGATTTTATAAAGCTTTAATTCGACTAATTCGTCATCGTGAGGGAGATTTATTACCAAAGCAACTTCAGGATATACAAGTCCCAACACTATTAATTTGGGGAGAGGAAGATCGAGTGGTTCCAGTGGAAGTCGGTAAACAATTAGTTCAGGATTTACCCGATGCCAAGTTAATTACCTATGAAAAAACAGGACATTTAATTACGGAGGAAAGACCAGAGCTTGTTTTTAAGAATATATTGATGCATACAAATTATCAATTGTAGCGAATTTTGCATCGTTTATTAAGAGTAAGGGAGATAAGAAAAGCTGACTCAAAAAGGTTGTTAATCAACGACTTTTTCGAGTCAGCTTATTGTTATTAAAAAAGTAATGGAATTTAAGAAAGGTTAACTTGTGCTTCTTCATAATAAGGCTCTCCAACTTTCAGAATAAATTGTAGAATGTCTTCAGCTGCATTTGCATTTATAAAATTCCTTTGACAGTTTATAATTTTATTTAGTTTTTCTCCATCATTCTCAAGTAATTTGGTTATTGTCTGCTTAATTTCCTTTGGATTTTTACATACCACTCCCAAACCGAAATTTTCAGCAAATGCAGGATTATCCTCTTCCTGACCTGGCAATGCACCGGTAATGATTAGCGGTGTATTGGAAGCTATTGCTTCAAACATGACATTAGGACTCCCCCTAGTAAAAGCAATATCAGAAGTTAGCATTAAATCTTGGATATTTTGGGTGAAACCATAAATCTCTACTCTATTACCATATTGGGTCTTCAGGGATCTTTCCAGCTTTGTTTTAAGTTTTTCATTTTTCCCGGCTACAAGTTTAACTGTACAATCAAAATGATCAAGCAGGTTTTCTGCTATTTTCTTCATATTTCCTACGCCTTCACCACCGCTCATGATCAAGCAATTTAAGGATTGTTCCTCTTTAGAGAATTTTCGTTGATTAAAGTTCTTCAGAAAAAATCGGGATCGAACTGGAAATCCTGAAACCTTTATTTTCTCAACAGGAATCCCAAATTCAATACACTTACTTTGAGCTTCGAAAGTTGGGCTAATAATGTAATTTGCCCTTTTATCAGCCCAAAGGGGATAAATGTTTACAAGATCGGCAATTAGAGTAATGAAAGGGATATTTATATTTTGCTTTTCTAAAATGTTCAAGATTGAACCATTAAAATTAGGATGAACGGATAGAATTATATCTGGTTTAATATCGGCCAGTAGTTTTAGAAAATTATCCTTTATAAGTGTTTCAATAAAATTGTCCACTAAAGAAGGTTTCAAAGCTGAGAGTTTCCAAATCATCTTCCATAGATTTTCTGAATTTCTTGTTATCGGGCCATATGATTTTCCTATTTTTAACAGTAACTGTTTGCCAAGCATAAATCCATCTACTACATGTATTTTTACTTCATTATGAGCTTTTACTATCTCACAAAGTGATTCTGTTATACTTTTATGTCCATGCCCTGTATGGTCGGAAGAAATAATCAATAATGTCTTTTTCATAATATCAGCCCTTTTTAAGAATATTAAAATTGTAATTTTCATATTAAGATTTAAAAAAATCCATATAAGAAATAGCAAACTTAGATAATATTGTAGATAAAAATAAAACATTTCAAAGGGGCATTATTAACTATGAAGAGCTCAAAATGGAGAATCAATTTTACAATTGCTGTAATAATCATACTTGCTGCCTTTGAACATATTGTAATTGGTTTGTTTCCGCCGCTTATTCAATACATAGCAAAGGATTTAAATGTAGATATAGCAAGTTTGGGTTTTGTTTCAGCTGCCAATATTTTGGTTACTTCCCTTTCCTCTATTTATTGGGGATACCTATCAGGGAAGTATCCACTAAAGAGGATGATGATTATAGGAACTTTGATTTGGTCCGTATCGATATTCTTGACTTCATTCAGCAGCAGTTATTTTCAAATTATGTTATTTCAAGTAGTAACCGGATTTGGCTTAGGCTGTATAGCATCCATTGGTTTCAGTATTTTAACTGATTTGATTCCCTATCAAAAACGCGGTTTAATTTTAAGTTTTTGGGGTATGGCCCAAGGTTTGGGTGGAATAGCTGGATCTATTTTAGCTTCTTTAACTACTGCAAACAATAGCTGGAGATGGCCATTTGAAATAGTAGGTTTTCTTGGATTGTTTGTCATGATTTGTTTTCTTTTTATTCAAGAGCCATTCAAAGGTCAATTAGTATCAAAGCCGAAAGAATTGATAAGAAATACTCATTATAACTATAAGTTAGAAACCAAACATATAAAATTTCTTATCTTAAAAGGAAGCAATGTATATTTGTTTTTGCAGACATTCTTAATGAATATTGCAACAGGGAGCCTGATTTGGATCCCGACCTTATATACATTTAAAATAATGCAGCAAGGCTACAGTATGGGAACCGCTGTAATTGTTTCAGGCTATCTCTATGCCATTTTCCAGATTGGAGGCATAGCATCATTCTATTTCGGGCATCTGGGAGATAAATTCCAAAGGAAAACCTTTAGAGGACGAGCATATTTAACCGCATTTTTCGTTTTTTTTACCATGCCCTGTTATATTGCTTTATTTTTTGTGCCAATGTCTAACCTATCGTTACCAAATGAAAATAATAATGAAATCATTATTTTAGTCAGCATTTTAAGACAAATTTTCATCAATCCTTGGATTACACTTATGTTTCTTTTATCTCTGTTTGCTTCAGCTGCCCAATCGGCCAATACACCTAATTGGATGGCACTCTTAACAGATGTAAATCTTCCTGAACAAAGAGGAATTGCCTTTAGTATCGCTAACCTTTTCAATAGTTTGGGAAGAACAGTCGGGAACGCAGGTGTTGGTATATTGCTTGGCATTTTATCCACTAGATTCAATGAACTTTATAGTTATATCTATACTTTATCTATACTGCAAATCTTTCTAATACCATCAGCCTTATGTTATCTGAAAATGTCCAAAAATAATGTTATTGATATACAGTTTGTTTTAAAAACGTTAAAGGAAAGAGCAGAAAAAGTGTAAGTAATTAAGGTTACTTATTGTTGGCAAATGTTGAAAACGCCATTTGAGACAGGGTAGAATTGAATTTTTAATTTATCCCTCCAAATATAGTAAATTACTCTAAATTATATTAGGAATTGGTTGATTCATTATTAACATTTTGTAAAAAGTATGTATAGATTTCGTATGATATTTTTTTACTAACTTTATCGTCATGTCACCAGAGTCTGTGGTCCATTATAAAAGGCGATGACCACACATTGTGGCCATCGTCTTTTAGTTTTAAGAAGAAGAGCTATTGGTTAGATTCCTTACCACTTTCTTATATTGCTTTAAAGAATTAACCCTGCCAATATAGCTATTCTTTTTCTTGAAATCAGATGAAATAAACTGAATGGCAAGTGCAGGGAAAAATCTTTTTGTGCGAAAACGAAGATCCTTCCAAGAGACCAAATAACCGTTTTTTCTTACATCAACAAATGGATACGCATAATTAGTACCGGCAAGAAAGTCTGAAATTCTCTGGTCATGTCGACTATTTGAGACCAAAATCGGAAAGTTGATCTTTTTGGTAAGGGAATGTTCAAGGGTTAAACCTTTTAGTGAAAAAATGCCAAATAGGAAATCTTCTTCAGTCTCAATCAAAATATCCCATTTAAACAACGTTATACGGGGGATTAGTTTGATTCTTATAGCATTAATAAAATAATTCCGTAGGTGTCTTTTCGTTAATATGGAAGATATAGTGCGGATCCCAAGGTAGAAAAATAGGAATATATAAATGAAAAGAAAGGTAATCCCTGTTTGATAGAATAAGATTAAACCGAATCCAAGAAAATGGAGGAGCAGAATGTAAGGATCAAATAAAGGAACGGCATCAAAGGTAATCCATTTTCGAGAGTAAGGCCGAAATATTTGTGTTCCGTGTACATTGAATAGATCCAAAAACACATGAAGGATGACGGCTAAAAATGTCCATAAAAATAGATGGAAAAACGAGGTGCTAGTGAAGAATGGATACAGCATACCAGAAACAAGAATCCCCCATAAAGGAAGCGCAGGTAGTGAATGTGACAGGCCCCTGTGATTCCGTAAATAATTTCCCTTTCCCTTCAAACGATAAAAAAAATCAAAATCTGGTGCATTAGAACCAATGACAGTACCTAAAATGACTGCTTGTGATAAGGTTTCATTAGCTGAGACGGCGGGATCAAGCTGAGCTAGTGCACCTACGCCAAAGCCGATAACAACGTGAGAAAAAGTATCCACTCTATCACTCCTTAGCCTTAATCTTGATTTTTAAAATTTTCAAAGAAATTAGGCCTTATTCTGAATCTTGATTTCTCGATAATTCACTCCCTCCAAATACTAAGTCCCTTAATTTTATTAGATAATTAGTCGATTTCTTCTTGAGATATCGTTAAAAAATGGTAAAAATTCTGTATATTTAATACGGAATTTTTTATTTTTTGTAAAACAATTGCATTACCTCATTATCCCAGCCTTTTTTTGTTTAAAAGACACTTTTCTCTTAATGATGCGGATTTGAAACTGATACAATCAACGTTAGAAATGGAAGTAGAAGGTACACAGCAAGTATTGATTAACCTCATCAACCACTATTCGAGTACAGGCTGGACTTCAAAAGGACATACGGGAGAGGATGTTCCCATTTATGTGTATGGCCTAAATAGACATTTGTTCAGTGGAAGAATGGAAAACAGTGATATTGCAAAAATTCTTTTTCAGATTATAGATTAAAAAAAGTATATAAAAAGCTAGACTTAAAATAATTAGTTGGTTTGAAAAGTCCAAGTCGATTCATTAACTTACTGGAGGATTCGATTTTTGTGATTTTTTGTAAAATACACGTAAAATTAGAGCTTGAATTTTACAAAAAAATTAAAAGGGTTCATTCATATTTGACAAATTTTATATGTATGAAATAGTTAGGTGAAGGAAGTGGGAAAATGGAACGTAAGAAAACTTTTTTTATTATTGATAACCTAATTTTTGAAGTCCAAAAACCAGAAATAACAGTAGAGAAAATTAAAGTTGCACAGGTTAAATATGAAAATGAGGAATATAAAGTACTTAGAGAAAAATTTAATGAGGATTTTTTTAATATAGAAAGAAAACGTGATGGATGGTTTATAACAGAGAAAGATAAGCCTCTTTAGAGTGAGAAGCGTTTTCTATTCTAATGGCTGTATAAATGGCTAGTATTGTGTTCGTTCCTATTAAGCATATTCTTACTTTGAGACTGTATCCATTTAGAGGGTACCACTTACATAGATACAGTCTGAAGGGCATCTAAAGAAATATGGATTAAGAAGCAACTATCAGCATAAAGCAATTTTACCTATCGAAAAGACTATCTTTGGAAAACTAAATTTCCAGCTAAATAAGTTTCTTGAACCAGAACGGTATCAATCATGTCAATGCTAATTTCCAAGATATCCTGATTAAGCACAATAAAGTCAGCATGATTGCCAACTGCAAGCTGCCCAACATGGGGAATCCGTGTGATTTCTTGAGCGGATTTTGTGTAAAGCATGATGGCGGTAATTACATCGATCCTTTGTTTTTGTCCAGTATCTGCGCCATTATAAGCCAAGCGCGTCACAGCAGATTTGATCCCGACAAATGGATTTACGGGATCAGCCCAGGCAGTAGCAGGTGCATCAGAAGAAAAAGCCACTTTTATCCCTGCCTCCAGCATGGATGGAATCGGATAGGTTTCCTTTGTACGCTCAAATCCGAGGTTCTTATAATAGCTCTCAATCTCTGCAAAAACAAATATGGGCTGTGTCACAAAGGCAATGCCCGTTTCAGCAGCACGCAGAATAGCCTGAGGTGTTGGCATTGCTGCATGCTCGATCCTAATAGAAGGACCATCGGTAAGCCAGCCTTTTTTGCCATAGAAAGTATCAATGATTAATTCGATTGCTTGCTCGCCCATTGCATGGACAACTAATTGAATATCGTTTTGTTCGGCTGCTGTGGCTGCAGCTAATAACTCTTCTTTTGTAGTCGTTTGAATGCCGTAATTTTCTTCTTCCCCTAAAAAAGGGGGATTGACCCAAGCTGTTTTTCCAGAGACACTTCCGTCTGAAAATAACTTAATACCGCCAATGCGAATTTGATTTTCTCTTTTGATTTTATCTGGTAACAATAAAGGTTTGTCCTTTAAATCATCCCACAGATAATAGAGAACAGTACGTTGGTTTAGTCCTTTTTCGGCAGCTGTTTGATACATTTCTAGGTAATCAATCGGCTCGGTTCTGCTCGAAAGGTCTGTAATGGCAGTAATTCCATGTGAAAGCAGAAAATCACCTAATTCTGAAAGTGACGCAGCGTTTTCTTCAAGAGATTTTGCAGGCATAATACGAAGGACGAGATCTTTTGCATTTTCACGTAAAATTCCTGTAAGTTCACCATTTTGATCACGGTCGATTTTTCCACCTGGTGGATCTGGGGTATCTCTAGTAATACCTGCTAACTCCAATGCTTTGCTATTAACTACAGCAATGTGGGTACATGTCCGACTAATGATAATCGGAATATCCGCTGCGGCTTCATCTAAATCCCAGCGTGTTGGCGCTCTTCCTTCTGATAATTTCCCTTCATCATAACCCCAGCCTTCAATCCATTTACCTGTTTCATTGGATTGGCATGAATTCCGAATTTGTTCAATTAAATCTGCTATGGAATTGACTAATGGAGGGGTGCAGGCGATTTGGGTGGATGCATTCGCCAGCCACAAAGGATGCATATGGGCATCAATAAGACCAGGAAGCACTCTTTGACCTTTAAGATCCACACAATCTCCTTCAATGTTTTCTAAATCTAATGCCTCACCAATCCACGCAATGCTGCCGTCTCGTACAATCATGGTGCTTGCATATGGTAGTTCCAGATTAGCCGTAAAAATTTTCCCATTGATAAAAGTCCGGACAGATTGTTTATGAATCGTCATTGGATAATCTTCCTCTCTAAAAGTTTTAATCTAGTAAAAAGGGATTAAAAGATTTTATAAAAAAGCTGGGGATTATTTTTTAAAACCCTAGATGACTCCTATTGAAGTAACCTAGGGTTTAAAACAAATAGCAGGGATAACTACTAACAACATGTGAGAGGTATTACTCTTGATTTGGAAAGTGAAAAGCATATAAGAAGTAGAGGAAATCGTCAAAAGGGAGGGACGACTCTCCATCACGCTCACCATTCCCTGTAACACTTGTTCTAATGGAGTTTCCCCATACTTGAAGACTATCGTTATTTGGATTATAAAAGTAAACACGAATGCAG
Organism: Bacillus sp. OTU2372; assembly: GCF_038440275.1. NCBI lineage: Bacteria > Bacillati > Bacillota > Bacilli > Caryophanales > Bacillaceae > Bacillus > Bacillus sp. OTU2372. The sequence continues at coordinate 841,098 of NZ_JASATK010000001.1, forward strand.
CCTTTAGGATCATGGCAGACTCTTTGAATAAGTACTGCATGGGCACCAAGCACTTGACCAGATTGATTGTAAATGGTAATCCCTGCGGGCTGGGGAAGTCCTTCATTAACATATGGATTCTCCGAAGGGTGATAGTGCCGATAAAACCGTGCCTTAAAGTCTGAGTCACTATAGATATCTGAAAACTCGCTCCAAACTCCATTTATATGAAAAGAGGGATTGATCCACTTATGGGGATCCTGCCCGCGTCCATTGGCAGCCTTTAACATTTCAAAATAAATAGAATCAAGATGAGGAATCAAGAGTAGTGAGACGGTATCAATATTATCCTCGTCGTCTAGTGAGACATGCGGAAGCGTATCTGAAGATATCGGTCTTCCCTCAAAAGGAATCGTGATTTTTCCATGTTCCACAAAATCATTAAACAATTTGAGCAGCGTGACAGGATTCTTTTGTGACCAATAACTGAGTGCCCTTGTTGATTGGCATGTTGGGTTAAAACCTTGGCCAATACCTAGGGGCTGCCCTAAGACACTAATCATTCCTGAGACAATAAGAGAACGAAGTGCAGATAAATCTAATATTTTATAAACGTTTATAAGCCTATTCTTAATCCGATCGTGTATAGGAACTTTTACAAGTTTCTCTAGTTCACTTATCATTTCGCTCGTAAAAACATTCCGTTGCAGAAGGCACATTAAACCATAAATGCTTCTCCTAGTATTCATTGTAACGGATGAAGTGATTAATGAAGACACAAAAGGCAAATTCAAGCGAAGGTTTTCTCTAGCTGTATTGTCCACAGCCAACAAGCTCTGCAGCAAATCTGGCTTTTCTTTATTTATAAATTTTAAAAATAATGCATGGAAGGGCGAAACAAGACCAGTATCCTTCATGGATTCACGCAGCTGCTCGGCTTCTTTGATAAGTAATAAATCATTACTGGCCTTCAATTTATTTTCATAACTTTTTCGAGCCGAGGCTGCCAAATCAGCTGGAGAATAGATGGCATTTTCGTATTTCATCAAGCTCGAATCCGTAACTTTCTGGCCGCTGGCTAATCTTCTGGCATTAGCAATTAATTTCAGGATTTTGTTTGTTACGATAGGCCTTTGGATAGCGAGATTATCTACTTCCTGATACAAAGTTTGAAAAACATGGGAAGAAAAACAATGGTCTGAGATAAATCCTAGAATTTCAGAAGCCTGTTTGTCCTTGTAAAGCTGTGTTACCCGATTTTCCTCGGTTTCCTTCATTAAAAGGAGGTCTAGATTTAAAGCCATGACCTTTGTCAAAAATTCACTTGCTTCTTTAGCAGACATTTCTGGATGCACATAATCACCTCTGGCAATGGAGAGGATTCTGAGATTGCTCATTGCTTCAGCTGCTGCAATGATTCCGCCGGCATGCAAAGTACCTCTAACTAGAGGGGGATTAAGCTTGCGGACATTCTCCCATGGCTTCCCTGCAAATACCCCGGCTTCATCAAAGAGATGTGCATATTTGTATATCGTATCCAATCCGTACGGTTCCTTGAGAAGGGCTGCAGCTTCTTCAAAAACTGCATGTTGAAATAAACTTTTAGTTAATGCGGAAGTTTTCCATAACTGATAAAAGGCCCTTTGAAACGAATCCTCTGAAGTAAATAGAAAAAGTCCCATATATCCATCCCTTCTCTGCTTTTTGCCTTTACAGTATCATATTGACAAAATAAATAGAGAATAACTAATGTGGAGAAAAAAACAAATAGAACGTTGAGACCGGGAAGTGGTGTGGTTGTTAGCTAGTTATTTATCGACCACATTACCACCCGAACAGAAGATATTCAAATGACAGGAGTGTGAAGTTTCAAACAAATAATTATTGGAATATTTATTAAATTCAAATTATTATTGATTAATTTAACACAGAATAGTGAATATAGCAATTGATAATATCTTTTTTTTAGGTGGTAACACACTTCTATTGCTAATATCGCGATTTAATATTGTTTTAACCAAGCCCAAACAACTAAAGGACCACGAAATTATCTCGGGTCCATTAGTTGTTTTGGTTATTTAATAATAATCTCCTGCTTATCGGCTGCCAGGGATTCTTTTTCTAGAATTTCTTTTATAATATAAACACCATATTTCAGTTCTTCTTTTGATACGGTTAGCGGAGGCAATAGCCGGATGACCTTTTCTCCTGCCGGCAATACAAGTAGCCCCATTTTTCGAAGCCCACTTAAAAGCGGTGGCACGGGAACCTTGCAATCAATTCCAACCATCAATCCAATACCTCTAATATCCTGTATAATATTTAAATGGTTTAGGTTACTCCGTAGTTGGCTAAAGAGAAACTCACTTTTATCAATAACCGTCTCTAAAAATTTCTTTTTAAAAATAGCATCCATTGTAGCAATAGCTGCCTCAATCGAGACAGGATTTCCTCCGAAGGTAGAGCCGTGACTTCCCAGACCAAAAAAAGGCTCATATTTTTCTTTCCCTATTACAGCGCCGATAGGAAATCCGCTTCCTAATCCTTTAGCTGATGTAACAAGATCGGGGGCTAGGTCAAAATGTTGGAAGGCAAATGGTTTCCCTGTTCGGCCAATGCCAGTTTGGATTTCATCAATGATGAAAAGGGCACCATGTTGTCTGCAAAGCTCTTGAACACCCTGTAAAAAATCCTTATCACCTACATGAATCCCGCCTTCACCCTGTACAACTTCCATCATAACTGCTGCAACATCATATCCTATTTCATTCTTAACAGCTTCCATATCGTTATAGGGAACATAGACAAATGTTTGGAGCATGGGTCCATATCCGTGTTTGATTTTATCTTGTCCGGTCGCTGACATAGTTGCAAAAGTCCGACCATGAAAAGAATTCTTAAAAGTAATAATTTTGGTTTTTCCTGTTGCTTTACGTGCGAGCTTAATGGCTGCTTCGTTTGCTTCTGCACCGCTATTAGCAAAGAACACCCGATCCAGCCCAGCGGCTTCAGCAAGTATTTTTGCGGCTTTTTCTTGGTTTTCACTTTGGAATAGGTTCGACACGTGCCAATATTGATGAAGTTGTTTAACTACCGCATCTTCAACATTTTTCGGGCGGTGTCCAAGGTTACAGACGCCGATTCCTGAAGTAAAATCGAGATATTTTTTCCCATTTTTATCTGTCAAAGTACTGCCGCTCGCTGATTCAGGTTCAATCTCCCAGCGTGCATAGGTTTGAAATAAATAACTCAATTTGTGATCGGCTCCTTTTGATAAATTCTCGTCCCGTGCCATTTGCCATTTTCAAAAAATGTTTTTTTACCGGACACTATTATAACGCTTTCGACGCCTTCTTCCACAGCATTAAGGGCAGATTGAACTTTTGGAATCATTCCGCCGGTTATTTCACCATTGACAATAAAGGTAGAAACCTCTTTCTTGGAAAGGGAACTGGCGAGTGATCCCTCAATGAATACACCATCCACGTTGGTAACAAATAGGCATTGTTCTGCATGAAGGGCTTTAGCCACCTCTGCAGCTGCGTAATCTGCATTAATATTAAGTTTTTCACCGTTTTCAGTTATTCCTATCGGGGTAATAACAGGGATATAGTTCCGATTAACAACAAGTTCTAAGAATTCTGTATTTACTTTGCTGATTTTTCCAACAAACCCTAGTTGTTTACGGTTTATATAATTAGCCTGTAAACAACCACCATCACTTCCATTGATCCCAATCGCAGAGAATTGGTACTGCTGAAGCATGGCCACAAGCTTTCTATTCGTCTGACCGGAAAGAACCATTTCAGCTATTTTTAGTGTTTGCTCATCTGTTTTACGAAGTCCATTTACAAATTGAGGTTTTACACGAAATAAGTCTAGCATGTCATTTATATCAGGGCCGCCGCCATGAACAAAGACTATTTTAAAACCACGCTTTTCCAGTTCGGAAAGACTTGTAAAAAAAGAGGTGGTTAACTCATCTAACACACTTCCGCCGCATTTGATCACAATATATTTCACCTATTATCACCGACCCCTATGAACGATAGCTGGCATTGATTTTGACATAGTCATAAGATAGGTCACAGCCCCATGCTTTACCGGCTCCGTTCCCTACATGCAGATCAACGAATATTTTTATAAATGGCTGACTTAAATAGCTTCGTGCTTCGTCCTCGGAAAACATACAAGGTACACTATTATGAAGCATCTTAATAGGGCCTATGGCTATATCAACTGTATTAGGATTAATTACTGCATTTGTCTGCCCAATCGCACCAATAATTCTTCCCCAGTTGGCATCTGCTCCAAATATCGCAGTCTTCACTAAATTTGACCCGACTATTTGTTTGGCGATAAATCTTGCCTCTTCAGGAGTGTCAGCACCTAGAACCTCCACTTCAACTAACTTAGTAGCACCTTCTCCATCCATTGCGATTTGCTTGGATAAATTCTCACAAGCTTTTGTTAAAAGTTCAACAAAGGTTTCCCAATGAGGATGTTCTGGTGTTAATGGATCATTACCGGCCAGACCGTTTGCCATAAAGAGAACCATGTCGTTTGTAGACGTATCTCCATCTACGGTAATTTGATTAAAGGTTTGATTGATTACATTTTTTAAGGCAGCTGATAAATTCTCAGAGGAGATGGCTGCATCCGTTGTTAAGAAACCAAGCATGGTAGCCATGTTCGGATGAATCATTCCCGATCCTTTTGCAGCTCCGCCAATCGTAATGGTTTTGCCATTAATTACGCTTGAGTATCCGCAATTTTTCATCACGATATCAGTAGTCAGTATAGCCGTTTGAAAATCAACGGCATCACTATTTAAATTACCAGGTGACAAGGATTGAATTCCATTTGCGATTTTTTCCATATCTAAAAACTCACCAATCACACCAGTCGATGCAACGGCTACATAATTTTCTTTGATGCCGAATTTTTCAGATGTTAAGGAACGCATTTTTAATGCATCCATGTATCCTCTGTCTCCTGTACAAGCATTGGCACATGCACTGTTTACCACAACTGCCTGTAAGAGACCTTCACACGCAATGCTTTCTTGAGTCACTTTTAAAGGAGCTGCTTGGAATTGATTAGTCGTATAAACTGCTGCTGCTGAAGCCGGGATTTCACTTACAATGACCCCTAAGTCCTTTTTAGCATAGCGGAGGCCGGCATGGACCCCTGCTGTTGTAAAACCTTGTGGTGATAGGATATTCCCATTTTCAATTTCAACAATTTTATCCTTTAACAATAGTGGCATTCCAGATCCTCCTTAAGGGTACATGGGAATAAACTCTAATCCCGTTTTCTCATCTAATCCATTCATCAAATTGGCATTCTGAACCGCCTGACCGGCAGCTCCTTTCATGAGATTATCGATGACAGAAACAACCGTTAACCTTCCTGTTCTCTCGTCAACATGTAAGCCAAGATCACAATAATTCGATCCAGAAACTTCTTTTACAGAAGGGAAATTTCCATTCTGCCTGATCCTTACGAACGGATTCCTCAAATACTGTTCATTATATAATTCAATGATTCTAGCAGTATTCATATTTTTTGAAAGCTTTACATATATGGTAGCCATGATTCCTCTTGTGATTGGCAGCAAATGGGTATTGAAAGTAATAGGTGAAACTCCTGCATCCCATTTATTCAATTGCTGTTGAATTTCAGGAATATGCTGATGCTCGTTTACCTTATAGATGCGAAAATTTTCATTAATTTCCGAGAATAGAAGGCTTTTAGATACAGATCTTCCAGCTCCGGAAGCACCAGATTTTGCATCGATGATGATCATATCCGGGTCAATCAATCCTTCTTTTACCACTGGCGCAAGACCCAATAACGTTGCTGTAGGGTAACAGCCAGGATTCGCAATTAATTTAGCATCTATAATTTTTTCTTTATTCCATTCACTCAACCCATAAACGGCTTTTTCCAATAAACTGCTTTTTACTGGTTCGTGTTTATACCATTTTTTATACACTTGTCCATCGGTAAGCCGCAGGTCACCGGATAGATCGACAATTTGAATTCCTGTTTCCGAAAAGGCAGAAACAAGTTTACTAGATACACCTGAAGGAGCTGCTAAAAAAACGATATCTGAGTGACTGGCAATCTTCTCCACATCAATATGTTCAAGTTTTAAACCTGTTATTCCGTTCAAATGTGGAAACTCTTCATACAAAGGAATCTCATCTCTGGTCGTATGCACTGAATGTATACTAAATACAGGGTGATGATGTAAAATGCGAAAAAGCTCGCCACCACCATATCCAGTAGTGCCAATAATAGATACTTTCAAAACGCTCCTCCTCGAAACAGTACGTTTATTTAAGTCTCAACTTTGATAACTGTTTAGCTTTAGCGCCACACAATATCCACTGCTAACCGTGCGCTTGCACTTTTCTTATGCCCATACATAATTTTTGCCCCAGCTGTCTTTGGCCAGTGCTTCCACTTCTTCAACAAGGCTATCTTCAACCATATAGATATCCCCCTGTTCATATGGGTTATAGTGAAAGGCATACATTCTAGATAAAAATTCATGAAACAGAAGGGAAGATTCACCATTAATTTCACCGTAACCTGAAACGCTTGGCTCAATGCCTTGTCCCCAATTTTGGCCACTGTCGTTGTTCGGATTGTAAAAATAAATCCGGTAATCTCCGTTATGATCTTTTTTAATCCTTTGAATGGATACGGCATGAAGACCGAGCATAACCCCGTGTACGTTTGTGATGAAAATTCCCACAGGATTTGGATAAATCAATTCGTACCCTTCGTTATAATCCGGATGGTGTGTGGCATAGAACAGCCGGACGAATGTGGAGTAATTGGCGACTTGTAGTGTGAGTGGATTGATTACATTTATAAAGCCTTTGGGAATCCACTCACCGTAAAATTCCGGGTTCACCCACTTATGTCCGTCTTCTCCACGCAGGAGCGTTCGCTTCATCATTTCGTTATATATTTTATCGAGGTGGGATACTAGAACAATCGATACAGGATCCAAATCTTGGTGGATTTCTCCAGCAACTCCACCAGTAATGAGGCTGGAGTGGATTGACTCACCTTCAAATGTCATGTCAATATCATTATCACGGGCGGCACGGGCAATGTACTCTAAAAGCTGTCCGATTCCATGCTGAGACCAAAGTGATATGGCTCTTGCTGACTGACAGGTTGGATTCAGACCCTGTCCGACACCAAGCGGCTGTCCGAGAACACTAACTACCCCAGCAACGAGCACACCATTTAGACTAATACCGCACCGTTCAAATTCAGGCTTTGAAAGAATTTGCTTAACCTCAGAATGGATTGGGAGCTCAAACAGGCGACGGATGGCCGGCAGCAGATGATCCTGCGAAAGAACACCGCGGTCAAGCATTCCTGCAAGCCCATATATTGCTTGCCGTGTTTCAGGAAAGATTGACAGCTGAATCATATCGTGAATCAGTTCTCGATTGGCATTAAAGCTAGCCGCTCCTGTTTCTGATAAATCAAGGGCTACAGGAATCAAGTCAGGGTTCTTCCTATTTAGGAATCGCAACAGTACGGCGTGATGGGGGGAAACAAGCCCGGTTTCTTTCATTGATCCTGCAAACATCTTGGATTCAGCCTCAAGTTCATCAGCAAAGGCCTCCGATAATCCAAGTCTATATTCCCTTTGATTCGACACATCCTTACTTAGTGGTGTTGGACCATTGGCAGCACGCGAGTACTTTTTAAGAGCTTCCGCAGTTTTTTCATCCTGTACACTTTCAATTAAGGGTTCAAACATGTGAATCATGTTTAAAATCCGTCCAGTCATAATCGGGCGCTGAACGGTCAGGCGGTCAATCTCCTCAGCAATTTTATCAACAATTGCCTTAAACGAAAGTTCTTGACCCAGGTATTGGAACAAGCGCCGTGCTCGAATTATGTGATCATCTAATTGAATGCGGTTTTCTTCCGTTTCTGGCGGGAATAAAAGGTCGAGATTTAGTGCAAGGATTTCATTTAAAAAAGCGCCTGCCTCTTCTGCACTAAAACTTTCGTGAATGTATTCCCTTTTGGCAATTGCAAGCATTCTCATTTCACTTAACAATTCTATAATGGATTGGACACCTTTAAGCTTTAGTGAACCGCCGGCAAGTGGGGGCTGCATTTTTGCAGGATCTTCCCATGGTCCGCCAAGGAAGACACCCGATTTGTCAAAGCGAGGGGCATTTGCATAAAGAATGGCAAGTCCATCCTCTGATTCAGCAAGTTCAATCGCCAATTGAAAAACGTCTGTCTGGTACATGCTTTTCGCGAAAGATTTTGCCTCCTCAAGTCTATCTAGGGCAATGTCAAATCTATTTTTTAAGACAGCAGTTAGTTTACTCATCCTTTTCTTTTTTGACTGGGTCGTCATCCTACTGTTCCCTCCTAAAGGTAAAAATCATATTTTTCATACTTTTTCATGAGGGTTCTCATCACTTCGCTGTCATTTCCGGTGAAGAAAATCGTTCCGTAATGGTTCCCAAAGCCCACCCGTTCTGCCACTTTGGAGGTAACAGGAATGAACATATCATGTCTTTCAAAATAAGGATGGTTTTTGAGATCTTCAGGGATATTAAGCTTTTCAATAATTGTTACATTTGGATAGACCATCAAGCTGCCTGCATATCCCTTTGCAGATACCACTTCCTTAGGGAAAAAGGTGTCAAGTTCTTCTTCGGTTGTATCCGGATCGCTGCAAAGAATTTGTGCCTGAAATGCGCTGAATCCGTAAGCCTTTTCGATTAATTCAAAGATATGACCACCAGGAACACGAGCGGCCACCTCGCCGAAATTCAAAGTTCCATCCGGGGCAATGAAATATTCAGGGTGTATGATGCCATATTCGATCTCAAAGGCATCTACAAGCTTTTCAATCGCTTCCCTAATCATCGGTCGCCATTCTTCAAGCGAAGGTGATGCAGGTACAAAATTGGAGTGACCAAGTTTTACATACTCGGTAATATTTAGGAACCTTACTTTCCCATTATGTATAAATGCTTCACAGGAGAATTCCTGACCATCAAGGTGGCTTTCCATAAGGAGCGGAAATTCAGAATCACAAATTTGTTCTATCTCGTGTCGGTCCCGAATCATTCGATGGCCAACTGTACCCGCTTTATTATATGGCTTCACATGTATCGGGTCATTCAAATCGCCGTCAAGCTTAATTAATGCCTCGTTTACTCTATTTAAGAATCGATAGATATCATCCTTGTTTTCAGCTTCCGCAAATACTCCCACACGGATGCCAGCCATCTGGGCTTTCCGCTTCATCAACCCTTTGTCACGGAGTAGCAGAGATTTATGGAAAATACGTGGGTTCTTGTTTAACTTTGCATTTAAAGCACCAGCCCATTCAACGGTTTCCTCGTAAATCGGTACGGCAACTTTAGTATTGAGATCCTTTAATTTTTCATAGAGTTCTTCTGATCGCATCTGTAAATCTTCAAATACCCATGGGACAAGATGTATACCATGGGTGTCAGCAAATTCTTGAAATTCAGGTGGACCCACAACCACATACGGTCGATTCATTTTGTCAATCGCTTCGATTGCGTGCAGGCTCCAGCCCAGCAATGCCGTTATTTTACCCTTGTTCTGTTTCATCTGAATAACTCTCCCTATTTTTGAATTAATTAAAAGATCATAACAGCCTTATTCTAGCAAAAATTAATATCTAAATTTTCAGATTTACATAAATTGTACAAATACTTCAAACGACTTTAACAAATTATTTACATTGATTTACTAAAATAGGGAAGACATCAAAATAGATGTTATTTCAAAAAATCGGGCAAAGGGGTAATATAATGAACAACTGGTATGCTAGATTGACAGACTATTTTCCAGAAAGAGAAATGAAATCGAGAAAGCATTTTGAAATCCTTTTTAACGAAAAACAAGGAATCTATCAATTAGAGGAAAGTCAAGACTTTGTACTTGTTTATTTCGAAATGTCTGATTTTATCTTCATAGATTACATACTAGTGGCCCGAAACAACCGTCGAAATGGGAGAGGCAGTAGGATTCTTGACCAACTGAAACAAAAGGGGAAAGCGATCATACTAGAAGTTGAACCAGTTACTCTTATAGATCCTGACTCAGAAAAAAGAATACAATTCTATGAGAAAAATGGTTTTTTAAAGATGAATTCTATTCGTTATGAACGAATCCATTTGGTTACAAATGAGTTAAATAAAATGGACATTTTTTGTTGGTCTCCAGTTACTAAAACAGAAAAATGGGTTTATGACAAGATGCATGCTATATATGAGGGTGTGCATGCTTATAAAGCCAGAGAATTATATGGGCGAGATCCCCAGCCTGTGTCAGATGTTCTTAGGAAAAAGGAACTAGCGTATAGTAAAGCTTAGTTATAGTTTTTTAATATTTTTTCTAATATTGATATTGTGAACGTACACATAAATAGGTGCAGTGTTAATTAATGAATAATAAAAAAGCTGACAATCGTCAGCTTCTTTTAGTTATTAAGATTAAAAAACAAAACATAGTCACCCGGGCCAATCAAAGCTACGCCGATGACAACAGCAATTAAAACGAGATTATACTCAAATCCGCCATTGGTCATCCAGTATCCATTTTTGCCATGTACGGTAAAAATAGCATCAATCATTACGATAACAATCATAATCGCACCAATCCATGTAAGAAAACCTGCAGCGAAAAGTAATCCGCCTATCAATTCAAAAAGGCCTGCCAGCGTAGCCCAGACTTTTGCTCCTTTTTCAAGCCCGAGTGTTTCAAGCCAGTTTCCCATGCCGGCAATGCCAGGACCACCGAACCAGCCAAATAACTTTTGTGCGCCGTGTCCAAAAAAGGTTAGCCCAATAACCAGCCGAATGATTAATAGCCCGATATTAACCAACATTATATTTTCAGTCATACTTTACCCTCTTCCGCTTTAAGTGATTAAAATGTATATCCATTAAAGAAATGAAAAACTTATTTTGGGTAAATAATCCATTCCTTATTCTAGCCTATTTGTAAGATTACTATTTAAACCACGGAATGACTAGAGTAAAAAGACCTCATCTTAGTCCACATTTAATGGCAAATATTAAATTTCCCATTAAAAGTTAAAAGCAGTGTGATTTCGATTCTGAAACCCACTGCTCTTATCATTTTATATAGGTTATTTCTTTAATACTTCCTTCAATCGAAGGTATTCTTCCTCATTAATCTCACCATTTACAAGGCGTTTTTGAAGTATAGAAAATGCATCTTCTCTTCCACCAAAGCAACCTTGGTAGCGGTATCTACGCCACATAAAGATTCTTAGAAAGAGGAAGCTAAAAAGTAAAATAAAGAACAGAATTCCGAAGATCGGATGAAAAGGATGATAACCCCAAAACATAAACATTCCTGCCTTTCATTATTTTTTTGAATGATCCTTACACACCTAAATTTAACCCTTTTTTCTAAACTGCCAATAAACAAATTCTAAAAAAATTATTAATAAATATTAAAGAATGAATTTATAAAAAAAGTCATTTTAAACGGTAATAATCTAAACTAGGTATGAACAATTAATAAAAATTTAAGAATTTCATTACTTATTATTAAGATATAGGAAGTATTGTTGCATAGTAGAAATTAGTTTGAAGGGTGATTTTATGTCCATTCGCAAAAGCCTATTTATTTCAAATGCAGCCATGATAATGATACCTATTATAGTGTTTTTCCTTTATTTTCTATTGCTTAATATTGTGATCGGCGGGGGTATGAAAAATTGGACCCAAAACTTTCAACATCGATGGCAAACACAACCTTCCGGAACCAATAATCAATTATTTACGGATTTAAAGAAAACAGCCTCTCTTGAATCAGAAAAATTCTTAAATCCATCATTCACCGACTCAATAACAAAGAAATTAACAGGTAAAAACGTTGGAGTTATTATCCGCAAAGATGAGAAGGTGTTGTATATTTCCAATCGAGTAAAAGATCTAAAAAATGAAAAATTACCTAGTTTCGGCAATGAAGGGTACATGGCGGCTACATGGATTGGGGACCACCCATATGCTTTATGGCAGCATGATTTTTACTTTCAGGACGGAAAGAAAGGATCCATTCTTTTGTTGGATGAAGGAGTGCCATTTATTCAATTTGCCAAAAAATTCTTTCCAATGATTTTTATTGGATTGGTTATCATTGTTGTTTTTACAAATGCACTCCTTTCTTTGTTCATGTCACGTAGAATTTTAAAGCCAATTGAACAGCTAGCTGATGCGGCTTCCAACATTAGTCAAGGTCAACTGGATTTTAAGCTGGCCTCATCTAGTAAAAACGAATTGGGAAAACTCGTTAATCATTTTGATGAAATGAGACAGAAATTAAAAAATGCAGCGGAATTAAGAGAGCAATATGAAAGGAATCGCAAAGAATTAATTGCTAATATCTCACATGATTTAAAGACGCCCATTACAACCATTCGCGGCTATGTCGAAGGAATTAAGGATGGAGTGGCGAACACAGAAGAAAAGCTAAAAAGGTACCTTAATACCATTCATATTAAGGCAGCGCAGTTAGACCGCTTAATCGATGAGTTGTTCCTATTTTCTAAACTTGATATGAATGGAATTTCATTTTATTTTGAAAATGTCGATATTATCGCTTACCTCAAAGATTATGTAGAGGAACTAAGGCTTGAAATGCGTCAAGAAAACGTACAATTATTTTTAGAGATAAAAGGAGATTCCCGTACAAATGTATTATTAGATCGAGATAAAATGATTCGGGTCATGAACAATATTATTTATAATAGTGTGAAATATGGGGATAAGGATCAATGCATGATTTGTATTTCAGTAGAAGAACAAGGAGATCTCATAGAGGTCTCGAGTGGTGATAACGGACCAGGTGTTCCAAGTGGAGACCTTTCTAGCATATTTAATCACTTTTATAGGGGGGATCCATCCCGTAATTCCACTACGGGTGGAAGTGGAATAGGTCTTGCAATCGCAGCTCAAATTATTAAGGCTCATGGTGGTATGATATGGGCGGAAAGTCCTCCTGGTCAGGGATTAATTATTAAATTTACACTTTCAAAACAAGAAGAAACAGGTGACCATGCATGAAACGTATTTTAATTATCGAGGATGAAAAGAGTATCGCTGAGTTAGAGCGGGATTATTTAGAGATTGAGGGCTTCGAGGTCGAGATTATCACTGACGGGAAAAAGGGACTAGATGCGGCATTAAGTAAACCATACTGCTTAATTCTACTAGATGTTATGCTGCCCAAAGTGAATGGTTTCGAGATATGTAAACAAATTCGAAAGGAAAAAGATATACCGATTTTAATGGTTACAGCAAAAATGGAGGATGTTGACAAGATTCGTGGGCTTGGGCTCGGAGCAGATGATTATATTGTCAAACCATTTAGTCCGAGTGAATTGGTAGCGAGGGTTAAAGCACACTTGGCAAGGTATGATAGATTAGTTCGCAAGAATGTAGCTGCTTATGATGAGGTACAAGTCCGCGGTCTTCATATTAACAGAACATCCAGGCATGTGTTTATAAATGGAAAAGAGATTGGGCTAACAGCTAAAGAGTTTGATTTGTTATTGTTTTTCGCTGAACATCCCAACCAGGTTTTTAGTAAAGAACATCTCTTTCAACGGATTTGGGGACTAGATTCATTTGGGGATCTAGCAACTGTCACGGTACATGTAAGAAAAATCCGCGAAAAAATTGAAACAAATCCGGCCACGCCACAATTTATCGAAACTGTATGGGGGGCAGGCTATCGATTTAAAGGATAATTATTTTTTAGAGGAAACAGAGGACAGAAGGGAGAGAGCTAGATGAATTCGAAAAAAAACTGGTGGCTATTAGTTATTGTATCCATTGGAGTTATGACTCCGTTTGTCGCCCCATATTTAACTTTCAATCCTGATAATAGTCGTGTCGTGATTATATCGCCAACAATTCAATATCCTGTTCTTATTGCTCATATTGTATTTGCTTGTTTGGCATTAATTTCGGGCTTTATACAATTTATAAAACGTATTCGTCTTCAAAAGCCGAAGATTCATCGTTTTCTAGGCCGGCTGTACGTTGGCAGCATCTTAATAAGCGGATTACTTGCATTAGTGCTGGTTTTCTATGCTGAGAATTTCACAAAAGCGATTTCTTTTCTAGTCTTATCTTTGATATGGCTTTATACATGCTGGAAAGGTTTAAGAGCGGCAGTTGGAAAAGAAATGAATGAACATCGTTGCTGGATGGTCCGTAGTTATGCTGTTACCTTAGCGGCGGTGAGTGCTCGCTTATTGGTGCCTGTTTTACTTTTAACTTACTATATACTAAACGGGTTTTCTCTGCCAGCAGGAAGAGAGAAGATGATTGAAGAAGTGTTAAACGTAAATATTTGGGTAGGACTTATTCTTAATTTTATTATTATAGAGTGGAGGATACTTAGCTCTGGCAAAATTAAATCAAACAATGCACAAAGGGACGGGATACAGATTTAAAAGTGCAAACTATAATAATTATGTGTGACTCGTGGTTAATATTTATAAGAAGAAGGTCTGCCTGAAATTGGCAGACCTTCTTTAATACTAATTTTTTATTTCACTTATTGTTTTTGATTCGACATCAATCGAATAGTTCTTAGTGTTCTTATTAATCGATCCGCCGTCACCTTTAAAAATGGTCGACTTTGTTTCGGCAGAAGGCTCAATGTGAACTGGTACAGAAGTTTGACCAGCTTGCAGCGTGAATGCTTGGGTGAAATTCATATCATTACCCACCTCTACTTTTTCTCCATTTATGGTAAAGTCTGCGCCTTTAATGGCATTTCCCGTGACGGTCATAGTCGAACCGCTCACACTGATTTGACTCACGACTAATGGAAGATCAATCCAGCGCAGGATGGTATCCTGGACAAGCATTTTGTTATTCCCTTGATTGGCCACCACAATTTTCATATCGGTTCCCTGTGCACCATAGCCATAGTAGCTAATATCGTCATCTGATGGATCGTTGGGGGTATGGTCAGTTAAACCTTCTTGTTCCCAAGAATTGTTTTTTACATATTTATAGGTAAGCTCGGTTCCTTCTTCTAACTCCATTGTATATTCCCAATCAGCTGTTACCGCACCATTTCGGCTCATCGACCAAGCTCCGGTATTCCATCCATTTAAGCTGCCAGGGATATTAACTTGAGCGGACAATGGAGTATAGTCCGGTGCATGCACTTTAAAGGTGACCTGAACCATGACAATTTCCGGTGTTACGCTTACGGTGTTTGAATCTACATAGTTTCCTGCCTGATCAAAGATGCGGATTTGGTACTTATAGGAGGTGCCATTGGCTACCTGATAATCACGGAAGGAGGTAACATCCCCGTTTAAGGTTGTAAGAACTTGGCCATCACGGTAGATTAACGCTTTATATGGCTGTTCTGGCTCTGATAGTTTCCAAGTTAAATTGACTTGACCCGACTCTTTAACCGGTGTATCCAATACAACTTCTTTAGCAGGCGGGGTCGTATCAGATGTACTATGAGTATAGGTCACTTCTCCTGTTGCAGAGTAAACCCAGGTCGTCCCTAAATCAGGTGTAAAGGCCAACCGGTACTCATAAGTGCCAGCTTCATAGGCCGTAAAGCTTCCTTGAAACTCATTTGCTTGGCCATCCTGTGCCTGTCCAGTATATAGGGCAGGGGAGGATTGCCATGTTGTTTGTCCTTTTAGCCTTACTTGAAGCTCAGCTGTAACTCCTTCTGCTGCGCCAGCTTCAGTCGCACCAGACAAGTAAAACGTTGCATTTACATTCGAAGCTTTCGCCAGATTCAGTTCTCCGTTCTCTAATTTTGTCAGATCTTTAATACTTGCCTTTGTCACATCGAAATGTGGAACTAAGCCGGATGTGGCTGCAGGTACCGATTCATTACCATTTCCATCTACAGCTGTAATGGCAAAATAATAGGTACGGCCATTATCTAAATTGGAAATGGTTACAGATGGATTAGTTGTTTCTTTAACTTTTGTCCATAGTCCACCAGAAACAGTAGATTGATAAACATTGTATTTGGCACCATTTCCTGTCCAGCTTATTGTAACCTGTTTAGAACCCGCAGCGCCTCTTACATCTTTAACGGATACTGGTTGTTTTACTTCATTAACTGTTAGTAACATCCGGCCTGATTCAGCAGGTACGGTTAGTGAAAGTTTGCCATCCCTTGTTGTGGATTCATATTTCTTATCTAATTGGTCTACAAAACGAAGACCATTTGCTAGCAGCTCTTTTGTATCGATTTCAACCGTTTGTGAATTTTTCCCTCTGTTGACAATCACGAGGCCAGATTTTGTCCCTTTTGTTCGGACATAGGCCAATACATCACCTTTTGCATAAACGTGGTGCAAATCTCCATAGGCAAATAGGTCGGCATTTTCCTTACGGATTTGCCCAATTTTTTGATAATGGGCAATCAGGGATTTATCTTCTTTACCCCAAGGATACGTTCGGCGGTCATCGGGGTCTTTTGATCCGGTTTGACCTGCTTCATCCCCATAATAGATGGTCGGTGCTCCTGGATAACCCATTTGAAGAATGGAAGCCAGTTTCATTCGATTGACACCTTCATTGTAATTGTAGTTCGGATCTTGTTCTGCTCTATAATACGTATCTGTGCCATTGCCTAACAGGAAGATTGCACGAGCTGTATCATGGGATCCCATTAGGTTCATAAGGGCATAAAATGCTTCCTTTGGATAGTCCTCTTGTACAGCGAGGAGGGTGTTCTGTGCATTAACTGCATTGCCGTTCTTTAAGTAATCTAAGATGGCGCCGCGGAAACGATAGTTCATTACAGAGTCATATTGATCTCCCAAGAAATACTTGGATGCATCATCCCAAATCTCACCTAAAATAAGAGGCTCTTCCTCTTTTTGAAGTGTTTTTCCAGCTCCTGTCATCGTTTTTGATTTCATTTGCTTGCGGAATTCCTGCCAGAAGGAACTGTCAACTTCATTCGCTACATCAAGCCTCCAGCCAGATGAACCTTGATCAATCCATGTCTTTGCAACAGAATCCTTATCATAAAAAATATAATTGGCCAATTGTGTGTTGTTAAGTTCACTTGGGTGGTCGACCTTGGTACCATCCACTGATTTAAACACTGGCAGACTATCATAGCCCCACCAATCGTCATACTTATAATGCTGACCTGTTGAAACACCGTTAACTTTTTCATTGTCTACTTTTTCATTTTTGATATCGAACCAGTTTTCAAAACCGTATGGGCTGAAGGTTTGGCCTTGGTCAATAAATTGCTTCTTCGCTTTTTCTTTGGCAGCTGGTTCGGTTAATTTTTCTTGGTTCATCAAGTCATAAATACGTGACCAATATTCATAAGCACCTACGGTTTTATATTTGTTATAACGGTCGAAATAGATAGAGTCATCGGAAACATGGTTAAAGACTCCGTCTAAAATGAGGTGCATATGACGTTTTGATAATTCTTTTGCAAAATCCTCGAATTCCTTTTTCGAGCCAAACATTGGGTCGACCTGTTTATAATCGGCCGCATCGTATTTATGGTTGGATGGTGCAAGGGCTATTGGGTTTAAATATAGTGTATTAATGCCTAGAGATTGAAGATAATCTAGCTTTGCTTTGATACCGGCAAGATCACCGCCAAAAAAGTCGTTGGTAAATTCTCCATCCCCTTTATAGGAACCAGTGCCTTGTTCATATGGATTATCAGGCAATGATGACCAAGTGTCGGGATGTTCAATTGGCTGGCTGCCGCGTGCTCCAATCTGATCCTTCGCAGTGTCATTTACTTTGTTTCCATTATAAAAACGATCCGGAAAGATTTGATAGACCACAGCTTCTTTCATCCAATCTGGTGTTTTGTAGGACGGATCGTATACTGTTAATTGGAATAAGCCTGCATTTTTATCCTCCGCTTTCCCCGTATGGCCTTCCTGTGTATCTTCTCCGTACTCAGCGGTTGCATCTTGATCGCCAACTATGAATTTATATCCGTAGATTCCTTTGTCAGCAGGGGTGAATGCAGCTTCCCAGAATTCAACTGCCCCTTTGTCAGCTGTATCAGCCCAGCCGGCATTTTTCATAGAAATAACATTTGAGGTTCCCGTATTATAGTTCTTAACATATAGTCTAGCTCTTGTCAGGTCACCTTTCTTAGCGGACACACGCAAGGTTACTGGTTGATTAGCAGGAATTGCCCCGAATGGTGTCCGGTAGACTTTGTCCCATGAATCATGATAAAGCGCAGACTTATCAATTAAACCATCCAATCCGCTTGGCTTATAATCTGTATATACTTCATTCGTTTCTTGTTTATAGAAAAATGTGATGGTTGTATCAGCTAGTACATTTAGCTTTTCATTTGAAGATGGGTAAGACTCCGTCCAGTCCTTGCCTAGAACAATCTTGAATTCATAGCTTCCTTTTGGCACCTTTGCAGTGTAAGAGTAGACATTGTTAAAATGATCATCTGTTAGCAAGGCGGTTGATTCTGCAGGGCTCCATGCTGGACCTGCCTGAATTGCAGGCTGAAGGGTTCCAGCAATGCGGGGCTGTCTGTCCCCAGATAATGGAGTGTAATGGGTGCTGTCGGCAATGGAGTGTGTGTTATCATTGTAGTAGAAGGTGACATCTTTTTGTTCATTTAACGATAATTTTATGTTGTTCCCGCCGGGAGTTCCACCTTCTCCGTAATTTTCATCCCAGCTTCCGCCGATGGCGATTTTGTACTCATATGTACCCGCCGGCAATGTCCCTGTAAAGGTGTATAGCCCATTTCTTTGGTCGGCCATTTTCGTTACAGCGGATGAGGGATCCCAGTCCCCAGCGTTTCCTAACGCTTTTTGTAAATTCCCTACAAGAACAACCTGCTTAGTTACAGTTTCTGCTGCATTTACCGTTTCGCTTGAGAAACCTGCCAACAGTTGCAGAATTAATCCTGTAATGGTGACAAGCGACAATAGTGTTCGCTGCTTCTTTTTCATAGAAAAACCCCTTTTCCCTATGTTATATTTAGTTGGGAAATCGTTTGCACAAAATGACATAACTATCCTTCTATTACGGATCTAGTAAGATAGCAAAAAAACAAGAAGCGGAGTGCAATCGTTTTCACAAACAAATAATACTATTTTTTGCTGGTTAATTCAATAGAAAGTTAGATTAAGAGTCTAATTTTTCTGAAAATAATTTTTAGTTAGTTTACTGTTGAGATAATAACAAACCCATAATGATTGTACTTTGTGATGCGACCAAAGTACTATTTCTGTTATGATAAGATGAGATGAAAATCCCTATGAGAAGGATGGAGTAAATGACTGTTACAATCAAAGAGGTGGCAAAGCTTGCAAATGTTGCGCCGTCAACGGTTTCAAGAGTAATTGCAAATAATCCTAGGATTAGTGAGGCAACGAAACGAAAAGTAAAAAAAGTGATGGAGGAGCTTGGCTACCATCCTAACTTGAATGCTAGAAGTCTTTCGAGTAAAGCAACACAAACCATTGGGCTTGTTATGCCAAGCTCTGGGGATGTTGTTTTTCAAAATCCTTTCTTTCCAACAGTCCTTCAGGGAATTAGCGAAGGAGTACACGAAAAAAAATATTCCTTGCAGATGACAACAGGAAGATCACAACAGGAAATTCTTGAGGCAGTCATTCAAATGGTTCAAGGAAAACGAGTGGATGGAATGATTCTTTTAAATTCCAAAGTTGAAGATAAGGTCATTGAGTATTTAAGAGAAATCCATTTTCCTTTTGTGGTTATTGGAAAACCTGCTAAATATATAGAAGAGATCACTCATGTTGATAATGATAATGTTCGTGCCATGAAAGAAGCTACAGAATATTTGATCGGCCAAGGGCATAGTCAAATTGCTTTTATTGGCGGAAGACCAGAACTAATGGTTACTGTCGACCGGTTAAATGGATATAAACAGGCTTTAGAGAATTCAAATATTCCCATTAAAGAGGAATATATCAAACATGAGGAATTCCTAAGGGAAGGGGGGCAAGAGGCAGTTAATGAGTTAATGGCACTACACCAGCGTCCAACTGCGCTGTTAGTTGTGGATGATTTCATGGCACTAGGAGTCCTTAATAAGCTAGATGAATCTGGAATAAAAGTTCCAGAAGATATCTCTGTTGTCAGCTTTAATAATATCTTACTTTCAGAAATGTCAAAGCCGCCTTTAACTTCGGTGGATATCAACATTTTAAAACTTGGATTTGAAGCATCAAGGGGCTTAATCGAGAAAATTGAAAGCAGTACAGAACCCACCAAACGAATTATCATTTCACATCAATTGGTTGAACGTTCTTCATGTAGTCGACTCCATAAAGAGAAATAAGATTGAATAACCTTAAAAAGAAAGAGGTTCCTTCCAGAAGGCTGTTTATTAAAACGGCAGATCTTGAAGGAACCTCTTATTATTTTTCGTATTTTCTATCCTAAATATCGATGGTATAACGCTTTTGCTTCAGATAAATTCTTCGTTCCGTGTACTAAAACCCTTCCGTCTTTAAAAACGACTAGTCTGTAAGGATCTAGACTGAAAGATAAAAGGTAAGGATTTCGCTGTACGGTTCTCCCTTGATTCTCTAAAACTTTTTCTAATGCCACTAAATCCCGGACAATTGGAAAAGAAGGGCGTATCTGAACAGAGTCTCTTCCACACAGTACCGCTGTCTTTGTTTGGTTTTCATAAGACAAATAGGGGTACGAGGGCTTTTCCCCGCAACTGGGACAATCCTCTTTTTTCAATTGGTCTACTTTAATTGCACTAAACTGGTTTTTCCATAAATCACAAGAAACTAATTTGTTTCGTAATGAATCTAAGTCACCAACCAAAATTTTTAAGGCTTCACTGATTTGATAGGATACCACCATGGTCACTGCTGGACTAATAATTCCAGCTGTATCACAGGTTAATCCTCCTAGGGGAACTGTTTCTAGTAAACAAGAGAAACAAGGTGTTTTTTCAGGAATAATGGTGTACGAGATTCCATAACTTCCAACGCAAGCACCGTAAATCCAAGGAACTTTATACTTTTGGGAAACATCATTAATCATCATTCTTGTTTCAAAATTATCTGTTGCGTCAATGATGAGGTCTACTTTTTGCGCCCATTCTTCTAGCTCTAAAACCGAGGCATCCGCAATCAATGCCTCTATGGTTACAAAAGAGTTAATAGCTGTTAAGCGGTTTTTAGCTGCAATCACTTTGGGCAGCCTTTTTTCAGCATCTTCTTCTGTATACAGCTGCTGCCGTTGTAAATTTGACCACTCCACATAGTCACGATCCACAATGGTTAACTTACCAACCCCGGCACGGACAAGTGCTTCGGCATTTGCTGAGCCAAGTGCACCAGCTCCAATGATGAGAACATGTTTAGCTAATATTTTTTCCTGCCCAGCTTTTCCGATAGGTGGAAATAATTCCTGCCGTGAGTACCGATTATTCACCCGATACTCATTCCTTCCTTTGGACTGCTTGCCGTAGCATACCTCTTTTTCTCGATTCGGCCAGCTTCATATCCTAAACGTCCAGCTTCAATCGCTAAACTCATCGCTTTGGCCATTTTAACCGGATCATTTGCTGCAGAAACAGCTGTATTTAATAAAACACCATCCGCCCCTAATTCCATTGCTAAAGCCGCATCGGCAGGTGAGCCCACACCAGCATCAACAATCACGGGGACCACTGCTTGTTCAATAATAAAACTAAGGTTTACCGGATTAATAATACCCTGGCCAGATCCGATTGGTGAGGCTCCTGGCATAACAGCATGACACCCTGCTTCTTGGAGTTTTCTTGCTAAGACTACATCATCAGAAGTATAAGGCAGGACAATAAATCCTTCCTTTACTAACTCTTCCGTTGCCTTAAGGGTTTCGATTGGATCAGGAAGTAATGTTTTATCACAGCCAATCACTTCGACTTTAATCATATCGCAAAGACCTGATGCCTTTGCTAGTTTAGCAATCCGCACCGCTTCTGCGGCGGTTTTTGCCCCAGCTGTATTAGGAAGCAACGTATATTTATTGGTGTCTAGCTGTTCCAAAAAGTTAGGCTGACTTGGTTCAAAGATATTCATTCTTCGTACAGCAAATGTTAAAATTTCCGCTTGTGAAACTTCTACAGCTTCCTTTTGGGTTTCATAGCTAGGGTACTTTCCAGTTCCAAGCAATAAACGTGAATTAAATGATAATGAACCTATTTTCAACATGTCAACCGCCTCCTACAAAATGGACTATTTCAATTCGATCTTTATCTGATAATCTAGTACTTTGGTGTTCCAAACGGTTTAAAATCTCTCCATTGACTTCGACCACAACGACTTTATCATGGATTTCATAATGTGCTAGTAAATCTGAAACAGATATAATCTGTTCAGGTAATTGTATAGATTCGCCATTTAATAAGACTGTCATCAGTATCCCCCTAATGCACCATTTCTTGAATTCTATCAACCCGGAAAGCAGAGAGAAGTTGTTCATCCGGTCTGCCTTCCAATAAATCAGCTACAAGCGTACCTGTAACAGGGCTTAATAAAATTCCGTTCCGGTAATGTCCGGCTGCAATGAACAAACCTTTCCAAAATGGATGTTCACCAATGTAGGGGAGGCCATCCCCTGTTTGCGGTCTAACACCTGCCCATACTCGCTCCCATGGGGCATCCAAAATCTGAGGCACAAGTTGAACCGCTCTTTCTATCAGACTTGCAATTCCGCCAGGTGTTACATTTTTATCAAATGAATGATCAACTTGGGTAGCCCCAATATAGATTTCACCATTGCGTTTTGGAACTAAATAGCAGCGTTTATCTGAAAAAATAGTCCTGTTGATGATGGGAGAATCCGTCTTTACTGAAAAACATTCACCTTTGACCGGATAAACAGTCATATCAATTCCTGTTTCAGCCATGAGCCTTGAAGCCCATGCGCCGGTTGCAAGGACAACCTGGTTACAATGGAAGTTTCCTAAGGTGGTTTTAACCCCGATGACTCTTTCTTGTTCATAGATAAATGAAAGGGCTTCGGTATTTTCAAGGATTGTCGCCCCGAATTGTTCAGCTCCCTTTGCAAATGCTAGCGATAATTTTTCCGGTTGGACATGCCCGTCGTTAGGAAGATATATCCCGCCGGCCACACTAGGGGAAAGGGAGGGTTCCAATTCTCGCAGACTATGAGAATCAAGCCATTCTATTTCTGTATCCCACTTTCGTTGGAAGGCTGCCTGTTGTTGAACGTCAGCTGCAATTTCTACTGTTTCGGCAATCTTAATCATCCCATTTTGGATAAACTCAATATCAATCCCGGTTAGGTCTAATAACTCATTTGAGAGGGCAGGAAACATGGCCTGACTTTTTAGTGCTAGCTGAAAAAAGGGACCATCCTCTTCAATCTCTGCTTGTGCGGCCAGCATTCCGGCAGCTGCACTGGAAGCTTCACAGGCCAAATGGTTCTTCTCAATGACAACCACTTTTTTTCCCATCTTTGATAGTTGGTAGGCAATCGAACTTCCGTTTATTCCGCCGCCAATAATCGCAACATCATATGAATTTTTCACTTTTTCCATCTCCATCTTTTAATGCGTTAACATACGATTTTACTGCTGATAAAGGATCATGAGAATCTAAGACTCCTGACATCACTGCAATGCCGCTTGCCCCAGCGTGGATAACTGGTTTCGTATTTTCGGGTGTAATCCCGCCAATCGCAATGACCGGAATATCCAACTTGGTAACCCTTGATAATTCCTCAATCCCTTTCGGTGTCTTACCTGGTTTAGATTGGGAAGGGTAGACGTGACCGAATAGCACGTAATCAGCACCATCCCGTAGGGCTTTTTCTCCATCTGATATGGAGTGAATGGAACTTCCTACCCTTAACTGCGGAAAAACTCTTTTTACTATCGCTGGCGCTAAACTATGAAAGGCTAATTGAACCCCTGCCACCCTTGTAGTAAAAGCAACATCCACCCGGTCATTAATGATCAGTTTTGATAAGGGGATATCTTTAGAAAGCAGATCAATCGCTTGAAAAAGTTCCCTTGCTGTTTTTTGCTTTTCTCGTAAGTGAATCGACGTTACATATGGGTGGATATCGATCAAAATCTCCTGTAACTGCTCGATGGGCATCTTACCGTTCGAAATAATATGTAACTCTTTCGCATTTGTTAAAATTCGCGTCACCCCTTAAGAAGCTACCGCTTATTGAAATAAGTGAAAAACAAAAAAACCACTTTCCTATGTAAGAAAGTGGTTTGATTATTTGAAATGAAATGCATGCGCACTCAAATAGCCCGTTTTCCACTTCCCTACGCTGGTATTACCCAGATCAGGTTCATAGAGTCCCGAAGTAGCACTTCAATCTCAGCCCTTTAAAAAGGCACCTCTAGCGGATTAATTTCATATTAATTTATAATAATTACCTTCATGTTTAATATTAACACCAGTGTTAGAAATGTCAAATAATTTTCTAAATTAAATCTTAATTAAATTCAATTTTTATGTTTTGCGACTTACCTAATTCTTTATGGTTTTGATCAAGCACATCACTCGTTTGAATTTCTAGCCATTGGACTTCAGGGGTTGATTTTTCAATAATAAACCCAAGTGCTCCTTGCTTTGAACCCTCAGGCTCTATTTCACCGCCTAAATACTCTATATAAAAGTCATCCTTGAAAGTTCTTGTCTCACTATTACTTGTAGTTAGATGAGCAACTGGTCCAAAATGTACTGTTTGATCTGATTTATTGACTAGCTCCACTTCCACCTTAATAAAATCAAATTCTTCATAGTCATCTGTGTAATAATGAAAGTAATCCATTAACGAATAGGTCGGCATATTGTGAATCAGTTTGACATTCTTGATTCTCATTTCAATCGGTCCAATAGCATAACTTTTATTTTGTGCGGCAATCTCTTTTAAGTTTATTGTCCCTTTACTATCTTTTATCGTTTGCCCTACTTGAAGGAGGTTGGTATCATCGGATACTTGTGGATTAGGGACATATATATCAGATAAAGTTTTAGCCCTACTATTTTCATTATTTGAATTATCTTTCTGGTTGTCAGATACATGTTCTTGTTTTTCAGTTGCTTTTGCAGTAGGTTCTATATTTTGAACGGCATTACAGCCAAACAAGAAAAGAGGTAAAACAAGTATGAATGGTGTCAATATTTTCATAGGATGGTCACCTTTCAGATAAGATAGTAGGTTTCAAAAAAGTTCCCGTTGAACACCAAAGCCCAACGGGAAAAATAGGTATTTTTTTATCAAGATTACTTGCCATTTTTTAAAATATCAAAGATATGTTTCGCTTGGTCCGTATTATCAATATTTCCAGCAAACAGGTTGCTGCCAGGGCCATATGCGTATACGTTGACGTCTTCACCCGTATGTCCGCCAGTTGTCCAGCCTGTCACGGAACGATTGTCAAAAATAGTCTCAATCGCATTATCAATAGTGGTAACGTTCTTAGATGCTGCAGCCTTTTTTACAGAATCAATTTCTTGAGATGTTAATTGTAAATTAACATAGTTTTTTAGTGTTTGTTCAACATCTGCCCCTTTGGAAATTTGTTCTGCCATAAAGTCAGGTGTACGTTCTGCTGCTGCAATCGGAGCTCCAAACCAGTTATAATCACCTCTAGCACCAATCGAGTATCCGCCGGTTGAATGGTCGGCTGTTGCGACAACTAGAGTATGCTTATCTTTTTTCGCAAATTCAATGGCCGCTTTAAAGGCCTTCTCAAAGTCTTCCATTTCACTCATCGCCGCCACAATGTCGTTATCATGTCCAGCCCAGTCAATTTGGCTTCCTTCTACCATTAAGAAGAACCCATTTTTATTTTGGCTTAATTTATTTAAGGCGGTTTCGGTCATGTCTTGTAATGAAGGCATGGAGGTTTCACGATCAAGCATTTTTGGCATTCCGCCTTGAGCAAATAATCCTAACATCCGAGAATTATTGCTTTTTAACATTTCTTCTTTATTAGTTACATAGGAGTAACCGTCTTTTTGGAATTCCTTTGTAAGGTCACGATCCTGACGAACAAAGTTGCTTAAGCCGCCTCCAAGCATGATATCAATTTTATGTCCGCCATTGATCATTTCATCATAATAATCATCCGCAATGGCATTCATGTTTTTACGGCTGACATCATGGGCACCGTAAGAAGCAGGTGTGGCATGGGTAATTTCGGAAGTCGCAACCAGACCAGTTGATTTTCCTTTTTCTTTTGCTGCTTCAAGGACAGTTTTTACAGATGAACCGTCATTATCTACACCAATGGCCGCATTATAGGTTTTAATACCTGCTGACATTGCAGTTGCTGCGGCAGCCGAATCTGTCACGTTTTGATGAGGGTCCTCCGGATAGGTCTTTTGTTGTCCAACTAGATATTTATCAAATTCTGTTTGCTCGACCTCTTTAGTCGAGGGATTTTCCTTTAAATATCGATAAGCAGAAGTATAAGACACTCCCATTCCATCACCGATTAAGAAAATCACATTCTTAATCTCTGCATTGTTCTGTTTAACTTCCTTTGCTTCGACGTCATTATGTAGGGCCCCAAGCAAAGTCCCAAATGCTACTGTGGATAGTACTGCAACAGGTAAAATCTTCTTCTTTAAGACTTTTTTAAACAAAATAATAACCTCCTCCGATTTTTAATTAAAATTAATGAATTTTTCATCAAATTTTAATTTTGGTTACTAGTAAACTATAAAGTGAAATTATTAATCTATTATGAATATAATGTAAAGATTGGTTTTAGTTTTATATGATGATGGTCTTAGTGAAAATGAAGTGGTTTTTGTTCGTTCGGGTCTTTAAAAATAAAAAAGCATGGAAATTTTCCATGCCCTTTTGGTTATTGATAATGAACTTTCTTTTTTAGTTTAGATCGTTAATTTGTATTAAAAGAAAGTTTGGAGTATTCAACTAGAAGGATTTGATATCGGTTTTTCGTATCTTGGATTTCGCAATAATCTGAGGAGTAACGGTAAAGTAGTACATAATTTTTCCCGTTATATTGAACTAATTGGTCTTGCATGATACCACTCCTTTAAATGAACTTTATCTTTATGTAAAATGATAACCAATAGGGCTCTAACTTTGCCAAATACCCATGATAGACACTCTTGCTAGCCCCATTAATAATATATTAATTAAGAATTGTTAAGTAAATGCTAATTTAATGAAAAAGTTCTGTAAATTTTCATATAATCACTGCTAGAGGAGTAGATGTCTAATGAGGAGAAACATATTTTTAGAAGCAGTTAAAAAAATATTTTATTTTTATAAAAAAATAACAAGGATATTTATCATAGCTGACAAATTCTATATATAAGAAAAGTAGGGGAAGGAAGTGGAGTGAATGAAACGCCAGAGAACTTTCTTTATTATGCATAACCTTATTTTTGAAGTCCAGAATCCAGAAATAACAGTTAAGAAAATAAAAGTAGCAATGGTTAAAATAGAAAATGAGGAATATAAAGTCTTGAGAAAACAATTTGATGAAGAGGTTTTTAATATAGAAAGAAAATCTGGTGGATGGTTTATTACAGAGAAAGATAAACCAATCTAAAGTAAATAGCTATCTTATAATAAAACAAATTATGTCAATGGAGTGAATACACATAGCAGATTTTTTTAAGGATATCGAACCATTACCTCAGGAGTTTTATGAACAGCCCACACTTGAACTTGCAAAAGCTTTACTCGGTTGTCTCCTTGTAAAAGAAACAAAGGAGGGAGTTACGGCAGGTTATATTGTAGAAACAGAGGCATACATTGGCCCAGGGGACAGGGCGGCTCATAGCTATCAAAACAGGCGTACGAAAAGAACAGAGGTTATGTTCCATCGTTCCGGTCTTGCCTATACTTTTGTAATGCATACTCACTGCCTTTTCAATGTAGTTAGCGGCGGTGAAGAAAAACCAGAAGCCGTTTTGGTCCGTGCTCTTGAACCTGTGTTCGGTATTGAGTTAATGAAATTTAGAAGAGGCATGGAAGAACTAACAAAATTAACGAACGGCCCAGGCAAACTAACAAAATCAATGGGCATTTCAATGGAAGACTATAGCCGCGCCCTGACCTGTCCACCTTTATATATTGCCAAAGGTATCTGCCCGGAAAGCATATCAGCCGGAAAAAGGATTGGAATTAACAACTCCGGTGAAGCCCGAGACTATCTTTGGCGTTTCTGGGTTACTAATAATCAATATGTTTCAAAACAGCAAAAAACCTGATCCTATTGTTTCAACATAGGATCAGGTTTTTTGTTCTAAAATGTATCCGTTTACATAAATTTCGAAGAAAGGAAGCAGTTTTTAAATCGATGACAAAAAATATTACCGCTTTCCTAATTAATCTGTCAGGTTATCTTACCATATAATGGAATGTTATAAGAATAAGAAAGATAATCAATCTAGGGTTTTATAAAGACATATAAAAAACATATAAAAGACATTGGTTTGCTAGAGCTTAGCGATTAAGAAGAGGTCGGCTGCTTAAGAAATAATAAAGGTACATTGTCTACACCAAATAGAAATGAAAGGGGAAGATAATAGATTATGGAACAACAAAAAATTATTATCAGCGGAGAACGATTACAGGCCGCGCTTGAACAATTTGCAAATTTCGGACGCACAGAAAACAATGGTGTAACACGTTTGGCTCTATCTGCAGAAGATCGTTTAGCAAGGGATTATTTTTGCTCTTGCTGTAAAGCATTGGGGATGTCGGTCGAAATTGATGATATGGGAAATATTTATGCGAAATTACCTGGGGTGGAAGAAAAGCCGCCGCTCGTGATTGGTTCCCATTTAGATTCCGTTAAAAAAGGTGGACGGTTTGATGGAGTGTTAGGCGTAGTAGCTGGTTTAGAAGTTGCCCGTGCTTTAGTTGAAAATAACATTAAGCCTCGTATTCCTCTCGTAATCGCCAATATCACAAATGAAGAAGGAGCAAGATTTGAACCATCCATGATGGCCTCAGGAGTATTGTCAGGTAAATTCGATAAAGCTGCAATGGTAAAGAAAAAAGACGTAGCTGGTATTTCTTTTGAAGAAGCGTTACATTCAATCGGCTACGCTGGCAAAGAGGAATCCCGATTAAAAGAAGCAGCAGCATTCTTGGAATTACATATTGAACAAGGGCCGATTCTAGAACGGGAGTCTCTATCAATCGGTGTAGTGGAATGTGTGCTTGGGATGGTTTGTTATGAAATTCAGATTACAGGGGAATCCGACCATGCTGGTACCACTCCAATGGACATGAGAAAGGATGCTCTCTTTGCTGCCAATAACTTGATCAGCGAAGCCCGTCAAAAGCTTAGTGCTCTTGATAAGGATTTAGTTTTTACGATGGGCCGAATGAATGTCCTTCCTAATATTCATACCGTTATTCCGAATAAAGTAGTTTTTTCATTAGAGGCTAGACATAAAGACCCATTGGTCATTAAGCAAGTCGAAGAAATTATCTTAGGTCTCAAACACTCCCAGGCTAATGAGGGCTGTGACATCCAAACTGAAAAATTGTGGGACCGCTCAACGGTATTATTTGATGAAAAAATATGCGATTTATTAGAGAAATCTACTAAGTCATTAAACTACTCGTATAAAAGAATGGTGAGCGGTGCCGGTCATGATGCTCAATTCCTAGCAAGCTATATACCAACTGCGATGATTTTTGTTCCAAGTATCAATGGAAAGAGTCATTGTGAAGAGGAGCTTACCACCTGGGATGATTGCGCAAAAGGAGTAAATGTCCTGTTAGAAACTGTACTCTCTTTTTAATTAATTATTTATTCATATAAAGGAGGTTTTGGCAATTGAGTGCGGAAAATCATTCAAAAATATCATCTAAAGATTTAAGTCGGAATTTCCAAGAAATAATCCCTGCATTAACAAAGCAAGAAGCAATGGAAGAGTCGAATCGCTGTCTTTACTGCTATGATGCACCATGTGTTAAAGCATGCCCAACTGGGATTGATATCCCATCATTTATTAAGAAAATCGCTTCTGACAATTTAAAAGGATCTGCCAAAACCATTCTAACGGCAAATCCAATTGGGGCTAGCTGTGCGCGCGTCTGTCCAACGGAGGAATTATGTGAGGGTTCCTGCGTTTTAAACCATTCTACCAAGCCAATCATGATCGGTAACCTTCAGCGTTATGCAACGGACTGGGCAATCCAAAATGAGCAATCCCTGTTTAGTCCTGGACAGAAAAATGGGAAAAAGGTTGCAATTGTCGGCGGGGGACCAGCGGGCTTGTCGGCTGCAAGGGAACTAGCTTTGCTGGGTTATGAAGTTACTATTTTCGAAGCAGAGGAAAAGGCCGGAGGATTAAACACATATGGAATTGTTGCGTTTAGGCTCCCTCTCCACATCTCCTACTGGGAAGTGAAGCAAATCGAGAGCTTGAATGTAGAAATTCGAACCAACACTAGAGTAGGCAAAGATATTTCAGTACAAGAAATCTTGAAAACCTATGATGCTATCATTCTCGCGATCGGCATGTCCAAAGTTCCGGAATTGGGGATCAGCGGCGAGGATTTATCAGGCGTATTTGACGCAATTGAATTTGTAAGAGAAACAAAAACAAAACCAATTTCTAGTCAACTTCTTGGAAAGAAGGTTGCCGTAATTGGTGCAGGAAACACCGCCATCGATGCAGCAACGAGTTCCGTTCGTCTCGGGGCCGACAATGTCAAAATCCTTTACAGAAGAACATCGGAGGAAATGACCGCTTACGAATTTGAATATGATTTCGCTAAACAAGATGGGGTTGAATTTCGATGGCTTACGGCGCCAGTAAGGATTTTAGGCGATGCGCATGGGAATGTAAACGGGATCGAATGTATCAAAATGGAGCTGGCAGAACCAGGGGAAGATGGACGCCGGAGTCCTGTTCCAATAAAAGGGACTGAATTTATCCTTGAAGTTGATGCCGTTATAAAAGCTAATGGTCAATCCAGATATGTGGAACTGGTGGAACAGTTTCATTTAGAGCATAACGGTGGAGTGGTAAAGATTAATCCATCTAATTATCAAACATCCAATCAAAAGGTGTTTGCATGTGGAGATGTCATATTTGGAAAAGGACAACAGGGAGATGCAATGGTTGTATCTGCCGTACAACAAGGAAAAGAAAGTGCCTATTCTATTCATCAATTACTTAGTCCTTCGATTGTTGAAACAGCTTAGGCTCACTAAATAGGTATAAAAAGGAGGTAGGATTATGGCGGATTTATCGATTAATTTAGCTGGAATAAAATCACCAAATCCATTCTGGTTAGCGTCAGCACCCCCGACAAACTCAGGATATCAAGTCCAACGTGCCTTCGAGGCAGGATGGGGCGGTGCCGTATGGAAGACACTGGGTGAGCCGATCATCAATACTTCTTCACGATTTGCAGCCGTCAGCTTTAACGGACAAAAAGTAGCAGGCTTTAACAATATTGAACTGATTACCGATCGCCCACTAGAGGTGAACCTTAAAGAAATAGCCGAAACTAAGAAGCGTTTCCCAAATCACGCCATCATTGCCTCGTTAATGGTCGAGCCAAAACAAGAAAAATGGCATGAGATTGTAAAAAAAGTAGAAGCGGTGGGCGTAGATGGACTTGAATTAAACTTTGGGTGTCCTCATGGAATGGCAGAAAGAGGGATGGGATCTGCATCAGGGCAAGTACCGGCACTTGTTGAAAAACAAACATTTTGGGTAAAGGAAGTAGCTAAGACTCCGGTAATCGTAAAACTCACTCCGAATATAACCGATATTACGACTACAGCTGAGGCGGCGGTACGTGGTGGTGCAGATGCCGTTAGTATGATAAATACGATTAATAGTTTAGCAGGGGTCGATCTTGATACTTGGAACACCATTCCACATGTTGGCGGGAAGGGGGCACACGGAGGGTACTGCGGGCCAGCGGTGAAACCAATTGCCTTACATATGGTCGGGGAGTGTTCTAGAAATCCTAGGATTAATATCCCGATCTCTGGAATTGGTGGAATATCGAACTGGCAAAATGCAGTCGAATTCATGTTAATGGGGGCAACCGGTGTCCAGGTTTGTACGGCTGCCATGCACCACGGCTTTAGAATCGTCGAAGATATGATTGAAGGATTAAATAATTACTTAGATGAAAAGGGAATTGCTTCTTGTCTAGATCTAGTTGGTAAATCTGTACCGAAATACTCCGATTGGGGCAATCTTGACTTGAACTATAGTATTGTTGCCAGAATCAATAATGATGTTTGCATTAATTGCAATAAATGCCATATCTCCTGTGAGGACACATCCCATCAATGTATCGATATGCTGAAAGATGAACAAGGAAACAGTATTCTCAAAGTTAGGGAAGAAGACTGCGTCGGCTGTAATTTATGTTCCATCGTCTGTCCGGTTGATGGTGCAATTGACATGATTGAAGTACCAAGTGAACTTCCATCAATGACATGGAATGAAAGGCAAGCGGCACTCGGAGCACTTTCTTGTGAAACTGATATTGTAAAAAAATAAAGAGACTTAATTTTCAAATGAGACATGGAGGGTTATCATGAAAAAAATCATTAAAAACGGAACCATTGTAACGGCAGCCGATACCTTTCGGGCCGATGTTTGTATTGAAAATGGGGTTGTTACTCAAATTGGAGCGAATTTACCCGCCGTTGGAGCAGAAGTGATTGATGCAAAAGGCTGTTACCTGTTCCCTGGTGGTGTCGATCCACACACCCATCTTGATATGCCGTTTGGCGGAACGGTTACAAAGGATGACTTTGAAACAGGTACGATTGCCGCTGCTTTTGGCGGAACCACAACGATCATTGATTTCTGCTTAACTACAAAAGGGAAAACACTAAAAAGTTCCGTCGATACTTGGCATGCCAAATCAAAAGATAAAGCGGTAATTGATTATGGTTTCCACCTTCAAATTGTAGAAATGAATAATGAAAAACTAGCCGAGCTTCCTAAAATGATTGAAGAAGAGGGTATCACCTCCCTTAAAGTATTTATGGCCTATAAAAATCAGTTCCAAGCCGATGACGAAACACTATTCAAAACATTGATTGCTGCTAGAGACCTTGGCGCCCTCGTCATGGTTCATGCGGAAAATGGTGATGTGATTGATTATTTAGTCAAAAAATCCTTGGAAGATGGTAATACTGATCCCATTTATCATGCCCTGACTAGGCCGCCAGAAGTGGAAGCGGAAGCAACTGGCAGAGCTGCGACATTAACAGGACTGGCAAAATCTCAACTTTATGTGGTCCATGTATCTTGTGCGGAAGCTGCCCGTAAAATTGCCGAAGCAAGGAGCAAAGGCGTCGATATCTGGGGAGAAACTTGTCCACAGTATTTGGTTTTGGATCAATCCTACTTAGAAAAGCCAAATTTTGAAGGAGCAAAATATGTTTGGTCTCCGCCTTTACGTGAGAAATGGAATCAAGCCGAGTTATGGAATGGCTTAAAAACAGGACAATTGCAGACCTTAGGTTCTGATCAATGCTCCTTTGACTTTGTTGGTCAAAAGGACCTTGGGAAAGGTGATTTTTCAAAAATTCCGAATGGAGGACCCATCATCGAGGACCGTGTTAGTATTCTTTTCTCCGAGGGGGTTAAGAAAGGAAGAATTTCGATTAATCAGTTTGTCGATATTACTTCCACAAAGGCCGCTAAGTTATTTGGTTTGTATCCAAAAAAAGGAACCATTGCCATTGGTGCAGATGCTGACATTGTTATTTTTGATCCAACTGTGGAACGTGTCATCTCGGCTGAAACGCACCATATGGCCGTTGATTATAATGCATTCGAGGGAATAAAAGTAACTGGAGAACCAGTATCCGTCCTTTCACGTGGTGAATTTGTTATCCGTGATAAACAGTTTGTTGGAAAACCAGGTGCCGGACAATTTTTAAAACGTGCGAAGTATAGATCAGATAAAAAGTCCGAACAAGAAAGTACTCTAACATTTTAAGAGATTACAAGAGAAGCCGGGTTAAGGAAAGATGGGTTTTTAACCCTTCTCTAATTAACTAGAGGAAGGAGTAAAGGAATAATGTCCGAATATCAACAGTTTCTTAAAGAACGAGATCTAGTTGATTATTTCATTCAAAAAGGATTTCAAATTAAAACAGTTACGGAAAATTTAAGCGGAGCATATGTTTTATTTGAGAAAAAGGACAGCAATGGTGCAAAGGAAACGGAAACAATTCACCTATTAACTCCTGCGGCAAGAAAGTATTTTTCCGTGAGATTAATTCAACAAAAAAACTGTCAACCTTGAAAGCGGCAGAAAGATTGGCATATCCAGTTTAAAAATAAGGAGGGAATGACAATTTTTACACAAGGAATCAAGCGTTTAAAGAACTATATTGGAGGAGATTGGGTCGAGTCAAAATCTAATCAAACAGAATTTGTAGTCAATCCAGCAACCGGCCAGACAATAGCGGAGATCCCGCTTTCTACAAAGGAAGATGTCGATCAGGCAGTTGGGGTTGCGAAAGAGGCCTTTAAAACATGGTCCCAAACAGCAGTTCCAAAACGGGCACGAATTTTATTTAAGTATCAGCAGCTCCTTGTTGATCATTGGGATGAACTGGCCAAGCTTGTCACGATTGAAAATGGGAAAGCTCTTTCTGAAGCTATGGGCGAGGTACAGCGTGGAATAGAGTGTGTTGAATTTGCTGCTGGTGCGCCGACATTAATGATGGGTAAACAGCTGCCTGATATCGCTACAAATCTCGAATCGGGAATGTATCGCTATCCTATCGGAGTAGTAGGCGGGATCACTCCATTCAATTTTCCTATGATGGTTCCATGCTGGATGTTCCCGATTGCGATTGCGTGTGGAAATACATTTGTATTAAAACCATCAGAACGGACACCACTCCTTGCGGCTCGCCTAGTAGAATTAATGGCTGAAGCCGGCCTGCCAGACGGAGTCCTTAATCTTGTCAATGGTGCCCATGATGTGGTCAATGGGCTGCTCGAACATAAAGATGTCAAAGCGATCTCTTTTGTCGGTTCCCAGCCTGTTGCAGAATATGTTTATAAAAAAGGAACTGCAAATCTGAAGCGGGTCCAATCCCTGTCTGGTGCCAAAAATCATTCGATCGTATTAAAAGACGCAAACCTGGATCTTGCTGCTAAAGAAATTACTAACGCAGCCTTTGGGTCAGCCGGAGAACGTTGTATGGCAGCCGCTGTTGTAGCGGTGGAAGAAAGTATTGCCGATGAATTGGTCAAGCGATTATCTATTTTAGCGGATGAAATAATCATTGGGAATGGTCTTGCTGATGGGGTTTTCCTTGGACCAGTCATCCGTGAAGGGAATAAGACAAGGACTATAGACTATATCGAGTCCGGTATTGCTCAAGGTGCTACCCTGGTGCGGGACGGTCGTAAGGATGAAGCCATTAATGGACCCGGCTACTTCGTTGGACCTACTATTTTTGATAATGTTACAAAAGATATGAAAATCTGGCAGGAGGAACTTTTTGCACCGGTTCTCTCGATTGTTAGAGTAAAAGGCTTAACGGAAGCCATTGATGTTGCCAATGCTTCTCCATTTGCGAACGGTGCCTGCCTATACACCGACAGTGCCTCAGCCGTGCGTCAGTTCCGGGAAACAATTGATGCAGGGATGCTTGGGGTTAATGTTGGGGTGCCAGCTCCAATGGCCTTCTTTCCATTTTCTGGTTACAAAGATTCGTTCTATGGTGATCTACATGCAAATGGTACAGACGGCATCGAATTTTATACTAGGAAGAAAATGCTAACTGCTCGTTATGAATAGGATGAGAGACAACCAGTGTAAAGATTACAAACAGAGTTTAAACTTTCGAAACAGGAAGGACGAAAGTAAATGTCCATAATTAGAAATGAAGCAGATGAATTGCTTGAAAAAGACCGGCAATATCTATGGCATCATATGTCTCCATATAAAGAAAAAGCAGCCCCAACCGTTGCAGTAGGAGGAAAAGGATCCTGGATTACGGACATCAATGGTAAAAAATACTTAGATGCCATGTCTGGATTATGGTGTGTAAATGTGGGATACGGAAGAGAAGAGTTAGCCCAGGCAGCGTACGAACAATTAAAAAGCCTTTCCTATTTCCCACTTTCACAAAGTCATATCCCGGCCATCCAGTTAGCAGAGAAATTAAATGAGTGGTTAGATGGGGATTATGTCATCTTTTTTTCCAACAGTGGCTCCGAAGCAAATGAGACCGCTTTTAAAATTGCTCGTCAATATCACCAGCAAAATGGGGAACCAACTCGTTATAAATTTATTTCACGTTATCGAGCCTATCATGGGAATTCAATGGGGGCTTTGGCTGCCACTGGGCAGGCAGTTCGGAAATTTAATTACGAACCACTTGCTCCAGGCTTTATTCATGTTAGCCCGCCAGATAGTTATCGTCGTCCAGAAGGGCAGACGATTGAACAATTTAATCTGCAATGCGCTTTAGAAATAGAAAAAACTATTGTATGGGAAGGCAAGGAATCCATTGCGGCGATCATTATGGAACCAGTCATCACCGGGGGAGGTGTCCTGGTACCGGATCCTATTTATATGGAAAAAGTAAAGGAGATTTGCCAAAAGTATGGAGTCCTCCTCATAATGGATGAGGTGATTTGCGGCTTTGGCCGAACGGGGAAAAAATTTGGTCATATGCACTTTGACCTTAAACCTGATATTGTCACAATGGCGAAGGGGCTTACCAGCGGTTATCTTCCACTATCGGCTACTGCTGTTCGCCGAGATTTATACGAAAGATTCAAGAGTGCAGATGAATTTGGATATTTCCGGCATGTCAACACGTTTGGAGGAAACCCTGCAGCATGCGCTGTGGCACTAAAAAATATAGAAATCTATGAAAAAGAAAATTTAGTAGAGCGTGCTCAAGCTTTAGGTGCACAGTTAAGGCAAGGACTAAATGATTTAAGTAATCATCCGCTTGTTGGTGATATTCGCAATTTTGGTTTGCTGCTAGGGATTGAACTAGTTGACAACAAACAAACTAAGGAACCAGTAGCTCCTGCTAAAATTGATCAGATTATCGCCGAATGTAAGAATAAGGGATTGATTATTGGTAAAAACGGGGCAACGGTTGCAGGATATAATAATATTCTTACGCTTTCACCACCATTATCCTCAACAGACGAAGATTTAGAGTTTATTGTGAAAACGTTAAGAGAAGTTATTTTTAAGGTAGATTAGGTCATAGTAATCTAGAGATATTTATGTAATTCTTTGAAAATAAAAAGAACCCAATCCTGTCGGGGCTCTCCTAAAGGTAAAGTACTATAATTGTTTAACCAATAGAAATCTAAAGGGACTTAACTCCGCGGTTAAGTCCCTTTTATCAATTAATTAGCATATTTCTCTAAAAAATATGCTGAGAACCAATACTCACTTCCTTCAATATTTTAATAGGTTTTTATGTCGAGAAGGATTATCTACTAATCCTTTTAGTTCGACTTTAAAAAAATATGAAGTTTTTGGATCCGTTATGGACAAACCTTATCCACACCCCCTCATGATTAAAGTAGGTTGGTTCCGATCACCTGGACCGATAAAATCTAATGCGGCAGGAGAGAATACCTTAACTTTTCTTTTACCGGCCTCCGAAAGAATTCGGATTGGATTAATAACTACTATATTCTGAAAGATACTGTCTCCTGAGAAGATCTCCTTTTTGGCAACCCTGCTAAAGACAGCCTTATATTTATTACCGAGAGTTTTCACAGCTACATGGTCATTCGTTTTCTCCTTATGTTGCCATGATTCTTGCTCTAACTGTAAAACAACTTCTTCAATCATAGCGACGATTCCGATTTCACGTTTATTTAACATCAAAATGAAGTTAAATCCTGTTTCCGATTTCTTTTGTACAATTTCCACTTCATCTGTAATAACCGTGACGAAATCCTCTTTTGTGTGTGAGTCCTGAGCGTTTTCTTTTTGTTTAATGACACGATAATAAGCCTTTGCACCAATTCCCTCGTCAGTGAAGTCAAATGGTTTTATACTTTGTGATCGGACAAAGTAAATTTGTTTAACCTTTTGCTTACTGTTTAATTGGACACATAAAGCCACATCCTCTTTGCCCACATTTCCCTCACCGTTTGAGAGCATCGGGACATTCATTTCCATTCCTGGAAATTGAACGAATATGTAGCTGAAGTTTTTCTTTGGCTGTAAATCTGAAAGTCTCATTCACTCACAACCTTTCCGATTCATTACAAGGGTATTTTCCTTGTAAGAGTATAATTCCATATCTTTTTTCATCTTCCTCTATAAGTATGAGGAGTTTTCATCGTCACTTTCTTGTGAAATGCGGGGCTTCCTCCTATTTGTTGAGTTTTTATGAGTAAATCTTCTATCGAAAAACAAAGAAGGAATATTTTTTGTCGTTTTATTGAAAGGCATTTTTTTATTGTTTAAAGCCTTAGCTGTGTATTTACAGGATTTTTTATTGGAAGAGGGCTGGGACTTATTCTCGGTGTTGTGAATGGGGCATTTGAAAGGGGATTCAGTAGATAGCTTGATATTTGTTAATCATAAAAATGAATATTCTAACAACATTTTATAGACTTGCTGTTCATTTATATATTAAAATGTAATTTATAATTATTATTTCACAATTATCAAATGGAGTTCTTATTTGCTACTATTAATAAGTAATCAAGTTTAATACGAGTATGTCAAATGAATATTCGGAAAATTAAAAAACTAATGTTATCACTTTTGTTACCTTACTAGTACTTCTTGAGGGTAATACTATAAATTTTTACTTGGAGGAAGATTATGAACTTTGTTAGTACACGCGGAAACGTAAGTAAAATTGGATTTATTGATACTGTTTTAATGGGTCTGGCAAATGATGGGGGACTTCTAGTGCCAGAGAAAATCCCACATATCCCAGCGGAGAAGTTAGAGGCAATGTCTAATCTCACTTATCAGGAATTAGCTTATGAAATTTTTTCCTATTATGTTGATGGTGAAATTCCAGACAACGAGCTGAAGGCTTTAATCGAGAAAAGCTATGCAACCTTCCGCCATCCAGAGGTAACACCTGTTCATAAGGTTAAGGATAATATGTATGTGCTCGAACTGTTTCATGGTCCAACCTTTGCTTTTAAAGATATTGCTCTGCAATTCTTAGGGAATTTATATTCCTACGTGTCAAAGAACACAGGTGAAACCATTCATATTCTTGGAGCTACATCTGGTGATACGGGTGCCTCTGCCATCGAGGGTGTTAGAGGAAAAGAAGGTATTCGCATTTGTATTTTGCACCCACATGGTAAAGTGAGTAAGGTGCAAGAATTACAAATGACGACTGTTAATGATAAAAGTGTCTTAAATTTAGCCATTAAAGGAACATTTGACGATGGTCAGCGAATCATCAAGGAATTGTTTGCAGATGTAGAATTTAAAAACAAATATCATCTTCGCGCGATTAATTCTATTAACTTTGTTCGTATCTTGGCACAGACTGTTTATTATTTCTATGCGTATTTCCAAGTTCGAAAGGAGAAAGGCATAAACAGTGTTAACTTTAGCGTGCCGACTGGAAACTTTGGTGATATCTTTGCCGGTTATCTTGCCAAGAAAATGGGGCTTCCTGTTGGAAAACTAATCGTTGCAACAAATGAAAATAATATTTTAGAAGGTTTTATCCAAAATGGGGTTTACAAGCCTGGTAAGTTCCGCAGCACTTATAGCCCTTCAATGGATATTCAGGTAGCCAGCAACTTTGAGCGCTACCTATATTATCTGCTTGATGAAAATCCTAATGCCGTTTCTGACTTGATGGAAACATTCAAGACTGAAGGGGAAATCGTTGTAAACGAGGAGCTTCTAAAGCAGGTTCAAAAGGATTTTGCTGCACATGGGGTTGAAGGTGCAGAATGCTTGCAAACGATCAGCAAATACTATGCTGAAACAAGCTATTTATTAGACCCACACACTGCTTGTGGTGTGGCCGCATACGAAACGTTTAATGATCCGAGAGAAGTTTGTGTCACTCTGGCCACAGCTCATCCGGCAAAATTTAATGAATCGATTGAGCGTTGTGACATTGATCAAACATTCCCTGAGGAAATCAATCAACTGTTTGAAAAACCACAGTACCTAGAAGTTGTTGAAGCTGACAAAGATGAAATCACTTGGAAGTTAGAAAAGCTGTTTAGTTATTCAGTTCAATAAACCTAGAATTAGATTAATATATTTCCTTAAAGTTATCCTCTTACGTTTTTTAGCGTAAGGGGATTTTTTTTGTACTAAATCAAAGTAAACAACTTGCATAAAAACTTTATATTTCTTTTGTGCAGTTTGCCCATTTATTGAAAGATTAAAATAACTTAAACTTTAACAGATGAAAAGCGCTTTCATGTGCTATGTGAATTCTTATTTACATAAACTAATCGTTTTTTAACTATTAAGAAGACCGGCGGGATGATATGAAATTAGTTAAGGAAATTCTTCGTTTGGCCATTCCATCAATTGCAACCTTCTCATCGATGACCGTTACAGGTTTGCTAATCCTGATGATTGTTGGAAAGTTGGGGGCTACAGCAATTGCAGTCGTAGGGATCACCAATGTTTTAATGTACAATTTATGGGCATTGTTTTCCGGTAATCAAGGAGCTATCAATTATTTGGTTGCTCAAAACTATGGGTCAAGAAATATGAAGCTGGGCAATCAACGGATGCAAATAGCGTTGATCTTAGCGGCTTTACAAGCCATTCTCTTATTTGTTGCTAGTTATGTGGTTCCTCATTTTATTTTAGAAGTCATGGGTTCAAACACAGCAATTTTAAAGCTTGGGATTCCATATGTTCAAGTGCGTATGTTTGCGATGATGTTCACTGTTTTTAATATTATTTTTTATGCGTATATGAGGGCAACGGGGGATACTCGTACTCCCATGAATATCTCTTTAATTAACAGCGCGCTAGTGGTGTTCTTAACCTATGCACTTGCATATGGAAAGTTTGGTTTTCCAAAATTAGGCTTACAAGGGGCAGGTTGGAGTATGGTGGCAGCCGAGGGGATAACGTTTCTCCTCAATCTGCTTGTTTATTTCCGATTCCTAAACGAAAAATATTTTACTCGTTCCTGGATTCCGATTGAGAGGCATCAGGTTCAATTACTTCTGTTTGAAAGTTCGAAACTAGGAATTACAGAGTTGTCCAATAGTATGGGTATGCTAGTGTTTACCGCTTGTATCACTCGGCTTGGTACAGTGGCGATTGCAGCCAATGAAATTGCCCTAAACATTCTGTCCTTTGGGTTTATGCCAGCAAATGGATTTGGTGCTGCGTCTACCGTTGGTATTGGGCAGGAAATCGGCAAAGGGCGGCCGCTCGAAGCAAAGCGGTTTGGGTTGGTAACCGTGTACCTTGGTTTAGGGTTTATGTTTTTGATTTCAATCATATTGTTTGTTTTTGCCTTACCAGTTGCCAAATTGTACACCGCAGATTCTGCCGTGTATTTAACATCTGTTTCCCTGATCCATTTAGCTTCGTTCATTTTATTGTTTAGCGGATCAGGTATTATTCTTGCAGGCGGGTTAAGGGGAGTAGGAGATACAACCTTCTTGTCTCGAACTTCTTTATTGTTAAACTGGATTTTCTTTGTTCCGTGCACTATTTTGTTAACTCAAGTTTATCAGCTTGGCCAGACGGGTGCTTGGACAGCTTTTTGCAGTTTAATCGTTCTTCAATTTTTAACAAACGCTTGGCGATTTAAGTCTTACAACTGGACATTGGCAAAGAGCAAATCATCTACGATCGCTAAAAGTCCGTCGATTAACGCATAAAAATAGTGGCTGTGAATGTTCATATTGCAATCACCATAAAGGTTTCCCCTTATGCTATTAAGTAATAGCGAAAGGGGATTTTTTTTGTCCTATTATTTTCCTATAATTACTTTTGACATTTCTATAATTGAAAGATAAGTTAAATAAAAGAATATAAGTGAAAAGGAAAAATACTATGTTGAATATTAAGAGACTCCCGAATCGTGTTCGGAATTATTTGCATCAAAAAATTTTTCGTAAAATAGGAGCAAATATTCGATATAAATTAATGTTCCTGTTGTTATCTGTCATGATTGTTCCGTTACTAATCCTAATAATTTTCTCAATCAATGTATCACAAAGTAATTATGAAAAAGAAGTAATCAGTTCAAATGAGTCGAGAATCGTTTTAGCCGGTAAATATGTGGATGAAAAATTAAAAGAAAGCGACAAAATCTTATTTGCTAGTTTAATTGACGAGAAATTAATACCTAGTATAAGTCAAACGAATGATGAAAATGTACCATTGAATTTTAGTACATTAAACTACATAAAAGACAAATTATATTCAATTTATTATAGGAATGAGCATCTTGATCGTTTCTCGATTTATGCTAAAGAAAAAAGTACTGTCTACTCTATAACAGAAGAAGATTTTAAAGTTTCGAAAATAGCAAATCTTAAGGGAACCAACTGGACTAAGTTAGGGGTCAATCCACATTATCTTTTTGATAGTGGAGGTCCTGAACAGAATTTTTCACTAACAAGAAGCATTATTCGGTTTGAGGATCGAAAAATAGTAGGCGGGGTATCAATAGATGTTAATTGGAATATAGTCGACAGTGTTATTGAGATGTTGAAATCAGAAAAAGAAAGCTCTGTTTATCTATTAAATAAGCAAGGACAAATTGTTTATAATCCTAACAATAATAAAGCTCCAGCCGTAGATTTCAAAAAAATAATCAAGCAAATCAATAACAGTAAGAAGAATGTTTACTATCTAAAAGATAAAAAAGGTTATATTTTCTTTCAAAAGGCATTTAACAATCAAGTGACCATTGTTAAGGTTATCCCTAAAACAATGATTATGAACGGTGTAACAAAGACATTGGTTTATGCCATTATCATTGGTGTTTTTTCTATTATACTAACAATATTTTTATCTATTTTTATAGCATTAAGAACGACTAAGCCCATTATTCAATTAGTGGATGCAATGCATGAAGT
This sequence comes from Bacillus sp. OTU2372, assembly GCF_038440275.1. Lineage (NCBI taxonomy): Bacteria > Bacillati > Bacillota > Bacilli > Caryophanales > Bacillaceae > Bacillus > Bacillus sp. OTU2372. The sequence continues at coordinate 884,194 of NZ_JASATK010000001.1, forward strand.
CGAAGAAAATAACTTTGATGTAAGAATTGAAACCGATCGTAATGACGAAATTGGCCTGCTTGAAAAAAGATTTACATCTATGGTTTTTCGAATTAATGAATTAATAGAAAAAGAGTACAAAAGTGAAATTGCAACAAAAGAAGCTCAGTTTAAGGCGCTGCAGGCACAAATCAATCCTCATTTTCTCTATAATACACTTCAGTTAGTTGGAGGAATGGCAGTGGCCCATAATGCTGAAAGGATTTACAGGGTCATCAGTGCACTAAGTGATATGTTCCGCTACATAACCGGAAAGCAAGGAGATATGGTTCTAATAGAAAATGAAATCGAGCATATAAAAAATTATCTATATATTCAAAATCAACGGTTTGATGGCAAAATCGAAACGGATATTTTTGTAGAGGAAGGTACCGAGGGATATAAAATCCCAATGCTGACGATACAGCCGTTAGTGGAAAATGCATTTAATCATGGGTTCGAACAAAAAGTTGGAAATTGGAAACTATCGGTTGAGGTGCAAAAAGTATTCGATGATATAGAAATAACAATTACAGATAACGGAGTAGGAATACCAGAAGAAAAATTAAAGAGTCTTATTGGGCAAATCAATAATTTATCTCAGCCCTTTAAAATAAAAGGAAGCATAGGAATTAAAAATGTTGCCGCCAGAATTGGATTGTACTTTGGAAATGATTACGGCCTTGATATTTTCAGCGAAGTCGACAATGGAACACAAATTGTTATTCGAATTCCCGCTAAGGCGCAATTGGAGGTATAAAATGATTAAAACATTAATTGTTGATGATGAAAAATGGACAAGAGAAACGATTAAAATGTTTGGAAAATGGGAGCTTTATGGAATCACAGCTATAAAGGAGGCACCTGATGGACAAGAAGGGTTGAAGTTAATTGAACAATGGACCCCTGACATTGTCATCACTGATATGAAAATGCCTGGTGTGGACGGCATGGAATTACTTCGGGTTGTAGCAGAACGTTACCCTCAGATTAAACTCATTGTGGCAAGCGGCTATGATGATTTTAACTATATGCGCCAGGCGATTCGCTCGAAAGTCAATGAGTATCTGTTGAAACCGATCAATGCAGACGAATTAAATCTTACCTTAGAAAAATGTACGAAGGAGATCGAAAGTCAACTAAGGTCCCATTTGAAACCCTTTTCGTTTTTAAATAAAGATATATCTACGTTAATTATAGATTATAAAAAAACGATTGTATCTTTTTTGGATGAATTAAATGCAGAGGGCTTTGAAAATATTATGCAGCGTTTTTTCAAAGAATTAATGAAAATCGATGTGATTGACAATAATGCTATGGCAAAGATTGAACACGAGTTTATTCTAATTTTAGAAGGGCTAATGATTAAGAATAATTGTAATGTCTTAGATGTGTATAAGAATGAAGAATTAATCTATGATAGCGGCCTATCACTGGATTTAATCATGAAGAAACAACAGGAATTAGGAAAACGTTATATTGAATATATGCTCCAGTTGAAGAAACGAAAAGGTAGAGTCGATTTGGAGGAAATTAAAGAGTATATTGAACGAAATTTTGCAGAGTCCCATATCTCATTGGATGTCTTAGCCAACAAATTTTTTGTTAGTAAAGAATATTTAAGCAAAGCTTTCAAAGCTATGTATGAATGCAATATCACAGAGTATATTGTTAGCCGACGAATGGAATATGCGAAAAAATTAATTGAAGAAAATGAACTTCAAATCAAAAGCATTGCCCAAATGGTGGGTTATGAGGACCTTTCTTATTTTTATCGTGTGTTTAAAAAATACTACAAAATTTCACCAGGTGAAATGAGGCAAGGTTAAAAAAGTCCAAATGTAAGCGCTAATATTTTCAATATTCGTAAACCGAGGAAGTGTTTATGATTAAAGTGTAAGTTAAAACTTTAACAGGGGGCCACAAAAATGAAGAAAGCGATTTCATCGGTGCTAAGCTTAATGCTTGGAATTGGTTTGTTAGCAGGTTGCAGTTCAAATGATACTGCTTCAGGCCAAAATGACACAAAGGCGTCGAAACAAGTTGAACTTAAGGTATTCATTGGACAACCACGATTTAAAAAGCAATATGAAACATATTTTGATCAGTTTGTTAAAAAAGAAAAACAAGATAAAAGTATTGATGTCAAAATCAAATTAGAATTACCAAATGTAAACCAAGCATCACAACTATTAAAAACAAGATTAGCTTCTGGTGATAGCCCTGACATCTTTAGTCTGCATGCCATAAATGATATCCCGCTTTTTAATAAGGCTGGTTATCTAGAAGATTTATCAAAGGAACCGTTTGCTGATAAGTTGTATGACACGGTTAAACCAGCTGTAACCACAACCGACGGAAAAGTAGTAGCTGTTCCACTAGAGACTCTTCAATGGGGATACTTATACAATAAGAAAATCTTTAGTGACTTGGGCTTAAAAATACCACAAACGATGTCGGAAATGAAAGAAACTGTTAAAGTACTAAAACAACATAATATCACACCGTTTTTGTTAACTTATAAGGATGCTTATATCCCGCAATTATTTTTGCCACTCACAGTAGGTGGGGACGTCAGTACTACGACTCCTGACTTTATTAAGAGCATGAATGAAGGAAAAGGTTCTTTCAAAGATGTTAAAGACCTGTTCAATATCATGGATTTAGTCAATGCAAACGGAACAAAGCGTGCCTTTGAGAACGGACAAGATCAAGGTGCATCTGATTTTGCAAATGGCAAGGCTGCGATGTGGGTACAAGGACCATGGATGGCTGATTCTATTGTAAGTGCAAATAAAGACTTTGAATTTGGGGTAGCACCACTGCCTATTAATGATGATCCAAAAGCAACTTTATTGAATTTGAGTACATCAACATCACTTGCTGTTTCCAAAATGAGTAAAAACAAAGCAGTGGCAAAAGATCTAATAAATTATATTCTTGATGATAAAGATTCCAGTGATTTCTATAAGAGTCTTGGATTTAATGCCGTCTCTAAAGTTCATACATTTGAACCATTTCCATGGTTAAAAGAATCTTCTGATTATGTTTCACAAGGAAGGGCTTATCAGGATCCAGCTATTCCATCTGCTGTTAAAGACGAGTCGCAAAAATTATTCCAGAGTTATCTTGCAGGTGATGCATCAAAAGCGGATGTCATCAAAGGGTTGGATCGTGCCTGGGATCAATTCAATAAAAACAATAAGTAAATTGATCATTATCAGCCAATGATAAAGGCAGCTCTACAGCTGTCTTTATCATTATCAAAAATTAAACGTCAGTGGGGTGGGTGCAATGCCACAGTTAGGGAAACAAAGCAATCAAATGGCTATAAACCAAGTTCAATCGAAAATAAGCTCAAAAAGCTCCTTAAGTTTAAAAAGACAAAAAGGTACTCTTAGTCTACTATTATTTGTTCTTCCGGCCTTTATCTTTTATTTTGTGTTTTTATTGATTCCAACGGTTGGGGCAGGTTTTTATAGCTTTACCGATTGGAATGCATTATCGCAAACCTTTCATTTTGTTGGTTTTAGTAACTATATTGAAGCGTTTAAAGATGACCCAGATTTTCGTCATTCCTTTTTCTTTACTTTAAAATATACGGCTTTCATGTTTGTTTTCCAAAATGTAATCGCTTTACTCCTAGCACTTTTTATTGAAACCAGGGTTAGGACGAAAGGATTTTTTCGAACCATCTTCTTTATGCCAAATATGTTAAGTTTAATTATTAGTGCGTTAATGTTTTCCTTTATTTTTTCAAATGTTCTTCCGGAACTATCAAAAAAAGCCATTTTTCATCTTCTTGATCAACCATGGATCGGTGACGCAAAAGTTTCCTTCTATTCTATCCTAATCGTCTCATTGTGGCATGGGATTGGCTATATGATGGTCATTTATATGGCAGCACTGCAAGGTGTACCGTCACACCTAAAAGAGGCGGCCATGATTGATGGAGCAAATCCATTCCAAAGACTTATTCATGTAACGATTCCAATGATTATGCACGCGATTACCATTTGTGCTTTCTTAACATTGAATGGTGCCTTCAAAGTGTTTGATGTTGTTTATGCACTCACTGCAGGCGGCCCTGGAAGATCGACACAGGTAATGGCCCTAAATATTTATGAAGAGGCATTCTCCAATAATTTTAGATATGGTTATGCCAATGCAAAAGCAATGATACTCTTTCTCATTGTTTTAGTGATTACATTGATTCAAGTCAAAGTGTTGAAAAAGAAAGAGGTGGAAGCATAATGAAAAGACTATACGGGGTAGCTGCTACTCTTATTCTAGCAATCTTTGCGGCCATATCGTTTTTCCCCATCTACATGGCTTTTATTAATTCCTTTAAAACACAAGGAGAAATTTTTAAATCCGTTTTAAAACTGCCGACTAAATTGCATTTTGAAAATTATACGGGTGTATTTGAGCAGCTAGATTTATTTCATAGCGCCTGGAATACGTTCCTTGTCACGGTAATAGGATTAGCGGGAATTGTTATTTGCGGTTCACTGGCCGGTTATAAATTAGCAAGGACTCCTGGGAAATTAAGTAATTTTATCTTTACTTTATTCCTCGCATCTATGCTTGTGCCTTTTCACTCGATTATGATTACCTTAACCAAAATTGCAAAAGGGTTACATGTACAGGGATCTATTTATGGATTAGGGCTCATCTATATTGGGCTTGGAGTCAACATGGCCATCTTTTTATATCACGGTTTCGTTAAAACCATCCCAAAAGAGCTGGAGGAAGCGGCAAGAATTGATGGATGTAATGACTTTCAGATCTTTACGAAAATCATATTTCCTCTTCTAAAGCCAATCACAGCGACCATCCTTATTTTAGATATATTGTGGCTATGGAATGATTTCTTATTGCCATTGATAATGTTGACAGATGTAAATAATTATACTCTTATGTTGTCGGTTAACATGTTATTTGGGGAATACAACAGTGATTGGCCAAAGATTCTTTCAGGGCTAATCATTACAGCTTTGCCTGTTGTCGTGTTCTATGCGATTTTCCAAAAATACATTCTTAAGGGAATTGCAGATGGTGCAATTAAATAAAGCAATTGGTTCGCACAGAATAGGAAGGTGAGAATACTATGAAACAATTATTATACGGCGTTGCCTATTATGATGAATACATGCCTTACGAACGATTAGAAAAAGATATTGATATGATGAAAGAGGCGGGGATTAATGTTGTCCGCATTGCTGAATCCACGTGGAGCACCCATGAACCGCAGAACGGAGTGTTTGACTTTTCTTCTGTGGACCGGGTACTGAATGCCATGCATAGTGCGGGAATCAGAGTCATTGTTGGGACACCAACCTATGCAATCCCAACTTGGATGGTGAAAGAACATCCAGATGTCTTGGCAATTACCCCAAAGGGACCGGGAAAGTATGGGGCTCGTCAGATAATGGATATCACCAATCCTACTTATCTTTTTTATGCCGAACGGATTATCCGGAAATTGATTGGACATGTTAAGGATCACCCAGCCGTTATAGGCTACCAGACGGATAATGAGACAAAGCACTATGACACTGCGGGTCCAAATGTGCAGATATTGTTTGTAAAGTACATGAAAGAAAAGTTTAAGACGCTAGAGAATATTAATGATCTTTTTGGCCTTGATTACTGGAGCAATCGTATTAATAGTTGGGAGGATTTTCCTTCAGTTGTTGGAACAATAAATGGCAGTTTGGGATCAGAGTTTGCTAGATTTCAAAGACAGCTAGTAACGGAGTTTCTTTCCTGGCAGGTTTCAATAGTTAATGAGTATAAACGTCAGGACCAGTTTGTTATGCAAAACTTTGATTTTGAATGGCGCGGTTATTCCTATGGGATTCAACCAAGAGTAGACCATTTTGAAGCGGCTAAGGCATTTGATATTACTGGAGTAGACATTTATCATCCATCACAAGACGATTTAACCGGAATTGAAATTTCTTTTGGCGGAGACGTAGCTCGTTCTACAAAGGGAACCAATTATCTTGTTGTTGAAACCGAAGCACAAGCTTTTACCAATTGGGTTCCATATCCGGGGCAGCTAAGGCTTCAGGCATTTTCTCATTTAGCTTCAGGAGCTAACATGGTCGCCTACTGGCATTGGAATTCTATCCACAACTCATTTGAAACTTATTGGAAAGGGTTGCTCAGCCATGATTTTGAACCCAATCCTGTATACAATGAAGCAAAAACAATAGGCAAGGATTTTGAAAGACTCTCTCCACATCTAGTAAATCTGAAGAAAAATAATAAAGTTGCTATATTGGTTAGCAATGAATCATTGACGGCTTTGGATTGGTTTAAATTTAATTATTCTAGTTCCAAAAATTACAATGATATTGTTCGAATGATGTATGATGAGCTTTACAAAATGAATATTGGCTGTGATTTTGTTAATCCATCTAGTGATCATTTTGAAGACTATGAAATGATCATTGTTCCAGCCTTGTATACTGCTCCTAACCGATTGCTAGAGCGATTAAACGAGTTTGTTAGAAACGGTGGTCACGTCGTATATACCTTCAAGAGTGGATTTACGGACGAACATGTAAAGGTAAGAACGACTCATCAACCGGGGATTATTAATGAGGCATGCGGCATTTATTACAATATGTTCGTCGAACCGAAGAATGTTTCCTTAAGAGATGATCCTTTTCAGGTGGGCCAAGAAAATAATACAGTGGAAACTTGGATGGAACTACTAACACCAACCACGGCAGAAGTATTGGCATATTATGATCACCCGCACTGGGGCAAGTATGCAGCTATCACAGAAAATCAGTATGGCAAAGGACTAGCAACCTATATTGGTTGTATCCCTAGTTCCGCGATCATGCAAAAGATATTGGAGCATGCCATTAAAAAGGCGAATCTGTGGGGAGTAGACCAAGAGCTCTCCTTTCCGTTAATCGTTAAGTCGGGGATAAACGAAGAAGGAAAGCATGTTCATTATTACTTTAATTACTCAGATGTTCCAAATTCTCTAAGGTATTCCCATAAAGACGGTGTTGAATTGTTAACGGTTAGGACTGTGAATATGGCGCAAACATTGGACGTAGAGCCTTGGGGAGTCCTTATTATTGAAGAGATGTAAAATCTATGCATGGTTCTGTTGTTAGTGATTGATGTTTAATGAATTAACATGTAAAGGCAACAAACCCATTATTTTGGGTAGTTGCCTTTTTTGATATGTCTTAATTATTTTTTATATTCTTCTTAAGTTGAATCTCTTTTACCTTCTGATATTGTTCATCAGGCCACCATGCCCCGCAATCGTCAGTTACGACACAAGCCGCACACTTTTCAAAATCATAGACTTTCATTCCAGTAATAGGAGGCGAATACAGATGGAGTGTGACCAAGTTCGTCTGATTAGAGGCCTGCATTTTATGGATGGCTTTTCTCGGGGCATAAAAATATTTCCCTTGATGGTGATACTCACGAAACAATTCAGCAGGTAAACCAGTCCCGCTCATCTCATAAACTGAATTAAGGGAGGTACCAGAAAGGACTTGTATCCAGCCATGGGAATTACCATGATCATGAGGGGCACATTCCAGCTGAGACCAATTCATTACGAGCATCTCTACTTCCTCATTTTTGAAAAGAAGTTTACGATTATATGGTTTACCCAGGGATGGCTCTGGCAAGTTATTAAAATCTTTAAGTTTTATATCTAGTTTTAAGAGAGCATCCTTTAACTGTGCTTTAGAGGGATTTTTTAAGGTGTCTAACACATTCTTTATCCTACTAGTCAAAGTCATAAGCTCTCCTCCTATGGACGTTTATTCTTGAAGAGGCTGAACAACTGAGGCACAAGCTGACCATTAACAATAATGACTCCAATTATAATTATGATTCCCCCAGCAACACTTATGAATAAAACTTTTTCTTGTAATAGCAGGACAGCAGCAATTAATGTTGAGACAGGCTCCAAATATAGAAACATCGACACTTTGGATGCCTCTAACACTTTCAGCGCCTTCCCCCAGTACCAATATGCGATTCCAGAAACAAAAACACCAAGGAACAACAAATGGGCCCACTCTGTATGGTCCAAAAGTGAAAGGGATTCCCAACCTTTGCTGCGCATAATAAATGGTGTGGTAAGGACCAAGCCAATTAAACTCATATAAAATGTCACCAACAGAGGGGAATAAGGTATTCGTAAACTTTTAAATATCACCGAATAAACAGCCCAGTTTAATGTGCTCAAAATCATAAGCAAAAATCCTATATTAATGGAGAATTGAAAGGAATGTCCACTTCTTGTTGATGTGACTAGCAGTACTCCTGTAATTGCCAGCACCATTCCCGTCGCCTTTGTTATAGTCATCTTTTCGTTCAAAAAAAGAATGGAAAGGATGACCGTAAAGATGGGGGATAACGAAATAAGCCATCCTGCCGAAGAAGCATTGATGGTTAATAATGCTGTCGCTTGGAGTATTTGATGGACGAATACTCCAAGAATGCCAAGTATTATTAAATGTGGGAGATATGTAATAGAAACGAATAGCCGAATACGCTTTATTACTAATAATAAAAGCAAAAACAAGGCTCCGATGCCAAAACGAAGAACAATAATTGAAAAGGGGTCAAGTTTTTCTAGCACCGCCTTCGTGGATACAAATGAAACTCCCCAAAAACTAATTGATATCAGTGCGTATAACGAAGCGGTTACCTTCGATTTATAATGACTCATAGCTGAACATTCCTTTCAGCAAAAAGATATTATTTTATTTTATGCTTGTCCTGAAAGATGATGTTTGTTTATAGGGGAACAGAGGAAAGATAAGGGGAGATTTGGGAACTTGACCATTGCTTTAAAACATGTTACCATTAGGTCACATGTTTTATGTGACTATATGTTCACATATGATTCAGCCATAACATTTTGAAGGGATCTTTGGTATGGAAGACGAACTTTCCACCCTATTTAAAGCATTAGGACATCCAATTCGCAGACAAATTCTTGATATTCTGAAGGAATCGCCTAAAACGACAGGCGAACTTGACGACTATTTTCCGGAAGTCTCAAGGTATGCAATTATGAAGCATTTATCATTACTTGAGGAAGGGAACTTAATTGTAGTGAGGCGTGAAGGAAAATACCGACGCAATTTTCTCAACGCAGTTCCACTCCAGATGATGCATAACCGATGGATTGGAAAATATATGGAATCAACTGCTAATTCACTACTAAATTTGCAAGCAGTTGTAGAAAACAAAGGAGGAGATTTTAGAATGAAAGCAACAGAACAAGAACAAAGCAGAGTTTTTAAAATTGAACAAGAGGTATTAATTAATGCTCCCCGTGAACAAGTATTCCAAGCATTAACAGAACAGGCTGGTGATTGGTGGGAGTTCCGCTTGGCACCAAAAGGGGAATCGTCGCAATTCACCTTTAGCCCAGTACCAGGCGGACAATTCATCGAAAAATGGGGTGAAAATCAGGGAGCCGTATGGGGCAATGTTTACTATGTGAACGCCCCAGAAGAAATCCGCCTCCATGGTCATTTAGGAATGCAAGGAGCCGTTAACAGTTCCTATACTTATCGTCTTATTGAGAAGGAAGGATCGACCTTGCTGCAACTTTCCCATCATGCATCTGGCATCATTCGCGAAAACTGGGAACAAGAGCACTCTGAAGGGTGGAAATATCTTTTAGGCACCTTGTTGAAAAATTATGTAGAACAAAATCAATGAAAAACATCTTAGTTGGTATTGGGAAGTGAATGAAGTTATGGTAGACGTAGTAACAGAAATAAATATCCACTCTCCTCTTAAACAAGTTGCGGAGTATGCAGCTAATCCTGACAATGCTCCTGAATGGTATGAAAACATCAAATCAGTAGAATGGCAATCACCAAAACCGCTAGCAATCGGTTCGCAAATTGCCTTCAAAGCTCATTTTTTAGGTAAAGAGTTAGCATATATATACGAAGTTGTCGAATTTGTTCCAAGCCATAAGCTCGTGATGAGAACAGCTGACGGACCGTTTCCAATGGAGACAACCTACATTTGGGAATCGATTGATAACAATGGAACTAGAATGACACTGCGAAACAGGGGGAATCCAACTGGATTTTCAAAACTGTTCACTCCATTCATGGGATCGATGATGAAAAAAGCTAACAAAAAAGACTTGGAAAAAATAAAATATATCCTTGAAAAAAATATGTAGGGGAAAGGGAGGAACAACGTTTGAAAGCTAATGTCCCAGGTAACACTAGATTACCAGATTAAGTTTTATTAAAGTTCTATAAAGTTTTTATTCTCAAAAAAAGAACTGTCCTAAAAAGGAACAGTACCAGTCTCTTAACCCATCATAAAATCAGAAGCATTTATACCCGCAACCAATGATTCTCTTGCTAGTTCTAACTCAAGTCTAATGAATAGAAGCTGTCCATTAAGTTTATCGTTCTTACTACTTAACAATATAGCTTGGTTAATATTATTAATCGATTCGTTATTCTTATTTAAAGCCAGTGAAATTCGATTATCAGAAAGATTAATCAATAATTCATTATCTTGGATTTCAGGAGCTACAGGTATATTTGGAAAAAGGGGGTCACTTGGGAGATAAGTATCAAAGGGTAGAGACTTAATGGCCAGATAGGACTCTGTAAGACTATCAATCGCATCTTGGTAGAATTGTTCTTTTATCGGATTCGGAGGAAAAGGAAAAGCAGTCAGTTCCCGAAAAAAGATTAAGGCACTTTCTGTATATCGAATGGCTTGTACCGTATAAGCCAAGGCAAATCTGACATTTGTCAACATGTTAGAAGACATATTCTTCACTCCTAATTGATGAATTCTATTTAGTGTATGTAATTAAGGCGAGCCCGTAATGGACAAGTAGGTAATTTATAAATATGTTGATTCAGCATTCTGTATATACGTTCAACCTCTTCCGTGAATTCAAGGAAAGAGGTTATTTTTTAGTTTTAAAGCATGATAATCCATGAAAGATGATGGGGAAATCCATTGTGATTGTTAGAAAGTTAGGATATCCTTAGCATATTCCTTTATGAAGGAGCGGTTACGATGAGAAATGCTTCCATCTTTAGAGAACATTTTTTGTTACATAAGTGGAGTTATTTACTTGGATCCATCCTTTTATCGATTTCACTCATACTACAGTTATGGGTTCCAATGTTACTAAAGGAATTCACAGATGGACTGCAAAATGAATCCATTAAAGTTTCGGAACTGTGGGGATTAGCCTTATGGTTTACAATTCTAGGAATTGGTACATTTTTGTTTCGGTCAAGTGGACGAATCTATATATTTCGAATGTCAAGAATCTTGGAACGGGATCTGAGGACTCAATTGTTTTCTCATTGGGAGAAAATGCAAGCAGAATACTTCCAGAATCAGCGAATTGGGAATTTGATGGCTCATGCCGTAAACGATGTAAATATTCTAAGGCAAATTGGCATGCAAGGTTTTTTTCAAATGGTAGAAGCAGCTGTATTAATTACGATTGCTGTAATTATGATGGCTGGAACGATTAATCTTTATTTAACGCTCCTTGTTTTATTACCTTTACCCGGATTAACGTATATTGCCTATCGGTTTCGGACTAAGATACTAACACATTCTCTAAAAGTACAAGAGGCGATAGGCACATTAACAAGCCGTGTCCAAGAATTTTGTGCCGGAATTAGTGTAATTAAAACATATGTTCAAGAAGAAGAAGAAACATTGAAGTTTGCAAAAGAAAATAAGTCAAACGTTGAGGTAAATAAACAATTAATTCGCTCAAACTCCCTTTTTACCTCACTAAGTCAAGGGATTATTGGACTTAGTTATTTACTATCAATCGTAGTGGGTTCCATTTTGGTCATGAAAGGCACTATCACACTTGGGGATTTTGTCGCTTTTAATACGTATTTATCCATGTTGATAGGCCCAATTGAAAACATTGGTAAGGTCATTAATCTACTCCAACAAGGAAAAGCCGCAGATTACCGAATTCGTCATGTATTATCCACTGAACCTGAAATTAAAGATGAAGAACGGGTGCTCCCTTTAACTTTTATTAAGGGGAATATAAAAATAAAAAATTTATCTTTTAAGTATCAACTGAACAAGGAGTACGCTTTGCGCAATATCAACGTTTCAATCCCTAAAGGAACCAGTTTGGCCATTGTTGGGAAAGTAGGCAGTGGAAAATCAACCTTAGTCAACTTACTTCTACGTTTATACAATCCTCCTAAAAACACAATCTATATCGATCAACATGAAATTCGCGATGTCCCATTAAAAACACTTCGTTCTTCCATTGCATATGTCCCGCAAGACAATTTTTTATTTTCCGAGACAATCAAAGAAAATATTGCTTTTGATCCAAAATCTTATCAGGATGAGCAAATTTTTCATGCAGCAAGGCAAGCACACATTTATGACGACATAATGGATTGTCCAGAACAGTTCAGTACAGAATTAGGTGAAAGAGGACTGTCATTATCCGGCGGCCAACGGCAGCGTGTTAGTATTGCAAGAGCATTAATTAAACCATCACCTATAATGATTTTTGATGATAGTCTGTCAGCAGTAGATTCAAAAACAGAAGCTAATATTTTAAGAACTCTTCGGACCGAAATGAAGAGTCGAACCTCCATCATTATTAGTCACCGAATATCTACCATTCAGGATGCTGACCAAATTATTGTTATGGATAATGGTGAAATTGTGGAAAGGGGGACACACCTGACACTTTTAAAAGAAAATGGAATCTATAAAAAAATGTATGACCAGCAGACAACAGAGCACACACTAGTGCAGTCCAAGTTCCCTTCCATTCATGAGAGAAAAATTCTTATTAAAAGAAGGAGGGGCTAATGATTCGAAATGAAAAAGAGGGAAACCATCCAAAAATGGCTGACCGTCAACTTGCAAAGGGAATGCTATCGTTCGCTAAACCATATTGGAAACTGATTTTATTTTCGATTCTGTTAACGGGATTTATTGTTATAGCCAGCTTAGCGCAGCCCTTTATACTGAAAATCGCGATTGACTCCCACATAAATGGATTATATAACCCGATGATTTCTACTCAGCAGTCAAAAGCCCACATAGTAAAAGAACGATTGAAAAAAGATGACATCTCATTTAAGGAAATAGCTATCTTGGACCATAACGTTTATTTTCGATTGAATCCTTCCGATTCTCCATTTCAACCGATTTCGGGAACTCAGAAAGTTGCTATCGTACCAATAAAAAATTCCTATTATCTTGTTCATGGTTGGAATAAAGGATTCAATCAGAGTAAGGATTATAAAGTCAATTCAAGAAACAATGAAATCATGATCAGCGGTCATTCATATCCAATTACTCTCTTACATTCTAAAGAGGTAAATGTATTTAGAACAAATGATTATCAAGGGTTAATCTATTTAGGAATCCTGTATTTATTATTGATCATCGGTTCTGCCTTATGTACCTATTTTCAGAATAACTCCCTTCAATTTACTGGGCAGTATGTGATTTACGATTTTCGGAAAGCACTGTTCCGGCATTTTTCCCGATTGCAGATGTCATTTTATAGACAAAATCCGATTGGGAGGTTAGTAACAAGGGTTACTCATGATGTCGAATCCCTCAACCAGCTCTACTCACAAGTCATTGTTAATTTAGTAAAAGAGGTACTTATTCTAGTTGGAATCCTTATCCTGATGCTTTATATGAGTGTTAAACTAACACTTATCTGCTTCTTAGTCATCCCTGTTATTGGAATCGTGACTTTTTATTTTAAAAAGGTGTTACGTACAACCCAAAGAAATCTGCGTACACTCCTTTCAAGGCTACTTTCCTTTCTTGCCGAAAACCTCTCGGGTATGAGTATGATTCAGCTTTTTGCTCGTGAAGAAAAACAATTGCAGATGTTTAATGAATTAAATGAGAGGCATTATCGGGCTGGAATGCGTCAAACCATTATTAATTCAATCTTTAACCCTTCGATCGGCCTGTTCGGGAATATTTCGCTATCGCTATTAGTTTGGTATGGAGGAGGAAGTGTTTTAGATGGAGGTATTACCTTTGGGACAGTATATGCGTTTACACACTATGTAAGGCAGTTTTTTGAACCGCTCAGAGGACTTGCAGACAGATTTAACCAAATACAAGCGGCGCTGGCCTCAGCTGAACGAATATTTGAAACGCTGGAAACCAAACCGACTATTCTAAATCCCGTTCATGGTAAAACCCTTCCTGACAAGGTCCATGGAAATATCGTTTTTCATAACGTTTGGTTTGCTTACGAAAAAGATGATTGGGTATTAAAGGATATTCATTTCACTATAAAAAAGGGTGAAACAGTGGGAATTGTTGGAGCAACAGGTGCAGGCAAGAGCTCGATTATTCAACTGGTTAACCGGTTTTATGATAACCAAAAAGGAATCATCACCCTTGATGGCATCAATATAAAGGATGTGCATTTAAATGATCTTAGAAAACACATTGGCATTATTCAACAGGACCCATTTGTTTTTTCAGGAAGTGTATATGAAAATATCCGCTTAAATCATCGGCATGTTAGTAATGAAGACATTATAAAAGCAGCGAAATCTGTAAACATTGATTCATTTTTTAGAATGCTTCCTCAAGGATATGAAACCATGCTTGGGGAGGAAGGGACCGTCTTGTCGGCTGGTCAAAAACAGCTGCTCGCATTTTTAAGAGCGATGATTGCTGATAATGATGTGCTCATTCTTGACGAAGCTACAGCCAATATTGATACGGAAACAGAAATAGCCGTTCAAGATACTTTAAAAGAGATGTCCAAGAATCGAACAACGATTATTATTGCTCATCGCCTCTCCACGATTCAACATACAGATAAAATTATTGTTTTAGATAAAGGTAGAATCGTAGAAATGGGGAACCATCAACAGCTGGTGAGAAATCAATCAGCTTACTATCAATTATGTGTTAATCAGAACAAAGGAACACGGGTTAAGGAAAAAGTATAAATAAACGCGAAAAAGGATGGTACCTCTTTTGAGTAAGCCATCCTTTTTTAATTTTTTAATGGATAAGGGAATAATTTTTGTTCATCACTGAACTGACTAGGGGAGACTCCTACTATCTTTTTGAAAATCCTGCTGAAATAGAGTTCATCCTCATATCCTACATTTTGACTAACTTCTTTTATCCTTATATCTGAATGGGCAAGAAGCTCCTTTGCTCGATCGATCCGAAGATGGGTTAAATATTCAATCGGACTGTATCCGACATTTTTTTTAAAGAGTCTTGAAAAATGACTTTTACTTAAGCCAGCCATCTTTGCCAAGTCTGTTAAGGTTATAATCTGATTATAATGATTACTTATGTAATCAATGGTTTTTTCAATTACTTGACTTGAATCCCCTGTAACGGTTTGAGAGTGAAAGTCTTGTATAAAAGTTAGGAGCAGTTCTTGAAAAAGAATCTTTTGTTTAAAGGCGATTGTTGCACCTCTTCGTTTTGTTAAATGATTTATTTCTTCTAATAGAAGGACAACACCAGCACTGTTTTTTATGGTATACACTCCATGTAATGGAAAAGGAAGATCCTGTGGAAGTTTAAAATGCCATTGTTCCTGCTTCTCAAATGCCCAGGCATGCGTAAAACGTATAAAGTAAAATTCCAGAGGGTCTTTTGGGGCAGTTTTTTTATCGCAGATCATCCCCGGAGTAAAAATGACCAGTTTTCCTGGGGATAGTGTATTTTTTTTACCGTTTATCACAATTTCACCAGTTCCTTTTGTAACAAACCAAAGAGAATGATAGAGAGTTTTTTTTCCTTTTTTAGCCCAATTTGATGAACAAGTTTTATAACCTGCTAATAATAAGGAATACGTCAACTCATTAAGTTTTGATGCCAAACAGCTAAGTTTCATAAAGTTTGAATCTCATCCTTTATTAATAGATTCCTATTTTAAGTTATTTATATGCGAAAATTGCAAAAATATACTTGGTGCTAAATAGGTGGAGTTCTGCACTGTTTTAACGCTCATAAAAAAATAAAACCTCAGATGGCTGAGGTTTTATTTTTTTATTGGAGGATTGTTTATATCAACATGAAAAGGAAGGAGGTTGTCCTCTTCAGTTTTCCCGTAGAATTTTTCCTGAATTTCTTGATTTGCCCTATCTGCCTCGGAATTTACCTCGGAAGCTTCCCTTGCACCATAGTCTTTGAATTTTTCACTCATTTTTTGATTTGCTACCATAGCCGAATCTTTGTTTTGGTTATCTTTTAACAAATTTAATCCCTCACTTAATAATCAATAATGGAAAACAAAAAACTGTATTCTTCTTAATATAGTTTTTTAAAAAAATAAAATACACTATGCTATTAAAGAAAAAGACATATTTTTTTAATAAATAATTCTTCGGAAGACATTATATAAAAGAGAAATAATTTTTTCTAACCAAAACAAAACATAGCTACAACCTTACATCGAATTCTACAAGTTGACCTCTAAAGGTTCTTGATGAAAATGTAAGGCGGACAATAACCAAAACTTATTCTTGGGAGGACGTACAAAAATGAAAAGTCTGAGAAATTTTAGCAATTTGATGATAATGGTAACTTTAATGATGTTTGTTACTGCTTGTGGCGGTGGATCAAAAGATAAAACTACAGACACTGCTGATAAAGGTGGAAAAGAAGTTTCTGGTTCTTTAGTTGTTTCCGGCTCATCTGCAATGCAGCCCCTAATAGCTGCCGCAGCAGAGGAATTTATGGCAAATAATCCAAATGTAGATATTCAAGTAAATGCTGGGGGATCAGGTACTGGGTTATCTCAAGTAGCAGAGGGATCTGTTCAAATCGGAAACTCGGATGTTTTTGCAGAAGAAAAAGAAGGCATTCCAGCTGATCAATTAGTCGACCATAAAATAGCGGTTGTTGGAATCACTGCAGCAGTTAACCCTAATGTTGGCATTAAAGACATTTCAAAAGATAATCTTATTAAAGTTTTTACAGGGAAAATTACAAACTGGAAAGACGTTGGCGGTAAAGATCAAAAAATTGTTTTAGTTAACCGCCCTGATGCTTCTGGGACCCGCGCTGTATTTAATAAATTTGGACTTAATGGCGCTACTCCTGCAGAAGGAATTACAGAAGATTCTTCCAACACCGTTAAAAAAATTGTGAATGAAACCGATGGTGCAGTGGGTTATTTAGCCTTCTCTTATTTTACAGATGATAAAGTAACTCCACTATCAATTGATGGAGTAGAACCAACAGATGAAAACGTCCAAACAGGTAAATTCCCAATCTGGGCATACGAACATTCTTATACAAAGGGAGAACCGAGTGGAGTATCGAAAGCATTTTTAGACTATTTAATGTCAGACGACGTTCAGAACACCTTGTTAAAAGAACAGGGCTACTTACCTGTAACAAAAATGAAAGTAGAACGTGATGCTAAAGGGAATCAAACAAATAAGTAATCAACCGTTTTAGGTATAAAAAGGGTAAATGTCCTGAATGCACATTTACCCTTAAAAAGTAATTGAGGGTGATTGTGAAACATGGAAAAGCTGCTTTCTGCAAAAGAAAGATTGTTAAAATCAGGTAATAGTCGAGTGGATGGAGAATTAAGGGGAAAAATCATCGTTATTTTATGTGCTGTTATTATGATATCGGCAACCATTGCAATCACCATTTTTCTAGGATTAAAAGGGCTTCAATCCTTTATTAAGAATGGTGTTAGCTTAATTGAATTTATAACTAGTAAGAATTGGAACCCAACTAATCAAGCTAACCCTGAATATGGCACTTTACCGTTCATCTTTGGTTCCTTTGCCGTGACATTTCTGTCAGCTTTGGTAGCGGCACCTTTAGGAATAGGAGGAGCTATTTTTATGACAGAAATTGCTCCGTCTTGGGGAAGGAAAATATTACAGCCAGTTATTGAGCTATTAGTAGGAATCCCTTCTGTTGTTTATGGATTCATAGGTCTTACCGTATTAGTTCCATTTATCAGGGAGAATGTAGGAGGTCTTGGTTTTAGTTTACTTTCAGGAACCATTGTCCTGTCCGTAATGATTTTGCCAACTGTAACAACGATTGCAACTGATTCGATGAGTTCTTTACCTAAAACCCTAAGAGAAGGATCTTATGCTCTTGGTGCAACCCGATGGCAAACCATCAGAAAAGTGCTGATTCCAGCAGCGTTACCAACACTTCTCACTGCGATTGTACTTGGAATGGCGCGAGCATTTGGTGAAGCGTTAGCTGTGCAGATGGTTATTGGAAACGTAAAGGATTTACCATCAAGTTTATTAGATGCTTCTGCCACCTTAACCACCATTATTACATTAAACATGGGTCATACTACTTATGGAAGTGTAGAAAATAATACTTTGTGGTCGATGGGATTAATTTTATTAGTCATGTCGTTCGCATTTATTCTCCTTATACGCTATTTATCCTCAAGGAGGAAAATGTAATGAATACCAAAACGTCGGATCGAATTGCTTCCGGAATTTTCTATTTAATAGCTCTTATTATCATTTTGACACTTGTTGGTTTATTTTATTATATTTTGGTAAACGGATTAAAAAATATATCTTTAAATTTCTTAACAGCTCCCTCCAGCAATGTACGAGCTGGAGGCGGGATTCGGGATCAATTATTTAATTCGTTCTATGTTCTGTTTATCACCATGCTGATCGCTGTACCTCTAGGTGTCGGCGGTGGAATTTATATGGCTGAATATGCTAAACCAGGTAAGGTAACCGATACTATTCGTTCTTGTGTAGAAGTTCTAGCGTCACTCCCTTCAATTGTAATTGGTATGTTTGGTCTTCTAATGTTTGTTAATTTAACAGGTTGGGGCTATACCATCTTAGGGGGAGCATTAGCACTAACCGTATTCAATTTACCAGTTATAGTCCGAGTAAGTGAGGATGCAATTCGTTCGGTTCCAAGGGAATTAAAAGAGGCTAGTCTTGCTTTAGGTATTACTCATTGGCATACGATTAAAACAGTTATATTGCCGAGTGCATTTCCAACCATTTTAACAGGTATAATTCTTGCAGCAGGTCGTGTTTTTGGTGAAGCAGCTGCGTTATTGTTTACGGCTGGTCTATCTACACCGCGACTTGATTATGCAAACTGGAATCCATTTTCACAAACCTCACCATTAAATATCTTTCGTCCAGCAGAAACTCTGGCAGTACATATCTGGTCAGTTAATACCCAAGGATTGATTCCTGATGTCGAAGAGGTATCAAGCGGTGCAGCAGCCGTTTTAGTCATTTCAGTATTAATTTTTAATTTATTAGCCAGATGGATTGGAAGCATGATTCATCGGAAAATTACGGCAACTAAATAAAAGTAGGTGAATAAGTGTGGTTACAGCAACGAAAGAAAAGCAAGTTGAGTCGAAAATGGTTCAAAGTAATCAGAAACAAATGATTTTAAATGTAAAAAACTTAGAAATTTTCTACGGTGATAAACGAGCTGTAAACGGAATTTCAATGGGAATGGAAAAGAACTCTGTTACAGCGCTAATCGGTCCATCAGGATGTGGTAAGTCGACTTTTTTACGAAGCATTAACAGAATGAACGATCTGATTCCTGGGGCAAGAGCAAAAGGAGAAATCATTTATGAGGATTTAAATATTCTATCAGAGCAAATAAATGTGGTTGCATTACGAAAAGAAATCGGAATGGTATTTCAAAAACCTAATCCCTTTCCAAAATCCATATATGAAAATATTACCCACGCTTTAAAGTTTGCGGGAATTCGAAAGAAAAGTGAGCTGGATAAAATTGTTGAGGGTAGTCTTCGAAAGGCAGCATTGTGGGAGGAAGTAAAAGATCGACTTCAAAAATCAGCACTATCACTTTCAGGCGGACAGCAGCAACGTCTTTGTATTGCTAGGACAATTGCCATGAAACCAACCGTTATGCTTCTGGATGAGCCATCTTCAGCACTAGATCCTATCTCTAACGCGAAGGTTGAAGACCTAATATTGGAATTAAAAAAGGACTATTCGATTATTATTGTTACTCACAATATGCAGCAAGCATCGCGTATTTCAGATAAGACAGCTTTCTTTTTAAGTGGTGATTTAATTGAATATGACCTCACGGAAAAAATATTTACAAATCCTTCGATGAAAAAAACGGAAGAATATATTTCTGGAAGGTTCGGGTAAGGGGGAGCAGCATGGCTAACATAACGGTACATAGACAGGTTTTTCAAATAAACGATTTGAACCTATGGTATGGAGAGCATCATGCATTAAAGAGTATAAACTTTCCTATAAACAAAAAAGAAGTAACCGCAATTATTGGACCTTCTGGTTGTGGCAAGTCAACCTTTATTAAGACTTTAAACCTAATGATTAATTATGTTCCAAATGTAAGGATGACTGGGGAAATAAATTATAACGGTCAAAATATTCTAAATGAAAAAATGGATCTTGTAGAATTGCGAAAAAATGTCGGGATGGTTTTTCAGAAAGGAAATCCTTTTCCACAATCCATTTTTGATAATGTCGCTTATGGACCAAGAATTCATGGAATTAAAAGAAAAACTCATCTTGATGATATCGTTACTAAATCATTAATGGACGTTGCTCTTTGGGATGAAGTAAAGGACAGGTTAGATGCCCCTGCACTCGGACTTTCTGGAGGACAGCAGCAAAGATTGTGCATTGCCAGGGCACTTGCAACAAAACCAGATGTTTTACTCATGGATGAGCCAACATCCGCACTTGATCCTATTTCAACCTTAAAAATTGAACAATTAATATTAGAGCTGAAAGAAAAATATACGATTGTTATTGTGACACATAATATGCAGCAAGCCTCGAGGGTTTCGGATCAAACTGCGTTCTTCTTAATGGGAGAATTAATAGAGAAAGATAGTACCTCAAAAATATTCTCAAACCCGAGTAATGAACGTACCGAAGGATATATTACAGGAAGATTTGGTTAATAGGGGTGAAAATGGTGAATACAAGATTAAATTTCGATAGTAATTTAAAACAATTAAAAGATATGCTGATAGAGATGGCGCGAAAATCGGAAAATGCTATTAAAGAAAGTATTGATACACTTATAAATCAAGATATTGAAAAAGCAAAAGAAATTATTAATAATGATACGATTATTGATGAACTTGAACATGAAATAAACAATAAAGCGATTATACTAATTGCTAAGGAGTCACCTGTTGCAAGGGACTTAAGAAAAATTATTGTTGCATTAAAAATTTCTTCTGAAGTAGAACGTATTGCCGATAATGCCGTTAATATTGCCAAATCAACATTGCATATTGGGAATGAAAAACATATTAAAGAAATTGTCGACATTCCAAAAATGATGGACCTTGCATTAGAAATGTTAAGTGATTCGTTAAAAGCCTTCCTAACAGAGGATGTAGAGTTGGCAAGAAAATGTGCGGAGAAAGATGATAAAGTAGATGAAATGTATGGAAGGTTAATTAAAGAATTAATGGACTATATACAAAAATATCCGTCACAAACAAATCAAATTACGCAGTTAGCTTTTGTATGCAGATATATCGAAAGGCTTGGGGACCATTCAACTAATATCGCTGAACATGTTATTTACCTTGTAACCGGACAACGTTTTGATTTAAATGCATAATATCTATACTTTTTTAATTAACTTTGGATTAGATAAGGATGATAAAAAGGCTGTCAGACTTAAAAAGAGGGAAGGCAGCCTTTTACATATGCATTTAACATTTTGGCTCTTCCAATTTATAGCCAACTCCTCGAAAAGTTTTTATATATACTGGCTTCTTGGTCTCCTCTTTTATTTTTTCTCTTAAACGGGATATATGGACATCCACAATTCTTGTATCGCTAGAAAAGTCATTTTTCCACACAGCGTTGAGCAATTCATCACGACTTTGAACTCGTCCCTTATTTTTTGCCAGATAAACGAGCAATTCAAATTCCTTTAAAGTTAATTCTATGAGGTTTCCTTTGAAATAAGCTTCAAATTTCATGGGATAGATTATTAATTCACCAATTACAAATTCTTTTTCATCGATTTTTATGTCAGACGCTTCAGTCTGAAACTGGGTTCTTCTAAGAATTGCTTTTATTCTCGCAATGACCTCTCTCGTACTAAATGGTTTAACCATATAATCGTCCGCACCTAACTCTAGCCCTAATATTTTATCAAGTGCGTCATCTTTAGCTGTGAGTATTAATATAGGAGTCATAATCTTTTGTTGTCGAAGTTGCTTACACACTTCCATTCCATCTAACTTTGGCAGCATTAAATCTAATAGAATAAAATCTGGAGACTCCGTTTCAGCAATCCTTTTACCCTCTTCACCATCCATGGCTATTAACACTTCAAAACCTGCCTGGCTTAAATTATATTGAAGTAAAGTAACTATTGATGGTTCATCATCAATCACTAGTATTTTATTTTTCATGATATCCCCCATGGTTTAAGTAATATAGTAATAAATTTCGTAGTTAAAATGTGAGCTCTAAATAAATGATAATTTTAGTTACTGTTTTTTACAATTTAATATGTAGAAACTTTACAAGGAATTAACCTAACTTTACTTACCCTTAACAATCCAGAAACTCCAGATTAATATTTTTTTTATTTAATAGATATGTGAACAAAATGTTTCTAGATACTAGGGGGATAACAATGGGAAAACATATTTTTAGCAAAAAAGCGACTACTATTGCACTAGGACTAGCACTAACTATTCCTGCATTAACACCTGCTGCAGCCGCAGGAAATGGTCATGTTACCATTGATTCCGTAAAGTTTAATGGGATGGAAGCACCGAAAACGATTGATAAAATGGTGCAAACTTATACGAACGCATCTATGGATGTAAAGTATAGTAATGGTGAAGTGAAGAATTTTCCACTATCGTATAAGAGGCTTTTTAAGTCTGAAGATAAGGTAGCCGAGAACAAGGGGAAAATGATTCCTGCAGGCACACCAATCGATGTCAATGGTGACCCAATTATGGATACGAGTGTGGAAGGAAAACCTACATATTATGTATCAGATGCTCCGGATTCTAATAGTTTATTGAACCCAATCCATGGACAACAATACATGGTTACCCATTATGAATACCAAACAATTGATGCTGCCGGTAAATCGGCATATGGTATTGTTCCTGCTTCCATGTCATTATCTACATTGGAACAAAATAAAGAAACTGGGGAATTAACACCTAAAGAGGTTAAGAAAATTGATTTTTCAAGTGTTAATGGATTGTGGATACCATGTAACGGTTCCCTTTCACCATGGAATACACATTTAGGTTCTGAAGAGTATGAGCCAGATGCACGCAGTTTTGAACTGGATCCAAATTCCTCTGCAAGAACAGGGGTAGAAAGTTTTGCTAAGCTTTATTTTGGGGACAAGTCAAAGGCAAATCCGTATTTTTATGGATTCATTCCTGAAATTAAAGTAGATAAATATGGAGAGGCTTCTGTTGCAAAACATTATAGTATTGGCCGTTTCTCTCATGAATTAATGAAGATGATGCCTGATCAGCGTACAGCATTCTTTGGAGATGATGGTTCCTATACAACTATGTTTATGTATGTAGCGGATGAAGCAAAAGATCTTACAGCTGGTACACTATATGCAGCGAAATTCCACCAAACCGGCACAGAGAATGGCGGAGCTGGTAATTTAGAATGGATCAAACTTGGTCATTCAACCGATAAGGAAGTTAAAAATATTATCGACAGCGGCATTAAGTTCAGCGATATTTTTGAAACTTCTGATGTTCCAAAAGAGGGCTTTAAAGCTATCAAGCAATATTCATATGGAAAAACAGAATACTTAAAGCTTAAGCCTGGCATGGAAAAGGCAGCAGCGTTTTTAGAGTCCCGCCGTTATGCAGCACTGCTTGGGGCAACATCTGAGTTTAACAAAATGGAAGGTGTGACCCTAAACGAAAAGGATAAAAAAGTTTACATTGCGATTTCCGATCAAAGTAATGGTATGGTCGAAAATGCTGCCGATCCAGTTGATGATATGAAACTACCAAAAATTAAATCAGGTGTTACTTATCAATTAGATTTAACTGAGGGTCAAAAAGACAGCACAGGTCAAAAGATTAATAGCAAATATGTGGCAGCTAGTATGTCTGGGCTAATTGCAGGTGAAGATATGCCATCAGCAGACACATACGGAAATACAGCGAATGTAAATAAAGTAGCCAATACAGATAATTTAAGCTATTCAGAAGCATTAAGGACCTTATTTATTGGCGAGGATAGCGGAATGCATACCAATAACTTTGTCTGGGCTTATAATGTGGATACAAAGGAATTATCAAGAATTTTATCTGTGCCATCCGGTGCGGAATCAACAGGTTTGTTTGCTGCAGATAACCGTAATGGATTCTCTTATATTATGAGTAATTTCCAGCATCCAGGCGATGAATTAGAAGGTAAGAAGATTACTGCAGTAGATAAAACTGAATTAGAACAGGCGATGGAAAAAGAAATCGGAATTGATCGTACTGGTGGAGTAGGTTATATCTCTGGGTTACCTTCTCTAGAAGACTTACAAAATACAAATCGAGATGTAAAAAGCGATTTAAGTAACAAATAAATCTTAAACAATTAACTCCGGTAATCAGGTTACCGGAGTTAATTGTTCATTAAAAGCCGCATTCCTTCTATTTATATTATCAACTAGGAGCGTTTATATGAAAAAGCGATCGATTATTATATTTATTTGTATTTTTTGTTGTTTTGCAGCACTAGTGTTTTTCGTCTTAGGTGCTAAACTGAAAGCGGCCTCGGCCCAGCCAAATAAAGTTGAAACAAAGGTGTTTCATTTATACGCAGCAGATATGGAACAGGAAGTGGCTCAAGGAACAACACTATATTCTTGGGGCTTTGGTTTATGGGATCCTAAGAAAAATGCTCCGGCTTCTCCGCCTAGTGTTCCTGGGCCTGAAATACGTGTCAAAGAGGGCGATCACGTTAAGGTAGTGTTCCATAATCAGCAAAAAGAAGTACATACGATTCACTTTCACGGTGTCGACAATAGTTTTGCAGGGGATGGAACACCTGATATGAGCCAACATCCAACCATGAAAGGAGATTCCTTCACCTACGAATTTGATGCTAAACATGCAGGTACTTATTATTATCACTGTCATGTTGAACCGGATCGGCATCCTGAAATGGGTTTATATGGAGCATTTATCGAAGAGCCAAAACAAGCCAAATATAAGACAGATGGGGAATTTACTTTGCTCC
The DNA here is from genome assembly GCF_038440275.1 of Bacillus sp. OTU2372. Classification (NCBI taxonomy): domain Bacteria; kingdom Bacillati; phylum Bacillota; class Bacilli; order Caryophanales; family Bacillaceae; genus Bacillus; species Bacillus sp. OTU2372. The sequence goes on from NZ_JASATK010000001.1 coordinate 909,483, forward strand.
TTTCAGAAAGGGATCCACTTTTAAGTTTAGCCGAAGGAACAGAAGCGCATCAATATGTGGGTACGGCAGCTGAGCATCTTCACTTGGCTGGTGATTATGATACAACCGAACGAAAAGCAAAGTACTATATGATAAATGGTAAAGTATATCCAGAAATACCACCTCTTCATGTGAAAGAAGGAGGCACCTATTTGATCAGGTTAATTAATGCGGGTTCAGAGGTTCATACCTTTCACACCCATGGACATCATTTTAAAGTGGTAGCTTCTGATGGTCGTGACATCTCCAATCCGATGTCTAAGGATTCCATTACGATTGGGCCAGGTGAGAAATATGATCTATTGCTGAAAGCGGACAATCCTGGTATTTGGCCGATTCACTGCCATATGGGACCTCATGATACACATGGAATGCATATGATGATGGTTTACGATAAGTACCATGACAAAATGAATCATGGCAGCACAAGCCCTGTCAGTGATATAAAACACCATTTGGCATTACTTAAACAATATCAATTTGAAAAAAACTATGATTCAATGAAACCAGAAATAAAGGGAATTATTCAGGGAATACAAGGGTTTTATAGTATCGCATCGTCTGATCATTTTGAAGAGTGGACTGCGCTCGATAATGCAGCAGCTACAGTAAATAAGCTACTGAACAGTACTTTGAATCAAGCGGCTTTACAAGATTCAATTAATGACCTTGAGCAAAAGATAAATACCATGGAAATAGGTTTACAATCAGGAGATCCAAGCTAATCTTCTTAAAAGAAGTTATTATCATTTAAAAGAACTCAATTGATTTATTGGGTTCTTTTCTTTTATTAGTATATCTTTGACTGAGAGTTAAGGGCAAAAAAAATAACCTTAAAGTAAAGAGGTTATTTTTTAGACTTAATGAATTTGTTTAATGCCAGATAAACGAATAGAATGAAGGACTTGTTTTTCATCTATTAACGAAATAACTTGTTTTTTGAGATTTAGATGATAGACCCGTCCTTTAAGGCTCCGTAAAATTCCATTTCGATAGTACTCAATCGTAATCATTCCACCTTGAGCTAACTTTTGTAGGAACATTTAGTATCCTCCTCCTTTTAGTATGGCTTTATATAGACCAATTATAAGGAAGGAATTTTAAGGAATGATGAAGCAATTGTTAAAAAAATATTAAAATAACGATGTAAAGATGATTTAACTACTGAAATTATAGAATTCAAAATGAGGGATAGTCTTAAAGATATAGATAAATAGTTTGAATTTTGTTTATTTATCTTTTACATTGCCTTGTTTAACTTTTACAATGGCTAAATTATAGCTTAATAAAAGAATAGTATCCTATTAGAGTATTAAGGAAGGGATGAGAGGAATGTTAAAAAAGCTTAGAAAAAAGAAAAAGTTGCTGGCGGGACTTACTTTAAGTACCATGCTATTGGGGTCAGCTGGGGCTTACGCTGCACAAGAAAGCGGGTTTGGAAGCAATTTAGTAGGTAATCAAGCAGATGGTTCTGTACAAACACCTGTGAATCAATTGATTACACCTGCTGGAAAGCAAATTGAATTTGGCGGTAACCCGATTACGGTTGCAGTTAATCCAAATGGGAAAACAGCTGTAACCATCGTTGGCCGAAGCAATTACGGCGGCAAGGGGATCAATGTTGTTGATCTTGCAACAGGAAAATTAACTGTCAAAGATTTATCTTTAGGTCTTTCTAGTATGTGGGGATTAGCGTATTCAAAAGACGGAAATCAGTTATATGCTACAGGATCTTCAGGCGGCAAAGGTAAGGTTGTGGTGATGTCTGTTGGTGTAGATGGAACTCCTGCTATCCAAAAAACTTATACTCTTCCAAATCCAGCTGTTGGTGGAAATATCAACCCGCTTGATCTAGCAGTTGGAGCACAAGGCCAGCTTTTAGTAGCACTTAACCGTGACAACAGCCTTGGTGTCATTGATCCTCAAACCGGAGCATTGACAGCAAAAATTGCTGTGGATAATGCCCCAACAAGCATTTTAGTAGATGGAAATACAGCTTACGTAACCAACCAGGGCGGAAGGAAAGCTAAGGCTGGAGATACGACTGTTGACTCATCTGGAACTCAAGTGGTTGTAGATCCAAAAACAGGAGCTACTTCTACTGGAACGGTATCCGTTATTGACCTTACTACCAACACCGTTACTAAAACGATTGAAGTTGGCGTACAGCCAGAGCGTATGACGCAGTCAGGCCAATACATATTTGTAACCAATACAAATAGTGACACAGTTTCGGTTATCGACTCCAAAACCAATACAGTTGTACAAACCATTGACATCGAACCATATCCAGATGCTCATAAAGGTGCGGCTCCAAACGCTGTCAAAGTAGTTGATAATAAATTAATGGTCAGCCTTGGCCGCGATAACGCGATTGCGGTTTATGATTGGCAAGGCCCTGATAAGACACCTGAATTGCAAGGTCTTTTACCCACTGCTTGGTTCCCTGTTGATATTGCAGTAGACAATAAAAATAAAAATTTAGTAGTAGTAAATGCCGATGGTATTGGTTCACAAGGTCCGGCCCGTGATTTAACGATTCAAGGGGTCAAAGTAACTGGACACTCTTCTTACGCTCAGGTTGGATCGTTATCATTGATTCCTTTCCCTTCAGCGGAAGACCTTGTTAAAGGAACAAAGCAAGTATATTCAAACAACAACTGGTATGGCATAAAGAACCGAAATGCCGAGGCTCGAAATAACAAAAAACCAGTTGCAATGCCAGAGCGTATTGGCGAGCCATCTACTATTAAACACGTATTCTATATTGTAAAAGAAAACCGTACGTATGACCAAGTGCTCGGAGACTTAGGTAAGGGCAATGGGGAAGTGGGATTAACGCAGTTCCCAAGAGCTGTTACTCCAAACTTCCATAAATTAGCTGAAACTTATCCACTATTAGATAATTTCTATGTTTCCGGTATTCAGTCTGCCAGCGGACACCAATGGGTAATGCAGGGTACAAACACAGATTATGAAGATAAAGAAACAGATGCAGCGAACGTTCGAAGCTATCCGGGTGGAGCTGGAGACCCAATGGCCTATGCACCTACCGGACATTTATGGGATCAAGCAATCAAACAAGGTTTATCCGTAGAAAACTTTGGCGAAGACACTACTGATTTTACCGGTACAGCACCGCGTGGAAGTTGGACTGATTGGTATAATGATTCCTTAATCCTTTCTGGTCAAAAGCAAGGCCAGTTGCATGTTCCAATTGGCAACTATGAGGCGAAATATGATATTCCGTCACTCGGGCCAATTACACATAAGCCGTTCCCTACATTTGATATGGGCATTCCAGACCAGTATCGTTTTGAAATTTTCAAGCGTCAGTTTGAACAACATGTAAAGAATGATGATTTACCGGCATTGAACCAGTTGTGGATCACAAATGACCATACAAACGGTACTGCTACAGGGTCTCCTACACCCCAGGCAATGGTAGCGGATAATGATTTGGCTGTTGGTAAAATTGTCGATTTAATTTCTCACAGTAAATATTGGAAAGATTCTGTTATTATTGTTACTGAAGATGATGCACAAAATGGTCTTGACCACGTGGATGGGCACCGTGAACCTGCGTTTGTCATCAGTCCATGGGTGAAAAAAGGTGTGACAAACAGCCACTATTGGACAGTTATTAACATGGTTCGCAGTATTGAACAAATCTTGGGACTTCAGCCTATGAATCAGAACGATGCAGCTGCGGAACCAATGAGCGAAATCTTTACAAATGAACCAGACTTTACTCCATATAAAGTAGAGCAAAACCAAATACCGCTTGACACCTTAAATGGCCAGCCAAATGCAAATACGGCAGCACTAGCTAACACAGAAAAGGTGACACCAGAGGCTCAGGAACTTTCGAAAAAATGGACAGAGTGGTCCAATAAAAACAAAGAAAAGTTAGTAGGTAGAAATGCATCACCGGATGAAACCAACGCTAATATGCTTAATCATGCCGTTTGGTATGCGACCAAAGGTTTTGATAAGCCATATCCAGGTGAGAAAAAGGTTCAAGCACCTGAAGAGGTAGAGAAGCAGCCTGAAAGCTTTGCTCCATCACCTGCTGACAATGATTAATAGCTTATTCTACTATTTTAATAGGGATTGCTGTAAAGGTATGTAGAAACACAAAAATAGCTATCCGAGAGGATAGCTATTTTTGTTAAAACCTACAGATTTTTCACTATGCCAATCGTGGTAGGTGGTAGTTACTGAATGAAACTATTCACCAATGGCACCATCAAATCCTAGAAATTCGCTACATTATAATACATATAGAGGGGGAACGTTTTCGGGCGAAATTTTGCCTGGATAAGTTTATATGAAACGATTGATAAATGAAACCATGAAGCGTGCGATTTTGATTGTAACCTTAATTGGTCTGATACTTGTATGGGGTGGTATGTCTGCATGGCAGATCCAGAGGGATTATTTACCAGAAATTAATAATTCCACCCTGTCGGTGACAGTTCGTGCAGATAATTATCAGGCGGAACAAGTAAAAGCCCAGATAACAGGACCGATACAGCAGGCAGTCCGGGTAGTAGAAGGTCTTGAAGATGTGGAAACCACCTCCTTTAACGGTGGGGCATTAATCAGTTTAAACTTTCCCATGAGTTATGACATGGAACAAGCCGAAGAGCAGGTATCACAAGCCTTAGATACGATTAAACTTCCTGCTGGGACTGAAAAACCGTTAGTAACACGTCTTAGTACCCATTCCATGCCGATTATTCGTATGAGTCTGATGGGGTCTTCTGCCAATATTACAGAAAATACACTTCGCACGGCGATTCAAGAAGATTTTGTTAATCGATTAAAAACCGTTCCAGGGGTAAAGGATGTGCGGGTATCCGGAGGTGGAACAGCGGGATATGCTGTTAAACTAAGGCTCGAGGATTTAAAAAAAGCCGGGCTTTCTGTCAATGATGTAAAACGCTCACTTGCAGAAAACTACATAACTGGAATAGAGGGAAAGGTATCAAATAATCAGGTATCGATTCCTGTTCAAGTGACGGGCTGGGGATTCAACCAACAGGATCTCATGCAGCTTCCTATTGGTAACGGAGAAGGCAAATCCGTTCAGCTTTCTAATGTGGCTGACATCTCAAACTCCATTGTGAACCTTGAGACCATTTCAAGGACGGACGGAAAACCAAGTGTTCTTTTGGATGTGTTGAAAACTTCTTCATCCAATATCACAGATGTATCTAGTAGGGTAAAAAGTACAATGAAAGATATTCCTGCTTTGAAAAATAAGGATATCCAAGTTTCCATCCTTTTTGACCAAGGCGAGCAGGTTAATGCTTCATTAAAGGGTCTGATCAAGGAAGGTTTATTAGGCTGTTTATTTTCAATGATTTGTGTATTTCTATTCTTCCGTAAAGTCCGTTCTACTTTACTAATTGCCCTTTCACTGCCCATTTGTTTATTAGCGACAACAGGATTATTAAAGACGATGGGAGTCAGTCTCAATCTACTGACCGTTTCAGGACTGATTGTTGCCATGGGAAGAGTGGTTGATGACTCGATTGTTATTCTTGATAATATGAACCGGAAGGTCAATGAGGCTCATGGCAAAACCAGTGTTCAATTGCTAACTGATGCAGTTTGTGAAATGATTCCGGCGATTGTTTCGTCCACTGCTACCACCGTTGCTGTTTATGTTCCGATTGCCTTGATTGGAGGATTGGTGAGTTCAGCGTTTTCCGGATTTGCTTGGTCAGTGGTGATTGCCTTAGTCATTTCCTTACTTGTCTCCATCTTAGTTGTACCCGTTCTTTACAACTTTTTTTGGCGGGGAAAACCAGTTTCGAGGGATGATGATTTTGAGGGAATATCTCATAAAGTTCTATCCTGGGTGTTCAATCGTAAAAAAATAGTGGTGTCTGTTTGTCTTGCATTATTTATGATAGCGTCAGCCGGGGCCGCCTTTCTTCCAGTGAACTTTTTACCAGCGGCGAACAGCAATAGTCAAATTGGGGTACAAGTAGAAATGCCGCAGAATACTTCTCTAGTAGAAGTCGACACTGAAGTGAAAAGAATCGAATCAATTCTCGAAAGTAATCCAAAAGTGAAATCCTTTTCTTCAGGTCTGGGTTCATCCTTCATGCCACAGTCAGATGATGTATTTGATGCAGGAGGAGGGTGGCTTCAGAAACCCAACATCGCTAATTTGTCGATTATGGTAAAGGAAGGTACAAATGTCAATGCCTTAATTACAAGTTTGCAGGAGCAACTAAATTCATTGTCTAGCAAAGCTGTCTTTACGGTTTCGAATCAAAATATTGCAGGGGATGATTCCCAGTTAAAAATAAATCTTTCCGGAGCTGATAGCCAGACGCTGGAAACCATGGCGCAAACCATACGCAGCCAGCTAAAACTCGTTCCTGGATTATCCATACAGGGGGCTGCCGATGTTGATGATCATTCAACTCAATATGAGATTACGCTTAATCGAAAAGCCATCGAACATTATGGCATAAAACTCGATGATGTTTTAGAACGGATCCAGCAATATACTGCTGAAGGAACAAAAGGGTTTATCTCCATTAATCAAAATACCTACCCGGTTGTCATTCATACTGATAAACAGAATGGGAACTCACAGGATATTTTTTCATTGCTTGGAAGTGAGGTCTTCGTAGGTAAGGATGAGCAGAAAGTGAGTTTGGATCAGCTTGCTCTATTAATGCCTGCAGGAACTTCCGTGATTCAAGAAAAGGACGGACATCCATTTGCAGTAATTACAGCCAATATCATTTCAAGTGATATTGGCCATGTGACGAAACTAGTTAAAGATCAACTTAAGAAAATTCCGTTGCCGGATGGTGTTGATTATTCCTTTGCAGGTGCCCCGGAGCAGGTATACCAAATGATATTTGAAATGGCGATTGCGTTATTCTTCTCCATTTTGCTTGTTCTTGTCATTATAAGCTCTGTTTTTCAGGGATGGAAAGCACCCTTGTCAGTTCTAATCTGTATTCCATTAGCCTTTATTGGATCTGTTATTGGAATGTTTATTTTTAGGCTTGAATGGAACCTTGCAGCATTAGTTGGATTATTGATGTTAACAGGTATTGTGGTTACAAACGGAATTGTATTAGTGGATAAAATTGAGAGAAATCTAAGAGAAGGATTTGAGCCAAGTAAGGCCATTATTTTGGGAACCGCTGCAAGAGTTAGACCAGTATTAATGACAGCTGGAACCACTATATTAACTCTATTGCCTTTAGCTATATCAGGTAACGGGGATGCGATCATTTCCCAAACACTGGGTGTAGTGGTGGTAGGTGGAATGATCAGTTCAACACTTATTTGCCTGTTAGTTATTCCGATTATGTATCAGTGGATTAGTGGGAATCAGAATCATTCAAAGTCAAAACACGACCAAGAACTTTCAGCATAAAATGAATTTATTTAAGTTGGTATAGTAGAGCGGAACTGAATCGTTCCGCTTTTTCCTATTCTATTTCCAACTTACAGAGATATCTTTTAATAATTAAACTATTAATATAATAAAAATTAGACTTTTACAAAACCTTTACATTCACTTCAAACTCAATTAATAATCATGGTCTATATTTATAACTGTAAGGAAAACAAATAGATTCATATAATAATATGAATCAAAATAGGGGGAAATAAAGCAAATGAAACGAATCAAAAATTTAAGCCTTCTTACATTATTAGCCGCAGTAATGGTTTTCATGGCTGCTTGTGGAGGCGGTACATCAACTGACAAAACAGAGGGTAGCACTAGCAAGGACACTCCTAAAACTGAGGAAAAGAAAGAACTTTCAGGTTCACTATCTATTTCTGGTTCGTCTGCAATGCAGCCATTAGTAGCAGCAGCTGCTGAAGAATTCATGGCTCAAAATCCAAAAGTTGATGTTCAAGTACAAGCTGGTGGATCTGGTACAGGTTTATCACAAGTTGCAGAAGGTTCTGTACAAATTGGTAACTCAGACGTATTTGCCGAGGAAAAAGAAGGTATTCCAGCTGATCAGCTTGTTGACCATAAAGTAGCTGTTGTAGGTATGACTGCTGCTGTTAACCCTAAAGTCGGTATTAAAGATATTAAAAAAGAAGATTTAATCAAAGTATTCACTGGAAAAATTACTAACTGGAAAGAACTTGGCGGAAAAGACCAAAAAATCGTTCTTGTAAACCGTCCTGACTCTTCAGGTACACGTGCAGTATTCAATAAGTTTGCTCTTGATGGTGCAACTCCTGCTGAAGGAATCACAGAAGACTCTTCAAACACTGTTAAAAAGATTATTAACGAAACAGATGGTGCAATTGGTTACCTTGCATTTTCATACTTCACTGATGATTCTGTAACACCTCTTTCCATTGATGGTGTTGAACCAACTGCTGAAAATGTACAAACTGGTAAATTCCCTGTATGGGCGTATGAGCACTCATATACAAAAGGTGAAGCTACAGATCTTGCTAAGGCATTCCTTGATTTTATGATGTCAGAGGATATTCAAAACAATCTTTTAAAAGAACAAGGATATCTACCTGTAACAAAAATGGATGTAGAACGTGATGCTAAAGGAAATCAATCAAATAAATAAGAATGATGCCCCTAAAAAAGGTAAATGCTGAACGCATTTACCTTTTTTTGCGCCTTAAGTAGTATGTTCATTTATCGGAAACTGAAGGACTATTTTGTACTTTTTTTCTAGATAAAATATGAAAATGCACATTATCGAATTGAATTCTATTTTTTACTTCCCAGCTTCACCGAAATATGTAAGCCATATTGTATTACTTTTTCGATGAGAAATCGCTGCCTTTCCACCGATAAATTGAAGTTAACATAACCGATGCTGAGCGCTCCTATTAGTTCGTTCGAGTGATTGAAGATAGGAGCTGCAACCGAGGAGGTGCCTTTTGTTTTTTCCCCATGGCTTTCCCCATAGCCTTGTTTACGAATAGTTTCTAGCAGCTGTAGGAATGATTCTGAATCTTTCTCTGTAACTAATTCATTTACAATTTTTAGGGCTTCGTCCTTAGGCATATTTGCTAGCATAACCTTATTAGCAGCACCGATATTCATCGGGATTCTTAATCCCAGTTGATCATAAATCCGGATGGGGTTATGAGGGCAGTCAATTCTCTCCATCAATAAAGCCTCTAAGCCTATTGGTTTGCTAAAGTAAACACTCTCTTCCACTTCATGCATTAACTTCTCCATTTCGGGACGAATCAGCCCTACAAAATCAAAGGTATCATACATCTTTAAGCCATATTCTAACCATGTATTCCCCATTGAATATAGTTTTAAATCCGGATCCTGTTGGACTAGTCCGTGTTTGATCATTGATTGTAATAGACGATGCATGGTACTGACTGGCAGTTTACATTCCTTAGATAAATCTGTTATAGAATACCACCTTTTAATATCGCTTTCATTAAGTACTTTAATTACCTGCATTGCTCGGTCAATTGTTTGCATGAATCCCACTCCTATCATGTCTCTTTAGATATCTTATATAAAATAATCTGTAAATTCAAAATATATTGACATGTAATTTTCTTTACTATAATATCATATTATAAATTTCCATTGTAAGAAAGTGCTTTCCACTATGCGGAAAAGAAAGGAGAGGTTGACTTGGTTTCGTCAATGTATAAGAAACTTAATAAAGTCATTATGAAACATCCTAAGGATGCTTTTATCAATCAAGAACATTTGAGTAATGAATGGAAAAAATTCAATTACATCCATGAACCAGATTACATAAAGGCACATCAAGAATTTGAACAGTTTCTTGCTATTATGAAAGAACATGTAGCTGAAATTGAGTTTTTACCTGCTACAGAAACAGTAGGATTAGATTCTCTTTATGCCCATGACCCTGTAAAATTCACCACAAAAGGGGCGATCATTTTAAAATCAGGGAAAAAGCTGCGTCAGCCGGAGGCAGAAGCATATAAAAGTTTTTTACATGAAAAGAACATTCCAATTTTAGGAGAACTCACCGGTGATGCAGTGGCTGACGGAGGAGACCTAGTTTGGCTGGACGATCGCACCTTGTTAATTGGCCGAGGGTATCGTACCAATGATGAAGCTATCCGCCAAATTCAAGAAATCACAAAAGATTTAGTGGATGAATGTATAATTGTTCACTTGCCACATGCTCATGGAGAAGAGGAATGCCTTCATCTTATGTCTTTCATTAGTATCGTAGATGAAAATCTAGCAGTGGTTTATTCCAGATTAATGCCTGTCTTCCTAAGACAGTTACTTATCAAGCGCGGCTTTAAATTAATAGAAGTGCCGGATGAAGAATATGATCGGCTTGGCTGTAATGTACTTGCCTTAGCGCCAAGAGTTTGCATAATCGTGAGTGGAAACCCAAATACGAAGCAACAATTAATTGATGCAGGCGCAGTTGTTTATGAATATGACGGAAATGAAATCTCTTATTTAGGGACAGGCGGACCAACGTGTCTTACATGTCCAGTTGTTCGTGAATAAAAATAGAGGAGGACGAATCATGTATAAAAATACGATTGTAAAAATACCAGGTGAAACTTATGTAAATGGGCTAACCACTTCCAATCTGGGAAGACCAGAATTAGCAAAAGCATTAGAACAGCATAAAGCTTATATTCGTGCGCTAGAAAAATGTGGAACGAAGGTAACGGTTCTCCCAGATAATATCGAATTTCCAGATTCCACATTTGTGGAGGATACAGCGGTACTGACTTCTAAATTTGCTGTTATTTCAAACCCAGGGGCTCTTTCACGGAACGGAGAAATCCATGATATGGAACCTGTTATCAAGTCTTTCTACGAAACTATTTATTATATTAAAGCTCCTGGTACTCTTGATGGGGGAGATATTTTACAGATAGAGGAACATTTTTACATTGGTGTTTCTGCGAGGACAAACTTAGAGGGTGCCAGACAATTAAAACAAATTTTTGAATCCGAGGGATATAAGGCAACGATTATTCATTTAGAGAAATTTTTTCATCTAAAGACAGGAATCGCCTATTTAGGGGACCAAACCATTGTTGTTGCTGGAGAATTTATTGACCATCCCGATTTCAAATCTTATAAAAAAATTATTGTTCCTCGTGAAGAGGAATATGCGGCCAATTGTGTCCGCGTAAATGACTTTGTCATAATTCCCGCAGGCAACCCTGTGACGAAACAAAAAATCAATGAAGCCGGCTATCAAACCATTGAACTTGAAATGTCTGAGTTTCGAAAGTTGGATGGCGGATTAAGCTGTCTGTCACTGCGCTTTTAGTAGACTGCAAATTAAGAGGGGTGGGAGAGAGGATGGGAAATCAAGGGGTTCAACAAGAACAATTAAATCGGTCTATGAAACGGCGCCATTTATTCATGCTTTCTTTAGGGGGAGTCATTGGAACTGGTTTATTTTTAAATGCTGGTTATACGATTAATCAGGCAGGAGCAGGTGGTGCCTTAATAGGGTATATATTTGGCGGCATCATTTTGTACCTTGTCATGGTGTGCTTAGGGGAGCTTGCTGTCTATATGCCTGTTACTGGATCATTTCAAACGTATGCAAGTAAATTTATTAGTCCATCGGCCGGCTTTTCTCTGGGGTGGATGTATTTCATAGGTTCTGCGACTACTGCAGGAGTAGAATTCACGGCAGCAGGAATCCTTATGAAGCGATGGTTTCCAGATATATCTGTTTGGGTTTGGTGTGCGATATTTATTCTCCTGTTATTTTTATTAAATGCCTTAACGACAAGAGGATTCGCTGAAGCCGAATATTGGTTTTCTGGAATAAAAGTTGTAGCCGTGATCTTTTTTATCATCATAGGTGTTGGGGCAATAGTTGGAATTATTCCATTGGAGGATAGGCCTGCTCCTTTAATGCACAACTTAGCACCCACTAGTTTATTCCCTGCTGGGATTGCCATTCTCTTTGTCACAATGATGAATGTTATCTTTTCGTATCAAGGTTCAGAGTTGATTGGCATTGCAGCGGGTGAGAGCGAAGAACCTCAAAAGAATATACCTCGTGCTATTCGCAACGTGTTAGTAAGAATTATTGTCTTTTATCTTGCCTCTATTATCATTTTATCAGCCATTTTTCCAACGAAAGAGCTTGGATTACTAGAAAGCCCATTCGTGACTTTAATGGACCTGGCTGGAATTCCATTTGCACCAGATATTATGAACTTTGTCATTCTGACAGCCATTTTATCAGTAGGGAACTCATGTATCTATGCATCAACCCGGCTATTGTGGGCAATGTCTCATGAAGGAATGGCACCGAAAGTGTTTGGGAAATTATCCAAACGGAAGGTCCCGTTTTCAGCCCTCGTCTTTACCATGATTTTTTCATTATTATCTTTGTTAACAAGTGTAATTGCTGCTGATACAGTTTTTGTATTATTGATGTCTATTGCCGGAATATCGGTGACCATCTCATGGATAGGAATTGCCCTTTCCCAATTTATGTTTCGCCGAAAATACCTGCGGCAGGGTGGGAAATTAGAGGATTTACAGTATAGAGTTCCCTTCTACCCACTAATTCCTCTCATTTGCATTGTATTTTGTGTTTCAATATTAATATTCTTAGCATTCGATCCAACCCAATTAATAGGACTCCTCATCGGACTAGGATTCCTGGTTATTTGCTACTTTTCCTTCTATTTCAAAAATAGGGTGTCAGGCACCACAAATGTACACGGTCCATCACAGGTGGACAGTGATCTTTCACAAAAAAATTAAGCACAATTTTTAATATATTGAAATACTACTTTATTAAGAATTGATTTCAAAGGAGTAAAAGGATTATGGAGCAGCTTAGGTGGGGAACACCGGACAAATTAAGAGGATTGTTGTGTGAACTAGTCAGTTGGCATAGTATGACATTAACGGAAGGTGAGCGTGAATTTTCCGGCAAAGTTCAGGCGAAGCTGAAGGAACTCCAATACTTTCGTGACAATCCTAACAAATTGGAACTGAATGAAGCGGATTTGGGTCGTCGCTTTTTAACGGCGTTATATACGCATAAGGAAGTTAAGGACACGATCGTATTAATCAGTCATTTTGATACTGTAAATACTGAAGAATATGGGGACCTTCAGCCATTTGCCTATCAACCTGAAGAGTTGACAAAATTACTTTTTGATAGAATTGATGAATTACACGGCGATGCACAAGTGGATCTTCTATCGGGTCAATATTTATTTGGACGCGGGACAATGGACATGAAAATGGGACTTGCGATGCACATGGGGTTACTGGAAAAAGCATCAGTTGAAAAATGGCCGATTAATCTCCTGTTGCTCACCGTCCCTGATGAGGAGGTTAACTCCTCGGGTATGCGAGCAGCCATACCAAAACTATTAGAACTAAAAGAAGAGTACTGTCTCCACTATAAACTTTTCTTAAATGGGGAGCCAGTCTTTACACAAGAACCCGGTGACAGAAGTTATTATATTTATTCTGGATCAATCGGAAAAATTATGCCGTCCTCACTCTTTTATGGGAAAGAAACACATGTAGGTGAGCCGCTTAGCGGTATTACTGCACCATATATTGCTTCATTTTTGACTCAGCGCATGGAATGGAATTTGAGCCTGCAGGAAAATGTGATGGGAGAATCCACACCGCTTCCTGTGACACTTCAGCAAAAGGATTTACGATTGGAATACTCCGTTCAAACCCCATACCGCTCAGCAGCATTGTATAACGTTTTTTTAATGAAACAGAAGGCAGAAGAAATAATGGAGAAATTTGAAATAATCGCTCAAGAAGCTGCGATAGCATGCAATCAATCCTATCAAGGTGTTTGTCTTAAGCAATCCGTCAAGCCCGTCGGAGTAGTCCGAGTTTTGCGTTTTGAGGATCTACAGTCGCATGCAATTCGAAAATTCGGCCGTGAATTCGTTGAGAAAGTGAAAACAGAGGTGCAAGCTAACTCCAACTGGGATGATCGTGAAAAATCCTTACGAATTACCGACAGCCTGATGATTGAGTGCCAAGAACTCGCACCGGCGATTGTGTTAATGTTTGCACCTCCTTATTATCCAGCAGTTAATTCATCTGACGATCATCTTGTTAACAAATGTGTTAAATATGTAAGGGAAAAAGGACTGGAGAAATTTGCTTTACCAGTCAAACAAGTTCATTATTTCAATGGAATCAGCGACTTAAGCTATGTAAATTATCAAGATGATGGAAAAGGCTGGACTGCCTTTAAAGACAATACACCGGTATGGGGAAGCAGCTATACCATCCCTTTTGATGAAATGGCAAAACTACAGGCTCCTGTCTTAAATGTCGGGCCGTTTGGCAAAGATGCCCATAAACGGACGGAGCGACTACACATAAAAAATGCCTTTGAAGAGGTTCCATTCCTTGTTGAAGGAATGATTAAAATGATTTCTTCATATAAGATACCGTAAATGAAATAACTAAATTGAACTGCACCGATTCTGGGAGCAGTGTTTAATCAATGAATAATTGAATTAAGGTCATTGAGTTTCAATCTCAATGACCCTTACTAGTATGTTTGAATACATTATTTGTATGTACTCAAGCCATATTGAATGGCTCCCACAAACCCATGTTTTGCTGATTCGATAATTAATTCATAGGCTTCTTCAAACCTAAGTTGATTTTCAAGCAATAATGCAAGATTTAACATAGAAGGGGGATTGCCTAAATTAATTGCATTCTTATAGTAGCTTTCTGCTTTTTTATAATCAGGTAGAATGTCAGAGTAACCAAATTGATAAATTTTACCTAATGCGTCTAATGCTTCAATTTCACCTTGAGTTGCAGCCATATTTAGGTTGTGCAATGCTTGATTAACATCCAAAGCAACCCCTAAACCTTTAAGATACATAATCCCTAGGTAATAAAGAGCACCTGAATGTCCAAGAAAGGCAGCTTTTGAAAAATAATCAAATGCCCTTAGGTAGTCTTTTGCAATACCTAATTGTTCACTTCCAAAATAGTGATGTTTACCCATTTCGAACTCCGCAGCTGGAAATCCTTTATTAATGATTTGAGTTAGCATCTCTATTGCTTCCAGAAAGCTTTCAGTATCGTAAAATCTTTTATATTCATTAAAGAGCTTCTGTGGAGTATCTTCTTCTTTCTGAATTTGATCGGTATTGAGCATTTTATTAAAGTCATTATTAATCTTAGATTCATTAGATTTCAAATTAATCCCTCCTAATACTTCTTTTCTAAAATGATTGAGATGTAGTTGTAAATAAATCCACTAGCAGCTTTGTCTTTTTATAGGGGAACCTATTTGTTTCAAGAGATCGTATGTTTAATAAGTAAAATTAGGATGGATAAAGTAACATCCCTTGTATTCTCAAAAGGAGAATAATCAAGGGATGCCTAATTAACTTGAATAAAATGCTGAATTCCATTTACCTTCATACGCATGAAATTGTTAGATCAAGACTGTATCTTTATTCTCTTGATGAATTTCCTTTTCAGCTAGTTCCCACCAACGGTAAGAATTTGCTGAGTGTAAATCAGCATCCGAAGACCTAGAAGTCAAATCAATTCCTAATTTAACGATATCGATTGAATGCCCACCATCATTATAGTTAGAACAAATTCGGTAGATATCGTTAAAATCAGCGAATGACATGATCAGGACCTCCCTTCTGAAAGGATTTAGGGAATACAAAAATATTTCTATACTCCCTTTAAACTTATTATAAGACCAATTATCTTCAAGAAATGAAGTAATCGTGAACTTATTTTGAATCTTATAATAATTCAGAATAGGGCTGTCCTGTGATCCGTCAAATCATTTTCATTTGCCTTTTAAACGTTCTCAACAATCGTTGCTACACCTTGGCCTCCACCTACACATAATGTAGCTAAACCAAAACGATCCTCACGTTTTTTCATTTCATGAATTAATGACACCAAAATTCTTGCACCGCTGGCACCAATCGGGTGACCTAATGCAATTGCACCGCCGTTAACATTTAACTTTTCTTTATTAAAATGCAATTCGCGGTCAACAGCGATTGATTGGGCAGCAAACGCTTCATTTGCCTCAATTAAATCAATATCTTCTAATGATAAAGAAGCACTGTTTAAAGCCTTTTTAACAGCTGGTACTGGTCCAATACCCATAATACTTGGGTCAACACCAGCCACAGCGTTTGCTTTAATAACTACTAATGGTTTAAGCTGCAGTTCCTCAGCCTTTTTACGGCTCATCACAACTAAAGCGGCAGCACCATCATTAATTCCTGAAGCATTACCTGCTGTAACAGTTCCGTCCTTTTTAAAGGCTGGACGAAGTTTTTCTAGACTTGCTGCAGTTGTTCCAAACTTAGGGAACTCATCCTGACTAAACACGCTTACTTGACCTTTACGACCAGGGACTTCAACCGGAACAATTTCATCTGCGAATCTATTAGACTCAATCGCAGCTTGTGCCTTTTGTTGGCTCCATGCAGAAAATTCATCTTGCTCAACACGGGAAATTTCATATTTTTCTGCGAGATTTTCAGCTGTAACACCCATGTGATAGTCATTTTCAGCACACCATAATCCGTCTTGGATCATACTGTCTAAAATTTTCTGATCACCCATTTTGAATCCGTTACGGCCGCCTTTTAATAAATAAGGAGCTTGACTCATATTTTCCATTCCGCCTGCCACGATTACTTCAGCTTCGCCTGAAAGAATGGCTTGTGTTGCCAAGTGCACGGCTCTTAAGCCAGAACCACAAACCATATTAATAGACAATGCTGGTGCTTCTTGTGGAACTCCAGCCGCAAGGGAAGCTTGTCTAGCTGGATTTTGACCTGCGCCAGATTGTAAAACATTACCCATAATAACTTGATCAACACTAGCTGGAGTAATACCTGCTCTTTCAATTGCCGCTTTTATTACTGTGGCACCTAGCGTTTTAGCTGAAACATTTTGTAAACTCCCTAGGAAACTTCCAATTGGTGTTCTAACAGCACTTACAATTACAACCTCATTTACTGTCATCTGAATCACTCCCATAATAAATTTATTATACTCCTATGTATAATTCCTCTCATATGATACTACATATGGTAGCTAGTTTTATCAGTAACTCTTCGACAAATTTAGAGGTGGATTTAATAAAGTAAATAAATGGCTTCCGCTAAAATCACTAAATTGGGGGGAGGAACTTATGCGGGAAAAATCCAATTGAGAGTGGATAAAAGTATAATTTTAAATTTACAACGCAACCAAAAGATGACGAAACAAGTTTGTCCAAATAGACAGAGAAAATTTGTAGAAATTTAGCAGATATTGTAGAAATGTATTCCAAGAAAGTTTAGCTACTTTCCATTTTTCTTGACAAGAACTTGGTAAATTAGCAAAAAAGTTTGTCAATATAGTTATATTGTTTTGGTGTTATTAATGATTAAAAGAGAAGGGAAGACATCCAAATTGATGTCGTTCCCTTTTGTTTTGCTTTACACGAAATAAATTTTTCCTATTTAAATGTCAAGAGCTTACCCATCGAATTCTAAATCACCAAACCTCCATCAACACTCAAAACTGTTCCGTTAATATACTTTGCATCATCTGAGGCCAAGAAAAGGTAGGCAGCTGCAATATCTTCAGGTTTCCCAAGTTTTTTAAGTGGGGTTTTATCCTTCATATAATTGAGAACCTTATCTGGTACAGCCGCAGTCATGCCTGTTTCAATGAAGCCAGGGGCAACCGCATTGACTCGAATTCCTTTTGGCCCAAATTCCTTACCCCAGCTTTTAGTTAATCCAATTACCCCAGCCTTTGTCGCTGCATAATTGGTTTGCCCAATATTCCCATAAAGTCCGACAACGGACGAAGCATTCAGGATCACACCCGAACCTTGTTTTAACATAATAGGAGCGACAGCTTTTGTGCATTTAAAGACACCCGACAAGTTAACTGAAATAACTTTCTCCCAATCTGATTCCTCCATTTTTGTAAGAAACCCGTCAAGGGTAATACCAGCATTGTTTATCAAGACATCGATTTTACCGTGTTTTTGGATAATAGATTGAACCATTTCTTCGATTTGGGAGCTATCGGTTACGTTGACTTGAAAGAATTCTGCTTTTTCAGTATTCATTTCTTCCAATGCTTTTCTTCCAGCTGTTTCGTCATAATCACATATAACCACATTCGCTCCTTCGTTTAGAAATCTTATTGCTGTTTCTTTTCCTATTCCTTGTGCTCCGCCGGTAATCAAAACAACGCTTTCATTAAACTTCAAACTTTCCACCTCTTTTTTTAAATTCATTCATCCACCAGAATTCATGAAGAGAAACCATTCAGTCTGAAATTTTGTCTAAATTGTGAACAAAAAAGCAGCAAATAATAGAAATTTGTCGATACTTGTTGAAAAAACGACTACTCCTTAGCCGCTAAACAACCGACTATCGTTTAAAAAACAATAGCGATTTGCTAAAAATACTATTCAATTTATAACAAAAATAGAACAAAGGAAAAATTACCCATTGGTTTTGGAAGCGCTTAAACCACTGCGACTATTGGGTTTAAGGGGTTTATAAAAAATTTCTATATATGTAATTCACATTGAGGCTAGAAATTTGTCGTAATATGCAATAATATTTTTGGATTATTTTTAATGTTTGTTCTTTAATTGTTTGAAGGATGTTAGTATGATTAAAATGTCGATAAAAAGAAGGAGGAAAAAAATTGACAACAAATTTTAATGTTTTTGAAGCTTGGAAGGATCTTTATAACCAGAGTAGTAATTTATACGATGAAAAAATCATGGAGTCTTTTCCTTCCCAGGGGATCGGGCAACTTTTAGACATGAATCTACAATTTAAAAAATTTATTGACGAAACAACAGAAAAATATTTAGAACTTGGCAATCTGCCATCACGCAAGGATCTTGCTAACTTATCTTCTCAAATTGTTAATGTCGATACAAAGGTCGATGGCTTAGAAGAACTGCTAGAGGATAAACTTGAGAGCACTGACAATCAGGTGTCTTTTAAAAGCGAAATATCGGAATTGAAATCCGAAATGAAGAATCTGGATAAAAAACTGAATCAAATTCTATCCATTTTAAAGACTAAAGAATAACCTACATACTAACACCAATGGGGGATGAAAAACATGACAAATTTAAATGGTAAAGTAGCAATTGTAACAGGCGGCAGCAGAGGTATTGGTGCAGCTATTTCGATGGAACTTGCAAGACAGGGTGTAAAAGTGGTTCTTAACTTTGTTTCCCGTGAAGAACTAGCTGAAAAGATGGTAGCAGATATAAATGAAATCGGTGGAGAAGCTTATGCAGTTCGTGCGGACGTTTCCAATATCGATGATGCAGCACATCTTGTACAGGAAGCCTTCAATCATTTTGGAAGAGTAGATATTTTGGTTAATAATGCAGGTATTACGAGAGATAGCACATTTAAAAAGCTAAGCTCAGAGGATTGGAGAAGAGTAATTGATGTTAATTTAAACAGTGTTTACAACACAACATCAGCTGCACTTCCTTACCTTCTCGAATCAGATGCAGGCCGCATTATCAACATTTCATCGATTATCGGACAAGCGGGCGGGTTTGGTCAAACCAACTATGCAGCAGCAAAAGCTGGACTTATTGGGTACACCAAATCACTTGCTCTTGAATTAGCGAAGACAAATGTTACTGTTAATGCGATTTGCCCAGGATTTATTGGAACTGAAATGGTTCAAGCAATCCCTGAAAAAGTTCTAGCTGGAATTGTAGAAAAAGTTCCGCAAAAACGTCTAGGAAAACCGGAAGAAGTAGCTCGCGGGGTTGCTTTCCTATGTAGTGATGGAGCCTATATTACTGGTCAGCAGCTTAATATTAATGGCGGACTTTACATGTAATTGTCATGAAGGCAGAAATCTATGTATATAGTAAATAATAATTAAGCTAAGGAAGGAGTGAACAACATGAGCGTACTTGCGGAAAAAGATTGGGACATGTTTTTTGACGCGCTCCCTGAAGAGTATGGAACGCAAATCAAACGTGTCATGAAGGCAACCCAAGTGTTAACTGTTGATCCTAAGCCAGAAGTAGGTCCTACTCCCAAAGAGGTGATTTGGACTAAGAATAAAACGAAACTCTATCGTTATGTTTCTGAACAGCCGAAGAAACATAAAATCCCATTACTATTGATTTATGCATTAATCAATAAACCATACGTTTTGGATTTAACTAAGGGCGGAAGTTTAATAGAATATCTGGTTAATAATGGATTTGACGTCTATCTTCTTGATTGGGGTACACCTGGATATGAAGATCGTAATATGAAACTAGATGATTTTATTATCGACTATATCCCTCGGGCCGTTAAAAAAGTCTTAAAGACATCAAAAGTTGATGAATTGTCCATTCTTGGTTATTGCATGGGCGGTACGATGACGTCTATTTTTGCAGCTCTTTACCCTGAATTACCGATTCGCAATCTGATCTTTATGACAAGTCCGTTTGATTTTGAAGATTCAGGTTCATACGGTGCTATGTTAAATGAAAAATACTTTAATATTGATAAAGTAGTAGATACCCTTGGTGTGATTCCACCTGAAATGATTGACTATGGAAACAAGCTTTCAAAGCCAATGGCTAACTTCTATGGTCCATTTGTAAGTCTAGTTGATCGTGTTGATAATGAAAAGTTTGTAAAAAGCTTTAAACTGCTGCAAAAGTGGTTAAACGATGGTATTCCATTCCCAGGTGAATCATATCGCCAGTGGATCAGAGATTTTTATCAAAAAAACAAGCTGATTAAAGGGGAATTAGTCGTTCGCGGCCGCAAAGTTGATTTGAAGAATATCACGGCTAATGTACTAAATTTAGCAGGTCAAAATGACTTAATTGCCCAGCCACATATGGTCGAAGCTTTGATGGATGCTATTTCTAGTAAAGACAAACAGTTTAAAAATTTACCAGTTGGTCATACATCAATTACATTTGGCAGCCAAGCTTCCAAAATTACCTACCCAACCATTGGTGATTGGCTCGCTGAACGTTCTAATTAATCATCAGCTTAAAACATGTATACCCAAAAGTGAGTGTTTTTAAACACTCACTTTTTATATAGTTGAAAATTATTATTTTAAATTACTAAAAAATATCAAGACAAATAATTATTTTAATGAACGGTTTTCATTAAAATAATTATTATTCTTACTTTACTTATAGGATTAATTGGGTTAAAATTTAAATAATTCAAAAAAGAAGTTAGCTGATTGGTCAACCAAAGGCTCCTAAACGCATGATGCGGAAAGGGGCCTTTTTATTTTTAGTAAGCAATAGCCAATGAAGTATTATTTAACGCTTCATAGTAAGTCAAAAAGGGGTGTTAGAATGAATATTGATCATCTTGATGCTTTTATGTATGTGGTTCACCTTGAAAGTATCCATAAAGCAGCAGAAGCACTTTATTTATCTCAGCCAACCGTAACAGCGAGAATTAAAACATTAGAGCAGGACCTTGGCATCGAACTTTTTTTACGAAAGGGGAGAGGTTTGACACTATCTGAGGAGGGAAAAGCTTTTATTCCGTATGCAGAACAAATTATTCGTACGTATCAACAAGGGAAGAAACTATTAAAAAAAGAAGACCATCCAGAGGAAATCGTGATTGGGGCGAATTTAATTACATCACAATATTTTATACCATTTGCCCTTCCTTCCTTAAAAAAAGTGCATCCTGAGCTTCGATTTAAATTTATTTCAGCTCCAAACGAAGTATTGCTTGAGAAATTGCTGCAAAGGCAGGTTGATATCGCCTTCTTAAAGGATGTTAATCATCAAGGAGTGCAAAAGCATGAGCTTCTAAATAATGCTGTGAAATTAGTTGTTTATCCTGGACACTTATTTCAATTTCAAAAGAAAATCACTGTTCAACAATTAGCAAATGAACCTTTGGTATTTTTTGAATGCGGGGCTTTTGATTGGAATAGCGTTTATCATTTATTTGAAGTAGCCAATATTGAGCCAAAAATAGATTTTCTTGTTGATCACCTCGAAGTAGCAAAATCTATTATTCTTAATAAACATGGCATAGGGTTCTTACCATCCTTAAGTATTATAGATGAACTTCAACGGGGAGATCTTATTGAGATAGATGTGTCACATCTCATGCAAATTCAGCAGCATATTTATGCCACCCATCTAATCAATAGTTTTGCACATAGGCGGGTCTGGGATGCTATCCTTTTGTCCGTTAAGGAATTTAACAATCAAAGCATACTGACGATTAATTAAAATTTCTAATGAAAAGAATAAATTATTCTATTACTAAACGTATTGTCATTTCTATCTTCTCGGTGATAGGATTAATGTCAAGTAAATACACTTTTTCACTAAACTTTGGATAATTATTGTTTTAAATCCGACTATTCAAGTGTGTATTCTTGGGTATAAAAGGAGGATGTTGATGATGAAAGCACAAAATGTAAATGATGTGAGACCTTTTATTAAAACGAAAAAACTAAATACTTTTGGAACGCTTAAATATCTTAATATGCCAGATTTACAGTTTTTTATCTGGTGCAATCAACAATATAGAGTAAATAGAGGAATCTATAATACGATTGATCAATGGTTTTACGAATATGGGATTATTAATATTTATTCTCGCAGAATTCAGCTTTTAGCCTTTTTAGATTCTGTTAAAGAGGACTTGAATGAACCTCATTCATCTAAATTTATTAGATTTGGTCATGGAGGTCTAACTAAAAGATTGAATGATTTTATCAATAATAAGGATTAATAGAGCGATAGATTTTTTTAATCAAATACATCAAATTTCCTATCAGAGAAAGTATTGCGATGTCCTCATTGCCGGTGTAGGATAAAAAACAATAAATAAAAACATACTTTTCTGATTGGTTTAGTCAGAAAAAACGGAGGGAAATATCAATGAGTTATAAGTTGGGAATTTTAGATCAGAGTCCAATTTTTCCAGGAACAACTGCTTCTCATGCCTTGCAACAAACGGTTTTACTGGCTAAAAAAGCAGAGGAATGGGGATACTCGCGTTTTTGGGTTTCTGAACATCATAATGCAGAGCAACTAGCAGGATCGTCACCGGAGGTATTGATTTCCTATTTATTGGCTCAAACCAAGAGCATTAAAATTGGGTCCGGGGGAGTCATGCTTCAACACTACAGTCCATATAAGGTGGCTGAAAACTTCCATGTCTTATCAAATCTGGCACCTGGAAGAGTAGACCTCGGGATTGGGAAAGCACCAGGTGGTCTTCCTTTATCCACAAAAGCCCTGCAGTATGGAACGGTCAACGACGGTAAGGACATTTCAGAACGGCTCTCTTTTTTATTAGACTTAATTGAAAACTCAGTCGATAGCAGTCATCCGCTTGCAGGTATTCAAGCGACCCCGATTCCCCAGGAAAAGCCAGAAATTTTTCTACTAGGTGCGAGTGCAAACAGTGCTCGGCTTGCAGCAGAACTAGGAATTTCATTTGTGTTTGCTAAATTTATCAATAGTGATGAAGCGGTATTTGAAGAAGCGGCAAATCTTTATCGGGAAGATTTTCCAAAGGGACGATTGATTGTTTCGTTGGCTGTTATTGCTGCACCTACTAAAACAGAGGCAGAACAATTGATAGGGAACAGAAAAATAGTCAAAGTTCATCTTCAGAGCGGTCGCTCCGTGACAGTACAATCAACTGAGCAAGCGAAATTCTTTGGAAAGCAATCCGGTGAACCATATGAAATTACTGAACAAGAAGCAGACATTATTGCTGGAACACCTGACTATATAACGGAAGTTTTAAATCAACTTCATAAAACGTACCGGGTAGATGAATTTATCATACATACACCAATTGAACAAGAAGCAGCAAGATATCAATCATTTCAATTGTTAGGCCCTTTAAAAACGGCCAATTTAACTATTCACCCTTTAAGTAAATAAGATTCGGAATGAAGAGTTTCATTATTTTTTTAACGCTAAAACCAACTATTCGGGTAGGGATTATAAACAATCCAATGAGTGAAGGGACGGAAATTGTGATGTCAAATAAAAGACAATTAAAACTAGGGACGATTATTCATGGCGTGGGGGGAAATATTGCCGCTTGGAGGCATCCAGAGGTATTAACAGATGCCAGTGTTAATTTTGATTTTTATAAGGAGCAAGCGCAAAAATCTGAAAAGGCTAAATTTGACTTTGTTTTTATTGCAGATGGCCTGCATATTAATGAAAAATCTTTGCCCCACTTTCTAAATCGTTTTGAGCCGCTTACGATTTTATCGGCACTTGCAGCTGTCACTTCACGAATCGGTCTTGCGGGAACCATATCTACTTCCTATAGTGAACCATTTAATGTTGCCCGGCAATTTTCCTCATTGGATCATATTAGTCATGGTCGGGCTGGATGGAATGTGGTTACCTCCCCTTTAGAGAAAACAGCATTAAACTTTAGCAAAACGATTGAGGAGCATCCTAACCATCCAAAAAGATACCGAATTGCCTCTGAATATTTAGATGTTGCCAAAGGATTATGGGATTCATGGGAAGATGATGCATTTATCCGCAGTAAAGAATCAGGAGTATTCTTCGATTCTGAAAAATTACATCCATTAAATCACAAAGGAGAATTTTTCTCTGTACAAGGTCCGTTAAATATTGGCAGGTCAAAGCAAGGGCGGCCGATTGTCTTTCAAGCAGGATCATCTGAAGATGGGAAAAACCTTGCAGCTAAAGACGCTGATGCTATTTTCACTGGTCATGCGACATTGGAGGAGGCACAAAAATTTTATCAAGATGTTAAACGCAGGACTGCTGAATATGGCAGAAATCCTGATCACATTCTCGTCTTGCCAGGCATCGAGCCAATTGTTGGGAAGACAGACGAGGAAGCTGACCAGAAATATCAAGAGATTGCTAATTTAGTATCGATTGAACAAGCATTAAACTATTTAGGCCGCTTTTTTGAACATCATGATTTTTCACAGTATCCACTTGATGAACCTTTTCCAGAAATCGGTGATTTGGGTTCAAATAGCTTCAAAAGTGGAACAGATCAAATAAAACAGGAAGCGAGAGAACAAAATTTAACTCTTCGCCAGGTTGCCTTAAGGGCTGCGACTCCTAGAACTCCGTTTATTGGTACGCCAGAAAAAGTAGCAGATCGCATACAGGAATGGTTTGAGGGATATGGGGCCGATGGATTCATTATTCACTTCAATGTTCCTAGTAATCTAACAAGTTTTATTGAGCATGTAGTACCAATTCTGCAAGAACGTGGTCTTTTTCGAACGGAGTATGAAGCAGATACCTTACGAGGCAATCTAGGATTGCCGTACCCAGAAAATCGTTATTTAAAAAATACCGTGAAAAATGGTTAAGGGGTGGTTCATGTGAAACGAGTATATTGTGGAAAATTAGTAGCTTCTTCATTAGCAATTTTACTTTTATTATCAGGCTGTGCAAGTAGCACTAGTACCAAAAATAGTAGTTCACAAGGAACAAACGGGAAGGTTGAATCACAGCCTAACTCTGGAGGTGAATTAACCTATGCACTTGCAACCTCTCCTGATTCACTTGATCCGGCACGGAGTGGTTTAGCGGTTGCTGTTCGTGCATTCAGAACCATTTTTGACAGCTTAGTCGTTCAGGCGCCAGATAATACAATAAAACCGTGGCTTGCTACAGAATGGACAATTTCAGATGATGGAAAAACTTATACTTTTAAGCTTCGTAAGGACGTCAAGTTTCAGGATGGAACACCTTTTAATGCGGAGGCTGTTAAATATAGTTTTGACCGGATTATAGATCCAAAAACCCAAGCAAAAAATGCGGTTGCCCTTCTAAAACCCTATCAATCGTCAGAAGTGATTGATGATTACACAATCAAAATCAATCTTGCAACCCCTTCAACGGCGTTTTTAAGTAACCTAAGCCAGGCGATGCTGGGGATTGTTTCCCCGACTGCGGCAGAAAAGTATGGTGATCAGTTTGGAAAAAATCCCGTAGGTACTGGACCATATAAGTTTGTCAGTTGGGCAGATAATGCAGACATTGTGGTTGGAAAAAATAAAGATTATCACTGGGGCCCTTCCATTGTAGAAAACAAAGATGCACCTTATCTTGATAAAATAACCTTTAAAATCATTCCAGAAGAGGCAACTCGTATCGGCAGTGTCCAAAGCGGGCAAGTGCTTGCGGCAGAAACAGTACCGCCGCAAAATATTCTTTCATTAAAAAAGGATCCGAACACTCAATTGCTTCAAGTGAACACAATTGGTTTACCATATACCCTCTTTTTTAATCAAAGAAGGGCTCCGTGGAATGAT
This sequence comes from Bacillus sp. OTU2372, assembly GCF_038440275.1. NCBI lineage: Bacteria > Bacillati > Bacillota > Bacilli > Caryophanales > Bacillaceae > Bacillus > Bacillus sp. OTU2372. Next base: position 935,833 of record NZ_JASATK010000001.1, read on the forward strand.
GTGAAAGCCCGTAAAGCAGTTCAGCTTGCGGTTGACGTGAACGCGATTGTAAAGACACTTTACTTAGATACGTATTCAAGAGCATGGTCTCCACTATCACCAGGTATTTTAGGTTATGATAAATCGCTTGAAAATGGAAGCAAGCTTGATGTAAAGAAGGCTAATCAGCTCCTTGATGAACTAGGGCTTGTAAAAGGGGAGGACGGTATTCGTGAGAAGGATGGAAAAAAACTGACATTAACATATGTCGATGGAACTCCAAACCGTGAGAAGAGAAATGATATTGCCGTTATGGTCCAGCAGCAGTTAAAAAAGATTGGAATTAAGGTGGAAATCAATATTACAAAGGACATTGCTTCAGTGGTTCAACAGAAAGCCGATTATGATGTGTATGGAAATAGCCAAGTTAATTCAGACCCCAATGCATTGCGAGCCTTTTATCACTCAACAACTCCCGATCAGGAGGCAACTGTAAAGAGGTTGGGTGGCGGTTCCGATCCAGAAATAGATCAATGGTTAGAAGCCGGAACAGTAGAAACTGACCTAGCAAAAAGAGAAGAGCTCTACAAAAAAGTTCAACAGAAAATCATTGATCAAGCATGGATTCTTCCTATTTATGTATTCCCTTATACCGTGGCAGCATCTAAGACTGTTAACGGGATTAAGTTTGATTCATTAGGTTATCCACTATTTAATGATGCAAATATTAAAAAATAATGGAATGGAGCTGATAAATGTGGCACTTGCCAACAAGATTCTTTTAAAAATCTCATCTGCTTTAGTATCCATTTTTGGCTCCCTCATCCTTGTATTTTTTATCATCTATTTGCTGCCAGGTGATCCAGTACTGTCCATGCTGGATCCCACTACGGCAACGGCTGAAACGGTAGCCAATTTACGCAAGGAACTAGGGCTTGATCAACCAATTTATATTCAATTTGCTGATTATTTTTTGAACGTTTTACATGGGGATTTTGGTCAATCTATTATCAATAGCGAACCAGTCTTGCCTAAAGTCTTAGAACATTTTCCGGCGACACTTGCTCTTACACTTACGAGTGCCATATTTTCTATAGTAATTGGACTACTATTTGGAGTGCTCTCGGCAATATACAGGAATAAATGGATTGATTTTATTGCTAGGTTAATAGGGTTATTTGGAATTTCAATGCCAACATTTTGGTCAGGCATTTTATTAATTCTCATTTTTTCTGTCTTTTTAAACTGGTTTCCTGCTATGGGATCAGATGGCTGGAAGACACTTGTCCTTCCATCACTTTCTCTAGGATTTGTAGGTGCAGGATTAATCATTCGGATGGTAAAAACGAGCATGCTCGAAGTAGTAAATGAGCAGTTTATTGTGACGCTTCGTGCGAAAGGTCTTTCCGAACGGGTAATTATGTACCAACATGCTCTTAGAAACGCATTAATTCCTGCGATAACAATTATTGGTATTAATATTGGGGAATTAATGGCAGGTACTGTTGTCATCGAAACCGTCTTTTCCAGGCAGGGGGTTGGCAGAATTGTTGCGGATGCTATCATGGCTAAAGATTTACCTGTAATTCAGGGGGTTGTGTTTTTTAGTGCGATCGTTTATGTGATTGTCAATCTACTAGTTGACCTATCCTATTCATTAATTGATCCCAGGGTTCGGAGATCTGATCAAAGGTAAAGGAGGCAGTATAAATGAAAGAAATCGTTAATGTTGAAACAACACTGCGAGTTCCGAAATGGACTTTAAAGAAAAGGAAAACGAACTTCTCCATATCCAACCTCTTTTTATACACATCAACAGTTATTGTACTCTTTATTATTGCCTGTGCCATTTTTCCTAAGTGGATTGCGCCCTTTTCACCGACCTATATGAATGCAGAGTATATCCTAAGTAAGCCAAGTGCCAATCATTGGTTTGGAACGGATTATTTTGGCCGGGACGTATTTAGTCTCGTCATTTATGGAAGTCAGGATTCGCTTATTATTGGTGTAACATCCGTACTTATAGGTGGAATTATAGGTGGGAGTATTGGAGCATTGGCAGGATATATTGGCGGTTTTGTTGATGTAATCTTAATGAGGGTCATCGATATTTTAATGACTATCCCAGGAATACTACTTGCCTTAGCCATAGCTGCTGCTCTTGGTCCTAGTTTATTTAATATTGTATTGGCTGTAGCGGCTTCGGCAATTCCGGGCTATGCACGTGTAATGAGAGGACAAATGATGAGTATTAAAAAAAGAAAGTTCGTCGCTGCATCATGTTCAATTGGAACACCTAGTTGGAGGATATTCCTATGGCATATCTTACCTAATTCCTGGTCACCTCTTCTTGTTTTGGGGACGATAGGACTTGGTACTTCGATTTTAATTGGTTCAGGGTTAAGTTTCTTAGGTCTTGGGACCATAAAGGAAATTCCTGATTGGGGCGCCTTACTATCACAAGGAAGAGGATATTTAACAGTGGCATGGTGGATTTCCACCTTTCCAGGTTTATCCATTACTCTTTTCGTCCTCTCAATCAATATTATTGGCGATAAGCTTCGCGATTCCTTTGACCCAAAAACGAGGTAGGGGAGAGAAAAAATGGAGAAATTACTTGAAATAAAGGACTTACAGGTTGATTTTACCAGTAGCAATCATGTGTTAACTGCGATTAAAGATGTCACATTAGAAATTAAAAAAGGAGAAACGGTTTGTATCGTTGGGGAGTCAGGAAGCGGCAAAACGGTAACTTCTAAAACGATTATGAGGCTTATAGATTACGAGAATGGAAAAATAGCGGAGGGAAGTATCGTAATCGATGGAATCGACCTTACAAAACTTTCACAAAAAAAACTCCGTTCCATTCGCGGGAAAAAAATAGCGATGATTTTTCAAGAACCGATGGCTGCGTTTGATCCTGTCTTTACCATTGGGAAACAAATCATTGAGACCATCCTTGAACATAAGCATTCAAATAAGTTAGAAGCTAAAGCGAGGGCCATTTATTTACTAAGGCGAGTGGGTATCTCGGATGCTGAAATTCGTTTGAACCAGTATCCAAATGAGATGTCCGGAGGTATGCTTCAAAGGGCGATGATCGCCATGGCGCTTGCTTGTGATCCAGATTTACTTATTGCAGATGAACCGACTACCGCACTTGATGTGACCATTCAAGCTCAGATATTGCAGCTTCTAGAGGAATTGAAAGAAGAACTTGGCATGTCCATTCTCTTAATAACCCATGATATGGGCGTTGCAGCAGAAATGGCGGACCGAATTATTGTGATGTATGCCGGCAAGATCGTTGAGCAAGCTGATGTGAAACAATTATTTGAACGGCCTTATCATCCATATACATATGGATTATTACAATCAATCACGAATGTGGATGGTGATAGGAGCAAAAAACTATACTCTATTAAAGGATCAATTCCAGGCTTAGATGATTTACCTTCTGGATGTCATTTTCATCCACGATGCCCATTTGCAACGGATCTCTGTAAGAGCGAATCGCCTCCATTAATGGAGGTTAATAATCGCCAGACAGCTTGTTGGTATACGGAAGAGGTATCAGAAAAACTCTTCAATAAAGATTTGGAAACGAAAGTTGACGTACAGCCTCAAAAAGAAATGGCTCAAGCGACTCCTGTAGTTATTGGTGAACCATTGTTTGAGGTTCAAGAGTTAAGTAAATATTATCCTATTGGGAAGAAACTATTCTCTCGAAAGCAAGCATATATTAGCGCTGTTGATAACGTGTCCTTCCATATCAATGTAGGTGAAACATTTGGGCTGGTTGGAGAATCAGGCAGTGGAAAATCGACTTTGGGCCGAGTTCTCTTGCAATTAGAGAAACCTACCAGTGGAGAGGTATTCTTTCAGGGCCAAGATTTGTCAAAATTACATGGAAGAGCATTACGTGAAATGAGACGGGATATGCAAGTAATCTACCAAGACCCATATGGTTCTGTTAATCCTCGCTGGAAGATTGGGGGAATTATCGGAGAACCTCTTCAAGTTCATGAAACAATTAGTGTGAAAGACAAGATTGAAAGAGTTCAAGAATTATTAGAGATTGTTGGGTTAAATAAAAACAGTTATGATCGTTATCCCCATGAATTTTCTGGCGGCCAGCGTCAACGTATCGCGATTGCTAGAGCTATTGCGATAAATCCCAAGTTTATATTAGCAGACGAAGCGGTATCGGCATTAGATGTTTCTGTTCAGGCTCAAATCATTAATTTATTGAAGGATGTACAGAGGGAACGGAAATTAACTTATTTATTCATCGGCCATGGTTTAAATATTGTTCGGCATATTTCCGATCGGATCGGTGTGATGTATTTAGGTCAATTGGTGGAATTGGCTAATAGTGAAGAGTTGTTTTTACATCCTGCCCATCATTATACAAAAGGCCTTATTGAATCAATCCCAGTAGCCGATCCCACGTGCTTAAGGGAACGGATAACCCTTAGTGGGGAAATTCCATCACCAGCAAACCCGCCATCTGGATGCAGATTTCATACCCGCTGCCCGGCAGCAACTGCCCGTTGTCGTGAAGAACAGCCTTTATTTAGTGAAGTGAGTAAAGGTCATTGGGCTGCATGCCATCATCCAGTTTAAATGGGCAGGGTGAAGGACGAAATTGTAGAAATCAGAACGAAAAGTGTCCTTAATAGAAGGCTAGGGATTTAAATAGGAGGAAACAAGGATGAAATTTGTTGTGTTTGATTTGATGAGTAATCATCCAAATGGTGTGACAGGAGAGATATTAACAGAGCAAGAACGAATTCAACAAGTCATTGATCAAGCCGTTTTCACAGAAACGCTAGGTTATGATGGATATGGAGTAGGTGAGAGGCATGGTGCTCCATTTCTATCTTCTTCACCAGCCCTAATGTTAACGGCCATTGCAGGGCGAACCTCAAAAATACGCTTGATGCCTACCATATCAGTTTTGAGCGTCCTTGACCCAGTGCGAGTAGCAGAGGATTATGCCACACTCGATCATCTATCTGGAGGAAGATTGGAGATGATGATTGGAAAAGGTAACGATCCGCGCCACTACCCCTTATTCGGAATCAAAGAGGAAGAGCAATGGATATCACTAGCTGAGCGGTATGATCTTCTTAAACGGTTATGGTCTGACGAAAATGTCTCATGGGAAGGGACATATCGTCCTCCATTAAAAAATGTGACAACAGAACCTAGACCCTATCAGAAGAAGATTAGAATTTGGCATGGCAGTGCATCTAGCCCACTTTCTACAGAGCTTGCAGCAAAAAATGGGGAACCGATTTTTTCATCAAATGCTTTTCACCCCATGGCAAAATACAAAGAATTGATTGACCATTATCGTGAACGTCTAGAGTTCTATGGGTTCGATTCAAAAAACGCTGTCGTCGGTGCTGGTGCAGGCAGCTTATATTTGGCTAACACAACGGAAGAGGCCATTAACAGGTTCCGGCCATATTATGACACTTATATGAATACAGATGCATCAAAACATAACCAATCTCCATTTAAGAGTCTTGAGGACCATGTTCAAAACGGTTCACCTTTAATAGGAAGTCCTGATTATGTAATAGATAAGATACTTAAATACCATCAAGCATTCGGACACCAAGTACAAAGTATAAGTGTGGGGGGGATAAGTCTGGAAGAACAATATGAGCAGTTAGAGAGATTCGCTACGGAGGTTATTCCAGTGCTTAGACGTGAGATCCCTAGTACTATTTGGGAAATAGAAAAAGCAGCAGTCGATTTATAAAACCTATTTGCCTTATATGATTACTGGCGGAAAGGGGGAATTCAATGAGCAATCAGATCCGTATCATGCATCTAAATTTATTTTTATTTAACCTTGGACATCTTGCAGCCTCCTTGCGTCATCCATAATCACATAAGCTTAGTATTTTACTTAGGGTAATTGATAGTTTTTATGAATATAAACAATAATTTTTTCTATCAGATAAAGTATAGCAAATCAAATCCTTACGTGATAGGATAAAGCACAAGAATCAAAAAAAGTATTCCTATCAAATAACTCGGGATAAAATGAAAAAGGAGGAGCGTAAATGTCTAATAAAAGAAAGTTGAAATTGGGGGCTATTATTCATGGTGTTGGCGGCAACATTGCTGGATGGAGGCATCCCAATATCCAAGCTGATGCCAGTGTCAGTATAGATTTTTACACCAGTCAAGCTAAGAAGGCAGAAGAAGGAAAATTTGACTTGGTTTTTATTGCTGATGGTCTGCATATCAATGAGAAATCCATTCCACACTTTTTAAATAGGTTTGAACCACTGACGATTTTATCAGCCCTTGCTGCAGTTACCTCAAGAATTGGTCTTGTGGGAACACTTTCAACGTCTTATAGTGAACCGTTTAATGTTGCCAGGCAGTTTGCTTCCCTTGACCATATCAGTCATGGCCGTGCGGGCTGGAATGTGGTTACGTCACCATTAGAAAAAACGGCTCTAAACTTTAGTAAAACGATTGAGGAACATCCTGATCATGCCAAAAGGTATCGAATTGCAGCTGAATATCTCGAGGTAGCGAAAGGACTTTGGGATTCATGGGAAGATGATGCATTTGTTCGTGACAAAGAAACAGGTGTATTTTTTGATCCAGATAAATTGCATCATTTAAATCATCGAGGGGAATTTTTCTCTGTGCAGGGTCCGCTAAATATCGGTAGATCGAAGCAAGGCAGACCAGTCATATTTCAAGCTGGATCTTCCGAGGCAGGCAAAAATCTTGCAGCAAAAGAAGCAGACGCCATCTTTACAGGACATCCAACCTTAAAAGCCGCACAAGCATTTTATCTGGATGTCAAAGAGAGAGCAAAAGCCTACGGACGGAATCCAGATGAGCTCGTGATCCTTCCAGGGATTGCACCCATTATTGCTGCAACAGAGGAAAAGGCAGAAAGAAAATATCAAGAAATTGCCAATCTAGTTTCCATCGATAAAGCCTTAGATTATCTGGGACGTTATTTCGAGCATCATGATTTTTCACAATATCCTCTCGATGAACCGTTCCCTGAACTTGGTGATTTAGGTAAGAATAGCTTCCAAAGTCATACAGATCGAATTAAACGGCAAGCAAAAGAAGAGAATTTAACGCTTCGCCAAGTCGCCTTACGAGAGACAACATCAAAACCTGCTTTTCTTGGAACACCGGAAAAAGTAGCGGACCTTATTCAGGAATGGTTTGAAGCAGGTGGCGCTGATGGGTTTATCATTGGTTCCGCTGTACCCAATGGGTTAAATGATTTTGTAGACTATGTCGTGCCGATTCTTCAAAAACGAGGACTTTTTAGAACAGATTACGAGACTGAGACATTACGTGGTAATCTAGGAATTCCTTATCCAGAAAACCGTTATACAAATAAGGTGGTAACCCATTGAATAGTAAATACAAGCAGTCTATATGCCGGCTAGTCAACTAGAGGCTCTCTATATTTAGATGTTAAATCTTATATGGGGAGCCTATTTTGTTAAAAAAAATAAATGGAGGAATTTAAGATGAGTAAAGAATTATCAGTTGTGGTTTGGGCTAAAGAAGGATGTCATTATTGCGGGGAAGTAAAACAATATTTAGAGGAAAAAGGAATAAAATATAAAACTGTTGATGTTACTCATCATGATGAGCACAGAGATATTTTGGAGATCAAGTATGGTGTTCGTCATGTACCAGTCGTTGAAATTGGTCAAGGGGATGTATATGAGGGTGTGACAAAAGTAGGAATTGAACATATTGAAGCAGTGCTGGAGAAAATTAATAAGACTAGTATTTTAAAATAATTCCGACTAAATTCATATGTTTACTAGTTTAAATGGGGTATTAGTATGTACAACATAATACAGCAGCGCTAGTAACTTTGTAAAAAGAGTTGGGGAAAAAATGTGGATTAAGGTGGATTATTATGAAATTTAAAAAATCATTTCTATTAACATTGACGCTATTGACTGCAATAGTGGCGGGGGCATGCTCATCACAAGAAACTAGCAAAACTTCCAAAGCAAGCTCGAATACAGCTAAAGGAGAAGCAAAAGCACAAAAAATAATAGTGGGAACAGGGACACAATTTCCGAATGTTTGCTTTATCGATAAAAATGGAAAGTTAACCGGTTATGATGTGGAATTAGTTAGAAAAATAGATGAAAAACTGCCAGAGTACAAATTTGAGTTTAAAACAATGGAGTTTTCCAACCTGTTAATTAGCTTAGAAACAAATAAGATTGATTTTATTGCCCACCAGATGGAAGTCAATGAAGAACGACAAAAGAAGTTTCTTTTTAATAGCGAACCGTATAATATTTTTCCTCTTCATGTAACAGTGAAACAAGATAACGATAAAATTAATTCCATTAAAGATTTAAAAGGGAAAAAGGTTATCGTAAGTGCGACCAGTAACTCAGCTGTATTTATTGAAAAGTATAACAAGGAACATAACGCAGGTATACAAATTGTTTATGCAGGTAATGGACCAGATTCTACGATTAATCAAATAAAAACAGGCAGAGCAGATGCCACCATTACCACACCGTTTTCAGTGGATTTTCTTAATAAGCAAGTGGATGCTCAAGAAAAAGTAGTCGGTGAACCACTCTTAAATTCAAAAGTTTATTTCCTTCTAAGAAAAGATGAAACACCACTACAAAAAAGAATTGACGAAGCACTCGTAGAGTTGAAAAAAGAAGGAGTCGTTGGTGAATTAAGTAAAAAATGGTTAGGAGCCGACTATACCGTCAACTTTTAAATCGTAGCTCGTTAGTGTTTGGAGGTTGTTAAAAATGGGCAAAGCGTTTGATCCTTTATTAATTATTGAGTTTTTACCAACACTACTGCATTATCTAGGGGTAACTCTTGAGATTTTAGCAGCATCTATTTTTCTAGGACTAATCCTCGGTGTAGCAGCCGCTATACCGAGGTTGTTTAAAATACCTTTCTTAAATCAACTGGTCATTTTATATGTTTCATTTATTCGCGGGACACCGATTTTAATCCAGTTATTCCTAGTATTTTATGGCCTACCCGCAATTCTAATGATTTTCGATATTGATATTTCTAAGCTAGAGGCTATTTATTTTGTGATTATTACTTATGCAATTAGTAATGGAGCAAGCTTTTCAGAAATTTTTCGCGGAGCCATACGCGCTGTTGATAAAGGGCAGACGGAAGCAGCCTATTCAGTTGGAATGACAAGCACACAAAACTTCTTTCGTATTGTTTTACCACAGGCCTTACGTATTGCTTTTCCAAATATGGCAAACTCCGTTATTGGATCTTTAAAGGATACGTCCCTTGCTTTCAGCATTGGCGTGATGGATATGGTAGGCAGAGGAGATACGCTTATTTCAGCAACCGCTCATGCATTGGAAGTGTATATATCCCTTTCTATCATCTATTATGCTGTTGTTCTATTGTTTGAAAAGATTTTTAATAAATTAGAAAAACATTTCAATCGTTATCAGAGTGCTGATATATCAGTTGCTGCTTAAAAAGGAGGGGTATACATGACAATCGATCTTCCTTTTATATGGATCGCTTTTAAAGAAATTATTAAATCTCTTCCCACTACTCTCATTTTAACCATTGTCCCCTTATTGGTGGGATTCTTAATTGGAATAATTGTTGCACTTGTAAGGATCTATAAAACAAGATTTGTATACCAGGCAGCTAATGGGTATGTTTCCTTTTTTAGAGGAACGCCCATTATCATGCATATTATGGTCATTTATTACGGAATCCCCTTATTAGTAGACCAAGTATCGTTAAAGTTTAATTTAAATATCCAATCTAGCAAAATTCCCATTATTTTGTTTGTTTTAACCGCTTTGTCACTAGCAGCAGGTGCCTATTTATCAGAAATTATCCGCTCTGGAATCATCAGTGTGTCGACGGGTCAATTGGAAGCTGCTTATTCTGTGGGGATGACAAAGCTTCAAGCGATGTTCCGAATTGTTCTTCCACAGGCATTAGCACAGTCTGTTCCAAATTTCACAAATATTTTCGTTGGTTTCTTACACACATCATCTATAGCATTTCTAGTATCTGAAAAAGAATTGACGGGTGCTGCTAATATTGTCGCTTCAACTAACTTGAAATTTTTAGAGGCTTTTATTGCTGCTGGAATAATTTATTGGGGACTTACAATGATTGTTGAGGGAATTTCTTTTTTATTAGAAAAACGAGTAACGTCGTATAGTCGAGGAGGCGTGTCATGATTATTTTAAAAGATATAAAAAAATCATTTAACAAATCGCAGGTGTTACGAGGTATTAATTTAAAAATAAACCGTGGTGAAGTGGTTACCATACTTGGACCAAGTGGTTCAGGGAAAACCACTTTACTACGATGCCTAAATTTTTTAGAAAGACCTGAGGCTGGTATTGTACAAATCGGCAATATCCAGGTTAATGCAAAGAACGCTACGAAAAAGGAAATGTTGTCGGTAAGAAAACAATCGGCAATGGTTTTTCAGCACTATAATTTATTTGCTCATAAGACAGTGGTGGAAAACGTAATGGAAGGTTTGTTGGTTGCAAAAAAAGTAAAGAAAAAAGATGCCAGAATGATTAGTGAGAAAGTGCTTGAAAAAGTGGGTCTTAGTGATAAATTACATTTCTATCCTTCTCAATTATCGGGCGGGCAGCAGCAGAGAGTAGGGATTGCAAGGGCATTAGCATTAAATCCAGAGATTATTCTTTTTGATGAGCCAACGTCGGCATTAGATCCTGAATTAGTTGGAGAAGTTCTATCCGTTATTAAAGAAATATCACAAGAAGGAATTACGATGGTGGTTGTTACCCATGAGATGAGTTTTGCTAAAGAAGTGTCTGATCGTGTTCTATTTATGGATGGGGGAGTCATCGTGGAGGAAGGAACTCCATTGGAGATATTCCATGCACCTAAGGAAGAAAGAACTCGTCGATTCTTACAACGAATTTCGGGTGAATCGTTTTTTGCACCATTAAAAGAGCAGGTAAATTAAAAGATTAATAACAAAATTAATGTCACCACTTTCTGGAACCATGAATTTGATCAGGAATAATCAAAAATCGTTAATCAATAGTGAATGATTTTGTCAAAAAAGAACTTTCTATTTAAAAAGAGGTTCTTCTGTTGCGAAATGCTTAAAAGTACTAGTGCTGGTTTAATTCCGACTATTCGTGTAGATTAAATCAGTATTTTAAATGAACATTGGAGATGATCGAATAACTAAATTGCGAAAGGATGACTAATATGGCGATTAACCAAATTACCATAGATGAATTAAAGGAAGAAGAGAAGGAGGCAGTACGACAATTATTAGTGGAGAGCTATAAGCAGTATGAGCATGCCTATAAAAGTGCACAAGTTTGGGAGGAGTACTTAATCAACATTATAGCATCCGTCGATAATCCAAACGTGGAAAAAATTTTGATTGCCAAAAGTAATGACAAAATTCTTGGGACCTTACAGTTATTCCTGTCTTCCGAAAAGGCCTATCAAAGACCAGAATTACGGATATTTTCACCAATTATTCGTCTATTAGCTGTTCATCCGGAAGCCCGTGGACACGGCATTGCACAAGAATTATTAAAAGCTGGTCTTCAGTTTGCAAAGTCTCAAGGATCAAAAGAGTTGTATTTGCATTCAGGTGATAAAATGCAAAAAGCAATTCGGCTGTATGAATGGTTTGGTTTTAAACGAGATCAAACAAAAGAATTTTATAACAATGATAATTTAGTAAAATGCTATCGATATGATTTATAAGAGAGGACATTACTATGAATCAGCAGGAATTAGAATCATATTTAATTTCGGTCCGCCGTCATTTACATCAATACCCAGAATTATCAAACCAAGAGTTTGAAACAACAAAATCTATTGAAAAATGGCTAAAGGAATTATCTATCCCGATTCGAAAAACAAACTTGAATACAGGTGTATTTGCGGACATAAAAGGTGGTAAACCAGGACCCATTGTGGCAATGCGTGCAGACATTGATGCACTGCCAATTGGGGAGAAAACGGGACTACCTTATGCTTCCAAAATAAAAGGGATTATGCATGCCTGCGGCCATGATTTCCATACCGCTGCCCTCATTGGTGCGGCCTATTTATTAAAAGAAAATCTGTCTCAGCTAAATGGCTCAGTCCGCCTGATTTTTCAACCGGCCGAAGAGTTGGGAGGAGGGGCGAAGCATGTGATAGAGGATGGACAATTGGATGGTGTGAAAGCTATTATTGGACTCCATAATAAACCTGAGTTACCAGTTGGTACAATAGGAATAAAAGAAGGACCATTAATGGCAGCAGTGGATCGTTTTCAAATTGTATTATATGGAAAGGGGAGTCATGCGGCACTCCCGCAAAATGGAAATGATCCGATTGTAGCAGCCGGGCAGTTGATCACAGCCCTTCAGACCATTGTCAGCAGGAACGTGTCACCGCTTCAAAATGCTGTAGTGAGTGTGACAAAAATAATAGGCGGCAGCACGTGGAATGTTATTCCGGGAGAGGTCAGCTTGGAAGGGACCGTTCGTACCTTTAACCCAATTATTCGGGAAGAGATAAAAACAAAGTTTTACACGATCGTAAACGCAATAGCTGCCGCTTTCTCACAAGAAGTAGAAATCAACTGGTTTCCAGGTCCACCGGCGCTAGTAAATCATAAATCGATAACCGAGATTGTGGAAACCGCTGCGAGACAACAATCTTTGGAAGTAATCCAACCAGAACCTTCGACAGCAGGTGAAGATTTCTCTTATTATCTTCTGAATATCCCAGGAACCTTTGCCTTTTTTGGTACAAATGGGAACGAAGATTGGCACCACCCTGAATTTACAGTTGATGAATCAGCCCTTTTACAAGCCGCTTATTTTCTATATGAAAGTGCAAGAGAATTATTGAATCAACATTCTATTAGTTAACAAATTTAAAGTTTATGATCCAATCGAAAAACGTTTCATTTATAAAAATAAAATCTATAAATAGGAGTGATTCGGGTGGGGAATATTCTTCGTGATGCTGTGGAAAATAAGCGCAAAAAAATAATCGAAAAATTGATTACTTTTAATGTATATAAAAAAGAGGATAAACATCTTTTTGAGTTATCACTAACGGAACTAGAAAATGAGTATAAAGCATTCAAATCCATGCAACATCCACATTGCAATTTTGGTTCTCTTAAATTAACTAGTAAGAAATCGAAATAGAAAATCATAAAGAAAGGGAGAATGAATGATGAGCAATGTAACGATAATTTCTGGAAGTCCTTCAGATGAAACGAGACTAAATGGAGTTTTACATGATATTTTTAACTATTTCAATGGGATTGGGATTGCACCTGAAATTATAGATGTACGTCTGCTTCCATCAGAGGATTTAATTCAAGCCAAGTTTGATAGTACAAAAATAATAGAGGCAAATAAGAAAATAGAGGACTCAAGTATCATTGTCATTTTGACTCCGGTATTTAAAGCATCGTATTCCGGAGTTATAAAAACTTACTTAGATCTTCTTCCTCAAAATGGTCTAGAGGGTAAAACCATCTTACCGATTGCTGTCGGTGGAACCTTTGGGCACTTATTAATGATTGATTATGCTCTTAAACCTGTACTTACTGCCTTGGGAGCCACCCATATTTTAAAAGGAGCATATATTTTGGACAGTCAAATAAAAAAATTAGGAAATAATCGTTATGAATTGGATGCTGATGCCAAAAAACGGTTAGTTTCTTCATTAAATAGTATTAAACCTTCCTTATTAACTGTATGAAGTGTTTCTATTTATATTTAGAAGGTTATGAAATTACTAAAAGAGGCAAGTGAGAATTGCCTCTTTTTAAATTTGAAAAAAGAATTATCTCATACTAAATCAGTTAAGATTTCGTTTGTTTGTTGGTCTTTGTAATTAGACATATTAAAAAGCGGAGGGGAGTAGACATGAAGGGAGATCATCCGCTCCGTATGAGGATTACTCATTTTATGAATTAGCCCCTGAGGTGAGATAAGAAAATCCCCTTTTTGAACCATATAGGCTTTAGCTCGTTCAATTTGGTTTTCGTTGAACCGATAAATCGAATTGAGTAGTTTGCCTTCCACAACGAGTGCGCACCCTAAAGATTGACCGTGATCATGGATTGCTGTCTCAACATATGGCGGAAGGTTAATAACAAGTACCTCTACATGTTCATTTAAGTAAATGACATTTCTACCATAGGGAAACTGGTCTGGGTCAGTAATAAAAGGTTGGATTAAATCAGAAAGATCAGGAAATCGTTTTAGTGCCGTTCCCAGTTCCTTAAGTGTTGGATTCTTTAATTTCCCTAATTGTTGATGAATACAATCAAGCAGCTTCATTTTGAAATCCTCCTAAAACCTCTAAATGTTGATTAACTTAGTCAAGATTAAGTGATCTTTCTGACATGATATTTACCTACAAATCCTTAAGAGACGGCTAATACCTATGTCTAGAAGAAAAATAAAACCACACAGTGGATTTTATCACTAGTGTGGTTTATACAATTTAGCTATAGTCTTTCTCAACATTAGAGTTAAGGTTAATGTAATGCAGTTAAAATGACCCCAATTGCAATTAAGGCAACGCCAATTCCGTTAACAAGGCTAAGCTTTTCACCGAAAAAGATAATCGCTAGAACCGTCGCAATAACTACGCTGAGTTTATCAATGGGCCCAACCTGCGACACTTTTCCTGTTTTTAGGGCTAAAAAGTAAAACAACCAAGAAGTGGCACCTGCCAGACCGCTTAGAACGATAAATAGCAACGCTTTCCTTTGTGCGAAAATCTCAGGAATTTTCCCTAAATTCCCCTGAAAACTAACCACCCCAATTAAAAAAAGTGCCATAATTACGGATCGAATGGCAGTAGCAGTATTGGCATCAATATTTTGTAATCCGATTTTACCAAAAATAGACACAAGCGCTGCTGAAACAGCAGATAAAATCGCAAATACCAACCAAGACATGATTGACGACCTTCTTCCCATTTTTATTTCATTATAAATTTATCCTAGGAATCATAGTTAGTTTAGACCAATTTCGATGTGGTATTTAAAAAAATGAGAATAAAGTAATAAAGCCAAAGATGATACCAAAAAACGCAAAGTAGATATTTTCACTTTGCGTTTTAAAAGCTACTTATGCGGTAAACATTTCTAAAAATTGCTCGATGGCAATCGAACATGCCCCTAATGCAGGAGCATTTTTTCCTAATGATGAAGGTAAAAGTTCATAACTATTCTCAAGTTGTTGATAGGTTCTTGAAGTCACCGAATTTTTGATTGAGTTTAAGACCATTGGCAGGGCTTCAACGATATTGTTTCGGATAATAACGGCTTGGGGATTAAAGGTATTAAGGATACTTGTCAACCCAATACCAAGGTAAAAACCAAACTTTTGAAGTGCCATTAGAATGTCCGGGTTATTTTGATTTGCAAGCTTGATAATATCTTGATTAAATAGTTTCTCTTGCTGCTGCCTCGACAATGATTTTATTAATGCCTTTTCGGAAGCATATAATTCCCAGCAGCCCCGATTTCCACAACTGCATTTGAGTCCATTTAAATCAATGGTTAAATGCCCCATTTCCCCAGCAAATCCGCGGACTCCTCTATAAAGGTCATTATTAATAATAATGCCGACACCTATACCAGTATGAACGCTTACGTAAACAAGGTTTTCGTAATTTTTCGCAGCTCCAAACTCTTTTTCTCCATAAGCCCCGGCATTAGCTTCATTTTCTAAAAAGACAGGTACTTTAAATTCCTGTTCAATTAGGGGTTTTAAGTCTAGTTCATAATTCCAGTTCAAATTAGGCGTGAAAATGACTTTTTGCTCTGAATTTACTAGTCCTGGAACACATAACCCGATCCCAATTAGCCCGTAAGGAGATTCCGGCATTTGAGCTTTTAAGTTGTTAATTTTTAAGATTAGAACATCCTTTATCTCTTCAGAGGACTGACTTTCTACTAGTTGATAATCCTCGTGAACAATATTCCCTTTTAAATCCGTTAAAATGCAATTCATATAATCGACACCAATATCGATTCCAATGGAATAACCTGCATTTTTATTGAAAACCAGCATCACAGGTTTCCTTCCGCCGCTTGATTGTCCTTGTCCAATTTCGAAAATAAGATTTTTTTCAATTAAGGTATTTACTTGGGATGAAACAGTGGATTTATTTAAACCTGTCTTTTCAGATAACTTTGCCCTTGAGATAGGGGAATTAGCAACAATTTCATTTAATAATAGCTTTTGATTAATCTTTTTGACTAACATTTGATCAGCAGTGATCACTTCTCTACACCTCTTTTAGTATGGCGTCCAAATTAAGTTAAATTCACTTTTTACTAACATTATACCATTATAATACAATTGAAAATGCGGGGAATTCAAAATAAAAAGGCCTTCTGTAAAAAAATTCACAGAAGGTCTTTTAGACACAATTAATATAGCTGCTAATTCAATACTGAATGTTTTCTACCATAACTGAAATAAATCACTAAACCAATTATCAGCCAAATGAAAAAACTGATCCAGGTTAATGCAGGCAGCTGAAGGACTAGGTAGCCACATGATAAAAAGGCAATGAGTGGAATCCACGGTACAAAAGGAACGCGAAAACCACGTTTTGGTGCTCCTTGTGTTTTACGTAGATATAAAATTCCAATGGAAACGGACATAAACGCGAACAAAGTACCTATATTCGTTAGTTCAGCAAGCTTACCAAGTGGAATTAAACCTGAAAAAATAGACACAAGCAAGCAGGTAATCCATGAATTCACTACTGGTGTTTGTTTTTTCTTATCCACTTTTGAAAATACTTTAGGAAGCAAACCATCACGGCTGATCGCATAAAATAAACGAGTTTGTCCATATACCATTACGGTTAAAACGGTTGTAATTCCAGCAATGGCTCCAAGGGAAATGAATCCTGCCGCCCAGTCTTGGTGAATATAACTTAATGCAAAAGAAACCGGATTTTTTACATCTAGCAATTGATAAGGGACAATCCCGGTTAATACGGCGGAAACGGCAACGTATAAAATGGTACAAACTACGAGGGAGGCTATAATTCCAATAGGCATATTCCGCTGCGGGTTTTTAACTTCCTCAGCCGCAGTTGAAACGGCATCAAAGCCGATATATGCATAGAATGCTGTCGCGGCACCAGAAGCTACACCGGAAAATCCAAACGGCATGAAAGGTGTCCAGTTATCCGGCTTTACATACCATGCTCCAACAGCTAGAAAAATGATAACGACCGCTAATTTAATGATAACCATTGTTGCATTAAAACGTGCTGAATGTTTAACTCCTCTAGTTAATAGGAATGTGATAACAAAGGTAATAAATATGGCCGGCACATCAACATATGTTCCATTTGCTGGATTGAATGCACTTGAGATCGCTTTTGGAAGGTGAATGCCGAAACCTGCTATTAGACCCTGGAAATAACCAGACCAACCGCTGGCCACTGAGGCGGAGGCAAACCCGTATTCCAGAATCAAATCCCAACCTAAAATCCAGGCAATGAATTCTCCAAATGTTGCGTAACTGTAGGTATAGGCACTCCCAGAAACAGGAACAGTTGAGGCAAATTCTGCATAACATAGTGCGGCAAATATACAAACCAGTCCTGATAATATAAAAGAAAGAATTAAAGCAGGGCCTGCATGTTCGGCAGCTGCCACTCCTGTCAGAACAAAAATCCCTGTTCCAACAATTGCTCCAATGCCAAGCATGGATAAATCAAAAGCGCCAAGCTCTTTTTTTAAGGTCACATCTTTTTTTTCTGCTTGGTTAATTAAATCCTGTATGGACTTTTTCCTGAAAATTTCCATAAAAACTTCCCTTCTGTGAAACTCCTTGTTAAAATATTGTGAAAATATAAACAATAAAAGTAGTGCAAAAATTGTCGAAAGAAATTCAACGAGACTTATAATATAATTTATTTTTAAAAAAATCAATATTCTCGCAAAAGAAATTATAAAAATAATTTGATTATAAACAAAAAAGTAACTTTCATTTTAAAAGTTCACATTACTGACATATTTATTCAAAATTTTTAATTCATATTTCGACAATAATGGAGAAGGTTTTCCTGAGAAAGTCTCCAATTTTAATTCCACATCTTTAAATTAGAGTGAATTTTGTAAATTTGGGGTAAATATAGTCGTTTTTTTGGAATTTCTTTTCGTTCATATGTTTGCTACAATAGAAAAAAAGATTCCTTAAATGCTAGTGAATGGTATAAAATGACACTAAAATACATGATCTCTGAGAGGAGAGGTATATTATGGTATTTAAAGCAAGATTATGGAGAATCTTAACCAAGAACCAGAAGATAAGACTATTAAAACAAAAAGCTGCTCATAAATCATTAGTTTAGGGGCCTTCGGCTTGGAAGGCCTCTTTAATTA
Organism: Bacillus sp. OTU2372; assembly: GCF_038440275.1. NCBI lineage: Bacteria > Bacillati > Bacillota > Bacilli > Caryophanales > Bacillaceae > Bacillus > Bacillus sp. OTU2372. Next base: position 954,257 of record NZ_JASATK010000001.1, read on the forward strand.
TCTACTAATATTTAATTTGGCCTGAGCAAGTGGAGCATTTAAAATATTGGTTTTATCCTCGCCTGATACTCCCCCATTTTTTATAAGTGCACCTTTTTGAAGAAAGACCCATTGTTGATGAAAGCTATTCTTCCTAACGCTCCATCTATATTTTGATGGATTGCTATATCTCCCCAATATTGTATTTACTTTGTTGTAATAGGAAGATGAATCCTGTTCCATGCTAAAAAAGGAAGAGGGGACATTATATTTTGCAGCGGATAAAGCTAGATTAACCGTTTCGACATCATCTTCACGCAAAAAAGTTCATGATAGTGATCAACAATTGATGCAATTTCAGCTATAACCTTTTGTGATTTTTCATAACCTATTCCTCTGGTTGTAACTGCTAAGGTATACGGCTGGTATGTCAACACTAAACTAGACAATTTTTTTAAGGTGTTCCTTTTTGTATTCAATTGGGCTTAAATATCCAAGCGTTCCGTGAATTCTGATGTGATTAAACCAATGAACATAATCATCTAGTTCTAACTTCAACTGATCTAAACTCTCAAAATATATCCCTTTAACAAACTCTGTCTTAATAATTTTAAATGTGGCTTCAGCTACCGCATTATCATACGGGCAACCTTTCATACTTAATGACCGTTTAATTTTGAATGTTTCAAGGTCTTCATCAATTGTCTTGTTTTTAAATTCGTTTCCTCGATCAGTGTGAAATAATTGAATTTGCCTTAAATCGGCTTTAATTGTAGCTAGGGCTTGATATACCAGTTTAGCATCTTTATAAGGACCGGCACTGTGGCCTATAATTTCCCGATTATAAAGATCGACAAATAAACATATGTAATGCCATCGATTTTCGACTCTTACGTATGTTAAATCACTCACTACAACCGTTAATTCCTTTTGTTGATTGAATTCCCGATTCAACTCATTTTTCACTTTAGATTCATTACATTTATCAACATGTGGTTTAAATTGCGCAACTGTATATTTGGATACTAGGCCATTCTCTTTCATGACTCTGCCAATCCGTCGTCTCGAAGAGACTATACCAAGCTTTTTTAATTCATGTTTAATTCTACGAGTACCATAGTTCTGGCGGCTTTTATGAAATATATTTATGATGGCAGCTGTGAGTTCATTTTCTGATTTGGATGGCTCTTTTGCTTCATAATAATAGGTACTTCTCGAAAGTTGTAGGACTTCGCACATTGCTGATATCGAGTATTTGTGTCGATTATTTTTGATCACATTTACTTTCGTCCTATTATCAGCGCAGCTTGCTTTAAAATATCATTCTCCATCAATAAACGCTGGTTTTCTTTACGAAGTTTAATCAACTCTGCTTCTTCAGGTGTTCTATTGTCCTTCTCTTTAAATGAACCAGATGTTTGGCTTTGTTTCACCCATTTGTCCAATGCCGAAGGGGTTAGATTGTATTCACTAATTATGTCTTTTCTAGGTTTGCCATTTTCATATAGCTTGACCATTTGAGCTTTAAATTCAGGGGTAAATGTCCTTCTAGCGTTTGTCATATTAGCACTCCTTTATAACTGAATAAGATATAGTAGACTTCCAAATTTAGTGGATAATCACCGCAACTTGACAAGGAGCCTCCGTGGGCATGCCTTGCCAACCAGGCTAGCATACCCGCCTCTCCTAGTAAAGTTGCTAGTACATATCTCTCATACTAATAAGCAGTATGCCCTGATTTAGCAACGAGTCTACTTGACCTTAATTTTTTTGTCCAGTTAAGTGTAGCCGATTCACGGCTTTCTATCAAAGATTACGGCAGTATCATTATAGATTAAATTCATTGGAATCTCCCCAACCTTATGAGCAACAATTTTATATTGGATTCCCATTGGAATGGTAGTGTTATAGACCGTAAGTTCAAGATAGTAAAGCAGTTTTTTTCAATTCTCATTTTGTTTTGAGTACCGGAATAACTCTTTTGCATACAGGCATAAATCGTCTGCCGAGGTAGTGTTACGCCCCCCTGGATAAGCATAGTCTGCTCCTAATCCTTTAAGATAGGCGATAAAGTTCTCTTTCCCTACACGTTCTTTTAACATGATAAAAGCTATGTTATCACTATATACCAAAGCTTTTTCAATAAGTTCACCTATTGTGTATTTGGTACCTACAGAGTCATTTTGGATGACACCGCTTCCTCCGGAATATTGATGGCTTTGATAGGTTAATTGTTCTGATAAATCAAGTTTACCCAAATCTGCCATTTTCATTACGTAGAGTGCTAACGGAAGTTTGATGGTACTTGCAGCAGGTACCTCGGTCTGACTATTGATCGTAAAGCTTTTATTAGATAACAAACTTTGATAACGAAGTGAAATCTTCCCATGACAGGGCTTGATATAATTAGTTAGTTTATCATTTAGCTCAGTATAGGGATCAATCTTCTGGGCATGAGCAATTGGAAAAGGGTTTCCTACTAATATAAATAAAAATAAACAAATGAAGACTGATTTAACTTTCAACACGTCTATCCCTCCTACATAGGAACTAGTTTAATAGGGGATTTTTGATTTTTATGTCGAAAGTTATCGGTCTAAGCTTTTCTTCAAGGGTATTCATTTTTTCTAGGTTGTTCATAAAAATTAAAAAGGAGAATAAACATTTAATTAATGTGGTTTTATAGGAGGAATAAACATGAATGATGTCTTCGAGAGGACAGCACGATTTGAACACCGTTTTTGGCTGCAAATTTTAGGTGATCATTCCAGGTTTATTTATGAAGCCCTTGCACCGGTTCAAGATGCAGAAATTAAAATGGCCTCTAATTTTATAAGCATATTTGACACACTTCTTGAGCGTGCAAAATCTGATAATTTAGGTCCATTAACAATTGAAGCTGAAGCAGAGGTTATGAATTTACGAGAATTTAAATTGGAATTAATTGGAAAGCATCTTATCGGCAAAATCAAGATTCACCTTTCACCCACCTTTCTCAATCACATGGTTAACGAATTAGAAGAGTATGTAAGAATTTTAAATCATCTGAAAGCAGGTCAAGTACCACCTATCTACCATGAACTACATCATCATCTTTTGTGGTTATTAGATGCGGCTGGTCATTCTGAGGCGATTACCTCCAATTTAGATGGTGTTGAAAAGAAATTGAGGGAGAAAAGTAATTTATATAAGAAGAATTTTGAGGATTTTTATATGAAGGCTGTTGAACTAACCGGCTATTTAAGGTCCAGTTTAACCTCCTTTCCAGCTTTGACAAAAATGAATAAAGACACCCAGTTAGAAATAAAGTTATTTCAAAATTTCTTAACGGAATTAGAAGAACTGGAATTAAGTAAGCAAGCATTAGGAACATTTGCCCCGTTAATGGCGGATCATATGTTTCGTGAGGAATGTTATTACTTAATGAAATTAGCTGAATCGGCGAGTCTGGAACCACCGAATTGTGATCCAGCAAAACCGCGCTTGAAGGAATGAAAAAGTGTCAATCAAAGGAAACAATAAAAGGGGCAGTTTTCACTAAACTTCCCCTTTTTTGTGCCTTATTAAGCTGTTTTATTTAACAGAACTTCTACAGTGTTAGATTTGGATTTGTCTCTTCTAATCCTAAAGATTGTAGTAAAGATTACAAAGAATAAAAATCCAATCAAAAGAGTGATCAGCTGAACAGTTGGCTGGTGGTTGTCCGCTTGTACCTCGTTAGACTGTTCACTTTCACCTATGTCGTTCTTTGCCGATACTATATATGAATAGTTGACACCATCTTCAGCTGATTTATCCACATAGTTTGGAGTAATTAGATTTCTTGCGATAGGTTTGTAACTGTCCAAACCAAGAATATCAACCTTTTTACGGTAGATCGTATAGGAAGTGGCTCCAGCTGTCGGATTCCAAGTAATTGAAACAGAATCATTTTTATTTTTGTTTGCCAATATCCAGTCTGGTGCTGTTGGAACAGAAGTCTTTGTTGTATGGAAGGAGTATATTCCGATTTGATGTTCTGTTCCATCTGCCACAGAGGACACTTTCCAGTAGTAGTGTGTATCCAGTGAAAGGTCCCTAATATTAGCTGAATTGGAAGTAACTGACTGATCAAAAACAATTTTTGTCATCGCGGGATCTTCTGCCACCTGGACAAGATAGCTGTCAACGCTGGACTGTGCATCCCAGTTTAAGGTAACTCTTGAAGGGTTTACTTCCGTTTCACCACTTGCTGGGGAAACAGTAAGGGCGTTTGCAGGAACCACATGAATCATTTGAGAAGCATGGGTAGAAAGACTAGCTGTAAACCCTGAGTCTTTATTACCCAGATCTTCATGGCTCCAAAGATCATGTACCATTGCTGATCCCTTAAAGCCTAAAACGTTCCATTTGACCGATATGTTTTGTGGTGTTAATCCTGTATTAAAGAGACCAATGTTATACGAACCATCCGGCAGTTCTTGAAAGAAAACTTGAGAGGTTGATGTTTTAGATAGGCGTTTCCCTGCGACTCCACTTTGGTTCACCCCAATAATTTCGTCATTCGTAAGCAGGCTAAATCCATAATTGTCTAGTTTCGTTAAATCACTGCCAATCACAAAATGTGAAGCGGCAATTGCCCATAGGGATACATACGAACGTTTTTCATCTGCCGTTAAACCATCCTTACTTCCGTTTGCTACATTGAGTGAATCCAAGTCATTCCACCCGCCAGCCCCCGCATGAGGCTGCCACTCTGCAACATCGCCAAATCTTCGAGAAACCTTTTCCCAATTGGTATGCGTGGGCGTTCCATAGGCTTCAACATCATGATCTGTCCGCCAGCCATTTGATAATTGCTGCCAGGTTGAAATATTTTTTATATCCAAATTATTAGATAACTCTACATGAATCGGTCTTCCAGTTTTCTTCAGGGCTTTTGCCCATGCCTCGATATCTGGGATATCCTGGTTGCGAACACCGTCAATCTTTAGGTAATCAACCCCATAGGAAGCAAACAATCTGGCCCAAGAATCAATATACTCCTGTGCCCCTGGTTTTGAAAAATCAATAGAATACATATTGTCATAATTAAAACTTACTTTTTGACCTTTGCTAAAGTCAACAATATCTTTTGCATGGTAGGGCGTTCCTTCAATTGGTGTATTTTGATCAATTGCTCCTTTTGGAATACCAAGAGTGACATAAAGACCAAACTTTAATCCCTTTTTGTTGATATAGTCCCCAACTGCTTTCATACCATTTGGGAATTTCTTAGGATCTACTACCCATCTTCCATATTTATCCACGTTTGTGGTCCAATCAAGCTGATAATAATCATCAAGGTTTACATATTCGTATCCATGTGACCTGAATTTTTCTGCAATAATATCTGCTGCTGCTTTGATATTTTTTTCTGTTGGTTTTTTACGAATGGAACTCCAGCTGCTCCAGCCCATGAAAGGCCGCCCGGCCAAATTATTGTATGATGATGCTTCTGTTTCTTCGGGGTCTAATATTGAAACCGTAAAAATCCCCGAAAACACAAGTGAAAATGAGAACATAGTTGAGAATATTTTCTTAAGCATAAATACCTCCTCTAGAAGAAACTTGGAGTGATATAAATATAAAAATTTATTAAAATTTAATTCTATTTTAATATAGTAAGCCCTTTATTATAATGAACAATATGTACCAATAAATTTATCCTGCTATGGTTTCTGGAAGAACAATGGATTAAGGTTTTTCATAATGTAATGGTATCAATAAGTGAGGATGTAAAAGATGAGAAACAATAGGGAAATCCAAACCCAACGAATAATTGGTCAAGCGTGGACCGGAAGACATGTTGTATTACTTCATTGTACAACGGACAATCAATTTATTAATCTTTATAAAAGTTTTCATGCCCCAATTGAACCGCCACGACAAAATTGTGCTGAAACGTTATCGCAGCTCCTAAGTATCGGCTATCACATTGAGGCCATAACACCACTCTCACCTGTACAAATTCAATATTTGTTGGTACTTTAATTAAAATGGATCCAATAAAAGAAGAAGGCTCAGTATTCGAGCCTTCTTTAAATATTTTTTATATAAGTACCGATCCCGGTGGAATCTGTTCTCTCCAAACACTTATGGTGATTTTTCTTCTTTAGTTTTTCGTTATAACTTATTACAATAAGATATAACTATTTTTATATGGTTAGAATGGGAGTGTGGTCAATGAAAAACCGATATTACTTATTTTTTTCTATAATGATAATGTTAATAGCGTTATCTGGATGTTCAAACAAAGATCAAGCTAAAATGTCTAAGAACCAGAAACCATCAGATTCTGAAAAGAAAGTAGAATTAACGGTTTCAGCAGCAGCAAGTTTACAAGATGCCTTAAATGACATTAAAGGCTCTTTCCAGAAGGAACATCCCAATGTGATTATAAACTATAACTTTGGAGCGTCAGGGGCACTTCAACAGCAAATCTCTCAGGGAGCACCTGTGGATCTCTTCTTCTCTGCAGCAGAAGACAAATTTGAAAAATTGGTCCAGGATGGACAAATTGAGAAGGAAAAAGGGAAAGATTTACTCGGAAATGAACTTGTATTAGTAGTACCAATCGGCTCAAGTAAGGGAATTAAATCATTCAAAGATCTCACTAAATCAGATAAACTATCCCTTGGGACCCCAGAGACTGTACCAGCTGGGCAGTATGCAAAAGAAACATTAGAAAATATTAATGTTTGGAAGGCAGTAGAAGGAAAAGTGGTATATGCCAAGGATGTTCGGCAAGTGCTTACATATGTAGAAAGTCAAAATGTTGACGCAGGTATTGTCTATAAAAAGGATGCATTGATTTCAAAAAAGGTTAAGATTGCAGCTAGTGCTAAAGAAAATACTCACGATCCAATTGTTTATTCAGTGGGTGTGATAAAAACTAGTACCCATCCAAAAGAGGCGCAAATTTTCTATGATTATCTTCAAAATGAAAACTCTTTGAAGACTTTTACAAAGTATGGATTTAAGGGATTAGATTAAACTTATCATGGCAACGGATTTTTGGTCACCAGTCAAACTGTCTATTGAGGTAGCATCTGTCGCTGGCATCTTGGTATTAATCTTAGGGTTATTTTTTGCAAAGATGATGGCTAATACGAAATTCAAAGGGAAAGCTGTAGTTGAGACTATTTTCCTTTTACCATTAGTATTGCCACCGTCTGTTGTAGGGTTCTTGTTAATTGTATTATTTGGCAGAAATAGTGTTGTGGGACAATTGATTGAATGGATATTTAAACAACCACTTATGTTTACATGGTGGGCTGCTGTTATTGCTTCTACTGTAGTTGCTTTTCCTCTCATGTATCAATCTGCCAAATCAGGATTTGAAGGTATAGATGAGGATATTGAGAATGCAGCTCGCGTGGATGGAGCAAATGAATATCAATTATTTCTGACCATCTCCATTCCTTTATCACTAAAAGCGATCATTTCCGGTACCATACTAAGTTTTGCTAGAGCATTAGGCGAGTTTGGGGCAACTTTAATGTTTGCTGGAAATATCCCAGGGAAAACCCAAACCATATCAACAGCTATCTATATAGCGATGGATTCAGGAAATATGGATTTGGCATGGTTATGGGTAATGTGTTTGGTCGTGATTTCATTTTTCATGTTAATAGGTTTACAGCTAATGAAATCTTAAAAACTAATTTGGAGGAACAAAAAATTGAAAAACCTCTACCTTGATTGTACCTCCGGAATTGCAGGAGACATGACGCTGGCTGCTCTTATTGATGTAGGAGCGGACATCTCCTACATCGTAGATCAGTTAAGAAAATTACCGATTGATCCCTTTGATATGGAAGTACATAATGTCAGCAAACGGGGTATTGCAGCGAAGAAACTGAAAATCTATTTTCCATCTCGAGCTCATGAAAACAAAAACCCCGGTCATCACCATGAGCATCGGAATGCGCAAGAGATATTGACGTTGATTGAGGAAAGCAATCTTCCTTCAAGAGTAAAAGAACGAAGTCTGGCAATCTTTCGAGAAGTGGCTATGGCTGAAGGGAAAATCCATGGAATTGACCCTAGAGAAGTTCAGTTTCATGAGGTGGGGGCAATGGATTCCATTATCGATACGATTGGGGTATGCTTGGCTCTAGAAAGCCTTGAAATTCAAGATATTTATGCGTCACCCGTACCAACCGGTTATGGGAAGAAGGAAATGGCTCATGGACTCTATCCTATTCCCGCTCCAGCTACTATGGAGTTACTAAAAGGAATACCGCTTGAAGAATTAAACGTTAAGGGTGAATTGACTACACCAATAGGGGCAGGGATATTAAGGGCACTGGTAAAAAAGTTCATGCCAATTGGGGGACACACTGTAGAAGAGATTGGTTATGGAGCTGGGGAAGAAGACTTTGACCACCCTAATGTTCTAAGGGCCCTACTCTTCAAAACATCAGACATCGAGCAGCCACGCAGCCAGGAGTTCCAGCAAGAAAGGGAATCTATATTTATACTTGAAGCCCAGCTCGATGATATGACAGGGGAAGGGCTTGGCTATACAATGGAACGACTTTTGGCCGTAGGCGCTCTCGATGTTTTCTATACTCCTGTCTACATGAAGAAAAATCGCCCTGGTACTCTTGTAACGATTTTAGTGTCCTTACAATTAGCGGACCATTGTGAAAGAGTTTTGTTGGAGGAAACTACTACACTCGGAGTCCGAAGAAGTATGTGGACCCGTAACATTCTTGATCGAAGATTTATTGAGGTAGATACCCCGTATGGACCTATTAGAGTAAAACAGGCATTCAGAGATAACAAAATGCTGCACCAAGCTCCTGAATATGAAGATGTTGCAAAAGCAGCAAGGGAGCATAAGGTTTCTTTTCAACTTATTTACCAATATGTGATGAAATTAGTGACAGATTAGAGGGGGATCTCTTGTGATGGAGATTGCCCTTTTTTTGTTGATGGAACCTAAAGAGAATTTAATCAAATAATAATTGTTTTTGTAAATGAAGGAATTCTAAGGTGCGAAATCATTTTGACACTTTTTGTTTTGTCCAAAAAACAATAAAGAGGGAATCTTATAGGGTGAAAGAGTTACATATTAATTTAGTATTTTCAGAAAAAGATAAAAATTGATATTAATTTTGACAAAAAAGTGGACGTTTCCAATTTAGAGATTCTTTATAATAATCATAAATAAACCGCTTTCAACAAGAAGGGTTGTTTATGAATACATTAATTGGAGGAATCATTCATGTATAAAAATCCACACTATTTTTCCCATCTTGCCCACGTTGAATTAATCAGTCCAAAGCTAGAAGAATCAGCCAATTTCTTTAAAAATATCATTGGTTTAGAAGAGTCAGGTAGAAGTGGAAATTCCGTTTATTTTCGTGCATGGGGGGAGCATTACCATCACACTTTGAAAATAACCGAAGGAACAGAACCTGGTCTTGGTCATATTGGCTGGCGTGCTGATAGTCCGGCAGCACTTGAAGAAGCTGCAGCACATATTGAAAAACTTGGACAAGGAATCGGTTGGATTGAAGGGGATCTGGGACATGGCAGAGCCTATCAATTCACTTCTCCCGATGGTCATTTAGAAGAGATTTTTTGGGATGTTGAATTATATGAAGCACCTGATCAACTTCAGAGCAAATGGAAAAACCGTCCGCAAAAAAATCCAGGACGCGGTATATCTCCTCGCCGAATCGATCACATTACTCTTTTTAGTAATGACGTAACAAAAGACCGCGAATTCTATCAAAATATTGGCTTCCGCTATAACGAAGGTATCTTTTTAAATGCCAATGAACCCGGCAGCCCGGAAATCGGTGCATGGTTATCTGTCACCAACCTTTCGCATGATATCGCCTTTTTAAAGAACCATAGTGGCAAACCAGGTGGATTCAATCATGTTTGTTACGCAGTTGAAAGCAGGGAAGAAGTTCTGTTAGCAGCCGACCATATCCTCGAAAGTGGATACGAATTAGCCATGGGCGGGCCAACACGGCATGCGCTTGCAGAAGGATTTTTCTTTTATGTAGATGAGCCAGGCGGCAATCGGTTTGAATTATATGCAGGAGCACATCTTGTTTTTGCACCAGATTTTGGTCCTTACAGATGGAGTCTTTCTGAAAATCCAAATGATGCTTGGGGGCGTGAAATGCCTTGGGATGCATCAGGAAAAGTCATTAAATAATCAATTAAACATCAGGGGGACTTAAATGTTATGTGGCATTTCTTTCCAGAAAATTATATGTGGTCTTATCAAATAGTAAGAATGATCAGTCAATCTTATTTTGGCGGTGGTGAAGTAAATGAAATCTTAGATGCAGCAAGCCGTATGAAGTTAGGAGATTATGAGAGTTTCCATCACGAATGGATGAGACTAGGAAATAAATCATTAACAACAGCTAATGATGCAATGGACAAGGGATATAAAGAAACGGCACGATCCGGCTATCTACGGTCAGCTAACTACTTTCGTACGGCAGAATTTTTCCTTCAGCCTGACGATGAGCGTAAACTGCCAACCTATTTAAAAGGGGTAGAATCATTCAGAAAAGGCGGGGAGCTGTTAGCCTCACCGCCAAAGGCTGTTAACATTCCCTTTGAACATGCTGTTCTGCCTGGGTATTATTTTGAAGCACCAGGTCAAAGTAAGGGACCATTGATGGTGATGTTTGGCGGTTTAGATTCAACTGCAGAGGAATTATATTACGGGCCTGCGCAGCTATTAAATGAACGTGGTATTTCGCTTCTTGCACTAGACGGTCCTGGCCAAGGGGGAGCATTACGAATCCATCACATACATTCCCGGCATGATTACAATACAGCAGGAACAACGGCATATGAGTGGGCGGTTGAAAATCTAGATGTCGATCCCGGCCGTATTGGGGTTATGGCTGTATCTATGGGCGGTTATATGGCAGCAAGATGTGCAGCATTCGAGCCGAGGTTTAAAGCTTGTGCGATCTGGGGAGCTGTTTATGATTACAACGATGTTTGGGCAAAACGCCCGGATAACCATCCATTAGCAAAGATTCTTCAGCATATCTTTGGCGTTGAAGACATGCCTGCTGCAAGGGCAAAGCTGCAGCACTATAATTTAAGCGGTGTGGCAGAAAAAATTCAAATGCCAACTTACATTGTACATGGTGAGGATGATCGACAAAATCCAGTGGATAACGCCTATAATGTTTATAATGACCTTACTTGCCCACGCTGGTTAAAGATTATTCCGACCAGCAGCACAGGTTCATCTCATTGTCAGATCGATAATATTACAGTGACCTACGAAATGTATGACTGGTTAAAAGACCAGTTATCGAAGTAGTCCGGAGGTGGAGTCATGAAGCTCGTTACTTTTTATAATCAGGATGGCCAGATGCGTGCAGGGTGGCTGGATGGTGATAGAGTGATAGATATGAAGAATGCTTCCAAAGGTGAATTACCTGATAATATGGCGGATTTTGTAAAAAACAACGCAAAATATCTGCCTATTTTAGAGGCATTAGCTGCTTCAGAGGGGCATCCATTCTATTCGCTTGAAGAAATACGTTTAACGGCTCCTTTGCCAAACCCAGTAACTTTCAGAGACTTTGTGGCTTTCGAGACCCATGTCAAAAATGCGACAAAGCGTGCAGGGGATACGGTCGCACCTGAGTGGTATGAAATGCCCATCTTTTATTTTTCCAACCCCCATGCCATGAAAGGATCGGAGGAAGAAGTGAAGCGGCCAGCCAAGTGTATACGCTTAGATTATGAACTTGAGCTTGCATGTATAATAGGGAAACAAGGAACGAATATAAAGTCAAATGATGCAGACGACTATATTTTCGGTTATACCATTTTAAATGATTGGTCGGCACGGGATCTCCAGATGAAGGAAATGAAAGTACTATTGGGTCCGGCAAAAGGAAAGGATTTTGCAACTAGCATGGGGCCTTATATTCTAACAAAAGATCAATTAGAACCATATGCAACAAACGGGAGATTCGATTTAGAAATGACAGCAGCAGTAAACAGTGAAATTCTTTCTAAGGGAAACTTTAAGGATATTTATTACACATTTGGTGACATGATTGAGCGGGCTTCAGAAGAAGTCACTTTATACCCTGGTGATATTATTGGCTCAGGGACAGTTGGCTTTGGCTGTATTATGGAGCTTGGTCCCGAAGTGCACCGCTGGCTTGAACCGGGGGATGAAGTAGAATTATCGGTTACAGGCCTTGGCTCTTTGAAAAATAAAATTATTTAAGAAGCATGAACGGAGAGGAACTTTATGGCTAGAATTGTAGACCTAAGCGTTTCAATTGAAGAGGACTTAAAAGATCCTCTTCCGTTTTCAATTCGCTTTGAAACACATGAGGAAGGGGCAGAATTTGGAGCAAAGCTGGTTGGTGTAGCCCCAGATGATTTTCCTGAGCGAAAAGGGCTTGCAGGGGAATTTCTTACTTTGACAAGTCATGCAGGTACCCATGTGGATGCACCGTGGCATTATTGGCCGACATCTGAAGGGAAACCTTCCCGAACGATTGATGAATTACCGCTGGAATGGTTTTTTAACGATGGGGTCGTATTGGATGTTACAGACAAACCACCAGGCTATGCTTTGACCGTAGAAGATATTCAGGAAAAACTTAGACAAATAGATTACGCGTTGAAACCGTATGATATTGTCATGATCCGTTGTGATGCAGACAAAAAAAGATATCAGCCTAATTATAGTGAAATCCATGTAGGGGTTTCCGCAGAAGCCACTCTTTGGCTGATTGATCAAGGTATTAAAGTGATGGGCACGGACGGTTGGGGCTGGGACACACCGTTATCTATTCAAGCTGAAGATTATAAGCAAAATCCGCGTTCTGGAGTTCTTTGGGCAGCCCATTTTGCCGGAAAAGAAAAAGAGTACTGCCAAATTGAAAAACTGGCAAATTTAGATCAGTTACCACTGTTTGGATTTAAAGTATCTGTTTTTCCTGTGAAAATAAAAGGCGGAAGTGCTGGTTGGACTCGGGCTGTGGCCATTATTGAATAAGGCTCTTTTCGTAAACTTTGTTGCTTTTAGACCTAGTTGGGGGCAAAAACTTAAGTTTCAGGGCAATTTTCGCAAATGTTCTTACGAAAAGATGCCACGATGCAAATAACTATACGGGACGGTGAACTTTTACGAAAAACAATAATTTATGCGAAAATAGCCTTGATTAAAAGGGGATAAGGGGTGTTAAAATGACCTATCAATTTGTTAAAAAAGTACTCATTGTTGGCGGTGGTATTAGTGGTTTAGCAGGAGCCGTTGCCCTTCACAAAATTGGGATAAAAGCAGAGATTGTTGAGAAGGAACTGGAGTGGAATGTGTACGGCGTTGGGATTATCCAACCGCCAAATGCCCTTAGAGCTCTAAATGAAATTGGCTTGGCAGATGTATGCATGCAACAGGGCTATTCTTATCCGGGCTTTGATTATTACACAGGGCAAGGGCATTTTATGTTCAAAGGAGATTCACCTACCATTGAAGGATATCCGGGTGTTAACGGAATCTCAAGAAGGAAACTTCACGAATTTCTTTTGAATGCCGTTGAAAATACTGGAACAAGAATTTATATGGGATCAACCGTGAAAAAGATAGAGAATGTTTCAAATGGTGTACAGGTGGAGTTAAGTAACGGCATTTCAGCAGTCTATGATATGGTCATTGGTGCGGACGGAGCTAACTCAAGGGTTCGAAAATTATTGTTCGGGGATATTGTTCAAAGATATAGCGGACAAGGAGTATGGCGTTACACCCTTCCACGTCCAAAAGAGGTGGACCGGGGTCTGTTCTATTACGGGCAAAAAGCAAAAGCTGGTTTGGTTCCAATGTCCAATGATGAAATGTATTTGCTGGTAACCACTCATGAACCGGGTAATCCAAGGTTTCCGAATGACCAGCTCCATGTATTACTGAAGGAGAGACTGACGGAATTCGGTGGTGCAATTGCAGAAGCGGCCAATCAAATATCAGACCCTGATCAGGTCGTTTATCGGCCGATCTTTACGCATATGCTGCCAAGCCCATGGTATAAAGGGAATATTTTACTTGTTGGTGATGCTGCACATGGTACGGCTCCACATTTAGGACAAGGTGCCTCTATTGCCATTGAAGATGTCATTGTTTTGGCGGATATTCTTCGTCATAACCTTGGGGTTGAAGAAACATTCAAGATCTTTATGGAAAAACGGTATGAACGCTGCAGGTTAATCGTTGACAATTCAGACCAGTTAGTCGAATGGGAATTGCTTACTTGGAGCGGTCAGATGAATGAAAATGTAAATGTAGGTAAGTATGTCTATGAAACACTTGCAAAAATGAATGAACCTTTTTTATCAGAGGTAAAGACACTTTAGAGACGTATACAGGATTGTATACGTTTCCATTTTGATATCAATCTAGTAATAAGATTGAAGGATGCAGGTGGATGGAGAAACAAAGAGGTTTTTTTCGTTATGAAAATTTCCTAGTAATTACCATGTTTTTTTGTTGGTCTTGTATTCTTAGATCGGTTAAGTTTAGGGTTTATTTTTCCGAAAATTGCTCCTGAGTTGGGATTGTCCAATACACAACTAGGAATAACCGTTTCTGTCACTGGATTATTTTTTGGCCTTTCTACTTTGATTTTTGCCAGTCTCTCTGACTTTTTAGGTAAAAAGAAACCCATACTTGTCATTTTTGTGTTTCTATTTTCGATTGCAACCTTATTATCAGGGTTTGTCGGTTCATTTGCTACATTACTATTAGTAAGAGGCATCATGGGATTAGCGGAAGGCCCGGTGATGCCTCTGGTTCAATCGATTGTGATCCATGAGTCTTCGGAAAATAGAAGAGGTCTAAATATGGGAATCGTGCAAAGTTCTTCTTCCTTAATTGGAGGAACATTAGCACCTGTGCTGACCGTTACTCTGGCTGCTTCTTTTGGCTGGAGATCTTCCTTTTATATCATCGCAATCCCGGGGATCCTAATGGGTCTGATCATTTGGAAATTTTTAAAAGAGCCAAAGCCAAGTATGTCCCCTCATGTGGTACCAATAAAGTCTAAACCAGCTAAAGCTGATTACATTCGTGTTTTTAAGACAAGAAATGTTTGGTTAAGTACAATTGTTGGTATTTGCAATATGATTTATATTTTATCACTTACTGCTTTTTTACCTACCATATATGCAAAATCTACTAATTATGGGAAGCACAAAATGGCATGTTATTAGGCCTCATGGGTCTGATGATGTTTATTGGGCAGTTCGGGGGTGCAGCTATTTCAGATCGTATTGGCCGATTACCTGCAATTAAAGTATTCTCTTTATTAGCTATATTCTTTCCTATCTCAATAGCGCTTTCTTACCACAACTTCGGAGTCTTACTCATCTCCATTCTTGTTTTCTCTTTGGGAAATGGCTACCAGCCATTAATTATGAACATTATTCCTGCTGAGTCTGTTTCAAGGACATTTTCAGCAACAGCAATAAGTTTTGTTATTTTAACTAGTGAAATTATCGGCGGCAGTTTTGGTCCAACTGTGTCAGGCATACTGGCTGATCGATTTGGACTTATGGCTCCTTTATGGGTTACGGCAGCCGCCGCCTTTGTTGGGTTCCTTCTCACGTTTGGCATAAGAGAAACCGCACCTATTAAACTAAAAAATTCGAGCAATAAAGAGATATCAGCTCAAACATAAATTTGGGAAAGGAAGGTAAAAAATCCTTCCTTTTTGTTATTTGTAAGTTAAATTTAATTTAAATCGCATTTAGAATAGGTTAAAAAAATGCATTAAATTTTTAATCTGAAATATTAATTTTTTCTTTTAAAAAGGAAAATGGATATAAAAGTGTATGGAATTGGGGAGAAAACAAAATAGTTTTACTGATATTGAAGAGGTATATTTTTAATAGAACACAATATAGTAAGCATTTACTATAAGTGGATTGAATCAAAAAGGAGTGAAAATACATGTTTGAACAGTACTTAGTCTGCGAAGATGGTTTTCGAAATGTGGTGGAAGACGGACAGGTAGTTGGCTTTGAAGTAAAATTACGGATTCCATATTATCGTGGAATTGCTTTGTCATTAATTAATAGTATAGATTTAGAGATAAATGATCAATCTTATGCACACGATGATATGATTTTTTCAGTAGAAACCGGCAGCTTTCCGTATCATGAATTATCAACCGCGATCAATAATCGCTGGGAATTCGGAGAAAAGGCAACATTATTCGTGAAAAAACCAGGTGGCTTAGAAGCAGGAACACATAAAGTACATGCTGTTGTTAATTTACGTATTTCCTATTTGCCATGGCCTAATATTGGAGATGATATCAAACAAATAACACTTGAAGAAGATAGAATTATAGCTTAGTTAAGAGGAGGGTTTTAAAATGAGCAAACAAGCAAACATTAAGCGTGGAGTTTCATTATATAGTTACCAGGAAGAATACTTTACAAGAAAGTTAACTTTAGAACAATGTATCGCTGAGGCGGCCAAAGCTGGTGCAACAGGGATTGAATTACTGCCAGAACAAATGCTTACAGGATTTCCTAAGGTAACGGACCAATTTGTTGACCAGTGGTTTGGCTGGATGGATCAATATGGAGTCGAACCGATTGCCTATGATGCGTTCTTAGATAACAAATTATTCCCTAATCGCTTGTTAACACTAGAAGAAAATGTGGAAATGATGGTTCGGGATCTAAAACTTGCCAATAAACTAGGGTTTAAGGTGTTAAGAACATTGGTTTCCACACCATTGGAGGTCGTAAAAGCAAGCCTGCCTTACGCTGAAGAGTTTGGTGTCAAAATTGCGCTTGAAGTTCATGCTCCTTTCACCTTTGGGACACGATGGTTTGAAGAAAGACTGGAATATATCATGAAGAGTGGAACAAAGTGGTTTGGGATTATGCCTGACTTAGGCATCTTTGTGAAGAGAATGTTACCTGTTATGGAGCAAAGATATATCCGAGATGGGGCTACCCCTGAGATCGTTCAATTGGTCAGTGACAATTATGCCACTGGTCTTGATAAACAAGAGACATTTGAAATCGTAAAAAGTATGAAGAATGCCAATAATAAAGATGTGGAATATGCAGAACTAGCAAAGCATTTTGTCTATACTGATCCTAAAATCCTTAAAGACTATATTCCTTATATTATGCATGTCCATGGAAAATTTTATGAAATTACAGAAAACTACGAGGAACCTAGTATTCCATATAAAGAGATTATCGAGGTTTTAACAGAAGCTGGATATGAAGGCTATATTGACAGTGAATACGAAGGAAACCGTCACATCCAAGATTATATGGAAGTGGACAGCGTAGAGCAAGTTAGGCGTCATCAAGTCTTGTTAAGCAATTTACTTAATAAATAAAATGATTGTTAGGAACCTTGAAAAAGGTTCCTATTTAATGTTAATGCTAATTATTTGCACTTACTGGAATATTATTAAAAAAATGTCGAATTGACTTCTTTTGTGCTATATTTAGAAATAAAAGACTATTAAATAGTTTTTGTTTTTTAAGAGGTGATTGAAATGAGTGGTACACACATTTTCCAATCTTCAATAGATTCAAAATTGATAACGGTTTCGGTTATGAATCGTAAGAGTAATCTAGAGCATGCTCATCGAGACATTGAATTGATCTACATGATAAAGGGGCAGCTTCAAGTGAAAATCACGAATAATACCTATCACTTGAACAAATCTGACTTTATCTTGATCAATTCAAATGAATTTCACTCTTTTCAATCTGAAAATGATAATTTATTTGTTATTTTTCATATAAATTATTTAGAATTAAGTTCATTGATTAGTCAAAAAAATTTATTATTTACTTGTAATTCAAACCAGCAGAGCCATTCTTCCGATCAGGAATTGAGAAATGTCATTGAAGAATTATTATCGGTATATATGCAGCAGAGAAATGATTCTGAGGTAGAAGCATTAGAGAAAACGTTTAAATTAATCTCATTATTAAAATTAAATTACTTAAAAAGTACGAATCAGCTAGAGTTACAAAACTACTCAACTAGCAAAGGTCAAAATGAACGATTATCTGAAATCATGGAGTATATTCAAAGTAATTATCGGGAGCCCTTAACGTTAGAGGAAGTTGCAGGTCTCCATTTCATCTCTGTTCCTTATTTGTCAAAATTTTTTAAAAAACAAACAGGAAAAACTTTTTCTCAATATATAAATGAAATTCGTCTCGCCCATGCCGTTAACGAATTAGTTAACACAGACAAGCCAATTACTCGTATCGCCTTAGACAACGGATTTCCAAATTTAGCGGCATTTAACAGGGTCTTTAATGAAAGTTATCAGTTAAAGCCTGTGGAATACCGTAAACAGATGTCAGATACAACCGAAAAAGAGGAAATGATTACTGAAGAAATTAGTAATCATGATCTTGGTGTAGTATTTACTGAGTTGCAGCAATATCTTAAAAGTTCAGTAGAGCAAAAGGTCGAAACACTTCCTCAGTCGACAGGAACAGTCGAAACAGAAACAATAAAATTAGGAAAATTGGATGCGTTTACGAAGTATTGGAATAAGCTTTTGAATATTGGGTATGCAAAAGATATATTAAATTCGGATATGCAAGAGCAAATCACACTCCTACAAGGTGAAATCGGCTTTACCTATGCCAGATTTTGGGGATTGTTTGGAGATGATATGCTAGTGGAAGATCGTTCGGGTGGAAAAATCACTTACAATTTTTCTAATACAAACAAATTATTGGATTTTCTAATCAAAAATAAATTAAGACCTTTTATTGAAATTGGTCCAAAACCTAAAATCATCCAAAAAGCTGTAGGCGAGACAATTGTTGAACAAACAATAAGTGAGAGGTCACTAGAAGAATGGACAAACCTTTATAGGGCCTTTTTACTGCAATGTATTCAGCGATATGGAATTGATGAAGTCGAGACATGGTATTTTGAAATGTGGAAACCACATATGGATGTATCAAGAGGACAAGACGAAAAAAAATTTATAGATGAAATCAATAATACTCCTGATATTGATCCAAACCATTTTAAAGAGTATTTTAAGATATTCAGTGAGTTTAAAAAGCATACAAAAGAACTTATTCCTTCAGCAAAGGTTGGCGGTTGCGGAATAAGTATGGGTTTAGAAGGAGAAAGACTTGATTCGATACTTAATTATTGGAGAAAAGAGGAGATTCATCCTGATTTCCTTTCCCTATCTCTTTACCCTATCGAAAAAAATCGTGATAAAAAAAGGGTACCTATTAAAAATTTAAATTCGAACAATCCTCACTATGTACTGGATAAGTTGACTGAGGTAAGAAAAGCTTTAAAAAAAGCGGGATTTGAGGGTTTAGAACTGAATGTGACAGAATGGAACATTTCCATATCAAATCGCAATTATCTGAATGATAGCTGCTTTAAAGCTTCATACATTGTAAAGAATATCATTGAGAATTTGAATCTAAATCATGTAAACATGATTGGTTATTGGTTGTTTTCTGATATTTTTAGTGATTTTAGAGATTCTAAAAATCTCCTGCATGGCGGGGCAGGATTGGTGACGAAAAGTGGAATCAAGAAACCAAGCTACCATGCCTATATGCTGTTAAAACAATTGGGTGAAATTCTTGTTGCCAAAGGTGACCATTATGTTGTGACAAAGCGGTCTGGACATCGCTATCAAGTGATCTGTTTTAACTACAAACATTTTAACTATTCTTATTATTTACATTCTGAAGGAAGTATGGGAATTCACGAGCAATACGAAATTTTTGAGAACAATGAAACGATAAGCCTATCACTTGAAATACAAGGACTTGCCAATGGAAAGTATCGTTTAAAGGAGCTTAAATTGAACCGCGACTATGGGAGTGTTCTTGATGAATGGTTGAAATTTGGTGCCGTGGATGATATGAAACCAGATGAAGTAGACTATTTAAAGCAAATTTGTGTTCCTGATATGAAAGTGGAACATCATGTTGTGGAGAATGAATCGATTGTTTTAAAAGGAGAACTCCAACCGCACGAGGTAAGATTATTTGAATTTAATTTGTTAATAAGTGACCTATAATAGTTTTAAAACTAAAGAGATTAAAAATCTAGTGTAGATTTTTAATCTCTTTTTTTCATTCATTCATAAATTTAAATAAAAAGAATGAAAATCATTGCTTAATGGTTAATTGCAAGAAAGATATGAACTTACTTATTGATTAAAATAAGAATGTAATCGGTACTTAAAATATTTTCAGTTATATAGATCATGTTCTAAAAATAAAGGAAGAAGGTTTTAGTATGATGCAGCTTGGAATGATTGCAGCACCAACGGAAGAAAGTTTTCAAAAGGCGAAGCGAAAAGGGTTAGATTTTATAGAAGTTTGTGTAAATGAAGGTCAAGATGTGGATGCGTTTTACCGTAACCGCGTGAACCTACTTAATTGGAAAAATGAATATGGTATTAGCATTGGCTCGATTGGAAGATGGAAATCATTGCGTATTAATGAAAAAGGCAGCGTCATCGAAGAAGAGCTAGAAAGATGCTACAGACTGATTGATGTGGCAAGTGAATTAGGATGTACTAACTTTGTAAGTGGCTGTAACTTTGTGGAAGAATTATCTTTCTATGAAAACTGTACAGCTGCCATTCAGTTTTTCTCATTATTGATTGACTATGCGAAACCAAAAGGAGTAAAGGTCTCTACTTACAACTGCCGAAAGGTGAATTTTGTCAATACTCCAGATGTTTGGAAAATTGTTCATGGTCATTTGAAGGAATTAGGAATCAAATTTGATCCTTCGCACAGCCGATATTTTGGCGGCGATTACCTCCAGGAAACACTTGATTGGGGTGACCGCTTCAACCATGTCCATTTAAAGGGTTCAATGATTATCAATGGCGTGAGAGTAGATGAACCGCCGGCAGGCTTGGACCAAACAGATTGGAAAACATTCATTTCATTATTAAGAGTAAAAGGTTATACAGGCGGATTAAGTATTGAACCGCATTCTCATGTATGGACGGGAGAACTGGGGGAAAAGGGAATCGATTACACGATTGAGTATATGAGGAAACTAGCATTTTAAATAGGGGAGAAGTGGTCAAATGAACGACAAGAAACTACGTTATGGATTAATCGGAGCGGGAAGTAATGCGGAGAGAAAGCATCTAAATAATTATATGATACTGCCAAATGTCGAATTAGCCGCCATTTGTGATGTGAATATCGAAAATGCACAAAGACTAGCCCAAAAATATAATATCCCAAAAGTCTATCGTAATTATAAGGATATGCTAAACAATGAAGAGTTAGATTTAGTAAGTGTTTGTACCCCAAATTACCTGCATGCGGAGATATCTATTTATGCACTTGAAAAAGGGGTGAATGTGCATTGTGAAAAACCTCTAGCGATTAATGCACTAGAAGCTCAAAAAATAGTCGAAGCTAAGATTAAATCGGGAAAACAGGTGATGGTTGGTTTAAATAATCGTTTTACAAATGAGGCGGTTTATTTAAAGAACTATATTGATGCGGGTTACTTAGGAGATATCTATCAAGTAAAGGCCGGCTGGATTAGAAGGAGCGGTATTCCAGGGAGAGGCACATGGTTTACAAATAAGGATTGTGCTGGCGGCGGAGTGATGATTGATTTAGGTGTACATTATCTTGATTTAGCACTATACCTTATCGGGATGCCGGAACCATCGTACGTTACTGGAGCCATTCACCAAAATTTTAGTCATACCACTACACGTAACCGCAATGGTTATAAAGGAAATCCAAAGGGGGTCTTTAATGTAGAAGATACAGCTATAGGCTTCATAGGACTTCAAAATGGGGCAACAGTAAATTTTGAATTCAGCTGGGCTTCTAATATTGAACAAGACAAAACATTTGTGGAAATATTAGGGACAAAGGGCGGAGTGAGCCTTATAAATGGTGAGTTAAAGTTACACTCTGAATTATTGGATACTTGCGTGGATATATCGCCAATTCTAAATCCTAATATTAAATTAAAAAATGAGTTTGAACATTTTACAAATTGTATTTTATCTGGTGGAGAATTAATCGCTCCAGCTGAACATGGTGTTTACATGATGAATATAATCGATCATTTTTATAAAGCAGCCCATAAACAAAAACCAGTAATCTTTGAAAATAGTAAAGACAATATTCTTTTGTTCTCTTCTTCATTTTGAGAAATAAAATAGGTAGAAACTAGTCTTAATTTCTATTAAAAAGGGGTCTTATAAAATGAAACCATTTAAGGTAATGTCCTCCTTCGTAATTACCGGGATGTTAATGATCTCATTGGCAGCATGCAGCAGCAGTACGGATAAAGCTTCCACCACTAAAAAGGATGACACTGAAAAAATAACGATTGGCATGTCATTCCCGGCAGCAGACCATGGCTGGATGGGCGCTGTCATTCAAAATGCAAAGGATGAGGCTAAAAAGTTAGGTGTGGAGATTGTCGTTTCACAGGCTGACAATCCGAACAAACAAACGAATGATGTAGAGGACTTAATTACAAAAAAGGTCGATGCCATTGTCCTCCTGCCAATTGAAACAGACTCGATGACACCTGTTGCAAAAGAAGTAAAAGATGCGAAAATTCCATTATTTGTTTTCGACCGTGAATTAAACGATAAGAATTATACAGGATTAGTAAAAGGGGACAATTCAGGAATCGGTAAAAATGCCGCAGATTTTATTGGAGAAGAACTAAATGGAAAAGGAAAGGTAGCGATTATTTCATCTGATCCAAGTTCCGTTAATTCACTGCGTGTTGGCGGTTTTGAGGATCAAATCAAATCAAAATATCCGGATCTCAAAGTGGTAGCCAATCAAAGCGGAAGTTTCCAAAAAGAGAAAGCCTATCAAGTTATGCAAAACGTCCTACAAGCTAATTCTCATATTGATGCAGTATATACGATTGATGACGAAATGGCAATCGGCGTATTGCAAGCGATTAAAGAAGCTAAACGGGACGATATAAAAATTGTTACAGGTGCCGGCGGATTTAAGGATTTCTATCAAGCTATTAAAGATTCCAATGATATTGAACTGGCAACCTTCACCTACTCACCGCTTATGATTAAAACAGCCGTTGATCAAGCAGTAGACAAGGCCAAAGGGAAAGCGCCTGAAAAACAGGATACAGTGCTGCCAGCAGAAAAGGTGACAAAGGACAATGTAGATAAGTATATCGATCCGAATGCAAACTATTAAAATGTGAAATACAGACAAAATGGCTGTCCTAAAATTAGAGGCAGCCTTCGCGCATGGAGGGATTTTTATGGAGATTGCGCTAAAAATGTCAGATATAAAAAAATCATTTAATGGGGTACCGGTATTAAAAGGAATCAATTTAGAAATTGGCAAAGGCGAAATTCATGCACTATTGGGGGAAAATGGAGCAGGAAAAAGTACGCTAATGAATATTTTAGGGGGAATTCATCAGTCCGATCAGGGATCTGTCGAGCTATTTGGAAACAAAGTGTCCATTCCTAATCCTCATACCTCAAAAAATTTAGGTATTGGTTTTATTCATCAAGAACTAAACCTGGTAAGTGATCTAACCATCTATGAAAATCTTTTTTTGGGAAAAGAATCGACCAATGCACTGGGTTTTCTGGAAAAAAAGAAAATGGTTCAAGAAACGAGCAGAGTATTAGAGCTTCTTGATGTTCATTTAAATCCAAAATTACTTATTTCTGAACTCGATGTTTCGATGAAGCAAATTGTAGAAATTGCCCGGGCCCTTCTTCAAGATAGCAAAATCATCATCATGGACGAGCCAACCACATCTTTAACAGAGAAGGAAATCACTAAACTGTTTACAGTGATGAGGAATTTAAAAGAATCCGGCTATTCGATTATTTTCATCTCTCATAAACTAAAAGAAGTTTTATCAATTTGCGATCGTTATACTGTCCTCCGTGATGGAGAGCTAGCGTCTTCAGGTGATATAAAGGCTGTTACGGAAGAGGTATTAGCTAAATATATGATTGGTAAGGAAATGAGCAGTACGGAGCAATATGTAGCTAGAGAATTGGGTGAAACATTGTTAGAAGTAAAAAATCTATCTGCTCAAAACTCATTTCATAACATTCATTTTTCATTAAGAAAAGGAGAGATTCTTGGGTTTACTGGCCTATCCGGCGATGGACGGACGGAACTATTTGAAACTATTTTCGGTTTCCGTACTAGATATTCTGGTGACATTTTGTTAAAAGGTGAAAAAGTTAAGGTAAATCATCCGAAGGAAGCTGTTTCAAAGGGAATTGGATTTGTTCCGAAAAATAGAAAAGAAAATGGGATTGTTAAAGATTTAAGTGTACTGCAAAATATGACACTATCTTCTCTAAAAAAATTTACGAACCCCCTCTTTGTCAATCAAAAAAAGGAGGAGCAAGCTTATCAGGTATATCAACAACAGCTTAATATTAAAGCTGTAGATATTCATTCGTCCATTGCTAACTTAAGTGGTGGGAACCAGCAAAAGGTTATCTTAGCCAAATGGCTCGAAGCGGACATGGAAGTCATTATTTTAGACAATCCAACCCAAGGTGTTGATATAGGAGCAAGAAATGATATTTATCAATTAATGCTTGAATATGCGAAGAAAGGCAAATCATTTATTATCCTGACTTCCGATTTCAGTGAAATTAGGAGAGTTTGTGACCGAGTATTCGTCATGTATCAAGGGGAAATCACTGCTGAATTAGAAAGAGAAGAAGCAACCGATGAAATGCTTATGATTTATGCTACTGGAGCCAGAATGAAGGAGGTTTTCACTAAATGAGTTACGTTCAAAGGTTCTCTTCCATTTGGGGCAAATATAGTTATTTAATCGCCTTTTTAATTATTTTTATTATCTCAAGTATCATAAATGAGAATTTTTTAGAGTCTAATAACTTAATAAATATTCTAAGGCAATCGGCTATTATTGGGATTATTGCTCTCGGTCAGACGATTGTTATTTTGTCCGGTGGATTTGACTTATCCGTCGGTGCTACGCTTGCATTGTCCGGATTTTGCGGACTATCAGTATTAAACTCCACCCATAGCATTTTCATCGGTATTATTGCGACGATCGTATGTGCCCTGCTGATAGGATTAGTAAACGGTTTATTAGTGACAAAGGGTAAAATTGCCCCTTTTATTGTCACACTTGGTGTCATGGCAATGGCCCGCTCCATGACTCTTTATCTTGCAAATGGAGGAAGTATAAGCGGGACTATATCGACTGTTACCAACATCGCGAATGGAACAATATTTGGAATTACCTATCCTATATACCTCTTTATTTTGTTAACTTTTTTTGTTTACATTCTTTTAAATAACATGAGATTTGGGAGGTATTTATATTCCATTGGAAGTAACGAAAAGGCCTCTATTTTGTCAGCTATTCGTGTTGATCGGATTAAATTAATGGCCTACATGCTTTGTTCCGGTTTAGTTGCCGTTGCCGCTATTATTGAATCTTCACGTTTAAATTCTATTTCATCTTCAAGCTCGGGATTAAACTATGAATTGGATTCCATTGCAGCGGTTGTCATCGGTGGGACGAGACTTTCTGGGGGAAAGGGCAGTATTGTAGGGACCTTCTTTGGTGTATTAATTTTAGGTGTGTTAAATAATGCGATTAACTTAATGAATGTTTCACCGTATTTGCAAGGCCTTGTTAAAGGAATGATTATTATTATTGCCGTATTACTGCAAAAAAAAGAAACGGTAAATGGATAGAAAAAGTTTTAGAGTTTAACAAAAATAAATTAGAATAGATAGACAACCTATGACTTGTTATAGGTTGTTTTTTTATCCTCAAATAAACAATAACTTTAGGTAATCGGTCCTAGGAAAATAATAATCTGTTTTTAATAAGAGTGTGATAATATAGCTAAAAAACTCAAACTAATGACTTATAATAAAAAAATTGTCCGAATTTAATGAAAAAAGGTTAAGAATAATACCTACTTATTTAATCTTTTCGTTGTAACTCATAAAAACTTACTATAAAGGATAAAAAATTATACTATTGTGCTTAATTAAATGAAGGCGGTTACATGTGGGTTACGGTACGATAATTGTAACAGTAGCTACTGAATGATTCGCAATTTGTAATTGAGGTATTTTGAACTAGGAGGATAAGAAATGGCAAATGGAGCAGTTCCACAAACAAAAGAAAGTTTGGTAGTACCTCAAGTTAATGGGAACCTTAGTTTTCTTACAAAATTAAGTTATGGGTTTGGAGAGTTCTCTGCGAGCGTGGTTTGGAGTTTAGCAGCATCTTATTTACTGTTCTTCTATACAGATGTTTTTGGCATTGCTGGAAGTGCGGCAGCAGTAATTTTACTAGTCGCAAGGGTTTGGGATTGTTTTGTAGATCCAATTCTTGGGTTAATCATGGAAAGAACAAAAAGTAAACATGGTCGTTTTAGACCATATATTTTATACGGTGCAATTACACTTGCTCTTCTAAATATATTAACCTTTTATACTCCAGATTTTTCCGGAACAGGTAAGGTTATATATGCTGGAGTCACCTATTTATTATTAGGTACTGTTCACTCTGTGGTAAACGTTCCTTATGGTGCTTTGGCGACTGTCATGACAAGGGATACACATGAGCGAACTAGTTTAAACTCATATAGAGGATTTTTTGGACAAATAGCGGGTATTCTCACAGGTGCTGCGGTAATGCCTATAATCACTCTATTGGGACATGGAGATCAACAAAATGGTTTCTTTTACGCATCTATCCTATTATCAGTAGTTTCAGCTCCATTATTGTTCTTGACATTTAAGAATAGTAAAGAAGTGATTGAGCCTACAATTGCGGAAAGACCGACACTGAAAGAATCTCTAAAGGCTGTTGGAGCTAATAAACAATTACTATTAATATTAATCAGTCTTTTCGTAGTATTATTGGGTGTTTTTGGAAGAATAGGGACATTGACGTATTACTGCATTTATGTGTTAAATCGTCCAGATTTGATTGCGGTTTCATTTACAATACTATCTGTTTGTGGAGCTGTTGGGGCTTTCTGTCTTCCATTTATTGCAAAATTCCTTGAAAAGAAAACTATTTTAATAACAGGTTCAATCATTACAGGTGCAGCGTTAATTGTGTTATTTTTTATACCTGCTTCCAATATTCCTATGGTCATCTTATGGACAACCATCGCAAGCTTACCAACAGGTGTTGCAAGTCCTATGATTTTCAGTATGGTTGCGGACTGCATAGATGATTATCAAGTAAAATCTGGTCTTCGTGCGGATGGTGCCATTTATTCTTTTACAAGCCTTTCTACCAAAATTTCCATTGCCGTAGCGGGAGCAGCAAGTGGAGCTATACTTAGTGCCATCGGCTATGTCGCCAATAATCAGCAGACACCGGAAGTAGTTCATGATATAAACATGTTAGTAAATTTGGCACCTGGTATTATATATATATTAGCAACCGTTCCGTTATTCTTTTATAAAATCTCTAAAGCAAAAGCGGTGGAGAATACAAATGAACTTTTAAGAAGACGAAATAAGCTAACTATGTAGTTATGAGCTTATAAGTTACACTATGATGTGTAGCTTATAAGCTATTTTAATAGGAGGTTTTCATCATGGATAAGACCATACAAGATCTAGTGAATCATCAAACCGAAAAATATATTCTACCTTTTCTATGGATGAGAGGTGAAGAAGAACAAGTTATACGAGGAGAAATTGCTAGAATTTATGATTGCGGAATAAGAGGGATCTGTGTTGAAGCGCGGCCGCATCCTGATTTTGCAGGTCCGGGCTGGTGGCATGACCTTGATATTGTTATGGAAGAAGCAAAGCAGCGGGGAATGCGTGTTTGGGTATTAGATGATGCCCATTTTCCAACAGGCTATGCTAATGGGTTGATCGAAAAGAAATATCCATTTCGAAAGAAAACGTATATAAACTATAATACTGTTGATGTATTAGGTGCGCAAAATGAAGTCACGATACATATTAACCCGATGTTAAAACCAAAGACCTCATGGTTAGATATTGGTAAACCAATAGACAAAGAGGAGCAGAAAAATAAATAAATTAATTAGTGTTGTGGCAGGAAAACTAGTTACAGATGGAATGATTAATGAAGATCTAATCGATTTAACTGACCGTGTAGAAGGTGATTTTTTAACCTGCACTTTACCTGAAGGGCCATGGCGGATTTATGTGATTTATGAGACGAAAACCGATGGCGGCAACCCGAAATATATAAATATGATTGATGAAGACTCTGTCAGTACGCAGCTTGAAGCTGTCTATCAACCACATTTTGAACGTTATAATGACGAGTTTGGGAAGACATTTGCTGGGTTCTTCTCAGATGAGCCAGCATTCGGTAATGTAAATGGGTTTGATTTTAATGAATCGATTGGAAGAAGAGACATGACATTACCTTGGAGTGAAGAGGCAAAAACTTTGCTATCAGAATCTCTAGGGGAACATTGGAGAGTGTTCTTACCCTATTTATGGAACAGTTCCGAAGAAATGAATCATTGTGTCCATACCCGTTATACCTATATGGATATTGTTACCCGCTTATATGAAAAGAACTTTAGTAATCAATTAGGGAAATGGTGTGAAGAACACAATGTTGAGTATATCGGGCATGTAATTGAAGATAATGATCAGCATAGCAGATTAGGAAGTGGTGCAGGTCATTTCTTTAGAGCATTGTCAGGCCAGCATATGTCTGGAATTGATGTAATTGGCGGGCAAGTGATTTTTGGAGGTGCAGGGTTAGAACGTCGTGGTATTTTTAAGGGGGATGGTGAATTCTATCATTACACTCTTGGAAAACTCGGCTCGTCCTATGGTCATCTCGATCCGAAGAAAAAAGGGCGAACCATGTGCGAATTATTTGGTGCTTATGGATGGAAGCTTGGTGTTAGAGATATGAAGTATATTTTGGACCATCTCGTTGTCCGTGGTATCAATTACCTTGTCCCACATGCTTTTTCGATGCGTGAATATCCTGACTTCGATTGTCCTCCGCACTTCTATGCTCGTGGACATAATCCACAGTTTAAACATTTTGCTCATCTTATGCACTATGCTAACCGTTTATGTCATATTTTTAATGGCGGCAGACATGTTGCCCCTGTAGCTGTTTTGTATCACGGCGAGAGTGAATGGGCGGGTGAATATTTGAAAATGCAAAAACCAGCTAGAGCCCTTACCGAAAATCAAATTGATTTTGATTTTGTTTCGCTTGATATGCTGAATAACTTAGAATCTTATAATGGAAAGTTGGAGAATAATCATCTAATTATAAATGGCGAAGAATTTAAATGCTTAGTCATTCCTTATAGTCAATATATAACGAAAGAGCTGGCTGCTTTTATTAAAAATGCAGGTGGTTTGGAAATTATTTTTCTAGACGGTAAACCAGAAGGCATTTCTAATGTCGTCGATAAACAGGAAGTTTCAGAACTATTAAAGTCTATTGAAACATGCAAAGTAGTGTCAATTAGTGAGTTGGCTTCTGAACTGAGGGCTAACGGAATTTTTGATATAAAGTTAACGAACGCATTTAAGGATTTAACCTATTATCATTATGTAAAAGAAAATAATATATACATGTTTCAGAATGAATCCGCACATGAGACCTTTAGTGGAGATATTGAATTATCGGGTGGAGAATTTGTGATAGTCTATAATGGACTTGAAAATAAATTCGAAAAGTTAGCAGTTAGGAAAGAAAACGGAAAAAGTATTATTTGTCTCGAGTTAAAGCCTTATGAATCTTGTGTTCTATTTGTGAGTGCCGAAACCCTAGGCGGTGAGTATGAAAAATATCGGCCTTGCTCACTTAAGCTTAATGAATGTGGAGAAAGAAGAGATTTATCTAAAGATTGGAATTATTCTTTGGTAAAAAACATTGAATATCCGAATTTTGGCAATGTACATCATCTGAAAGAGTTAGTGCCTATTTCCAAAGAACACCCAACTTTTACAGGAATCATTAAATACGAAAAGGAAATTGAACTAGTAGAAGTACCGAACCAAGGAATATTATCTTTTGAATATATATATGAGGCAGTAGAACTATGGATTAATGATGAATACGTTGGGATGAAGGTTTGTCCGCCATATGTTTACGATGTGGCAAACTATTTTAGGAAAGGCATCAATACGATCCGGGTAGAAGTAGCAACTACATTAGACAGGGATCGCTTCAATCATCCAGAACCTCCATTTATTGTATGGCATGATCCTATTGATCCAACCGGTATGTTTGGAAAAATTACGTTGTCCCTTTCATGACAATATTAAAAAAGGTGTGTTACC
This sequence comes from Bacillus sp. OTU2372, assembly GCF_038440275.1. Lineage (NCBI taxonomy): Bacteria > Bacillati > Bacillota > Bacilli > Caryophanales > Bacillaceae > Bacillus > Bacillus sp. OTU2372. The sequence goes on from NZ_JASATK010000001.1 coordinate 984,590, forward strand.
TGAAATGCACACCTTTTTTAACCGTTCTATTTATTAATTACAGGGGAGGAGTTTAATGAAATATCCATATGAAAGTGTGGTCATCAACGAAGAGGTTCCTATGTTGATGCTAATGACAAGTGTGAGATATGTCGCTATGCACTGGCATGACAGGATTGAATTTTTATTTGTTCTGAGTGGCAAAATCCAGGTTCTTGTGGGAAGTGAGGAGTATTCCTTAAAAGAAAATGACTTGCTGCTGATTAACAGCAATGAGGTTCATGGAGTGGAAGCAAGTGAAGATAATCGGGTGCTGCTGCTTCAAATTCCCTTATCGTTTATTAAAAAATGGTATCAAAACATTGAAGTGGAGTCTTTTCACTGCCAATCCTTTATTGAAAACGAAAATGGCATGTTTAATTATATTCGTCTCTTGATGGTCCGATTAATGCTGACCTTAAGGAAAAAAGAATTAGGTTATGAGATTAAAATTCATTCACTGCTTTTGGATATCGTTTACCATCTTATTAGCAAATGTAGAGTAAGTAATCATAAACAGATCAACAGAAATAGCAGTAAAGATATCGAACGTCTAACAAGAATCACAAACTATATTCAAATGAATTATATGCAACCGATTACCCTCAATGAGATTGCGGATAATGAGGGATTGACCGTTCCTTATTTATCACGATATTTTCAGCAACATATGGGACAGCCTTTTGTAAAGTATTTAAACGGGATTCGACTGGAACAGGCAGTAAAGTATTTACTGGAGACCAATTGGCCAGTTATTCGGATTGCCATGGAGTCAGGTTTTTCCAGTTTGAATACGTTTCACAAACTGTTTAAAGATACCTTTCATACAACCCCCTATCAGTTCAGAAAAAATCAGCAGAAAACCTTGAGTAACTCTCTTAAAAAAGAGGTAAAAGGAATTGAAGGTTATGAATATACCGAAGAAGACGATCTTAATGAATTGGAAAAGTATATTCAAAGATTAGATATAAACATTAGACCAAGCGTTAATACTTAGCAGAATTGAATAAGGCCGATTCACCGCAAAGACGATGAAACTTTGCGGTTTTATTTTTGATAATTACCTATTTTCAGAAAATATCAAAAATTAATATGATTATTCTTAATAAAATGAACGTTTTCTAGTACATTCCTCCTTATAATTAGAGGTACATGAACCGATGGTTAAAATAATATAACCATTTGAAAAAAGGGGGGATTACTAAAGAGTTTTATTGATTTGGACGTAGATGCTACTCAAAAATGATAGCGGTTTCAAAAATAAAAAATGGGGGTTCTTGAATGCAGGAAAATAAAAAATTAATCAGTATAATGCTTGCTTGTTTTTTACTAATTCTTTCAGCATGCAGTTCGAATAAAGAGAGTTCTACAAATGAAAGCTCAGGTTCGGGGGAAAAAATAACTGAGGTGAATATGGTCTTTTTTACTACTGAAATACCCAAAGATCTCAAACTAGTACAGGATGAAATTAACAAGATATCAGAGGAGAAGATCAAGGTTAGGGTGAAATTAACACCCATTAATATAGGTAATTACGTTCAACAGATGAATTTGATGTTATCTAGCAATGAAAAAGCAGATTTAATGCTTGTTACCTCCTTTTTTGGCTATACATCACAAGTAGCTAAAGGACAATTATTACCATTGGATGATTTGGTAGATAAGTATGGTACGGATATTAAAAAGACAATGGATCCGGATTATTTGAATGCTGCCAAGGTTTCCGGAAAATTGTATGCAGTTCCAACTCTTCGAGATATGGCAGGAGCACCTGGTATAAATATGCGCAAGGACTTGGTAGATAAATATAATATTGATATAAATAAGATTAAAACACTGGATGATGTAGAGTCTGCTTTGAAAACGATCAAGGGAAATGAGAAAGGGATCACTCCAATTGTTCCTTTTCAGCCTGGAGCCCAGCCAACCGTCGTTTATAACTGGTTCGATCCGCTAGGTGACACGATGGGAGTTTTACCTAACTACGACAATAATATGAAAGTAGTAGACCTATATGAAACAGATGAATATGAGCAGTTTGTTAAGACAATGAGAAGATGGTATCAGGAAGGACTTACATTAAAAAATGCAACCACGAATGCTGATCCTGGCACATCGTTAGTGAAGTCAAATGTAGGTTTTAGTTATTTCAGTCCTCAAAAACCTGGAATCGCCTTACAAGAATCACAAATTACTACTAAGCCAATTGTCACTACTTCACTTTCAAAACCAGTTACAACCACATCTGCCGTAACCACCATGATGTGGGGAATTCCACAGAGCTCTCAGGTCCCGGAAGCAGCAATGAAATTTCTAAATTTAATGTATGGAAACAAAGATATCGTAAATTTGCTAGACTGGGGGATTAAAGGAAAGCATTATGTAAAAGTATCGGACAATGTGATCAAGTATCCAGAGGGGATAAATGCAGGAAACAATGGTTACAACTTAAATATGAGTTTTGCAATGGGGAATTCTTTCCTATCTTATGTGTTCGAAGGGAATAATCCAAACCTATGGAGCGAAACGGAGGAGTTTAATAAAAGTGCAATTAAATCTAAAGCACTTGGATTTAATTTTGATAGTTCATCCGTTAAAACGGAAGTTACAGCGGTTACCAATGTCGTAGGTAAATATGCTCTAGGACTTGAATCAGGTATTTTAGATCCTAATAAGAGTTTACCTGAGTTCATTAAAGGTTTAAAGGCTGCTGGCATTGATAAGATCATTACAGAAAAACAGAAGCAATTAGATGAATGGGCAAAAACTCAAAAATAAGCTTGTATAATAAACCAAAAAAAGGCGCAAGGACATTGCGCTTTTTTTGGTTTTTTATAGTATTTTGGAAAAGGTTAAAAATAACACTATCATTTTTAATCTATTATCGATACCAAAATGACGAATCTTTGAAAAAGGACGAAAATCTATATCCCATCAGGATAATTAATGTAAGGGAATATATCAAATAACTTGATAAGATATAAATGTAAGCGAAATCAATATTTAAATGTTTTGATTCTACTATAAACATAGGAGGATATGACACGATGAAGCTTGGATTTAACAGCGCAATTCTAAATGAATGCACCTTTGAAGAAGTTATTGACTATGCAGCTGAAAACGGTTTTTCATGTGTGGAGCTTTGTGCATGGCCGAAAGGGAAAGCGGCCCGTAAATATGCAGGTGTTACCCATCTTGATGTCGATCACTTAGATGTGGATTATGTCAAGAATTATACCGAAGCGAAAGGAATCAAGATTTCTGCTATTGCTTATTATCCAAATGCTTTAGATGAAGATCCAGAGAAAAGCGAATACTACGCTGCCCACATCAAAAAATGTATTGAAGCAGCACGCAAATTGGATGTTAACATGGTCACTACCTTTATTGGCAGGAACCAAAAGAAAACGGTCGAAGAAAATTTAGAAACAATGACAACAGTTTGGAGGCCTGTCGTACAATTCGCTGAAGAGCTTGGTGTCAAGATTGCGATTGAAAACTGTCCGATGTTATTTACTTCAGATGAGTGGCCAGGCGGACAAAACTTAATGACAACACCAGCCATCTTCCGCCGCGTATTTGAATTAATTCCAAATCAAAACTTTGGACTGAATTTTGATCCATCGCATTTTGTTTGGCAGCAAATGGACTATATCAAACCTATATATGAATTCCAAGAGCGGATCTTCCATATCCATTTTAAAGATATAAAAGTCTATAAGGACCGCCTAAACGATGTAGGAATTATGGCCACACCACTTGAATATATCTCGCCTAAATTACCAGGCCTTGGAGATGTCAATTGGGGTCAATATGTATCTGCTTTAACGGATATTGGCTACCGTGGATATGCCGTCATTGAAGTAGAGGACAAGGCATTTGAAGATTCACTTAAATCGAAAAAAGATTCGATTAATATTAGTAGAAACTATTTGAGTCAGTTTTTTGCTTAAATAGATAAATTTATAAATCTAATAAAATTATTTTATAACAAAAAAGGAGAATGAAAATTATGGGTAAATTAAGAATTGGTATTATTGGCTGCGGTGGTATTGCAAATCAAAAACATTTTCCAGCTTTATCACAATTTAAAGAAATCGCTGAAATGGTGGCATTCTGTGATATTCAAATTGAACGCGCTGAGAAAGCCGCAAAAGAATATGGAACTGAAGATGCAAAAATTTATGTCGATTATAAAGAGCTATTAAAAGACGAAACCATCGATCTTGTACATGTATTAACTCCAAACGTAAGCCATAGCCCGATTACAGTTGCAGCATTTGAAGCAGGTAAACACGTAATGTGTGAAAAACCAATGGCACACAATACAGAAGCAGCTCAAAAAATGATGGATGCTTGGAAAAAATCCGGCAAGAAATTCACAATTGGATATCAAAACCGCTTCCGTCCAGAGGTTCAATCTCTTTATAAAGCTTGTGAAAAAGATGAGCTTGGAGATGTTTATTTTGCAAAAGCACATGCCCTTCGTCGCCGCGCAGTGCCAACATGGGGTGTATTTCCTGATAAATCACAGCAAGGCGGAGGTCCACTAATAGATATTGGTACACACGCTCTTGATATCACTTTATGGATGATGGATAATTACAAACCAGTTTCGGTAACAGGTTCTGTGTTCAATAAATTAGGTAATCTACCAGAAGCTGTTGAAGGAAATATGTTCGGCCCATGGGATCCAGAAACATATGAAGTGGAAGATTCAGCTTTTGGTTACATCAAAATGGAGAATGGAGCAACGGTATTCCTTGAATCTTCTTGGGCACTTAATGTACTAGAATCAAGAGAAGCGGCTACAACTCTTTGTGGAACAAAGGCAGGAGCACAAATCGATTCCGGCATGAGCTTCCGCAACAATGAGTTAATTTATAATACTGCACGCAATGGTATGTTAACAGAAGAGAGAAACTCTGCAGGTGGAGCGATTGCATTCTTTGAAGGCGGATCCAATAAACCAGAAGTACTTGAAGCAAAACAATGGTTAGAAGCGGTTAAATATGATAAAGAACCACTAGTAAAACCAGAGCAAGCATTTGTTGTTACAAAGATTTTAGATGCAGTTTACAAATCTGCTGAAACTGGAAAAGAAATTGTTTTTGAACAGGAACCAGTTGCAAGCAAATAGGAGGTGGACCTAGTGGCATTTAGTATGAAATTACCTTTCGTCGATGTTGTTTGCGATGAAAGTTTAAAAAATACCTATGTGAATGGGAAAAAGTTGGGATATGAATTCCAAATTCGATTAAGTAACTATCGCGGACATTACTTATCCTGTATTGAAGAGTTTGTGGTTACCGTTGATGGTAACGAAGTGAATTCAGATGATATTACGTTTGGTTTGAATGAGAAAGAATTTACCTTAAGACAGCTGCCAAGTCTTATTTCGGAGTTTTGGAATTTGATAGATCCAGCTACGATAAGTGTATTTGCACCTGGCGGTTTAACAGAAGGGGAACATCATATCGATGTAAAAATGCTGTTACGTATTCCATATATGGCTGTTCCGGGAAGAAAGACAGAGCGTGAATATGCTGTATTAGATTCTTGCGGAAGCAAAACATACAGGTGAGAGATTAGCAGAAAGGAGGTCAGATCAGTTGAGTAATATTAAATTAGGTGTGTCTCTTTATAGCTTTACTGACGAATATGTGAAAGGTACATTTACATTAGAGGATTGTATTCGTACCGCAGCTGAATTTGGAGCGGAAGGGTTTGAATTGGTAGGTACGCAAATGCTGCCATCTTACCCGTATGTAAGTGACAAGGTATTAAATGAATTTAAGGCCATGACGAATCACTATGGGATCGAATTTATTTCTTACGGTGCTAATGCAGACCGTGGATTAAGAACTGATCGTGATTTAACAGAAGAAGAATTGCTTCAGTCGTCAATTATTGATTTGAAAACAGCGAATAAATTGGGTTGTAAAATCATGCGTGCTCAATATCTTATTGGACCATCAGTTTTTGCTAAATTAGCGCCATATGCAGAGGCTTATGGTGTCAAGGTAGGAATTGAAATTCATAATCCTGAAACGCCAACATCACCAAACATCCAGAAATTCACCGAGGTAATTGAAAAAACAGGATCACCATATCTTGGATTTGTCACTGATTTTGGTACTTTTGCGACTCGCCCTAATAAACCACATTGGGATGAGGCCTTAGCGAATGGAGCACCTTTAGAATTATTAGAAATGGCAGCTCAAATGCGTTATGATGATGTACCGATGATGGAAGCAAGACAACGACTACTTGATGCTGGTGCAAATGGGGCTGTCATGGGTGCTTTCCAAGGAATGTATGGCTTTGTAACCTTCTACAATGAACCGGATTATGAAGGGTTAAAACAAATCATGCCACACGTGATTCACTTTCATGGAAAATTCCATTATATTGATGAGAATTTGGAAGAAGCAAGCATTCCATATGATAAGATCTTACCGATTATTCAAAACTCTGATTTTGATGGCTATATTGTATCAGAATATGAAGATCATATCTCTGGAAGAGCAGTAGAAATGACCAAACGCCATTTACAAATGGAGCGGAAATTATTAAATAAATAGATTATAATAATACAGGTGGGTATTCACCTGTATTATTTTATAAGGCGGGGAAAAGATGAAAAAGTTAATTGGTATTGATTTAGGCGGCACGACGGTTAAATTTGCGTTCTTAACCGAAGAGGGCGAGATTCAACAAAAGTGGAGTATGGAGACAGATAGTCAAAATGAAGGAAAGAATATCGTTCCAAACATTATTGAATCGATTAAACATCGTCTTGATTTGTATGGGCTTACAGCCGATAATATTTTAGGAATTGGAATGGGGTCTCCTGGGACAGTTGACCGTGAAAAAGGGACAGTTATTGGAGCTTATAATTTAAACTGGAGTACCTTGCAGCAAGTAAAAGAACAAATAGAACAAGGAACAGGAATTCCTTTTGTTATTGATAATGATGCCAATGTTGCGGCATTAGGCGAACGCTGGAAGGGTGCCGGTGAAGATGGGACCGATGTTGTTTTTATCACACTTGGAACAGGTGTCGGCGGCGGAATTATTGCAGATGGTAACTTAATTCATGGAAAAGTAGGCGCTGGTGGGGAAATTGGCCATATTATCGTCGAGCCGGATGGCTACCAGTGTACATGTGGAAATCAAGGTTGTTTGGAAACAGTCGCTAGTGCAACTGGTGTTGTCAGATTAGCCAGGGATTTTTCAGAAAGATATGCTGGGGAATCTGAATTGAAGTGGTTAATTGATGATGGACAAGAAGTTACGGCAAAGACCGTATTTAACCAAGTAAAACGTGGCGATCAATTGGCCGTCATCGTTGTTAATAAATTTTATTATTATTTAGGATTGGCTTGCGGAAATATTGGAAACATCTTAAACCCTGAAACGATTGTTATTGGCGGGGGAGTGTCAGCTGCTGGAGACATGCTGTTAAAAGGGGTAGAAGAATATTTCCAAAAGTTTGCCTTCCCGACAGTAAGAACTAGTACGAAACTGAAGCTTGCTCAGTTAGGGAATGATGCAGGAGTTATTGGAGCGGCATCGTTAGTGAAACAATCTAGGAACAGTTAATAAAAACCAAGCCAATACATACAGGTTATAATAGTATCTTGTATGTATTGGCTGTTAAGAATAAATTTTAATATTCATATACTTGAATTCTATAAGCTGAAGGCATATCTTTTAACTGTATCATCATTCTTTCGTCACCGTTTAAAACACGTCCTTCTTTCCATTCTCCGTTAACAAATTTACCTTCTTCCAATTGTAGTAATTCCACATGTGTATTTTTTCCTGGTTTTGAATAGAATTGAATCTTAAACATCGTTCCAAAGACGATGAATTCATTTTCCGAAAGTTCAAAAATCATTCCTCCTGAAGTTGGCTTATATGGTGCTTTTGGCATATAAGAAACGAGAATATCATAAGCGTCAAAATGTAGCAGTTTACCAAAGTCATGTTCATTTCTTTTTACAAAACTCTGTAAATGACTGGTGTTTCTATATTCAAAATAAAGCGGTTTGATATTTTCTATAATGGAATAGCTCTTGGCAAGATAAGCCGCACTGCCCTCAATTTCAAATGCTGACTGATCAATATTTAATGCCATCATTATTTCTAGAGGTGGTTTGTCGATTTCTTCCGGATTCATCAAAAGTTCTTCAATGCCAAATGGTGCATAACAAATAGCGTTACAACCGACAACAGCATATAGGGCATATGTAGCAGATACAGCATCTTTACGGACCTCTGGAATGAATAATGGATTGCCATTCTGACTATATTGATCCAATACATCAGGTACATATGGAACATAAATATCAGGTGCCAGACAAAATAGAGAAGGAGCCATTAATTTCCACATTTTATGCATCTTCATTACAGGACCGCCGCTTGGATAGGTTCCAGCACGCCACGGGAATTGTTCCAACCATGCATTGGCATAGCATGGAAGAGGATATGCCTTTTGACCTGCATTAGTAATTTGCTCTACTGCAGATGAAAAATAATAAGCCATAAAGTATTCACTTGCATCATAGCCAAATGCTTCTTTCCACGTTCCAGAAACTTGGAATTCTTCGGCAACGCATTGCGGAATTTCTTGGGAAAAAGCTTCATTTGCTTTAATAGAATAATCTCGATCCGTCCCTAAAAGTCCAATTTCATTTTCAACCTGCATTACAATAACCGTATTTTCTTCTGAATCAATAGATTTGATAAATCTCATTAAGTTATAAAATGCATTTGCATCTTTTTCAATTGCGGCTTTACATAAAGGTGAAATGGTATTTATTGCATCACCGGTTGGTTTACAAGCACGGAAATATGTTCTAGTATCTTTTTTCATCCAGTGGGGCACATACATAGATTCTGAATTTTTCCATAAGCCAAACCAAAGGAAAATAAGATGCATGTTATTTTCACGCGCCTGGTTGATCAGTCCTTCAACAATGGTAAAGTCAAATTGATTCTCTTCGGGCTCAATTAATTCCCAGTAAACAGGGACAATAACAGAATTCATATTTAATGTTTTTAAATTAGGCCAAACATATTTTTCCATGTATTGCAGGTTCGAGGCACTGGAATTATGGATTTCTCCCGCTAATGCAATAAAGGGGTCGTCATGAACGTATAATGTCGGAATATCATTGTTCTTTTTAATATGAGGGATAGTAGACATGATTAAAGCATCCTTTCATGATAAGATTATATTAATATCTTAATAAATATTATTGTTAAAAAAAATCTTAAAATATTATAGTGAATATGAATATATTAAGCTCGGGATGGTGTGTTCTTAATTATGAATAAGGTCTTTTTTACAAAATACACAGAACAAAACTTAAAACTTCCTTTTGTTTTATATTCTTTAGGTTTAAATCATAGGCAGGAATACATAAACAGACCCTCAGGATTGCCATTTTTTCAATGGATTCAAGCTATCAAGGGAAGCGGTGTGCTAGAAATAGACACTAAACAGTATGTTGTAGAGGAAGGAAGTGGGATGTTATTCTTCCCAAACGTTGGTCATAAATATTACGGAGTGAGCAAGGAATGGATTGTTCATTTCATGTGTTTTACAGGTTATGGGACAAAGGATTTGTTTGAAAACATAGGAATTAAGCAATCCGGTATTTATAAACTAACCGATATTGAAAAGGTAGAGCAATATATGGAAGAATTATTTTTTATTTATAGTCTGGATAGCCGAATGGAAATGTATGATTTTTCAAGAGTACTTTATGAAATTTTATTGGAAATTGTAAAATCAACATCATTGCTAAATGAGAAGTCCCTTCTAAATCAGAATAAGAAAGTACATCTAGTTATGGACTACATAAATGAGCATTTTAAAGAGCCTATTATGTTGGCAGAATTAGCAAAAATGGCTGGTTTGTCAAAAGAATATCTTTGTCAGTTATTTAAAAAAATGAATGGATTCTCTATTTTTGACTATATTACAGATGTTCGTTTAGCCCATGCGAAAATTTTACTCATAAATGATAGGAACGAGAAAATCAAGAATATTAGCAGATGGTGCGGGTATGAAGATGTTAGTTATTTTGGGATGGTATTTAAGAAAAAAGAAGGTATGACACCAGCGAAATTCCGAGAACTGCATTAGGAAGTTGGAACTGTCAAGTATGGATAAAAATCACGCTATGATTTTTATCCTTTTTTATTTATTAAGAATGAAAGAGACAAAATGAAATAAAATCTATATCTATTAAGATAAATAAGTAAAGGTATTTAGCAGAAATAAACTTTATAGTTAAAGTGGAAGCGGTATCAATTGTAAATTGAAAAGGAGAGTAAACTGGAATGAATAATGAAGCTCGGAATCTTAGCAAACCAAAACGAGGAGTTTCTCTTTATAGTTATGCGGGCGAATTTGGTGTAACCATGACATTAGAAGACATGTTTGCCGAAATGAACGATATCGGCGCAAGAGGATTAGAAATATTAGCAAACTCACATATTGAAGGCTACCCAAGTCCAAGTGAGGAATGGCTGGAAACTTGGGATAGATTAATAGAAAAATACAATATTGTACCGGCAGAATACGGACATTGGGTCGATTCACGCTTGTATGAGGGAAGACATCTTACTTCAGAAGAATCATTACAAATGTTGGAACGTGATTTCAAACTGGCAAACAGACTTGGATTTACCATTCTTCGGACCAAATTAGGCGTAATCGATGATAATCTTACTCCCGTAGAAAACTGGCAGGAATTTATCAAAATGGCGCTTCCGTTAGCAGAACAGTACAATGTCCGTATGTGCCCGGAGATTCATGCTCCAACACTTTTGAAATCTAAGATGGTAGACGATTATGTTGAGTTTATTAAAGAGACAGGAACAAAGTTTTTGGATTAAACATCGACTTCGGTGTATTTGAGACACAAGCTTTACCTGCAAGTGAATGGGGTCCCGATGATTTTATCATGCCTCCATCTGAACATAGTCCAGTAGAGGACATTATCCCATTGTTACCATATGTGTATTGCTGTCATGCTAAATTCGTAAAAATGTCAGATGATTTTGAAGAGACGACAATTCCTTATGAAAAAATCATTAATACCCTAATTGAGCATAACTGGGACGGTTATATGGTAAGCGAGTACGAAGGCCCAAACAAAGACGTGACCGGCTACGCCAAAGAACAAGTTCGGAAACAACATGTAATGATGAAAAGAATTTTGGGAGAATAAGAGAAAGGGTGAATAGCTATGACTATGTTAGAAAAACCTTGCATCCAATCGAGAGGATTAAAAAATGTCGAGAAAAATGGAAAAATCATCGGCTTCCAGGTTAATATAAGATCTTTGTATTATCGAGGCCTCTGGCTCTCTCAATTACGCCCAGCTACGGTTTCAGTAGATGGGGAAACTTTTTCTGGCGATCAGATCACATGGACAATTAATGGTGATACCTACACACAAGCTGAAATGTCTTCACTTGGAGATGTTCATTGGGGTATTTTAGAGCCAGCAACGCTTACAGTAGCAAAAGAAGGCGGACTAGAAGCCGGGAGCCACGATATTGAAGTAAGCTATACGTATAGCTGCTCCTATTTTCCTCCAGTTGCTGATACGGTTCTTGGTGCCGGCACACACAAGAGGATATTAATTTTGGTTTGATTCTTTTTGAATTTTTCAGAGAGACAGTTTTATACTGTCTCTTGGTATTTGTGAGGAGGTAAATAATATATGAATTTGATAGATACAAAATACGGAACCATTTCTGGAGTGAATTTAAATATGACAAAACAGTTAATGAATCCAATTTTACCGGGATTCTATCCAGACCCTTCCATCTGTCGGGTAGATGATGATTTTTATATGATTACCTCGAGTTTTTCTCTCTTTCCAGGCGTCCCAATCTTTCACTCTACAGACTTAGTAAATTGGGAGCAGATTGGTCATATCCTTGACAGAAAATCGCAGCTACATGTTACGGCAGATCATATGACAACGGGGATTATGGCACCAACATTAAGATATAACAACGGTACCTATTACATGATTACGACGAATGTTAGCGATAAGTGGAACTTTATTGTGACGGCTAAAGACCCTCGTGGTCCCTGGTCAGATCCTTACTGGCTCAAGAATTGCCCTGGGATTGATTCATCTTTATTTTTTGATGATGATGGGAAAGCATATCTTACAGGTACAAGAGAGGATACAAATCCGGACGGTACAATTGCTCAGGGGATTTGGGTTAGTGAAATTGATTTAGACCGGATGTGTCTTGTTGGAGAAGCACGGACAATTTGGGGAGGGGCCTTAAGAAATTGCGCTTCACCAGAAGCTCCGCATCTTTACAAAAAAGACGGCTACTATTATTTAGTGATTGCTGAGGGAGGTACAGAGCACTTCCATGCCGTAACGGTTGCACGTAGTAAAACTATTTTTAATGATTTTGAGGGCTATGCGGGAAATCCCATTTTAACTCATCGTCATCTCGGAAAACATTATCCGATTTGCAATGTGGGCCATGCGGATTTGGTTGAACTGAAAAACGGTGAGTGGTATGCCGTCATTCTCGGTTCTCGTCTAATTGAAGGCTATCATAAGAATCTTGGACGTGAAACCTTTATTGCACCAGTCGTATGGGAAGAAGGATGGCCCGTTATCAGTCCTGGTACAGGTAAAGTCGAATGGAGTTATCGGGCGCCAGATCTTCCTGCAGATTCAGAACGAGTAATTCCAGTGAGGGATGACTTTGAAGGTGAGAAACTTGGTATGGATTGGGTCTTCTTTGGGACCCCTTATGAGAATTTTTACTCGCTTTCAGACAGTAAGCTGACGATGAAACTTCTTCCTCGTTCCATTAGCCAGGAGATACGTAAAGTCGACATTACTGCGACAGAAGTGGATAAAAATGTCTCAACCCTTGGGTTTATTGGGCGCAGACAACTGCATGCCAATTTCAGTATGGCAACAAAGATGAACTTCCTAGCTTCCGAGGAGAATGAGACTGCTGGTTTAGCGATTATGCAGGCTTGTAATCATCAATTCCGGTTGGAGCGTTCGTTGGAAAAAGGAAAGCAAATATTGAGGCTGGTCCAGTGTACGAGCGAGATAAACGGCTACCCTCATCAGCCTCAATTTCAATGTATAACAACAGAAAAGGAGCTTGCTAAAACTGAAGTAGAAGGTGAAGAAATCATCTTCAAGGTTTCTGCAGAGGGTCAATCGTATAACTTCTATTTTGGAAAAGAAGAGGAAAATCTCCAGCTGCTTTATGAAAATGCAGATGGCAGGAAATTAAATCCTGAATCAGTAGGTGGTATGGTTGGGACCATGCTTTGCATGTTTGCTAGTTCCAATGGTAAAGAAAGTGAAAACAGTGCGGAGTTCGAGTGGTTTGATTACACAGAAACTGGATTAAGCTGTAACGTGCAGGCAATTCTTCATGTGTAAAATGATTAATAATAGATGGTAATTAAAGAGGTTAAAAATCATAAGTAGATTTTTAATCTCTTTCTTTAATTTGAAAAAAATCAATAAGTTAGGTTAAAAATTGCTACGCAAAAGGATTAAAAAAGTGAAATTAAATTAGTGATTAGGAGGTGTATGATGAAATTAAATAAGGTTTTAATTTTAAGAATAGGAGAAAATTGATGCAAAGGTTTACGTTATTAAGAAAAATGAATATGCCATTATTAATTCTGATGGTGAATATTTTTATTGCCCTGCTCGGGGTAGGGTTAGCAATTCCTGTTCTCCCGAAATTTATTCTAGACCTAGGAGCAACTGGTAAAGACCAAGGTTATCTCGTAGCTGCAACGGGGTTGACCCAATTTCTGTTTTCTCCGTTTGGTGGGAAGTTATCAGATAAATATGGGAGAAAAATCATTACCATTGCTGGTTTAGGAATTATCATGCTGTCACAGCTAATGTTTAGTTTTGCCTCAGATTTATGGCTTCTCTATTTTTCCCGGTTAATAGGAGGAATCGGTATCGGAATACTAGTACCTGCAAATATGGCGTATGTCGCCGATGTTACAACAATTGAAAATCGTGGGAAGGGAATGGGGTTATTGGGAGCGGCCATTTCGCTCGGCTTTGTTATTGGCCCAGGGCTAGGTGGATTCCTAGCTGAATTTGGGATACGTGTACCGTTTTTTGCCTCTGCTTTTGCTGCAGGTATCGCAATGGTTGTTTCATTCTTGTTCTTACCGGAGACATTGTCAAAGGAACAACAATATGCCGCTAGGAACTCTAAGCAAGAGAAAGATGGAATGGTTCATGATATTTTAAGATCTTATAAGGTGTCTTACTTTGTATTGTTATTACTGGTTTTAACAATGACATTTGGTTTAGCAAACTTTGATGCAATTTATGGATTATATGTTAGCGAGAAATATGATTATACACCTAAAGATATTTCTATCATCCTAACTGTTGGTGCCCTGGTAGGGGTAATAATCCAGGCTGCGTTGGTAGATTGGCTGCTTCGTCGTTTTGATGAGATTAAAGTTATTAATACTTGTTTTATCCTCTCTGCAGTATCAATGGTTTTTGTATTGCTATCTGGAAACTTTCTATACATGTTGATTATGAATGTATTTTTTTTCTTATTTACTTCTATTCTTCGCCCAGCGATCAATACGTTGTTATCGAAAATGGCAGGTAAAGACCAAGGTTTCGCTGCTGGTATGAATAATGCCTATAGCAGCTTAGGAAATATCATTGGGCCTTCGTTAGCAGGTATATTATATGATGTTTCCTATAATATACCCTTTGTGTTTGGTGCATTTATTTTACTAGGAAGTATGGTTATGTGTGCGATTTGGAATCAAAAAGCAAGAAGGAATTCTGATTTTATCTCGATAATGAGTGGGCAGAACCAATCTTCCTAACTATATAAATAAGAAGGAGAAGAAATTACTATGACAATGGAAATTGGATTAAACTTATTTTCAGTATTTAGAGAACTAAACGAAGACTATTTTGGCACCTTAGAAAAAGTGGCAGGGATGGGTTATAAAAATATAGAATTAATCACGGCTAATTTTTCTAATGGAAAGCGGTACAGTGATACCTTTACGATCTCGGCCATAAAACAGAAGTTTAATGAATTGGGGTTAAATGCTTTTGCAGCCCATGAAGGTGTTGCGCCAGGTCAATCGATTATGGATAATGATTGGGATAAGATTATCGCGGAAAATGCAGAACTTGAATGTAAATCGATTGTTTTCCCTATGGCTTTTATATCAGGGCTAGAAGACACACTGCAAACCGCACAGCAACTAAATAAAATTGGGGAAAAGTGTAAAGAAGCGGGGATCAATTTTTATTATCATAACCATGCTCACGAGTTTAAGAGAGTCGGAGACCAATCATTATTTGATCTTTTAGTAGAAAATACAAACCCAGAATTTGTGAAGTTTGAACTAGACCTCGTTTGGGCCATGAGAGGCGGATATGAACCCATTTCATTGCTAGAAAAACTAGGTTCTCGCTGTGATCTAATTCATCAAAAGGACTTGGGCAAGCATGTAAAGCCAGTCAATTTATTTACAGTGATGAAGGGAGAAGAAGATCCAAATCCGATGAAAATATATACAGAATATGTGAAGCCTACAGATTTTGTAAATCTTGGCACCGGGATTGTAAATTTCGAAGAGAACCATAAGAAGCTAAATGAATTAGGATACATCCGTTACGCAATAGTGGAAAATGAAGGTCAGATCGGGGATAAATTCACAAGTATTAAGAGTGATTTGAACGTAATGAAGGAAACCATACAGGGATTAGTTAAATAAATTATAGATTAATAAAAAAAAATCAGCCCCATGCTTGTAAAAGCATGGGGCTGATTGATTCAATTGATGTTCGATTAAGCTATCTCTACAGTCCTAACCTTTCTTCCCGCCAAAGGTACAGGTATATAGGCAGTCCGAACGATAACATCTAATGCAACTTCATGAGTGCCTTTAGATAAACCGCCATCCTTACAAACTCGAACCGTTAATGGCTCGCCATATTCCCATTTATAGGTCGTAACGGTTTCCATTTCATCTAACGTAAACCAGTCAACCTCGTCCACTGAACATAAAATATTCTCACGAGGCACTTTTTCGCCGTCTACTTCGACACGAATATCATTTACCATGGATAGTGGAATGCCTCGATAGTAAGTAATGTTGGTTTTTAGTTCAAATCCTGTAGTTTTACTTGTTTCTTCAATATTTTTACATGTATTCTCAAGAAACACATTATTATCAAACATCTTAATAGACCTCCTGTCCCTCTAACTCTTTTATAAAATTTCGAATCAGTGCCTGATGGGCTAAGACCTGTTCTTTTTCCACCATAGGATGTCCAGGTAGTACCCAGCGATTTCCTTCATATTCTGTAGAAACGTAACCGTCATATCCTTTTTCGTACAGATATTGGAGAATCCCTTTATAATCCATAGAATATTCTTCGCCAGTTTCTGTCATTTCAAATAATTTAAAGTGGAAATGTTTTATATATGGGATATATTCATCTAAAACGCTGTAAGGCTCGTTTTCATAACCGTCTGAGAAATGCGCGAAGAAGTGATCAGCCTCCGATATCAATAATTTTTTTAGGTCAGCTGGAAAGCCACCGTGTTCTAAGATTACTTTTCTAGGATCTTTCCCTTGGGCAAATATGTTGTTGATATAATCAATAACTTCTTGCTTTGTACCTAAATGTTGTTTACAATAATCAGCCATTACTCTTGGCAGCTTGCGGCAGAAAATTCCGGTATCAATAACAAGCCCTACATAAGGAGAATTCAATCGTTTCATTTCATTAATAAATTCTTGTGTTTTTGGAACATCAAAGCTCAAACCGGCATGTATTTCCAGCGCCAACGTAACATTATATTTTTCAGCATATGATAATAATGGCTCGATAACAAAAGCTGGAACCATCGATACTAATCGAATTAATTTAATCCCTAAACGGTTGGCAAGCTTAATCTCTTCAATTAGTAAATCAACACATTCTTTTTTCGTTAATTCTCTATTCTTGTACAAATTTGTATTTAAGAACACGTCTGCAATGACAGGCTTCATTTTATAGGTACTTATCAGCCTGTCCCATTCTGCCAAAGTTTCCTCTGAAGGATGGGGGGTGTTATGCAGCATCTGATCGGGAATAATTTCAATTCCTTCTACTTCATTCTCTGCCAAAAATTTAAAAATATCTTCTAAGCTCATACGTTTATTTAAATATTCATCTTGCAGACTATATAAACTAACGCATGTTTTTATTTTGCTCATTGATAAATCTCCCTTCATCTTTTTATTCTGATATATGATGTCGCTTACATACTTATCATAACTTGCCATGCTCTATGTTCCCTTTTTTTATTTATCTAAAGAGTGTTAAATTAGCGTCTTATTTTTTATATACATTTCTTTAATGCAAAAAAAGTTAAAAATCATATCGTGATTTTTAACCTCAACTACATTTAGTTCCTTATATTTTTTTAAAAATGATTCTTTGTCATATTCTAGGGGCAAATTAAACAAAATAACCTTAAAGGGTGTGGAATTATGTTCCTACAAGGGAGTATTATTATGGGTGAATTTGATTCATTGATGAATGAATTCTCCTTACAGAAAGTGAAAAATTTCGAATTAGAATCTGTCCTTAAAGAAAACCAAATAAATAATATCTATGATTATTTGAAAAAACATAAGGATGAGGAGGATGGGCAAATTATAACATTATACGATCAAATGCTTGTACGCTTATCACAAAATGAAATTAATCAGTTAATATCTGATCTAGAAAAAGTAATGTCTATGTATCATTAAAAATTGAGAGACTGCAATCTCAAATGGGCAGATTGCGGACACGAAAAAAGTAAAACAACCTATAAATAAACTGAGGCAATGTTTTGTTAAACATTGTCTCTTTTTTTTATTTATGTAAGCTGGTATATTCGTATTTGTTCTATAATTATTATTTTAGGTCAATACTCCTTAACAGTATACTTTTGTACACTATGTAATTAAAAAGTGCGTACTTGTTCGCTTTATATATTTCGCCGATAATAGGTATAAAGAATTAATTAGGAAGAGGGGATCAAATGCAATTAAGAGTCTCAGCGGTTCAATATTATCTCCACACGATTCACTCCTTTGAAGAATTTTCCAATCAAGTGGAGCATTATATAAAAACAGCAGAAGAATTTGGATCCGATTTTATTGTATTTCCTGAGTTTTTCACGACTCAGCTCATGTCAATTGGTAACGCTAATGGGGAAGCGTTGACCATCCAAGAATTACCGGACTTTACTGAACAATACCGTTTTTTATTTACTAATTTAGCTCAGGCATACAAGATGCACATTGTTGGTGGAACCCATGTGATTCGTAAGGGAGATCGACTATATAATGTTGCGCATTTGTTTTACCCAGATGGCAGGGTGGCAGAACAGGCAAAACTTCATATTACCCCAACAGAAGTAAATGAGTGGAATATGAGTGCCGGCGATGCATTAGAGGTTTTTGAAACAGAAAAAGGGAAAATCGCTATGTTAACGTGTTATGACATTGAATTCCCAGAAATCGTTCGAATGGCAAAGGCGAAAGGAGCAGATGTCATTTTCTGTCCATCATGTACGGATGACCGCCATGGTTTCCATCGGGTCCGCTATACTAGTCATGCCAGAGCGATTGAAAATCAAGTCTATGTCGTAACTACTGGTACCGTCGGTTCGTTGCCAACCGTTGATTTTATGCGTGCAAATTTTGGACAGGCTGCAGTCATCACACCTAATGATATCCCATTCCCTCCACAAGGCATCATGGTAGAAGGGGAGATTAACCAGGATATGATTGTCACTGCAGATCTGAATTTAGAGCTATTATATCAGGTACGTGAAAAGGGTTCTGTTACAACCTGGCGTGACCGACGTACAGATTTTTACCCGAATTGGGAAACCGATAGGCTTGTTCTCAGTTAGAAATGGAGGGGCACAATGTATCGAAAAGAATTTTTTGTTTTCGACCAAGAAAAACCTGTTCCAGTTGAAGAATGGAGCAGGTACTAAAATAAATTTAATTTACTATTGTACCCAAATTAAAGGGTGCATTTTTTTGTATGTTTTTTTTTATGAATATTCTGTGAACAAAACTTTTCATCTACTCTCACCAGCCGTTGTTACAAGCATATCATGTATCAAGGTGGTGATAAAAAATGACATTTACACTTTCAGATTGGATGCTTTATACAATGTGGGCCGTTTTTGGACTAATGATTCTTGATCTTTTATTAGGATTTTTAAAATCATTCTGGAAAGGCACGCTAACTTCAGATTTTATTTTAGGTTACTTGAAGGATCTTTTATATTATGTTATTCCATTGAACTTCCTCATCTCCATGTTCCCGATTGATCCTACTGGGTGGATATTAATAGCATTCTTTTTCGTGGGCGGCCTTGGCGTTGCAATTAAGTATTTATTAGACATTATAAAAAAATTTAAATAATCCCCGTTAGAAAACCTTCCATGCCTATTGGAGGGTTTTTTAAATAATGTCACTACAGGGAGAAAATCTATGTAAATCAACCAATAAATTTACCTTTTACCAATAGGTATGACTTACGATAAATAAGAATAAATATCAGTATTCTAGATTAAAAATCTGTGGTGCTCCACCAGTAAATCGGCACCAATCAAGCGGATTGTTTGTAAAATTTTTGCAATATTCAGAAAGGATTGTGGGGCCATGAGGAAATATCGGTGGGTAAAGTGGCGGAAAATCATCCTCTGGGCCGCAGCTGTCGTCATTATAAGTATATATTTGCTTAATAGTGGACCGACAGTTTGGGGTGTCGTGATCAGTATTGTCAGTTTGTTACTGCAGTTGCTCTTTGCCATGCTGTTCATGATTATCCAGTTTGTTGCCCTATTCTGGTTCCTTGCTCGCGGCAGGACCTATTGGATCCTGCCAGGAGAAACGGGCTCCTCCTGGGACGATTACCGGGGAAACCCAGAGATTGTCGAAAATGCGAAACGCATTGTTACCCTTTTAAAGGGAGTAAAAGAGTTTAAGGAGATGGGTGGTGAGGCCATCCGCGGATTACTGCTATGTGGACCGCCAGGGACTGGGAAATCCTACCTTGCCCAAGTAATTGCAAATGAAGCCCAAGTTCCTTTTGCTTACGCCTCTGCACCTAGTTTTCAAAATATGTTCTTTGGTGTTGGAAACCTTAAAGTAATGGGGCTTTATAAAAAGGCCCGTAAGCTCGCAAAAGTGTATGGTGCTTGTATTATTTTTATAGATGAAATTGACGCCATCGGAATGAGCCGTCAGGCAGGAGGCGGAGCAGGAGGAATGATGGGCGGACTCATGGGAATGGGTGGTTCGGGTCTGCTAAATGAACTGCTCTTACAAATGGACCCGCCAAATATCGATAACGGCTGGTTCTCCAAGTTGCTTCGGTCAATTGGTCTTCGAAAAAAGAAGGCGGACCGGCCTGCAGTCTTAACGGTTGGTGCAACCAACCTTCCCGATGTACTTGATCAAGCCTTGCTTCGGCCTGGGCGTTTTGACCGAAAACTCTGGGTGGATTCTCCTGACTACGATGGTCGGATCGATGTTTTCCAATACTACCTTGAAAAGGTAAAAAGGGACTCTTCTATTACCCCTGAGCGGGCGGCACTTGATACGATTGGTTATTCTCCAGCACAAATTAAACACATTGTAAACGAGGCAGTCGTGATTGCCCATCAACGGGGAGCTCAGGTTGCTAGTTATGAAGATTTCCGTGCTGCGATGGAGACATATGAATGGGGGCTAAAACAGCCGCTTAGGTCCATGAGTGAGGATGAAAAAAGAAATGTTGCCTATCATGAGGCCGGTCATGCGGTTGCACAGTTTCTCCTAAAGCCTCATGAACGAGTATGGAAAGTGACCATTATCCGCAGGGGTGGTGCCCTAGGACTCGCAGCTACGAAACCAACGCATGAACGATATAATCGGACCGACAAAGAGATCCTAGCAGAAATACAAGTTTGTTTGGCAGCACGTGCGGTGGAAGAAGAGTTTTTAAATAAAAAATTAAATGGGGTTACTTCTGATTTGAGGCAGGCAACAGAGCTTGCAGGCGCTTATCTAGGGATAGTCGGCATGGGTGAAGAATTATTCAGCTGGCTCGCGGTCGGTTCACGTTCGGACGGACTGAGAGCACTGCGATCCAAAATCAATGAACTCTTAAAGTCAGAGATGACCAAAGTTAAGAAGCTTGTAAATGATAATGCTGACTTTGTCCACCGGATTGCCGAGGAGCTCCTGAAGCGTGGCGATTTAACAGGCGAAGAGATAGAGCAAATCTATGTCGGGCTGTATGGCCAAAGTCGTGCAGAAGTCCTAGAGTCACAGAGTCAAGTTTTATTAGATTCATCTGATAAGGACAAAAACGATTAAAAAAGTATAGGAAGTGTCTTCAATAGGGGGTCTTGAGGACAAAACTCTTCGAGAAACCGGAGGAAGTGCTTTCAACAAGGTTTGTTGAGGACAAAACCTATTAACAAACCTGCAGAAATATTCTCAATCAAATCTCAATAAAATGGATGGTGTTACTTACCATCCATTTTTGTTCTTTAGTAACGTTAAGAAAGTTAATTCTAATATTCTACCATCATTTTTACATACTATGTCCATGTATTAAAGCTCGGAGTATTAGCCACCTGTCCATCCGTGATTTCGCAAGTTTCAATACTTGAAAAATGGCCATTTTAACGGTACATAAATTTATTTGTTGACAAATAGAACTAATACTACTAAAATTATAAATTATTCAACGATAGTTTAGTTTCTGAGTATGAATGCTAAATAATCATTCATTACTTTACAAATTAAATATTTAGCAAGCTATGATTGCTATGGATCACACTATAGCAGGAGCAGCTTCTGGAGAGACCGCGTGACAAGCGGCGCCGAAGGGTTCACAATCTCAGGCAAAAGGACAGAAGAGTACGAAGACTATTTATTATTCTACCACAAAAGAGTAATAGATATTATTTGTTATTCTTTCGCCCTGAAGAGATTGGAGAAATTCCAATCTCTTTTTTAATTGGTTCACTTCTTGTTCATGATTTCACATGCACAAGAAGAATTATTACTACCATTAGGGGGAGTTTCAAGTGGCACAACAAGAATTAAAGAGGGATTTAAAGAACCGTCACGTACAATTGATTGCGATTGGCGGAACGATTGGAACAGGTTTATTCTTAGGATCAGGAAGGGCGATCCAGTTAGCAGGCCCATCAATTATGTTTGCCTATGTAATTGTGGGCATCGCCTGTTTCTTTGTTATGAGGGCTTTAGGAGAACTGCTTCTATCAAAGTCGGGTTATACATCTTTTACAGACATTGCTGAGGACTATATCGGACCATGGGCAGGATTTGTAACTGGATGGACGTATTGGTTTTGTTGGATCATGACCGCTATGGCTGATATCATTGCCGTTGGTGTATATGTTCAATATTGGTTTGATATCCCGCAGTGGGTTCCAGCCATCGTCTGTTTAGTTCTATTATTAGGGCTTAATCTATTAACGGTAAAACTATTTGGAGAGTTAGAGTTTTGGTTTGCCTTAATAAAAGTCATCACGATTCTGGCTTTAATTGGAATAGGAGTTATCTTATTAGTAATAGGATTCAAAACAGATGTGGCAACCGTTTCTGTAAAAAATATTTGGGAATATGGCGGTCTTTTTCCACACGGTGTTTCAGGTTTCTTACTATCTTTCCAAATGGTAGTCTTTGCCTATGTCGGCGTTGAATTAGTGGGTGTATCAGCGGCAGAAACAGCCAATCCTCAAAAAAATATCCCGTCAGCGATTAATAAAATTCCGTTAAGAATTCTCTTTTTCTATGTGGGAGCACTGTTCATTCTTTTATGTATCAACCCATGGACACAGTTAAATGCTGATAACAGTCCTTTTGTAAAAACGTTTAGTCTGGTGGGTATACCGATTGCAGCAGGAATAATAAATTTCGTTGTGTTAACATCAGCGGCATCTGCCTGTAACAGTGGTTTGTTTTCGACGAGCCGAATCTTATATAATTTAAGCTCTAAAGCCCAAGGCCCAGCCCCATTTTCTAAATTAAATAAAAATCATGTACCAAGTAACGCATTATTGGTCTCAGCACTTGTTTTATCAGTCGGAGCCCTTTTAAGCAAGCTGATTCCTGAACAAGCTTTTGGCATTGTGACAACGATCAGTGCAATTTGTTTTATTTGGGTTTGGGGCATTATCTTAGTTTGTCATTTACGATATCGGAAATTACGTCCAGACCTGCGAAAAAAATCGACTTTTAAAGCTCCATTTACGCCGTTTATTAATTATGCAGTCTTAGCGTTATTTGTTTTTATTCTAATTGTTATGTTGTTTGCTGAATCAACTCGGACAGCTTTATTATTGACACCGATATGGTTTATTCTTTTATTTATATTGTACTCTTTTAAAAGAAACAAGGACAAGAACATAAGAATATCTGCCTAATAGTTAAAAAATACAAAAAAGAACTAACCCACACAGATATGAGTGGGTTAGTTCTTTTTTTAAGAAAATAGTTTATTTTTTTGTTCGTTAAAAAGGAAAAAGGAAAAATATGTAGAAATATTAATATAATGGAAGGCTGGGTGTAACACAGAAAACTAGATTGTAATATTGCTAACAAATTTGTAATGTGGATATGCCAGCCAACATAAGATACACGGATTAGTCAATTTAATTGGGGTGTTGGGGGGATCAAATTTGCAAAGAAAATGGTTGATTTTTATTAGTTTGGCTTTTCTTTTGTTGTTTAGCTTATGTTTTGGTGTACCCTCTAGTTCGGCGGCTACTGTCAACAAGTTTATTATCATTAACAAAGCAAACAACCGCCTGGCTTATTATGAAAACGGCGTCTTGAAAAAACAATTTAAAGTAGGAACAGGACGAAGTAGTTCCTTAACGCCTGAAGGCAAATTCAAAATTGTTAACAAAATTGTTAACCGTCCATACTACACGGGACACATCCCAGGAGGAGATCCTCGCAACCCGCTAGGCAATCGCTGGCTTGGTTTAAATGCCCGCGGAACGTGGGGAACAACATATGCAATTCATGGAAACAACAACCCAAGTTCTATTGGCGGGTATGTGAGCAGCGGCTGTGTACGGATGTACGATAATGAGGTAGAGTGGCTATTCAATCAGGTCCCAGTGAATACTCCGGTTGTTATTACCACTTCGAATAGTTCATTCGATGCGATTGCTGTAGCCAATGGATTGAAAGGTGGGAAAAGTACACCTACTGTCCCTGTAACTACAATCGGGGAAACTCTTAAAAAAGGAAGCAGGGGACCTGAAGTAGTCACACTTCAGAAGAAGCTGACATCTCTTGGATACAGCACCAAAGGGATTGATGGCATCTTTGGAGCAAACACCGATAGCGCAGTCCGAAACTTTCAAAGAGCCCATCACCTGCAAGTAGATGGCGTTGTAGGACCAAATACGAGAAAAGCCCTTGGACTATAACAGTCATTCATTTTCTAAGCTGCTCAGTTTTGCTGAGCGGCTTTTTCATATTCAATCTATACAAAAAAATAGAGGATTACCAAAGAATTAATCTTTTGGGAATCCTCTATCTAATTAATGATATTTTATTTTTGTATCTGAGCCCGTTTTACAAAGAATACTAAAACTAGGGCTATAAAGGCAATAATGGTAGCGACAATAAATGCATCATTAATCCCATCTATTGTGGTTTGTTTCATGACTTGCCCATAAAGCACATAGGTAGTTAGTTGTTTACCAGCGGCAGCCGGCATGTGTGTTAACGCTGCTAAGCCTTGACTAAGCTGTGAAAATTGACCTGCGATGAATGGATTCGCACTAGTCATTGTACTAATATATTCACCATAATGCACCCCTGACCTTGATGTCATAACGGTAACAAGGAAGGCAGTTCCAATACTTCCAGCAATTTGCCTTGCCGTATTGGATGCAGCCGTACCGTGTGCCCCTAGGTGACGAGGTAATTGGTTAAGACCTTCAGTCATAATCGTCATCATAATGAATGACATACCAAACATCCTAAATACATAAAGGAGAAGGAGATGGGTATAGCTTGTTGTCATACTTAATTTAGTAAATTGCCATGTTGTAATAACCGTTATGGTTAAGCCGATGACACCAAGCCATCTTGCACCGATTTTATCAAAAAGTGCACCTGAGATTGGCGACATAATTCCCATTATAATCGCACCTGGAAGCATCAATAAGCCGGATTCTAAGGCGGTAAAACCACGAATATTTTGTAAATAAATAGGCAGCAAGATCATCGCACCGAACATGGCCATGTTGACAATCATGCTAATAATGGTAGTTAAAGCGAAAATGTCGTATTTAAATACTCTTAGATCTAACATTGGTTTATCGGTTGTAAGTTCACGCCAGATAAAAGCGAGGATAAATATCGCTCCGACTGTTAAAGAAACAACAACAGTTGCACTGTCCCAGCCATCACTTCCTGCTTCACTAAATCCATATAACAAAAATCCAAAACCTAATGTTGAAAATAATAATCCTGGGAAATCAAATTTAGGATTCGTTGTTTTGGTTACATCTTTCATCCACATGAAGCTAAAAATTAAATCAAGTACACCAATCGGAATAACAATATCAAACAATAATCTCCATGAATAATGTCCAATCAGCCAACCAGATAATGTTGGACCGATAGCAGGCGCAAAGATCATAACAACTCCCATGAGTCCCATGGCCTTCCCACGTTTTTCCGGAGGGAAGAGGGCGAAAAAGACAGTCATAAGCAGGGGCATAATAATACCCGCACCGCTAGCTTGGATGACCCGTCCAATCATAAGCATGGTAAAGTTTATTGATACGGAACAAACTAATGAACCCAAGGTAAATAGTAAAATGGCAGCAATAAAAAGTTTTCTAGTTCCAAACTTTTCAATCAAATAAGCAGTAACTGGAATCAAAATACCGTTAACTAGCATATAACCAGTTGATAGCCATTGTACCGTATTCGCTGACACACCTAAATCATTCATAATATGAGGAATCGCTACATTAAGTAAAGTTTGATTAAGGATAGCAACAAATGCACCAAGCATTAATGCAGTGAGTATTTTACCTGTTCCTGAGGATTTTTTAGATTTACTCTCTTCTTGACTGGACCGTTTTCTAATTTCTTCTTTTGGTTTTACATCGGCTTGCACATACTCCAAAGCTGGCTCGGCTATCGCATTTTCTTCAAGCATATCCTCTACTTGACTTGATAGATCTTCTTGTTGATCTTTCTTATTGATTTCTTGCCTTTGTGGAATATCTTCAACCTCTTGTTTTATTACTTCAGTTTGAGCAATTTTGGGCTTTTTTTGTTTCAACACACCAAAATTAATAAAAAGTAACACCAAAATACATATAAGGGCATAAACCGTGATATATATTGACATCTTATCACCTACTTATGAATTCGCACGGTCACGTTCATACCAGGAACAATTCCTACACCTTTATTGTCATCAATGGAGACTTTAACTGGAACAACTTGTGTTACCTTTGTGTAATTTGCTGTGTTATTTGAACTTGGTAACAATGAGAATGTACCCGCTGTAGCTAAACCAATTTGTTGTATTTTTCCTTTTAGTGTTGAATTAGGGAAAGCATCAACGTAAATATCTACATCCTGTCCTACGGCAATTTCGTCAATCTTTGTTTCATCAATATTTGCTGTTACCCACAAATTATTTAAATCATATACTTGTGCAAGCGGTGTTCCAGCTGCAACGAATGAATTTGGGACAGCACTACTTTGGACGACCGTTCCGTTTGTTGGAAGAGTAACTTTCATTTCTGTTGGCTGTCCATCGGTTCCAGTAGTTAAGATCGTCCCAATCGCTTCATCTTTAGAAAAACTATCACCAACTTTACCATCCCAACCTGTTAATTTCCCGTTTGCAGGGGCTACGATGGATACTTGTTGTCCAGCGATTTGCGCATTGTCTGTCGTTAAGTAGTTGACGGTTTTATTGTAGTAAGCATATCCTGCAAAACCTCCACCTACTAAGACAATTAAAATAATAATGTTGACTAAAAGTAAACGTTTCGTACTCATTCAATTATTCCTCCTCAATTGTTAACTTTTCCAAAACCAGTTTATGAAGACGCAGCAGATGAGAAATTTCCTCCCCTGGTAAATCAAGGACTTCTTTCATTTTCTTTATAAGCATGGAATCGGAAGAATTAAACTGATCTAATGTTCTTGTTCCTTCGTCAGTTAAGCGTATCGAGACCGATCTTCTATCACCGGGAGGTATCACTCGTTCAACTAAGCCACTATGAACGAGCCGGTCAATCACCCCACTGACGGTACTGTTGGTCAGTTTTAATTTTTCAGCGAGATCACCTAGACTGATATTAGGATTGTAGTTAATTTTGTATAGTGCTTTTAATTGAACAGGAGTAATTCCTAATCTTTCTGCATCAAATTTAACAAGTCTATTGTAGGCTTTATTAATTTCCATAAAACTTCCTAAAATCTCATTATTAAGAACGTCTATTTTCGAACCCCCCTTTCTTTCTTAAATCTAATATTACCTACAAGAATATTTCGTATGCGAAATAAATTATAAACAGGTACAATCAAAATTGTCAACCATTATGTGACGAAGTGTCAGATGACAGTATGAAAACATAAACTCTTCTTAAAGAGGAAAAAGGGGTTATAAAAATGAAATATGAGATGCAAAAAGCAATTTTGTTGGCTGAAAATATAAATGGTTTAATAAAATATGTCCAAAAAAGCCACTACCGAAGAAATAGCTTTCGATTTCATCCTGATAAACTGTATCAAGTAAAACTGTTGATTGAGGAGTTTAAGTTCCAGATTATTGCCGACGAACTTTTGCGTATCAATCAGTATTCCTGGGATGGAAAATATACACATTACTTAGTTGGGAATTTTAAAAAAGGGCTTGAAATTATTGATGAGTACGTAAGTAATCATTATGAAGATTTATTCCTTTTAACGGCAAGACTGTATACATTAAAGGATCTTAGCCAATCTTTTAGCAGGATTGAAACTGAAACTTTTTCTTAAGAAAAGAGCCTGATTCCCATATAGAAGGAAACAGGCTCTTTTCTACTGATTATTGTCGATTTTTCCGTCGTTTCCTTTGTCTAGTCCCGTTGCGTTATTAAATGTTTGTACAATCAAATTTAAACCTTGGTCCATAGCGTTCATGGAATCCGATTTTTGTCCCACTTTTTTGGATTTCTCAGGTTTTTTCATCTGGTCGCCTCCCATAAATAGGATTTGTAAGTAAATGATAAAATAATCCATTAAAATTTAATTAAGGTAAAATTGCTATATTAAGTTTTGTAATGAATTGGATTATTAATATGTGATTCATTAATACTGCACAATAATAAAGGGTTACAATCATTAGTTCTTTAGGATAATCTAATTGAATAATATAAGGTACCTGCTAAACCAAGTAATTTTTAGAATACAATAATTTTGATAGTTTTAAAGTGAATTACTTTTTATAATTAGATGTATAAATAAATTTACTTTTGATACGATGTGAGCAACTAGTAAGTATGGTTTTTCATACATACTGTATATTATTTTTTGACTCACCTCATATAAGATAACTTAAAGTAGGGGTATTGATTGTATGAATGAGAGATTACAAAAACACGCCGATACAAGTTATCAGCTGGCAGAGCAGAGGGCTGCTGATTATTTTCAATCACTTTATCACCAGGTTATGAATAGGACCTATGTTTCTGCCTTAACAAAGGATTTTCAATCATGGAAACAAAACCATATTCATCATCATCCAATCTTATCAATTTTTTCCCGCAAGAAGAAAAAAGTGGATTCTCAAGAATATTACAATTATTTAACTTGGCTGAATTACACTGGTAAATTAGATCCTTACCTAGATCGCAGTATTTCTTACCTATATATGCGTGATCTGGGCAAAGCGCTGGATTCACCCGAAACCCAGGTGAGCATTAGGCGTGCCGTTGATAATTTGAAAATTAGCTTGACTGGAAGCCGAAGAGATAGGTCAGATTCGTTTAGTATGGCGGGGTTGTACCGGTGGGCCCAGAGGGAAAGCATTGAATCGACGATGATTTGGGTTTTAGATAAATTAAAAACTGTCTCGATGAATATTCCAGAGGGAATGGATGCCAATCATGCACAGCGTAAGCTAATCAAAATCATAGCTGGAGTAATTATGCACGTGGTTGAAGAAATGGACGATCATGTATCACCAGAAGACCGGAAACAAAGACTCGACAAAGCTATTAGGCTTGGCTATTCCTATGGTCTGACCTATCCCTTTATTGACGATCTTCTTGATTCAAATGTTCTATCCGATGACGAAAAAAAGCAGTATTCCAACTTAATACGAACTACCCTTATTACTGGTGCTGTACCGGAATTGGGGGAATGGGCTGGGAAAAACGTAAACTTGATTCATTATATCCATGCAGAGTTGCGTGATGCTTATGAATATATTAAAAATGAGCAGCGTCCAGAAACATTGAAATCATTCTTTGAACAATCCTATGTGTTTTTTAACTCTCAAGAAGTGGACCGTGAAAAGAATTTATCCAAACCTGATTATACAAATGAAGAGCTCTTTATCCCGGTTATTTTAAAATCATCTTCTTCCCGTTTGATTGTCCGCTCTGTTATTAGTGCGCCTGAGGATGAGGGCTTTGACAACCGGACTTTTTATTATGGTATATACAATCAGCTCGCGGATGATTTTGCTGATATGGTTGATGATTTAAAGGACGGGGCAGTGACACCCTATACTTATTATTTGAAATATCATGAGCAGCGTCCTGATTTGATCAATCCCTTTGAATTATACTGGACGGTAATCGCCCATTTAATTCATAATGTCTATCACAATGATACTAAGACTTGTGAGGTAATACTAGATCGAGCCATAAACGGACTTAAACGATTTAAAGAACGTATCGGAGCGGAAAAATACAACGAAGTCATGCATCTTTTTTCTTCCGGACACCCAGATTTCAATCGAGTTATTCAGAAAATGGTCATGAAAGCAGATGATGTAGATTTCTTTGATAAACTGCTTCGGGACCATATCATTATGATCTTAAAAAGGGACAAACAGGAACAAGATGACTTTTTAAATCGGATGGAAACGGTTCGGAATCAAATTAATAATAGTTTAAAAATTCACCAGGGAGAAAAAATTCCTTTGATGGATGAGTCCATTACAGAAGCCTCCAATTATAGTCTTTTGGGTGATGGAAAGAGATTAAGGCCGATTGTCGCTTGGGAAATAGCAGTAAATGGGTATGGATTAAATCACTCGGCGATTATGCCCCTTTTAAAATCATTGGAATATATGCATACGGCATCCCTTATTTTCGATGACCTTCCCTCTCAGGATAATGCATCCATCCGTAGAGGAAGGCAGACCCTGCATGAGGTGTATAACACAGCGATTGCGGAATTAGCTGGTCTGTTTTTAACACAGAAAGCGATTGAGGAGCAAGCATCGTTGCTTGAATTTGATGCGAAAGCAGTGCTTAAGTTGATTCAGTATTCGGCCCGAATGACCGAGAATATGTGTAAGGGGCAAGCAATGGATTTAGCCTCAAAAGGAAAGCCGTTAACATTGGAACAATTAACGACCATGAGTTATTATAAAACAGGAATTGCATTTGAAGCTTCGATCATTATGCCAGCCATCCTTGCTCAGGCCAAGGAGTCCGAAATGGAGGCATTGAAGAAATTTGCCCGTTATGCCGGCATTGCTTTTCAGATTAAGGATGACCTGCTGGATGTAGAAGGGGATGATCGTAAACTCGGAAAAGCAATTGGTAAGGATAAAGAAAATAATAACTCTACCTTTGTATCAATTCTAGGTCAGGATGGTGCAAGAAAAGAGATGTGGGAGCATTACTGTCTAGCAATGGAGGCACTGGAAGAAGTGCCCCGTAATATTATTTTCTTGAAGCATTTATTAAATTATATGGTAAATCGTGAACATTAATAGACCGAACAGAAACTATCTGTATGATAGTTTTTTTCGTTTATTAAAAGAAATTTCTGTCAACAAAAGATATAATAAGACTATGTTTTTATTGCTAGCGTTCAACAAGGAGGTATGCTGCCCTGAAAACAAAAAATATATCGCTTCAGACAAAAATCTTTGGGCTGGCCCTATTACTGGGATTATTGTTAATCCTCCTGATGACCTCATTTTATAGCTATATGGAGAGTAAACAAATAGAGGAAAACAAGGGGAAGTTGGCACTTGAAATTTCAAAAACAGTCTCATTTATGCCGACGATTATTGAGGCGTTCCAGTCTAGTAATCCATCAAAAATTATTCAGCCCCTAGCAGAAAAAATCCGAAAAGAAACGGGTGCCGAATTTGTGGTGGTAGGAAACATGGATGGAACAAGGTACTCACATCCATTAAAATCGATGATCGGAAAAAAGATGAAGGGCGGAGACAATGATAAGGCTATTAAAAAAGGGCAATATTATGTTTCCAAAGCAAACGGTTCACTTGGTCCTTCGATTAGGGGGAAATCACCCATCTTAAACAAAAACGGAGAAGTGATTGGAGTCGTTTCGGTAGGCTTCCTGTTGGAAGACGTTCATCACCAAATCACAAAAAATATTACAAAGGTACTATTAGTCTCTATTTTTGCGTTATTGATTTCCTTCTTAGGCAGCATGCTGCTTGGAAGGGATATTCGAAAAGATACATTGGGTCTTGAACCATTTGAAATTGCCACACTTTATAAAGAAAAGAACGCGGTACTCCACGGAGTGAAAGAGGGAATATTAGCCGTTAATAGAGACGGATTTATTACTATGATGAATCAGCCCGCAAAAAGGCTTCTACACATTAATGGTTCTGTCCGCCATTTAAAAGTAGATGGACTTTTTTCGTCAGGGTATTTATATGAAGTTTTACATTCGGGAAGTCCAATCGTTGATAAAGAAGTGGTTTGGAAGGATAAAACAGTAATTGTCAATTGCACACCACTTTTTGACGAATCCGGAATAAGTGGTGTGGTTGCTTCTTTTCGTGATAAAACAGAAATTGAACAAATGGTAAACACGATATCAGAAGTAAAGAGTTATTCAGAAGACCTACGTGCTCAAACACACGAATACACGAACAAGTTGTATGTGTTATCAGGCTTGCTTCAACTCGGTGAGTTTGATCAGGCAATTGCAATGATTCAAGCGGAAACACAGGTATTACAGATTCAAAATACGATTTTATTTAACCAGATTAAAGATTCCAAAGTACAAGCTATTCTTTTAGGGAAATTAGGTAAAGCATCGGAAAAAAAGATTAACCTTGAGATTAATCCAGAAAGCTATTTAGAAGCTTTGCCAACCCATATAAATTTTTCTAGTCTAATTGTTATTATTGGTAATTTAATTGATAATGCCCTTGAAGCAGTCTCTGAGTCATACAATCCTACAGTGAAATTTTTCGCTACTGACATTGGCAGTGATATCATTTTTGAAGTTTCAGATAATGGCAAGGGAATCAGTGAGCGCGATATTCCTAATCTATTTAATCGGGGCTTTTCTTCTAAGAAAGGGGACATGCCGAGGGGATTTGGGCTATCAAATGCTGAAGAAGCTGTGATTGAAGTGAATGGGATGATTGAGGTCCAAAGTAACCCCGAAACCGGAACAGTCTTTACCGTGTATCTTCCTAAGCAATATGAGAGGAGACCAGAACATGCATGAGATAAAAGCAGTGATTGCGGAAGACGATTTTCGAGTTGCCGATATACATGAAAAATTTTTAAAAAGGTTTAAGGAAATAGATGTGGTTGGAAAAGCATTAAATGGTAATGAGACATTGAAATTGCTAAAAGAGAAAGAAATTGATTTGTTGCTCCTAGATGTGTATATGCTTGATATGCTAGGATCAGATTTGCTCTCAATTATAAGAGAACGTTTTCCAAAGGTAAGTATTATTATGATAACTGCTGCAACGGATAAGATTTTCATTGAAAAAGCATTAAGTTACGGTGTAGAGAGTTATTTAATTAAACCTGTCAATAGGGAAAGATTTGACGAAGTTATTTTGGAATATATAAAAAAATACTCACTACTTTCTTCTGAACAGGAAGTAAATCAGCAATATGTAGACCTTTTGTTTGGTAAAAATGTAATTGAAAATGTGGGAAAAGGCGGGTTTCCAAAAGGAATTGATGAGATCACGCTTGGAAAGGTGAAAAAAGTTCTTCTTAATAAAAATCAGGGCCTCTCTGCTGAAGAAGTGGGGAAAGAAATTGGGGCTTCTCGAATTACAGCCCGTCGTTATTTGGAGTATTTGTCTTCCAATAATGAAGCGAAGGCAGAAGTGGTTTATGGAATCGTCGGGAGGCCTGAAAGAAAGTATTATCCCATGTAGTGAAGATGCCAAAAGGCGTCTTCTTTTTATATTTATTAACCGTGAACAATATGTACAAAATGTAGTTTAAAGTACTTTAATAACTTTATTTTGTAAACGTTTCCAAACTAAAGTATTTAGATTATTATAAATTTACTAACAAAAGGGGTGAGAAGTTTGCTGGCAATTTTAGGATTTTTACTAATTATTATGTTTATGATTTTGATTATGACCAAACGTCTATCCGCAATGATTGCACTTATGGTGGTGCCTGTTGTCTTTGCCTTAATAGGGGGATTCGGCAAAGAACTGGGGCCAATGGCGCTTGAAGGGATTAAAAGCGTCGCACCAACAGGAATCATGATTCTTTTTGCAATTCTCTTTTTCGGAATTATGATTGATGCTGGAGTCTTTGATCCTATTATTTCAACAATCTTAAAACTTGTAAAAGGGGACCCTGTAAAAATAGCCATTGGAACAGCAGTCCTTGCATTATTAATTTCTCTTGATGGAGATGGAACTACTACATATATGATTACCATTTCAGCTATGCTTCCATTGTATAAACGGATTGGTATGAAACCATTAGTCCTCGCTGGAATTTCGGTCTCTGCTTCCGGTGTAATGAATCTCCTTCCATGGGGAGGGCCTACTGCAAGAGCCATGACTGCACTACATCTTGAAATGGGAGATATTTTTACTCCTGTAATACCAAGTATGATAGGTGGAGTGTTGTTTGTTTTATTTATGGCATTTTGGCTTGGCAGAAAAGAGCGCAAACGAATTGGGGTTTTAGAAATTGACTATAGTACAATGGCCATGATGGCAGCAACAACAGAGGATGCCTTCTTAAAACGTCCAAAGTTAATTGTTGTAAACTACCTGCTAACCATACTCCTTTTAGTGGCTCTTATTCAGGAATTACTGCCTAGTACAGTATTATTTATGGTTGGATTCGCGATTGCAATTACAATCAATTATCCAAATATACAGGAACAAAAAGAACGGATTATGCACTATGCAGATAATGCATTGTCGGTTGTATCAATGGTTTTTGCTGCCGGAATTTTCACAGGTATTCTTTCAGGGACAAAAATGGTGGATGCAATGGCAAATACGATGATCACTCATATTCCAGCGGAATTGGGCTCCCATTTTGCCCTTATTACTGCGATTATCAGTGCACCATTTACATTTTTTATGTCTAATGATGCATTTTATTACGGGGTACTTCCATTACTAGCGAAAGCTGCTAGCGGGTATGGGATTGATCCGGCAATGATTGGCCGCGCATCGCTCTTAGGGTTGCCAGTCCATTTACTTAGCCCTTTAGTTCCTTCAACCTACTTACTAGTAGGTATGGTTGGAGAAGATTTCGGAGATCTACAGCGCTCCTTTTTAAAATGGGCTTGCGGTTCGACAGCAGTGATGATTCTATTCGCACTGGTACTATCTATTATACCAATCTAATAATCTAGTTAAAATCCAGAAGCTCCTTGATTGGGGCTTTTGGTTTTTGTCTTTAAAAATAGGAGAGTCATATGGAAGTCTTTTTTCTAATTTTATTAAATGTGGTTTTACCAGTATTTCTTTTAATTGCATCAGGTGTATTGCTGCATCGGAAGTTTAAGTTTGATATGAGTACTTTATCCAAATTAAATACGTATTTTCTAATGCCTTCGGTAGGTTTTGTGAACATCTATCAAAATAATGTTGGC
The DNA here is from genome assembly GCF_038440275.1 of Bacillus sp. OTU2372. Classification (NCBI taxonomy): domain Bacteria; kingdom Bacillati; phylum Bacillota; class Bacilli; order Caryophanales; family Bacillaceae; genus Bacillus; species Bacillus sp. OTU2372. Next base: position 1,019,818 of record NZ_JASATK010000001.1, read on the forward strand.
GGAGAAACGCTTGTACATATTATTGGTTTTTTAGTTATCCAATGTACATGTTTAATGATCATAAGTGCGGCGATATCAAAAACAGCAAAGTTTGATAACGGGCTATCATCTACTTTTAAAAATAGTATTGTGCTAAATAATGCCGGTAACTTTGGGCTGCCAGTAAGTCAGTTGGTCTTTCAACATAACCCATTAGGGGCATCCATTCAAATTGTTGTTATGATTTTTCAAAATTTGCTAACCTACACCTATGGGTTGTTTAATTCGGTTTCGGTCGACCAAAGAGGTTTTAAGGCATTGAAGGAATTTTTAAAAAACCCTGTGATTTATGCATTTTTATTAGGATTGATTCTGCACTCCTGCCATGTTAAAATCCCGTCTTTTATTTGGACACCTATCCATAATACGTCGAATGCGTTCTTGGCAGTCGCGTTAGTTACTCTTGGTGCACAAAGTGCTTATATAAAAATAAGTCTTTTTTCTCTACCGCTGTTTTTAAGTTTATTTGGCCGTTTAATTCTCTCTCCATTGATAGCGATGGTTATTATTACTACATTAAATTTAGACGGAACGACTGCACAGGCGTTGTTTATTGCCAGCTCTTTTCCTACCTCACGAAACAGTGCTCTTTTCGCGTTGGAGTATGGAAATTATCCAGAATATGCAGCACAGGTTGTTTTAATGTCAACTATACTTAGTATGATTACAGTAACAACGGTTGTTTACTTATCGACCATTTTATTCTAAAAAGACCGTTTAGCTAATTAAACGGTCTTTTTGCAGGCTTACTATACTGTCGCCTTTTGTACGGCTCTGGCTTCTTTTAAGAAAATAAATATAAAAACAACAAAGGTAATAAAAGCAACCATTGCATTATATAAAAATACTTCCCGCATTCCGACATATTCGCTGGCAATCCCGCCTGCCATGCTTCCTATTATTCTAGCTAAACCTAAACTAATTAATCCATTCATCGTTTGTCCTGAGGCCTTAAGTTCTTTAGGCACCTCCTGATTTATATAGATAGCAAGCGTAACGGATAATACGATAAAAATTAATCCATGCAGCATTTGAATCGGAAGGACGAGATACGGATTATGGACAAAATAACAGAACAGCCACCGCAGACCAGCGAAAAAGGCAGTACTTACTAAGACAACTGGAATACCAAATCGCTCAATGATTTTATGGCCGAAGAGTAAAAAAGGCACCTCACTGATGGATGAGAAAAGCATAGACCAGCCAAGCAAACTATTATCTGCGCCTAGCTGATTAAAATAAATCGGGAAAAAAGCATAATAATACCCAAGGGTAATCTGAACGATAAAATTTAATAATATAAACAACATGAGTTTTCGGTTTTTTAATAAAACTAGCAGAGAAACCTTGTTTTTACTAGACTGATGACCTTTTATTTTGGGCATTTGAGTGCAGATCACAAGGGTTAGCAGCATTACAACAGAGTAAACGATAAATATACTATTAATATTCTTTCTCGCCACTATCCCAAAAGCAACCGACATTAGTGCAAATCCTATCGTTCCTGCTAGACGAATTGGACCAAAATTCCATTTGGTCCGAGCAAGATGTTCTAAAGTAATTGCGTCATTTAAAGGATATATTGATGTTTGAAAAAAGGTGACAAGGCAAATGATAAGTAATAAATAAAGGTACTGATTGGATACCGGCAGTAACAATATGGAAACAGCACTTCCCAAAGCTAATAATTGAAGGACTCGGTTTTTACTTTCTGCCCGATCCCCAATGCTTCCCCACAGTGGCTGTGCCAGAATGGCAACCAATGGGCCGAAGCTTAATAGTGTAGCAATGGAGGTCTGACTTAAACCAATACTTTTTAAGTAGATAGGCATAAATGTACCGTAGACAGCATTGCCCATATAAGAAACTGCGTACAAACAAAGAAATAATAGGTAGATGCGAGTTGATTTTTCCCCCAAGAAGTTCACCTCAATAATTCAATAGGTCATTCAAGTAAACATACATAAACTTACCAGCTGGATAACCATTATTTTAAGTAGTGTTCGTTGTGAATTTTCTCCAGTAATTCTTGGCAGCCTTCGGAAACTAGCTGATATGTTTCTTCAAAATCCCCGGTATAATATGGGTCAGGCACATCCTTTTGGTGTTGTGTTAAATCTAGCAGACGGAGGATTTTGGGATGCTTTGGCTGTCCGGTTATTTCGAAGATGTTCCTTTTATTACTTTCATCCATACCCACTATATAATCGAACTTCTCAAAATCCTGCTTTGTTAATTGGCGTCCAACAAGACCATTTGCTGAAATGTTATATTTCTTCAAAATAGCAAGGGTTCCTTTATGGGGCGGAGAACCAATGTGCCACGAGCTTGTAGCGGCGGAATCAACTGTAATTTTGCCGGACAGATTTTCTTTTTCTACTAAGTCACGAAATAATGCTTCCGCCATTGGTGAGCGGCAAATGTTCCCTAGACACACAAATAAAACGTTAATCATATGATAAGCTCCTTTTATTTTCTTACGATACTCTTTAACCTATTATATATAGTAGTTAAAATAAAAGGAAAAGAGTTGCTTTTCACATTAATTATTGTCACTATTTATAATGTGGAAAAATTAATTATTAAAGGGACGTCACGATGGATAGAAAACATAAAGAACCATGGTTAGTTTTTGAATTTGCTAATTCAGAGGGCGATATAAATCCTCTCATATTTAAAAGGCCACTTAAAGTGATAGCGGCTTTTGCCATAAATGAGGTTTTGCTCTGTCTTAAACTTGTTCAGGAAGAAGTAAATAACGGTTACTATGCTGCTGGATTTTTATCGTACGAAAGTGCACCTGCTTTTGATGAAGCATTTATTACCAATAAGGAAAGTAAAATGCCATTACTATGGTTTGGGATTTTTGCTGAACCAGAATTCCAAAGCTTTAGCAGTACAGGATCTTATGCACTTACAGAGTGGGAACCTTCCGTTAGTGTAGAAGAATATAATCAATCAATCCAAGCGATAAAGGACGGAATCGAGAGGGGCGACACCTACCAAACTAACTATACCATCCGACTTCATAGCCATTTCGAGGGAGATGATTTTGCTTTTTTTGAGAAGTTGAAAAAGGCTCAGTCTTCCGATTATTGTGCTTATATCAATACCGGAGAGTATAGTATTTTATCAGCATCACCTGAATTGTTTTTCCGCCTGCAGGATGAAACCATTACCACTCGACCTATGAAAGGGACTATTAAACGGGGGAAATCCTTTGAAGAGGATGAGGCTAATGCCCGTTGGTTATATCTTTCTGAAAAAAACCGGGCCGAAAATGTCATGATTGTAGATATGCTTAGAAATGACTTATCCCTTGTGGCGGAATTTGGGACAGTTCAAGTTCCAAAGCTATATGAGATTGAGCCCTATCCAACTGTTTATCAAATGACTTCAACAATTACAGGAAGAGTCGCTGAAGATACTGAGCTTATCGATATCTTTAGGGCACTCTTTCCTTGTGCCTCCATTACCGGTGCACCAAAGGTCAGCACGATGAAAATTATTGCAGAATTGGAACCGGAGCCGCGTGAGGTATATTGTGGGGCAATCGGTTATATAACACCGAATAAAGAAGCGGTATTCAATGTACCAATTAGAACAGTCTTGATTGATCAGCAATCAGGTATAGCTACATATGGGGTTGGGGGAGGCATCACCTGGGATTCTACCTCTGAGGGGGAATATGACGAGGTTCTTGCAAAAGCAAGTTTACTTGAGGAAGATAGACCAGAGTTCGAGCTTCTCGAAAGCCTCCTATTGGAATATGGGAAGTATTTCTTGTTAAAAGAACACCTTGAGCGATTAAAAAAATCAGCCAAATACTTTGGATTTTCAGTTCATATTGAGTGTATCAAAAAGGAATTGGACGAATTTGCCGGCCAAAACAATGGGAAGCTAAAAGTAAGGCTCTTAGTAAATAAGAAAGGCGTAGTAACAATAGATGCGCAGTCTATATTAGCGCAGCCTACTCCAATAAAGGTTATTCTTGGCGGTAAACCGGTTGATAAAGATAATACGTTTCTTTATCACAAAACAACCCATCGGTCGATCTATACTGATTTTCAATTAACCAAGCCTTCAGATGTTTTTGATACCTTACTTTGGAATAAAGACGAAGAATTAACAGAATTTACGAATGGTAATCTTGTCTTAGAATTAGACGGGGAATTATGGACTCCACCTGTCAATAGCGGTTTGCTTGCTGGTACCTACCGGGAGATGTTAATAAAGGAAGGGATGATTCGTGAGAAAGTTTTAACGATTGCGGATTTACAGCAAGGCTCAAAGGTTTGGTTTATTAACAGTGTGCGTAAATGGTTAGAAGTGGAATTAGTAGAATGACTATAAGTAAGTCCATGTAAAAACTTCTACATGGACTACTTTTTATCGTTTAGGAAATTATAGACTTTTCGCTTGTGGATAACTGTTAATAAAAGGACTGTCGACGTCCAGCTCCAGCGCCTAGCCCCTCGTTGGTCTACAGCCACTCAGGGAATGAAGGCAAAGAACGCCTTCTTTCCCTGAGCGTCTTATGCTTGTCGGGGCTGTTCAAGGCGCTTGCGCTTTTGTTCTTATAAATAGCGCCAGCCGCCAGTATACGAAATATCTTCGGCATCTTCCGCAGCGATTGCTTCACAAACAAATCCCAATACTTCGGTGCCATCTTCGAGTTCAACCTTCCCAAGTCCTAGTGGAGAAGGGATTAATGTTGCAAAAGATCCAAGCTCTGACAATGGCATTTGCCATAACTCCAGTTCAATTGAAACTCCCGAACCATTTGTTCGGATTAAACCCGGTTTTGGAGGAAGAGAGGGTAACTTAACCATTTTGTATTTACCAGCTGTTTTGGCCTCTCGAACAAATACAGCGCCATGGTCCTTCATTTGTTTTTCCAGCGTATAGCCCCTCATGTGAAGCCCACAAACGGCAACTAGCGTAGTAGCTTTATTAACAGATGAACGCACACCATTTAAAAATAAATCTGATAGACCAGAAATTAAGTGTTCATTCACATTACTAGAGAACATCGAAATTCCAAACGGAAGATTTTCCGCAGCATCCTCACATGGTACCGTGATCGCACACAGGTCTAAAAGATTACAATGATTCGTGTAAAGTCCCATTTTGCTATTGGTCTCAATTGGATTTTCCCGTACTTGTTTTCTTGTCCAGGTACCGCCGGATGTTGGCATAATTAATACGGCATTCTTAAGTTGTTGATGCGCTTTTTGTTTAAAAGCTTGCAGTTTGTGAATCGCTTTAAAAACAGAAGCGGCATCGTAATCTGGATTCGCACCATTACGAAGCACGGTTTCTGTTACAGGAAAAACAGTCTTTTCGTTTAAATTAATGAAGGAGCCTAATTCCGCCCAGCGCTCCGCCACCCATGGGCCATCATATAAAATAGAAGCTGCCTCAGATAAATAACTTCCGTCGATGTATTCAATCGGAATGGAAAGGTGTTTTATTCGATCAACAGCTGACTCCCATGTTTGCTGATATTCCTCAGCAAAGGGTCCGAAAAATTCTGGTTCTTCTTTTAATAAAAGAATTTTTTCCGGAAGGGTGTTTGTTCGGCGTTCTATCTGGCGGGACCAAGGATCATTTTCCTCAAACCCTCGGACAACTTCATCCACCATTAATGCATCCGAAAGGCTGTTCGCAAAGACTGTAATGCAATCTAGACTTGCGCAAGCAGGAACCAGACCCTTTACCGGCCAGGCTCCAAGACTTGGCTTTAGGCCTACAAGTCTATTTAAGGCTGCTGGTACACGACCAGATCCTGCGGTATCTGTGCCTAGAGAAAACGCGGATAGACCACGGGCAACGGAAACTGCAGAACCAGAACTTGAGCCGCCGCTGATTAGGTCGGGGGAGAGCGCGTTTTTTGTTTCTCCGTAAGGGCTGCGTGTACCCACGAGTCCTGTTGCAAATTGATCGAGGTTTGTTTTACCAATTGGAATGGCTCCCGCTTCAATCAAACGATTCACTACTGTCGCATGCTCAGTTGGGGTGTAGGAATAGTCAGGGCAGCCGGCAGTGGTAGGAACATCAGCCAAATCAATATTATCTTTTATGGCGAAAGGGATTCCCCAGAGCGGCGTTTGCTCTGGGTCCATTTGATTTAATCTTTCAAGATAGGGCTGGATGATCTCCATCGAAGGAGGGATAATCCAAATATTAAACTCTTTATCTGATTCCGCACGCTTTACAATTTCCTTGCAAAGAGCTTCAGGCGTAAATTTTTTAGATTGATAGTTCTTCTTCAACTCATGAATGGACAGCGTTTGTGGCATGTTGATCGTTTGCATGGGCTGCACCTCGCATTTCTTTTGTAATAGAGACAATTAACTGGCCTGCATGAACTTCATCGCCAGCTGAAACATGAATAGAATGAATATATCCGTCACATGGAGCCAGCTGTGGAAATTCCATTTTCATACTCTCTTCTATTATTAATGTGTCACCTTTTTTCACTTCGTCACCTGGAGTGATAAGTACCTTCCATATGCTTCCCGGAAGGGCGGTGCGAACCCCTTCTGCTCCCTCTGGCAAAACTTCCTCAATCGCTTCAGCTACTTCATGTTCAGAAACGAATTCAGCAAGGCCGTTCTTGCGCCAATTTTCACGCTCCTCACGGAATGCGGCTTGCTGGGTTTCTCGGAATCTGTCCGTGCTTTCCTTAATTGAGTCTAGGAAAGTTAAATAATCGCCAAGCTTAAACGTTGTTTCGGTAATATCTACTTCAAAACGGCCGCGTAAAAAATCCTCTCGCATTTCCAGCAGTTCCTCTGCACTGACTGGATAAAATTGAATTTGGTCAAAGAAGCGAAGCAGCCATGGTTTGTTTACTTGGAAGCTTCTCGTTTCACGGAGGCGATTCCATACTTGGACAGTCCGTCCGACAAATTGATAACCTCCAGGGCCTTCCATTCCATATACGCACATATAGGCGCCGCCAATTCCAACTGCATTTTCCGGTGTCCATGTACGGGCAGGATTATATTTAGTCGTCACTAAACGGTGACGGGGATCAACTGGCGTAGCTACTGGAGCCCCGAGATAAACATCACCAAGACCGAGAACAAGGTAATTCGCATCAAAAACGATTCTCTTTACATCATCAATATCATTAAGACCATTTACGCGGCGGATAAATTCTAAATTGCTAGGGCACCAAGGTGCATCCGGCCGAACATTTTGTTGGTAACGATCGATCGCAAGTTTTGTTGCCGGGTCGTCCCATGAAAGCGGCAGACGAACAATACGTGATGGTACTTCCATTTCCTCTAATCGAGGCAGCTTATCATTGATGGATTCGATCATTTCACAAACGGATAAGATCGACATTTTGGTTGAATCAAAATGAACCTGAAGGGAACGAATTCCTGGTGTCAAATCTAAAACCGGAATTGCTCTTTCCGTTTCAATAGCTTCCATTAATGCATGGATCTGAAAACGAAGTAGAAGATCAAGCTCTAAATCACCATATTCTATTAGAATGTTTTCATCTCCAGCAGCCCGAATGGTCATTGGGAAATTACCATCTGTGTTTCTTTTAAGAATTGGGTAGTCTGTTGAAAACTGTTTAACCTCACCAGGCAAGGAAGGAACTGCAGAAACTATTTGATCATTTGTGCCGACTGCTTCCAGGAATTGTTCCTGCTGTTTACGAAGTTTATCTGCTTCTTCAAGAGTTAGTAACCGGAACTTGATACGGTCCCCCGCATGAAGCTGGCCAATCTTCCAGAATTCAGCTGATGCTGTTGTGACAGGACATACAAAACCACCCAAACTAGGGCCATCAGGTCCAAGTAAAATCGGCATATCACCAGTTAAATCCAGTGTTCCAATCGCATAAGCATTATCGTGTATATTCGATGGATGGAGACCTGCTTCTCCTCCATCTTCTCGTGCCCAAAGCGGGGCAGGGCCAATTAAGCGGACACCGGTCCGTGAACTATTAAAATGAACTTCCCAGCTTGTATTCGTTAACTGATCTAGGTAATCAGGCAGTAAGAATTCCTCGGTACAATGTGGACCAGGGATGACGCCAATGGTCCAGTTTCGTTCAATAGTAGGTTGTTTTACGGGAGGAAGCTCACTTACTGCAAGAGTCCTACTTTTATTTACACGTAATACATCTCCGGTGCGAAGTGCCCGGCCGCCATGACCACCAAATCCACCTAGTGTGAATGTTGATGCACTGCCGAGATGAAGCGGCATATCCAATCCGCCTGCTACTACTAAATAGGTTCGCATGCCGGATGCCGCTTCACCAAAGGACAGCACTTGGCCGCGTTTAACAGTTAGAACCTGATACATTGGAACTTCATTTTCATCGAGCTTAGCACTCATATCAGCACCAGTAAGAGCAATCATCATATCACTGCGGAAGCGATAGGATCCGCCACGAAGTGTTAATTCAAGGCCAGCGGCATGATCTTCATTCCCAAGTAATTTATTCCCTATCCTAAAAGAGAACGGGTCCATTGGTCCGCAAGGCGGAACGCCTACATCCCAATGCCCGACACGGCCAGGCCAATCCTGAACAGTTGTCTGAATACCACCATCAAGGACTTCTATCGCACGTTCATCAGGGAAGAAATCCTTTAACATTTGCGTATGGACATTGCCAATTCGGCAATCCTCTTCTTCTAAAAGCGTCTGTATATATTGAAGGTTAGTAGTCACTCCATAAAGGCGAGTTTGTTCAAGGGCTAAGTTTAATTGCTTAATCGCTTCTTCCCGGGATTCTGCGTGAACAATGATTTTCGCAAGCATTGGATCGTAAAGGGGAGTGACAACCAGACCATCACGAACCCAAGTTTCAACTCGGGCATTGTCGGAAAAATGAACCTTGTCAAGCTGCCCGCCGCTTGGACGAAAATCATTTAAGCAGTCTTCAGCATAGATACGAGCTTGGATACTGTGTCCATTCGGAGCGGTATACAGTGAATCTAATGAGCGTAATTCACCGGCTGCTTCCCGAACCATCCATTCAACTAAATCAATTTTCAACACTTCCTCGGTGACACCGTGTTCTACTTGAAGCCGTGTATTTACTTCAAGAAAGTAAAAACGCTTTTCATCTGGATCATATAAAAATTCGACCGTACCTGCACTGCGGTATCCCACTTCCATGGCTAACCGTTTCGCTGAAGCGAGCATATCTTCTCTTACGGAAGAAGGGAGACAAGGAGCCGGGCTTTCCTCGACAACTTTTTGATTGCGGCGTTGGATTGAGCAATCACGTTCACCGAGCGCTGCGACTTCACCAAACTCGTTTCCAAAAATCTGAACCTCTACATGACGGGCTTTTTGAATGTATTTTTCTAAAAAGACACCGCCGTTATTAAAGTTTGCTTTGGCCAGTCTGCAGACAGAATCGAATGCCTCGCGGAGGGATATGGAATCCAGGCAAACTCGCATGCCAATCCCGCCACCGCCCGCAGTACTTTTTAACATAACAGGATAACCAATCCGTTCTGCCTCTGTTAAGGCAGTAGTTAAATCGGTGATAAGTGATGTACCAGGAAGGAGGGGAACACTCGCATTGTCTGCAATTAATCGTGCAGAGTGTTTTAATCCAAATAACTTCATTTGTTCAGGTGTGGGTCCAATAAAGGTAATCCCTTTTTCACGGCAGGCACGTGCGAAATCTGCATTTTCACTTAAAAATCCATATCCGGGGTGAATGGCATCTACATGGTTGTCTAAAGCCACTTTCAAAATAAGGTCCGCATTTAAGTAGCTGTCTTTAGCAGCCCCTTCGCCAATCAAAATAGCTTGGTCTGCAAGGTCCACATGCAGGCTGTCTTGATCGGCTTTCGTATAGACTGCGACAGATTGGATGCCCATTTTTCGCAATGTTCTTTCAATTCGAACGGCAATAGCACCGCGGTTGGCAATTAATATTCTTTTAAACATGATGAGCACTCCTTTAGTTGTTATTTATCCCAAATCAATACTTGGATAGGTGTAGGGTTATAAGCGTTACAAGGGTTGTTAAGCTGCGGGCAGTTACTGATTAAGACGAGCGTTCTACTGATTGCTTGCAGTTCAACATATTTTCCTGGTGCTGAGACACCATCTTCAAAAGTCAATCCCCCCTCTGGAGTAAGAGGGACGTTCATGAAAAAATTTATATTTGGAGCCAGATCCCGTTTAGTAAAGCGACTGTCGTGTTTAGCTAACTGGAGCATAAAAGTATCTCGGCAATTGTGCATTGGCAAAGTATCGTGTGAATACCTAACCGTATTGCTTTGGGCAGAACAAGCACCGCCAAGTGTATCGTGACGTCCACATGTATCCGCAACAATTTTTACAAGCTCTTTTCCAGATTCGGATAATAAAACGGAACCTGTTGATAAATAAACATTTCCTTGGCACTGAATGGTGTTGATCGCACTGTAATGATCTGATGGCTGGTCAGCATCGTAAAACAGGGTATCTGCCGCTTGATTTCCTTCTAAGTCAACGATTCGAAGGACTTGGCCTGGTTCAAGTGTGTAAATCCATCCTTCTCCAGCTGGAATGGTTTTGTTGTAAAAGCTAGTTTCCATTTTCCTTTCACTGATTGCATGATTTAAAACAGCCATTAGCGGATTCCTCCTTTGGATAATAGAACGTATTCCCAGGTATTTTCGAAAGCACGTCGGTTTTCAGGTCGATGGTTGAAGCAGGTATCATTTTCTGGCATTGGTTCAGCTTCAGTAATCGTGAATTGAACTGGTACTGATGGGTATGAACGATTTGGGTTCAGTGGATTTGGTGTATTGGATAGCACCAAAATCACATCCATTTCTATTCGAAGCGTGACCGTGTCACCTTTTTTGCAGTTCTCTGAAACATAATGTAGATCACCTTCATCATCGCAATAAACTTTGGAAAACAGATTAACGACAGTGGAGAGATCTCTAGAGGTTAAGCCATTTCGGAAAAGCTCAACCTTAAAGTTTTCTTCGCCGCTTCGGTAATAATCATTTCGTTCGTTTTGATAAGTAGTGATTCCATATTTTTGATTGGTCAATGATCGAGTCGTATAACCTGTAATGGTATCGTGCCAGCCGACCGAGTCTTCAATGATGCTCGCTAGTACCCGGCCATTGTCACTCATAAGGACATTCCCTTTCGTGAGATGGGCAGTGTGCTGAGCTTTCAATGTATCCGGCATATTGTAACGTTCGGCAGGATCATTAGCGTTGTATAAAAGCAGGGAAACATTTGCACCGTCCTCAAGTGCAGTGAAAGTGATTTGCTTTCCCCAACTGATATGCCCTGACCATTTTCCGCCTGCTGGGATGATTTTTGAAATAACGGGTGATATGCTGTTCATGTCATTTTCCTCCTTTGAATAATAAAAAAGGATAAAAACCATCGAGAGAGTAAATCTCCCAGGCTTTTATCCTTCCGTGTATACAGTAGAAACTGTACGCTATCTCTCGGACCAGACTTTAAAGATATTTCTTTAAACGGAACCCTAGACAGCTTTTTGTTTCCACCCCTTGTGGAAACCTTTATTTAAGATGGTTTTAGTATAGCGTTTGTATGTTAGATCCAACAACAATTGTGTTAGATTTTCTAACATGGTTTTTACTAATCTATTATTTGATTAACCTTTGAGATTGGGTATTTTCTGGTTCTTGTTGCCTCCCATTTTGATTTAATAATTAAGTAAACAAATCCAATTGCTACCCAAATCAATCCGATCATAAGAGTGGTTTTATCAAGTAAGGTAAGGAGCCAACCGATGAAAGCAGCACCAACAAGTGGGAAAACTAGGTACATAAACGTTTCTTTTGGTGACCTTCTTTTTTGTTTAATGTAGTAATGGAAGATGACTGAAAGATTAACAAAGGTAAATGCAGTTAACGCACCAAAACTTACAAAAAGAACAGCTGAATCCAGATTAATAAACACAGCGGAAAGCGATATTGCCGAAACAAAGATTATGTTGGAAACAGGTGTTTTGTATTTAGGATGAATGGTCGTAAATAATTTTTTGGGTAAAATGGATTCACGCCCAAGAGCAAAAAGGAAGCGGCTGACACTTGTAACAGAGGAGACTCCCTGTGTAAAGGTAGCTACGATTAGTACCATAATAAAGATTGAGCTTAATAAGTTACCGCCAACAAGCTGAACTAGGCTATATGCCGCATTATCTGGATTTGTAAAAGTGAAATCTGGAAAGGCAATTTGCGATAAATAGGATATGGCAACATACATAATCACTGCAATTATGACTATGAGGTAAATGGCTTTGGGTATCGTTTTCTTAGCTTTGATGGTCTCTTCAGCCATGGTTGTAACAGCATCAAAACCAAGAAAACAGAAACAGATAAGTGCAGCGCCTGATAGAACTCCGCCAACGGAGAGTTGGTCGTTAAAAAAAGGTGCCAAAGAAAAAATAGAGTTAGAGTCTGCTTGACCCGTAATAATATCCTTTGCTACTAAAATACAAAAGAGAATGATGAAAGCTATTTGGACAAGGACAGATAAACCGCTCACACGTGCCGCTGATTTTATGCCAACAATGTTGACAATGGCAAGGACAATATTCATCACGATAATCCAAACAAAGACAGGAATAGAAGGGAATTCGGTATTCATGAATATCCCAAAAGTGAGGATCGCAATGATCGGTGAGAATATATAATCTAATAGAAGGGCCCAGCCAACAAGATAGCCAGCAATCGGATGGACTGCTTTTTTCGTATAAATATAGGCTGAACCTGAGATTGGATAGGCCTTGACCATTTGACTATAGCTGTAAGCCGTAAAGAAGATAGCAATAAAAGCCGTTACATAAGCCGCTGCTAGCATTCCTCCGGCGGCCTTAAAGGCGACTCCGTAAACAGTGAAATAGATCATTGGTGTCATCCAAGCTAGCCCCATAAAAACAACTTGGTGTAGTGTCAGTGATTTTACAAGTGTTGGGTTATCATTCATTTTCATCCATCCCTTTCCATCCTTTTTCAGAACAAGAAAAAGCCCGGGAGAATTTTATATTTAAAATTCTCCCGGGCTTTTATCCCTCCGTGTATACAGCCGAACTGTACGCTCTCTCTCGGACCAGGCTTTAAACACTTGTTTAAACGGAACCCTAGAAAGCAATTTTGTTCCCCAAATAAAAAATGAAGAACCTTTATTAGGTTGATACGTTGAAGTATAAATTAGTAAAAGAAGGATTTCATTGTTCGTGTAAGGTTTCCTAACATGAAAAATAATCCATCAGGCTGTAAAGGGATTACTAAAGAAATCGGAATGTAGGTTATAAATTTCCTTTAATAATTTTGATAGATAAAAAATATGTAGAAATTTCAAATAAAATGGTAATGAAAACTATGTTAGAGTATTCGGACATTCGGGAAAAACATTAGTATCGAACACGTTATATTAACCCATCCGGATTAATCAAAAAAAATTGAAAAATAATCTTTAGGGGGAGTATAAATTGAAAATTAGTACACCTGAATGGCTTTCACTGAGTAAGGATATTAAAGTGAAGCTGATCCGTTTAGCAATCTTAGAAAATACATCCAAGTATCTCTTAAAACAGGGACGATAGAATATAGCAAGTTTGAAAATAAGTAAACAATAAAAAGAGTACCACTAGAGAAAAAACTAGTGGTATTCTTTTTGGATATTGAAATTCATGAACTTTATGAACAAAATGGTGATTAAGTTTTTAATGCGACTTAAATATATAATATTTAAAACAATCGAAAATTTTGTAAAATTAAGAAAACGTTTACAAGGGGGAATGTGAAATGTTTTCTTTTAAAAAAATCTCTACGGTAATGTGTGCAGGTGCTTTGGCATTGAGTTTAGGTGCTTGTAGCAGCAACAGTAAAGAAACAGCAGGCTCGAATTCTGGTAAAAAAGAGGAAAGCACAGGCTATCCTACAAAAGCAATCACAGTGGTTGCGCCATCTGGTGCTGGAGGTGGCTGGGATCTAACAGCCCGTTCTTTTACAAAGGTTTTAAGTGAAAAAAAACTCGTTAAACAGCCCATGACGGTTGAAAATAAGCCGGGCGGGGGCGGTGCAGTCTTTATGGCAGAATACGCAACACAGCAAGCTGAAAATAATGAAATGCTTTTTGTAAATTCACCGCCAATTATTATCAACAATCTGAAAAAAGAAGGTAATAGTCCATACGGATACAAAAATGCGACACCACTCGCCCAACTGACAAAAGATTACGGGGCAATTGTGGTTAAAACAGATTCTAAATTTAAGAATTTAAAATCGGTGTTAGATGAAGTTAAGAAGAATCCTTCTAAATTAACATTTGCAGGTGGTTCCGCACCAGGTTCCATGGACCATTTAATTTCAATCCTTCCGGCTTATAAATACGGAGTGGATCCTACTAAAATTAAATATGTTTCTTACGATGGCGGTGGCGAAGCGATTACGGCACTTCTTGGCGGTAATGCTGATGTAATTGGTACTGATGCATCAAGTGTGAAGGAGTTCTTAAAAGCTGGAAAGGTACGAGTACTCGCGATAACTGCCCCTGAACGATTAGGCGGAGATTTTAAGGATGTCCCTACTGCAAAAGAACAAGGTGTTGATGCAGAGTTTACAATTTGGCGCGGTATTTTTGGTCCGGAAAAAATGTCCAAAGAAGCTAAGACTTATTGGGAAAAGACCATCGATAAATTAGTTCAATCCCCTGAATGGAAACAAGAAGTAGAAACACAGGGATGGGAATTAGAATATAAAAACAGCTCCGACTTCAAAAAGTTCTTAGGAGAACAAGATAAACAGGTCCAACAATTATTAATTGCGTTAGGGATGCAGAAGTAAGCAGGAAGGGGAGGGGGATTTTCTCCTCCCTATTTTATAAGATAAGTATAAAAGTTTTTGACTTTGAGAATTGTCTAGCTCCAGCGCCTAGCCCCTCGATGGTCTACAGCCAATCCGTCCAAAAGGCTAAAAAGCAACCTTTCGGCCGGCTTGTCTTATGCTTGTCGGGGCTGACCAAGGTGCTTACGCTTTTCTTATAGGAGGTATTCAAGTGGATATAAAATTTGACCGCTTCGCATCTATTTTGTTTTTAACCGTCGGTGTTCTATTTATTATTGGCAGCAAGCATATCTCGAGCTCTTCTTATGGAAGTGTAGTCGGTCCTGATATTTTTCCATTAATTCTCGGGATTCTTCTTGTTTTACTGAGTATCCGATTATTTTATGAAACATTCATAAAGCAGAGCAGCAATAGTAAGAAAGAGGAGTTACAGTACAAGCCTTTCTTAATTATATTTATTGCCACTTTGGTTTATATCTTAACGTTGGAATCGGTGGGATATGTCATCACCACTTTTCTCTTCTTAGTGGTCTGCTTTCAAACCATGGAGAAAAAAAAGCTGCTTTCTTCTATTATAATATCAGCTGCTTTCTCCGGAATCGTTTATTTCTTATTTGTCGATGTCTTAAAGGGAACACTCCCAGGCTGGCCTATTTGGTTTTAATTTATAACTAGAAACTATAGAAAGGGGTCCAAACATGAGTACACTCGATTATTTATTGCAAGGATTTGGTACAGCACTGGTTTGGTATAATATTTTATTTGCTTTTGTTGGCGTCTTAATTGGAACAGCTGTTGGGGTGCTTCCAGGGATTGGACCGATGAGCGGTGTGGCACTGCTGATTCCCGTTACGGCCTCGATTACAGGAGGTCTCCCGCCGGAACAGGCTGCTACTAGTGCTATTATTCTATTAGCTGGTGTTTACTACGGGGCGATGTATGGCGGCTCAACAACTTCTATACTATTAAACACTCCTGGGGAATCCTCCTCCGTCGTCACTACACTGGATGGGTATCAAATGGCCAAAAAAGGAAGAGCAGGAAGTGCCTTATCGATTGCAGCGATTGGTTCATTTGTGGCAGGTATCGTTACCCTAATCGCTTTGATTGGATTGGCGAAACCCTTGTCAACCGTCGCGCTTAAATTCGGTCCTGCTGAATATTTTTCGTTAATGTTATTGGGCCTTGGCGCAGTCAGCGGCCTAGCTGGTAAATCAGTTACCAAGGCATTAATTATGACCATATGCGGCTTATTATTAGGAACAATTGGGATTGACACTGTTTCTGGAATTGCACGATTTACTTTTGATATTCCATGGCTCTTTCAAGGAATTGAATTCTTAACGGTTGCCGTTGGATTGTTTGCACTTGGCGAGGTATTTAAAACGATTTTGGAAAAGGATGAGGAAGATGGTGAGATGGCTAGAATTAACAATCTGCTTCCATCCAAACAAGAATTTAAGGAATCTGTAGGTCCAATTGCCCGTGGTTCCATCTTAGGTTTTTTCGTTGGTATTTTACCAGGTGCCGGGGCAACTCTTGCTTCGTTCTTTTCCTACTTACTTGAGAAAAGAATATCTAAAAACCCTTCAAAATTTGGAACGGGAGCTATTGCAGGGGTAGCTGCACCGGAATCGGCTAATAACGCGGCCTCAGGCGGTGCAATGATTCCCCTGTTAACATTAGGGATTCCTGGCTCGGGAACAACGGCTATATTAATGGGGGCACTGATGATGTATAATGTCCAGCCAGGCCCATTATTATTTGAAGACCATCCGCAGGTAGCCTGGGGATTGATTGCCAGTATGTTTATCGGAAACATCATGCTGTTAATTCTCAATCTCCCGCTAGTAAAAGTGTTTGCGAAAATTATCCAAACACCAAAGAAATATTTAATCCCGATGATTATTGCTGTCTCTATTTTTGGTGTCTATGCCGTTCAAGTCTCAACCAATGATCTATTGCTTCTATTGGGATGTGGACTTTTTGGATACTTCCTTAGTAAAAATGATTACCCGATTGCCCCCCTGGTACTTGGACTTGTCTTAGGACCAATGGTTGAGAATAATTTACGAAGAGCCTTAACGATTTCAAATGGTGATTATGGAGTCTTTTTTACTCGCCCGATCTCACTTATCTTTCTGCTCATAACCGCTCTTTGGCTAGTCATTCCGTTTATGATGAAAAAACGGGGGAAGGAAGTCGTTATTAATGTAGAAGGATGAATTTTTTAAATAGTTTAAAAACTCCTTTTAATAAGGAGTTTTTTTTATATAATAGAAATAGAGGTGTTTGCATGCGTTTACATACGAAACTAATGCTTGGAATATCTATTTTAATTATTATTATGGGGACAATTATTGAATTTACGTTTAAGCATATTATGGAATCCAATCTTAAGCATGAAATCGGTACTAAAGCCTTATCAGTAGCGCAAACCATCGCAAATATGCCGGATGTCCAGGGTGCATTTACTTTAGACAATCCTTCCGCACACATTCAACCGATTGCCGAAAACATTCGGAAGCAGGTAGGTGCCGAATTTATTGTGGTTGGTAACCGGAACGAAATACGTTATTCCCACCCAAATCCAGACAGAATCGGTCAAAAAATGGTCGGCGGTGATAATGGACTGGTGTTTAAAGGAGAGTCTGTCATCTCAGAATCTACGGGCACACTTGGTCCTTCCTTAAGAGGAAAAGCTCCTATATTTAGTGGGGGGAAAGTAATCGGAGTTGTTTCCGTTGGTTATCTCCAAACAGACATTCAAAGAGAGGTTTCGAAATTACAGCAGAAAATTTTTGTGGCTACTCTAATCATTTTGGCAGGGAGTCTTATTGCTGCGATACTAATCTCGCTAAATATCAAAAGGGCCATTTTTGGACTAGAACCTAAAGAAATTGCTTGGATGTACCAGGAAAAACATGCCATTCTTGAGTCCATTCATGAAGGAATCATTGCCATAGATACGGATAGTCGTATTACAGTTGTAAATGAAACGGCACATTCTATTTTAGGTGTCCCGAATGAAGTTCTTTTACGAGGAAAAAGAATTGAGACAGTGCTTGAAAATACACAATTATATGAAGTGGTTAAATCAGGAAAGGCAGAGTATGATCAAGAAATTATTATTAATGGTGATGTTTATTTGGCAAACCGGATTCCAATTTTTAATAAGAAGAGAGATGTAATTGGGGCGGTCGCAAGCTTTCGGAATAAGTCAGAGCTTGCTAATTTGCTCAAAGAATTATCACATATTAAAGCCTATGCGGAGGGGTTGCGGGCTCAAACACATGAATACTCGAACCGGCTTTATACGCTGCTTGGCCTCATTCAGCTTGGGTCTTATAAAGAAGCGATAGATTTTATTTCAAAAGAAGTGGATGTCGCACAAGGTTTCATTCAATTTTTAATGAAAGAGATACCCGATCCGATTATTGCTGGTTTTATCTTAGGAAAGGTGAGCCTTGCAAGTGAACTGAAAATTAATCTTACCATTGATCGAGGCAGCAGTTTTAAAGATGTTCCGGCTGAGATTAATAGAGACATGTTAGTCACGATTATTGGTAATCTTGTTAACAATGCCTTTGAGGCAGTTAGAGAGTGTCAAAAGGATGAAAAAAGAGTTACACTTTTTTTAACTGATCTTGGAAAAGAACTGATTATTGAAGTGGAAGATAATGGAGTTGGAATGGAGTCTCGGATTCAGGACCAAATATTTAAGCCTGGTTTTTCTACTAAAAATACAAGCAGTAATTCCGGTATTGGGCTAAGCTTGGCGCAAAAAGCAATCCACGACTTAGGCGGCTATCTAACTTTTTCTTCAACAATGGGGGAAGGTACGATTTTTACAGTGGCGATACCAAAAAGCAGGGGGTCGTTAAATGAAGGGGAACAGAGATATCGAAGTATTAATAGTTGAAGATGATTTGAGGATTGCAGAAATTCAGAAACGATTTCTAGACCTAATCGATGGCTTTCAAGCTGTTGGCATTGCAGCGAGCTATGTTGAGGCAAAAACCTTAATCGAAATATTACAGCCGGATTTAATTCTTCTTGATGTCTATTTTCCTGATATGAACGGGTTAGAGTTATTAAAAGAAACAAAGTTTCACACAAAACAAATAGATGTCATCATGATTACTGCAGCCAAAGAGATTGAAAAGGTCCAATCAGCGATTCGTTTAGGTGTATTTGATTATATTATAAAACCCGTCATTTTTGATCGGTTTAAACAGTCTTTACAAAGATATAAAGATTATCATGAAGAGCTTTTAAAATTAAGCAAAGAAAATTCTCAGGTATCACAACTGGAGGTCGACAAGCTCTTATGGAAGGAAAATGACAGTGCTAATAATGAAAGGGCTTACCTTCCGAAGGGCATTGATCCTCTCACCCTTGAAAAAGTAATCGAAGTCCTAGGGAAAGTTAAAACAGGACTTACAGCAGAAACGGTTGCCAAAGAGGTAGGTGTTAGTCGTACAACCGCAAGAAGATATTTGGAACATCTAGTATCGATTGAAAATATAGAAGCGGACCTGTCTTATGGCACAGTTGGGAGGCCGGAACGGGTTTATATTCTAGTAGATAATATGATTAAAAAGCTAGCAGAATAACTATTATAGATTAATTGTTTTTGGTTAAATCCAGATTCAAGGAGTAATCCTAGAGTCTGGATTTTTTGTTTTTAGCCAAGCTTACAAACAAAGTGACCTATAGATACTTAAGTTATTCCACATTTTTAAGGAATTTCAAACTGCCTTTTAGTGTACTATGTATGTATTTTTTCCATTTTCTGTTATGTTGTTGAATGTTCAATTAACAAGGTGATGTCGACAGAATTCCTTGATCAAATCGTATGAAGCTGTTCAAATTCACGGCGGTTATGGATACATGGCCGAATATGAAATTGAAACACTTTATCGTGATTCTAGAATTAATCGTATCTTTGAGGGGACGAATGAGATTAATAGAATCCTTATAGCCACAACCTTGTTAAAAAACCATGTCGAACCAAGTGAAGAGGAAGAATTGGAAATTGGTTTGCTTCAACGTGAGAAGCAGGTTCTTCAACTAATGAAAAAATTATTCCATGCAGCAATTGAATCAATTAAAAAGAATTTCCTTAGTGATCTTAATAAAGAACAAGAAATTGCCGCTTTCTTGGCCGCTTTGGTCATTGGTATTTATGGAATTGAAAGTGCGGTTTTACGGACGGAAAAATCTATATTGAATACAGGTGAAGAGAAAAATCGGCAGAAGCTTGATTGTACGAGGGTTTATACACATGAGGCTTCCCAGAAACTCGCATTAACAGCATTAAATATGATCAACCATTTTGGTGATGAGGGTATTTTTTCACGAATTGCAAGCCTACTAATTATGAGCAGCTCAGAAAATATAGTGCTAGTCAAACGCAGAATCGCTTCTATTTGGGAGAGACTATAAGAAGGTAGATGGGGTCATGCTGACAGGATTGGTCTTGAGATTGGAAGTTTTGTCCGTATGAAAGCTCCATGAGGACAGGAAAAGCTATATGACAGAAGATGATGTCCGCATGGACACCTTATGAGGACAGTTCCAGCTATATTGCTCAAGATATTTGTCCACATGAGTAAAACATATGGACAAAATTAGATTAGGTCACCGAAATGGGAAGATTAATTTAGGTGTTTTAGAAAATAAGGTGGTTCCATCTACAATAAAAAACTCAACCTATTTAAAAAAATGGAAGTTCATTCTGATAACGGAATGAACTTTTTTGTTGGTTTGGGAAATTATAGATTTAATACTTGTGGATAACTTTTTACAGGTTTAGAAACGGCCAGCTCCAGCTCCTAGCCCCTCGATGGTCTACAGCCAATTCAACCAAAAGGTTAAAAGGCAACCTTTTGGCGGCCCGTCTTATGCTTGTCGGGGCTGGCCAAGGTGCTTGCTCTTTTGCTCTTTTACATGAATTCTAGTGGAAAAATGGTGGTATTATTTTAAAAATAAAGGTCATGTTAGTAAATATCAAAACTTGAACCTTTGAGTAAAATGGAGGAAGATATGAAAAAAAAGGTGACTATTATCGGCGGATCAGGAACAATTGGAACCATATTAAGAGAAGGACTTGGGGAAAAATATGATATCTTTATCCTTGATAAAAATGTCCCAGTGGAGTCAGACCATTTTCTACAGGTGGATGCGACAGACTATCAGATGTTACTAAAGAGTATCCCAAAAGACTCAACTTCTATCATTAATTTACTTACAATCAAAACAGAAAAAGATTTTGAGGATATAGATCAATTTCATAAAATGATAAACATTCATTTTATTTCTTCATTTTATATATTACATGCTGCCAAAACGTTAGGGATTCCAAAAGTAGTATTTGCCAGCAGTAACCATACGACCGATTATTATGAACGTAACGGGGTTTCAGCATTAGGAAGAGAGATTACCATAGATGATTATCCGTTTTCTCGAGGATTATATGGAGTTCTAAAACTTGCTTCGGAGAATATTGGTCATATCATAGCACATGAGCCTGATTGCCCAAACTCTGTCATAAACTTACGGATTGGAAGTGTTCATAACAGAGAGCAAATTAATGTGAAAAAGGACCCTCGACTGCATCGTACGTTATTATCACATGAGGATACTGTCCAATTGTTTGATTTGGCTCTTCAATCCACAGTAAAGTTTGGTACATATTACGGTGTCTCAGACAATCCCGGAAAACCATGGTCAACTGAAAATGCTTGGAAAGAATTAGGTTTTGTTTCCAGAGTAAATGCGATGGATGTATTAAATGATATATAGATGAGTAATTAAGAAGAATAGTGTGGGTTCCCGCTAAATAGCGGGAACCCACAGTACTTCTAGTTTAATGCACACGTGAAAAAGAAGGGTTCCAAAACTCAAGTAAAATATGGTAATATTTAATTATTACTATTATTAAGGTAGAAAACAATCATTTTTTTAGAAATACTTAGATTGAGAAATTGAATATCTCCTATTTCAAACAGAATCAATTTTTAATGTTTTTTGATAGCGCTTACGCTTTTGGCATTGTGGAAAACAAGTCAACTAAGGAGTGAACCTTTTGAGAAAAACCAGAGTGTTTTACAAGTTATTTATCCCGTTTTTCTTATTAGGGATAGGGCTTGTTACAGGATTTAGCATATTTATCTATAACTCTACTTATGATTCGGTAGAGAAAAACTTCCTAAAGGATAAGAAAAATTATACAAAACAAATCCTACAAAACGTTGAACAGAAGGTAAGAACAATAGAGTATGGATATACTACCTACAGTTCTACTGCCAATTTTGAAGCTGTCTTTAAAAAACCTTTGTCAGAAAAAGATTTTGATATATATCGAGATATCAAAAAAGAATTGAGTTACATAGAAATGATGGGGATAGAAGGAAGTCACTATAGTCTAATTAGCTTGGCGCAGAAATGGGGAATTGTTCATGATTCTTTGAAAGTGCTAACCTCGGAAGAAGTTGCAGATTACAAAAATACCTATATTACAGACAATAGAAGAAGCCTTTTTTGGAAACCTGATGAAAATGGTATACAAATGGTAATGACGTTACCTATTTATCAAAGAGAAAAATTTGCTTTGGGAATATCCACTATTCCTAGGAGAAGTATTGATCAGATTGTTAGTGATAATAATCATTTAGTCCAAATTTATAACAGACAAGATAAATTGCTTTATTCTAGCAAGATGACAGATAATGAACTTACTAATCACAATTATCAGGAATTAAGAAAGGCCGCTAAGGAAAGCAGGCAAAATGCTACTGTTTATAAAACGAGAGATGGTAAAAAGTATGTGATTTTGCAGTCCGAATATAACCATTGGCTTTATTTAGTAGAAATAAATGAAAGTGAGATTGGCAGTATTATTTATAATACAAGAGTAGGTCTCTTAATAGCATCAGTCCTGTTAATTTTATTGGTTGGGATTATTTCATATTTGTTGGCCGAATCATTCTCACGTCCGATAAAGAAAATCCAAGAAAAGCTGGCTATGCCAGAAGTTAATAATAAACAAAATGAACTTTCCCTTTTGGCTGACTCTGTCGATGAAATAGTTGGACGAAATGAACTTTTGACAGCTAGTCTATCCATGCAGAAACCTCAGCTAGAGACCTTATTTGTCTTAAGTATATTTAGGAAACGAATAAGCGAAAATGATGTCATTCATCGTTTAGAGCAATTTGGTTATGATTTTGCAGAGGATAAGGTATTTTATACAGGTCTGATCCAAATTGATAGTATTGATGATCAACAAGTTGTTGATAAAGATCTTTTTTTATTGGCTATTAATAATGTAGTGGAAGAAATAGTTCCTAAAGATGAACGCTTAATTCCAATTGTATTAAATGATGAAATACAAGCAACAATTTTTATCTTAGAAAATAATAATCAAGAAGCTGAGCGTCGCATTATGAAATATTATGAAGAAATCCAAATAGAGGTGAAGAAATCTCTTAATATTATCATTAGCGTGGGAATTAGCCCTGTCTATCAATCTTTAATAGATAGTAAAAAGGCAGTAGATTTAGCAAAAGAGTCACTTCATTATCGAGTAAATGTGGGCTCAGCATCGATTATTTTCTATAAAGATATCGCATCCATGTTAAATGATGCTACTATTTCGAAATTTCCTGTTGAATTACAGAACGAGCTAATGAATGCCATTCGTTCTGGTGAAGAGGAAGATGTTTTTCGCTTGGTTGATGATCTAGTCGAAGAAATCTTTCGCCTGAATAAAAATCCTATTAGCTTAGGGGTTACTTTAGTTCGTGTGATAAATGAGCTTGTACAATTAGGTCAACTATTAGGCGCTGAATCAAGAATATTTGAAAACATAAAGAAATTATATCAAACTGCCATGAATGCCTATTATCCAGAGAAGATTAAAGAAATGTTAATTGATGATTTAATTAAACCAGTAATTATTAGTACTCATGACAAAACAGAACGAGGATTTAAATCCTTATCAGAAAAGATATTATATATTGTCCAAACTGAATTTGATCAGGAGATTTCCCTGGATATTATTGCGGATCGTCTGCATTACAACCCTAATTATTTAAGTAATGTATTTAAAAAAGAATATGGTGAAAATTTTGTGGATTATTTAATGAATTATCGCCTACACATGGCACAGACGTGGTTGAAAGAAACCAATATGGCTATAAAAGAGATTGCTGAACGATTGCAATATCGGAATCCTCAAAATTTTATTCGCTTCTTTAAAAAGAAATTAGGAAAGACTCCAGGAGATTATCGGAAAGTGTACAAGCATTAGAACTAATCCTCAAATAAAAAGGCTTCTACTGCAGTAGAAGCCTTTTTATTTGGGGATTTTTATCCTTTTACTGATCCAACCAGTGCACCCTTGACAAAGTATTTTTGAACAAATGGATATGCAATTAGCATTGGAACGGTTGCGATTACGATAACAGCCATCTTGATTGTTTGGGCAGGCGGTACTACATCCACAGATGATCCCTCAGCTTGCATACCGCTCGATACGATGACAATTTGCCGTAATAAAACCTGGATAGGCCATTTAGTGGAATCATTAATATATAGGATGGCTGTCATATACGTATTCCAGTATGTTACGGCATAGAACAATGCAATCGTTGCTATAGATGGCATTGCTAGTGGCAGCATGATTTTAAAGAAAACACCAAAATCTGTGCATCCATCCATTTTTGCAGATTCTTCTAAACTATCAGGTAAGGCTTGGAAGAAGTTTCTCATAATAATTAAGTTAAAAGCGTTAATCGCCACCGGCAAGATTAATGACCAATAAGAATCAATTAATCCAACACTTTTAACTACTAAAAATGTAGGAATCATCCCACCACTGAACAGTATCGAAAAAACAACAATAAAATTGAAGAAGTTTCTGCCGAATAGATACTTTCGAGATAAACCGTATGCCATTAAAGAAGTAAGAACCATACTTACCAGCGTTCCTATACCGGTTACTCCTACAGAAACTGCTAGGGACTTAAAGAGCGTCGGTGTAGATAAAATATAGCGATAAGCATCCAGAGAAAATGAATGTGGAAATAATATAAACCTTCTAGCAACTACCTCTTGTGTGGATGCAAAAGAACTGGATATAACATTGACAAATGGTAAAAAACAAACAAGGGCTACAACGATTAAAATGGTACCATTAACTATGGGAAAGATTCGTCCTCCTTTTTTTAGTTTATGCGCATTCCTGTTCTTCATTTAGATCCCCCTCGAAATTAGAATATGAAACTATTTACCTTTATGAAGATACACATACCTTATCATCCGATTAAAATTACGTATATAATCAGTATCCCATCATTAAAAAATCCACAAAAAAACTCTTACAATCTATGCGGATAAGAGAAACCATCCTCATAATCAACAGAGGAAAATAATAATCATTATGACGGATTCTATCTTAAAAACCCTTATGACAAGCTGTTTTGAAAGCGTAATCATAAAATGATTATGTACGTAATTTTCTCTATTAAGTATGCTTAGAGCAAGAAAGGAAATCAATTTCAATTCAAAGGAGGAGAAAAATGGAAGGTGCCGTTCAACAAACTGATCATACCTTGCCTATCTTAACTACAAAGCAACAAAGGATCAAAAAAAGACAAAAAATCTTGGCAGGTATAAAAAAGAATAAACTCTTATACCTTATGATTTTTCCAGGTGTACTTTATTTTATTATCTTTAAGTACTTACCTATGGCAGGACTGGTTATTGCCTTTCAAGATTATCAGCCTTATTTAGGAATCTTAGGCAGTCCATGGGTTGGTTTCAAACATTTTGTCCGATTATTTACTGAACCAACTTTCTTTATATTATTGAACAATACGTTAATTTTATTTGCTTTAAATATTGTAATTTTCTTCCCGTTACCAATTATATTGTCGCTAATGCTTAATGAGGTGAAGAATAAATATTTTAAATCTGGAATTCAAACCCTTATTTATATTCCTCACTTTATGTCCTGGGTGATTATTGTTTCTATCACTTATATCTTTATGAATGTCGATGGGGGTATTATTAATGAGTTTTTAGCCTCGATTGGTTTTCATAAAATAAGCTTTTTAACTTCACCTGACTGGACAAGGACCGTTTACATCAGCCAAATAATTTGGAAAGAATTAGGCTGGTCAACCATCATTTATTTGGCTGCTATTACAGCAGTGGATACACAATTATATGAAGCTGCAGAAATGGACGGTGCTGGTCGCCTTCGAAAAACTTGGCATGTTACACTACCAGCCATTCGTCCGGTTATTATCACATTATTAATCTTGAAAATTGGAAGCACCTTGGATTTAGGTTTTGAGCATATGTATCTTTTACTTAATTCTCTTAATCGCAGCGTTGCAGAAATATTTGATACCTATATTTATACTGCAGGATTAAAGAATGGGCAGTTAAGTTTTAGTACTGCAGTAGGATTGTTTAAAGGGATCGTTGGATTGACTTTAGTAATCATTTCCAACAAATTAGCGAAAAAAATGGGTGAAGATGGCGTTTATTAGGAAGACAAGAAAGAGGGGATGACGATGCTGAAATCAGTGGAAAAGGTAAATCACATTTTTACTAGTTTCCTAAATTTGGTATACGTAAACCTTTTGTGGTTTCTCTTTACCTTGTTAGGATTAGTCGTGTTCGGTATCGGCCCCTCTACATACGCCTTAGTGAGTATTTGCAGGCAATGGATTCGGGGAAATAGCGTTTCTGTCTTTCATACGTATTGGAAGTATTACAAGGAGTGTTTTAGAGAAACTGTCATGATTAGTTGGATCTATATGATGTCCGGGTTTGTTTTGGTCGTTGATTTATTGCATATAACCAATTGGTACATGAGAGTCGCTTTGTTTATGATTAGCTTCATTTATTTGATATCACTTATCTTTATCTTTCCGATTATGGCTCATTATAATTGGAAAGGAATCTTCTTTAAAATCAAGATGTCTTTCTTATTCGGTTTTTCCTGTTTACAATATTCATTGGTCTTAATTTTAGTTTCAAGTGTTCTTTATTGGTTCATAACAAAATTTTTTCCAGGTATTCTAACCTTTCTTGGTATAAGTTTCCTATGCTACCTGATTACTTGGACAGCTAATCAAGTCTTTACAAGAATGGAAATGCAAAATGCTAAGGACGTAGAAAATAAAATTTTTTATCAAATAGAAAAGGGGAATAAGGATGAAAAAACAAATGGTATCAAAGTTAGCCAGTGTTAGTATGGCAAGCATGCTTTTATTGGCCGGTTGCAGCGGTACAACATCTAGTAAAGAATCTTCTTCCGAAAAGAAAGACAATAAAAGTAAAGCGGAGATTTCTTGGTTAAACATTTTGCATACAGCATCCCCGCCGACGGATACTGTATTAAATCAAATTGAGAAAAAAACCAATACAGAAATTAAATTCTCGTGGATTCCAGATGCTTCAAAAGAAGAACGTATAAATACTGCTTTAGCTTCCGATTCATTAGCAGATATTGTTACGTTAACACTCTTAGATAATTCCTCAGTCCGTAATGCATTGAAATCAGGGATGTTCTGGAATGTGGAAGATTATTTAGATGAATTTCCTAACTTAAAAGCTATTCCAAAAGACATACGTACTTCAGCTTCTATCGAAGGTAAACTGTATGGAGTACCATTTCAAAAGGATTTAGCTCGAAATGGAATCGTTATTCGTAAAGATTGGTTAGATAAATTAGGATTGTCTCTTCCTAAAACCACGGAGGAATTAATGGAAGTGGCAAAGGCATTTACGGAAAAGGATCCAGATGGAAATGGGAAAAAGGATACAACAGGGTTTATGGATCGGAGTGATTTAAAATATGGTGCGTTCAAAACTTTAAGTTCTTACTTCGGTACACCCAATGTATGGAAAGTAGATAGCAAGGGGAATTTCGTAGCCGAGTTTGAAACGGATGGGTATATTGAGACAATGGATTACATGAAAGAGTTATATAATAAAGGGTTCATTAACAAAGACTTTGCTGTAACAGCCAAAACCGATCAACAGCAAAACTTTTCACAAGGTAAAGCAGGTATTTATATTGGAGCATTATTTGACGGGAAAAATCTAAAATCAATGGCTAATGGTATCCAAGATAATATGGAATTAGCATTAGTAAATAATGTTACGTCTGCTTCTAATTCTAAGCAATCGATTTGGTCTGATGGAAATGGTGTTGGCGGTTTATTAGCATTTCCTCGTTCAGAGGTAAAAGATGAAAAAGAATTAAAACGAATTCTAAAATTTGTAAATGATTTATTAGATCCAGAAGTATATAAATTAATGACATATGGTATGGAGGGTACACACTACAAAATTACTGGCGATGGTGCCTATGAAATTATTAACCAAGATTTATGGCAGCAAGAAGTCCAGCCTTTTGCCGCTTCACGTCCGAAGGAATCTGGGTTTCATTTAAAAGACCCGGATCCACTTAAGGCACAAGGAGATGAGTTGATTGCTGAAAACGCCAAGCATGCGGTATTTAACCCAGCTGTTCCATTAGAATCCACAACCTATACGACACAGGGTTCCGAATTACAAAAGATTATTACCGATGCTACTTATCAATATATATTAGGTGAAATCAAACTTGAGGACTTTAAGAAAGCGGTTAAAAATTGGAATGAGCAAGGTGGAAAAACGATAAAAGAAGAATATAAAAAGGCATACAAAGCTGCAAAGTAACAACACAGGAGGTTTTTCTATTGAGTTTTATTCGGTAGAAGGCCTCCATTCTATTGAGAATCTAGAAAATATTCTGAAACCGTAAATTGGTAGAAAAGGAGAATAATAAAATGACAAAAATGAATTGGTCTGTAAAAACAGCAAACTCAATTATGGAAAGGCTTCCATATTTATTTAATGACAAAGGATACAATGGAAAGTGGTCTTATGATTACGGGGTGGTTCTAAAAGGTTTTGAAAGAGTATGGCAGCAAACGGGAGAACAGAAGTATTTGCAATATATTAAGGACAATATGGATTATTTTATCCAAGAAAATGGGGAGATAAAAGGGTATGAATTAGAAGAATTTAATATTGATCATATAAACAATGGAAAAATGTTATTTGTCCTTTACAAAGAAACAGGGGAGGAAAAGTATAAAAAAGCTGCTGATTTATTACGCTCACAGTTAGAGCAACATCCTAGAACATCTGAAGGAGCATTTTGGCATAAACGAATTTATCCATACCAAGTTTGGTTAGATGGGTTGTATATGGGTACCCCTTTTTATGCAGAGTATCAATTAACATTTGCCAATGGAGAAAACTTAGAGGATATTATCCATCAGTTTAAGGTAAGTTATCAGCATTTAATAGATTATAACACGGGCCTATTATACCACGCTTGGGATGAGAAAAAAGTACAGCCATGGGCAAGTAAGGAAACAGGTTTGTCAGAGAATTTCTGGGGACGATCTATGGGTTGGTATTTGTTAGCTCTAGTGGATACATTAGAAATTCTTCCTAAGAATACACCAGACCGTAACTTTCTTGTAGACATTTTAGATAAAACATTAAAGTCCCTAGTAAACTATCAAGATGCAGAAAGTGGAGTTTGGTATCAAGTTACAGATAAGATACATGAAAAAGGAAATTACTTAGAGGCCTCGTGCAGCAGCATGTATGTATGTGCAATAGCAAGAGGTATTCGTCTAGGAGTTCTAGATAGGAAAGAATGGGAAGCACAATTAATCAAATCGTATCAAGGATTATTAGACGAATTTGTTTTGCTGACGAATGAAGGCTGGGTGAATTTAAATAAGACTTGTCAGGTTGCCGGATTAGGTGGAGATGACAATCGTGATGGCACATATACTTATTACATTAGTGAACCGATTATCTGTAATGATCAAAAAGGTGTAGGAGCATTTTTACAAGCTTTAACTGAATTTGAAGAAGTGATGGGTGTCGAGTAGAAAATGACAACCTATTATATTACTGATTTTGGTGCTACTAACGATGGCAGCTTATGTACCGTTTCTATCCAAAAGGCAATTGATGAAGCTTTTAGAAATGGCGGCGGACAGATAGTCATTCCTGCAGGAGAATTTTTAACGGGGGCGTTATTTTTAAAGGATAATATTGAATTACATTTGTCTACTGGATCCACATTAACATTTTCTAATCACCAAGAAGATTATCCCGTTGTAACTTCTCGATGGGAAGGGGTTTTACGTGAAGTATATGCTTCATGTATTTATGCAGAAGATGCAAAAAATATTACAATAACTGGGTTTGGGAGAATGGATGGTAATGGGAAGTATTGGTGGAATATCTTCGAGAATCGTCGAGATCTATTGGCTTACCCACGTCCTAAATTGATAAGTTTTGATGAGTGTCAGCATGTTACCATAAAGGATGTGACTTTAGTAAATTCACCAAGCTGGACTGTGAATCCGATTCGTTGTTCCAATATAACCGTTGACAATGTTACTATAATCAATCCTTCAGATTCTCCTAATACTGATGGGATTAATCCTGAATCTTGTAAAAATGTGAGAATCAGTAATTGCCATATTGATGTTGGAGATGACTGTATCGCTATTAAATCTGGAACGGAAGATACCTTTGAACGAGTACCTTGTGAAAACGTTACGATTACTAACTGTACGATGGTTCATGGTCATGGAGCAGTGGTACTTGGCAGTGAAATGAGTGGCGATATCCGTAATGTGACTATAAGTAACTGTATTTTCCAAGACACAGATCGTGGAATCCGGATGAAATCTCGACGAGGCCGTGGAGGGAAAATAGAGGATATTCGGATTGACAATATTGTTATGGACCGGGTAATTTGTCCGTTTATTTTAAATTTGTATTACTTCTGCGGACCTCGCGGCAAGGATAAGTATGTTTGGGATAAAAACCCCTACCCAGTTACAGATGAAACACCAATGTTTAGAAGAATCCATTTTGCTAACATTACGGCTCGGAATGTTCGCGCCTCAGCAGGTTTTATCTATGGCTTAGCAGAACAATTTGTTTCTGAGATTACGTTTAATAACATTGATATTTCAATGGCGGTCAATGCTAAACCCGGGAAACCAGCCATGATGGCCGGGATAGAAGAAATGAATAATAAAGGTTTTTACGTGGGATTTACCAAAGACATTCTATTTAACCGAATAACCATTGAGAACCATGAAGGGCCTGCTTTTTATATTGAACATTGTGAGAAAATAGAGGTTACGCACTGCAAGTCCAGGAATACAAAAGCAGAAGAAGTACTTATAAAGGAAGTAAACTAATAGGAAAGGAACAAGGAAAATGAAGCGGAAATGGGAAGTCATGATTGGAATAGCTGGTGCTGTCCTTTGCTTACTCTTTTTGGGCGGGTTTTCATTGACGATTACTTCTATGGAAGAAAGTATTTTTGAGAAAACAGTTTTTCCGATTCTTCAGGAAAGTGTTTCCAAAGAGTACGTATCGGAGAGTTTTGAAGCAGTGAACGTGCTAGCTATTTGGTTCGGAGTTACCCTGTTAATTGTACTTTTTCTAGTTGTTACTGCTGTGCTTTATATTTGGAGAAATAGATTTCCAAAAAAGGCAGCTTTGTTCTATACACTAGCAGGTTTAGCTACCCTAATTGGTACCCAATTGTTGGCATTTCCGCTAGCATTCCTATTCTTTTTAGCGGCAGGATTCTGTTTATTCAGAAAAAAAATAGAATATGAGGGAGTAGACAATGTTTAGAACCAGAATAGTTAATCCTATTTTGCCAGGATTTAACCCGGATCCTAATATTTTAAGGGTTGATGATACTTTTTATATTGCCGTTTCTTCTTTCGAATGGCTGCCGGGAGTACGAATTTACCAATCAAAAGATCTTGTCAATTGGGAACATGAAACGGATATTCTAACGAATCAAGTAGATTTACGAGGCAATCCACAAAATGGCAGTATTTGGGCGCCACAATTAAGTTTTTCAGATGGATTATTTTATCTTATCTATACAGATGTTAAAAGCACAAAACGGCCCTTTAAAGACAGCCATAATTATTTAATTACAGCCCCAAGTATCTATGGTCCTTGGTCAGAGCCAGTTTATTTAAATAGTAGTGGTTTTGATCCGTCACTGTTTCATGATACAGATGGACAAAAGTGGCTGCTTAACGAAATATGGGATTATCGTATGACGACAGGTAATAAATCTGCTGGAATAGTCATGCAGGAATATGATGCCAAAAACCAAATTCTCATTGGACCTATTTATAAAATTTTTGACGGTACTGAACTAGCTAAAACGGAGGCTCCACATATTTACCGTCATGGTGATTATTATTATTTACTCACTGCTGAGGGTGGAACGGGGAAAGGTCATGCGGTTACAGTTTGTCGTGCAAAAAAAATTACGGGTCCATATGAATTGGACCCAGAGTATCCCATCTTAACAGCCAGTGATAAACCAGACTCCCCATTGCAATGTTCGGGTCACGGCAGTATTGTCCCAACCCCCTTGGGCAACTGGTATATGGTTTATTTATGTACACGTCCATTACTTGGAAAAGCAGCCATTTTAGGTCGTGAAACCGCAATTCAAGAAGTCCACTGGACAGAAGATGGCTGGCTGCGATTAGCGGACGGCGGGAACGGTCCGCTGGTTGAAACAGAAATCGTAACTGCAGAACCAGTCGTACAAAGAAAAAATACTAACTTTAGAGATAATTTTAATCAAGTGCTAGAAAAGGAGTGGAATACGTTACGCATTTTAGCCAATGACTCTTGGTGCGATTTAATAAGTCGTCATGGATATCTGCGTTTATACTCAGGTGATTCCATTCAATCTTTGTTTGACCATCATGTCCTGGCTATCCGTCAAAAAGATTTCCGGTTTAGAACAGTCACGAAAATTGACTATAACCCTACAACTTTTAATCAGATGGCGGGATTAATGTTGTATTTAAATGATAGTAATTATCTTTATGCTTACTTGACATATGATGAGAAAATGGGACGTGTGATTAGACTAATGAAATGTAAAGACGGGGAATTTGATTTATCCCCTTTAATATTTCCAATAGATGCTGGTGAAGTAGAGTTGCAGGTTGTGGTAGACGGACCTGCTGCAAATTTTTATTATCGTATGGATGGAAAAACTGTTTGGCAACAAATTGGGGAACCTCAAGATGTATTATTCCTTGCTGGAGGATTTACGGGTAATTTTGTAGGAATTGGGATTCATGATACGGATCGAAAAGCCGGTTCTTATGCTGATTTTGACTATTTTGAATATCAAGGATTTGACACGATATAACGGGAGACGTTAAGGAGAGAGAACTGATGGAATGTAAAACAAACAAACGTGAAAAATTATATTCGTTATTAGGAGACTTGCCTGAGCGAAGTCAACCCGTCATTGCTAAAAAAATAAAAGAATTGAATAAAGGTGTATACACCCTTGAAGTACTCTTACTAGAGGTTGAGGGAAGCGGGGACATTCCTGCCTATTTTGCTCGTCCGCAGAACGTAACAGAGAAAATGCCGGTTGTGTTATTCAACCATTCTCATGGAGGAAACTATCAATTAGGAAAAACGGAACTGATTCAAAGCAGTGACTACCTTCAAAAAACATCGTATGCTACTCAGTTAACCTCGATGGGATTTGGTGTATTATGCCTTGATATGCTTGGATTTGGTGAAAGAAGAGGAAAAGTCGAAAGTGAAATTTTTAAAGAATTGCTGTGGAAGGGCCAAGTTATGTGGGGCAGGATGATATATGATAACATCCGTGCTTTAGATTATGTAATGACTAGAGACGATGTAGATTCATCAAGGATCGCTGCCCTCGGAATGTCAATGGGTGGATTAATGGCATGGTGGCTTTCCGCTCTTGATGAAAGAGTAAAAGTATGTGTTGATATTGCAGCCCAAGTGGATGCAGAAACATTAGTTGCCAATCGTGGTCTAGATCATCATGGTTTTTACTCTTACGTTCCAAGCCTATTAAAATATTTTCGCACCTCAGATATCCAAAGATTAATAGTACCGCGTCATCACCTTAGTGTCGTTGGGAATGATGATAAACTAACACCGTTTGAGGGACTTGGCATCATTGACGAAGAATTAAAAGATGAATACGAAAAAATCGGTGTACCGGAAAATTGGAAGATGGTCCGATATGAATGCGGCCATATAGAAACAGCAGGGATGAGAGCGGAAGTCTGCTCGTTCTTACAAAATTATTTATAGGGGGATACTATGATAGTCGCACAAGATGGAAGCGGCCACTTTAAAACAATTCAAGAAGCAATAGACCAAATCCCAGAAGATAATAAGAATCGAGTAGATATTTTTATTAAGGATGGAGTATACAAAGAAAAACTGACCATTGATAAGCGGTTTGTTTCCCTGCTCGGAGCACATAAAGATAATGTAAAAATAACCTTTGACGACTATGCCAGAAAGCTGCAGAGCAACGGAGAAAAGATGGGGACCTTTGGATCATATAGCACTATTATTACCGGAGATGGCTTTTTGGCAAAAAATATTACCTTTGAAAATAGTGCCGGACCTGGATCGATTATCGGGCAAGCGGTAGCTGTTTATGTTGATGCAGACCAAATACAATTTCAGAACTGCTCTTTTTTTGGAAACCAGGACACTCTATTTACTGCTCCACTACCGCCAAAGCCGCTTGAGGGGAACCGCTTTGGCGGTCCTCGGGATGGTATGGAGAAGAAGGTAGGCAGAAGCTATTTCTGCGACTGTTATATAGAGGGGGAGGTCGATTTTATTTTCGGTTCTGCTACAACTGTTTTTCAAAACTGTGAGATTCATAGTTTAGATTTATCAAAGAAAGTAAACGGATATATAACAGCCGCTTCGACGCCGATTGATCAAAAGTTCGGGTATGTCTTTTTCGATTGCAAATTAACAAGTCATGCGGCTCCGCAAACCGTTTACTTGGGCCGGCCATGGCGAGACTATGCTAAAACCGTGTTCCTAAACTGCTGGATGGGTGAGCATATCAAGAAAGAGGGCTGGCATAACTGGGAGAAACAGCATGCTGAAAAGACCGCTTTTTATGCTGAGTACAATAGCCGTGGCCCAGGGGGGTGTATGGAACAGCGAGTACCATGGGCAAAAGTCCTTTCGGATGAAGAGGCAAAGGAATATACCTTGGAAAATATATTTGGGGCTAATGAATGCTGGCCTATAATGTAAAAGGAGGAAAATGTTTTGACTGGAAAAGAGTTTCCCGCAGAGTTTAAAAAATATGTTGATAAGAAGACAGGTAATACAGTATGGCAGCTAACAGCCGATGGCTCGAATAATTATCATTTTTATTTTACCGATAATTCTTTCACCCTTGGTGACCAGGAAATCTATTTTCTTTCGGACCGCTCTTCAGTAGTACCAAAAAAATATAATCTATTTAAAATGGATATAAATTCAGGGCGAATAATCCAATTGACAGATGAAAAAGAAGGAATTAACGCAGGACAACATACAAAAACACCTGATAGCGAAATTGTTGTATATGGGACGGGTAAAGTGATAAAAAAGTTAAATACGAGAACATTGGAAATTACGGTTGTTTATGAGGAGAAGGAAAATATCCGTCTAGGTCAACCACATATATCCCCGGATAAAAAATTTATCGGTTTTGCGAGAAACGAACGAGTTCCCATTCATTATGGTGCAAATTATAAGGGATTTAAAGAAACCATGTATGCTACAAAAAAGGGGTGGATTACCCTAGTCGGCATGGACGGTTCAAAAGTCATGGATGTGTTTGAAGATACCCACTGGCTCGGTCATTTTCAGTTTTCCCCAATTGATAGCACAATAGCTATGTTTTGTCATGAAGGACCATGGAACCTTGTTCACCAGAGAATCTGGCTGCTTGATATAACCAGCAGAAGTGTCCAGCCCATTTATAGGCAAGGGGAGGATGACTGTATCGGGCATGAATTCTGGACAACGGATGGAAAAATCTTTTTTGATAATCGCCGTAAAGGTCACGATGGCACAATTACGGTAGATAAAACACAGGCCACAATCAAGGAAGATGCAACAGATCAAGTACCTTTTATTGGACTAGCAGACCATGAGGGAACAATCCTTCGAACAATTGATTTACCCTATTATTGTAATCACTATCACAGTGATAAGGAATGTAACTTGATTGTTGGAGATGAAGTAGAAGATCTCGTCTTGATCGGCATTTCGGGCAGGGAAGCTTCTATTGAGACGCTTTGCACACACAATACTAGCTGGTCTACACACCAGACGCACTGTCATCCAACTTTTAGCTGGGATAATAAAAAAATCCTGTTCACTTCAGACAGAGAAGGTACCACCAATCTTTATTTGGTTAACGTACCAGATCATAATTAGGTTGGCTATTTTGCATAGACTGGTGTTTTTGGTTAGTGTTCATAAACCTGTATGACTAGAAGCTGCACGGCATCTTTACGAAAGAACATTTGCGAAAATTACCTAAAAACATAGGTTTACTTACTCTTTAGATTTGGAGGTTAATTTATGATAGTAAAAGGTCTTACAGTTGAGATCGTACCAGCAGACAAAGGGGCAGGCCGAAAGCTTTTGGCCCGGGGCGGAAATATGATGATGACTGAAGTCACATTTCAAAAGGATGCGATAGGGGAAATGCATTCCCATAACCATGAACAAATCAGTTATATTGTACAAGGAAGCTTTGATTTCACATTGGATGGAATAACGGAGCGGGTCGAAAAAGGTGACAGCATATACATACCATCTAACACATTACACGGTGTAAAGGCCTTTGAGAATGAATCCATTATTTTAGATATTTTTACACCACAACGAGAAGATTTTCTTCGGAAAATTTAATTAATAGGTTTACCATTTTTCCGAAAACGAGCTGCACAGTGTAGGGTGTTTATCTTAGCCAGTATGACTAGACAATTGGTGGACTAAAAAAATAACAATCTAAGCCCATAATGGAATTATGGGCTCTATTAGTTACGCCCATTCCAATTTAAAATGTTAAAATAAGCATATGTTGGAGTAATTCATGGTAAAATTTACTATCTGAAGAAAGGAGTAAGTAAAAGATTGGAGGGAACGAAAACGGAAAATTCTACGAAGGATTATGGGTTTACCAAAATTTTAATATTCTTTATTCCATTAGCTATATCTGCCAGCCTAACAGCAGTCTCTCATGTCATTATTAATGGAACGTTGAGCAGAGCACACCATGCGGAAATCATCATTGCCAATTATGCCATTGCCTTATCTCTTTTCAGCATTTTGGAAAGACCGGCAATTGTTTTCAGACAAACGACTTCGGCCTTAGCAAAGGGGAGTACAGCATTTTTTAATATCGCAGCTTTTTTTGTAAAGATATCTTTTTTCATTTCTGTCTTATGTGCTTTGATTGGTTTCACAAGGCTTGGGGATTGGGTGTTTATTTATGGGTTTCATGCGAATGCCGATTCACTGACTTCTTTAAAGGTAACCTTTCTTGTCCTTGCAGTGGTGATCCTTTTTTCAGGACTGCGGGGATTGTACCAAGGAGTGATCATTAACCAATTAGAGACGAAATGGGTAACACTTGGCGTTATTATTAGACTTATGGGTATGTTTGGTCTTGCCATCTGCTTTATCCACTTCGGCCTAGCCAACACAAGTGAGGCGGGAGCTATTATCTTTTTGGCTGGAATGGCGATTGAATGTTTGGTCAGTGTCTGGCGCGGTCAAACAATTGTACGCGGAAACAGTAAGTATGGAAGCCCTTTAAAACAAAAAGAAATTAGCTCCTTTTATTTTCCCTTGGTTGTTTACATGTCATTTCAGACAATCTTAATTCCGATCATCTATTCGTTCCTAGGCAAGATTCAAGATGTTCACCTCGGTATTGCATCATTTGCCTTGGCCTTTAGTATTACCAATTTAGTAATTAGCTTTTTTATGTACACCCATCAAGTTGTCCTGCAGTTTTACAAACATAATAAACCTGCTGTAATCAAATGTGTAATTGTTTTTAGTATTGTCCCGTCACTATTCCTTGGTGCCCTTTGTTTCACTGG
The DNA here is from genome assembly GCF_038440275.1 of Bacillus sp. OTU2372. Classification (NCBI taxonomy): domain Bacteria; kingdom Bacillati; phylum Bacillota; class Bacilli; order Caryophanales; family Bacillaceae; genus Bacillus; species Bacillus sp. OTU2372. The sequence continues at coordinate 1,057,760 of NZ_JASATK010000001.1, forward strand.
TGCAGGGCCTTGGTTTATGACTAAGGTGATGGGGGCTGACACAAGACTTGCTGCTGAAAGTCTTAACGTTTTAAAGTTCTGTTTAATCAAGACAGCTGTCTTTCCATGGGTGGACTATTTCGGCGGTATTCTTATGCTCCAGAAAAGCACTAAATCTCTTCTAAAACCACAAATTTGCAACATGGCAGCCGTAATTCTGGTGATCATCCCAGTTGTCTACTTACATCCTGAATTAAATGGAAAAGCAGGTGCAATTGCAGCGTCAGTCGGCGAATTAATAGGATTGGTTGCTGTATTCCTGGTTGTTTCACATAGACAGAAGTATGAACTACAAGAACAAAAGGCGGTATAAATTTTATCTAATAATGTTAACGTTAACAAAAAATATTTACTAGTTCCATATATTCTGTTAGACTAAACTTATAATTAATTGTTAACGTTAACAAATATTTTTCAAAGGATGGGTTAATTATGGAAAAGTTTATGGGTTCTAATTTTTTATTAAAAAATGAAACCGCTGTCTCTTTGTATCATGATTATGCAAAGGAAATGCCTATCATTGATTACCACTGTCATTTAAGTCCAAAGGAAATCTACGAAAATAAAAAATTTAAAAATATTACGGAGGCATGGCTTTATGGTGACCATTATAAATGGAGAGTCATGCGGGCAAATGGAATCTCCGAGGAGTACATAACCGGAAGTGCCAGCGATTACGAAAAATTTCTAGCATGGGCAAGAACCATCCCAATGACAATTGGCAATCCATTATATAATTGGACGCATTTAGAATTGCAGCGTTTTTTCGGTATTTATGACGTATTAAACGAGCAAAGTGCACCAGTCATTTGGGAGAAAGTAAATGCTCTCCTGAACGGGGAAAACTTTAGTGTCCGAGATTTAATCGTCAAGTCGAATGTAAGGGTTATTTGTACAACAGATGATCCAGTTGATAGTTTGGAATACCACACTTTATTAAAAGGAGAGAAGGACTTCCCGGTTAGTGTAGTCCCAGGCTTCAGACCAGATAAAGGACTTGAAATAAACCGTGAAGGCTTCCCGGAATGGGTCGAAAAGCTAGAAAAGGCTTCTGAAATTGAAATTAATAATTATGAAGATTATCTTGCTGCACTTGAAGCCCGTGTCCAGTTTTTCCATAGTGCAGGGGGCACTGTTTCAGATCATGCCCTAGATTCCGTCGTGTATGAAGATGCATCCTTTGAAGAGGTTGCCGAGATTTTTGCTAATCGATTAAATGGTAACGCCGTTGCGTTATTAGACGAGAGAAAATTCAAAACTTACACACTGATCTTTCTTGGAAAACTATACGCGGACCTTGGCTGGGCGATGCAATTCCATATAAATGCTCATAGAAATAATAACACGAAAATGTTAAATGAGCTGGGACCAGATACAGGGTACGATAGCATGAATGACGATCAAATTGCCAAACCGCTAGTCAAAATTCTTGACTCTTTGGAGCAGGATGACAAGCTGCCGAAGACAATTCTTTATTCGTTGAATCCGGGTGATAACTATGTGATTGCCAGTATAATCAACAGTTTCCAAGATGGAAAAACTCCTGGAAAAATTCAATTTGGAACCGCTTGGTGGTTCAATGATACTAAGGACGGTATGCTGGCTCAAATGAAAGCTTTGTCTAATGTCGGTCTTTTCAGCAGGTTCATCGGCATGCTTACAGATTCCAGAAGCTTTTTATCCTATACAAGACATGAATATTTCCGCAGGCTGGTATGCAACTTGATTGGAGAATGGGTAGAGGATGGCGAAGTGCCTTATGATCTAGAATTGCTTGGTAAGATTGTTCAGGGGATCTCCTATAATAACGCCAAAGAATATTTTAATTTTACGGAAGTAACAACAGCTGATTGCCTTCCTCTAAATTAATAATATTGAACATAATGGTTGAAGCTGAAGAGCAAAAAACACAGGGAAGCTTCAACCATTATGTATTAAACATTTACCACTCCCTTTGTAGAGGCAGGGGTTGAAAAACATTATTCACGTGTGCATTAATACTTTTATAGTTTAACAGGGGTGGAGTATGCAAAGATTAAATCGAACGACTTATAAAAATTACAATACCTATCCAGAAAAAATCCTCCAATTTGGGGAGGGAAATTTTTTAAGAGGTTTTGTGGACTGGCAGATTCAGGTGCTAAATGAGAAAACTGACTTCAATGGTAGTGTCGTTGTTGTCCAGCCAAGAGGTTCAGAAAAGATTGACAGGCTAAACCGTCAAGATGGACTATTCACCCTTTATTTACAGGGACTCAAAGATGGAAAGCCTGTCAATGAACATATGGTCATTGACTCCATAAGCAGGGGAATTAACCTGTTTACGGATTACCAGGACTATTTAAAACTTGCCGCAAGCGATGAGCTTCGGTTTATCATTAGCAATACCACAGAGGCAGGCATTGTTTTTGATCCTGATGATAAGTTAGAGGACCGGCCTCAGAGGAGTTTTCCAGGAAAATTAACAGCCTTTTTATATCACCGTTTCCTAGCATTTGACGGAGATGTAAATCGCGGGTGTATCTTGATTCCCTGCGAATTGATTGAAGATAATGGCGGAAAGCTGAAGGAAGTTGTCCTAAAGTATGCACGTCACTGGAATTTAGACAGTGAATTTACTGCTTGGATCAATCAGGCCAATACATTTTGTTCAAGCCTGGTTGATCGGATTGTCCCTGGTTACCCAACGGACTCGATTGAGAAAAAAACGGCTGAAATAGGGTTTCAGGATGAATTGATCGTAGTCGGAGAACAGTATCATCTTTGGGCGATAGAGGGGCCGGAATCTTTAAAACAGGAACTCCCTGTTGCAGGAACGGGTTTAAACACTTTAATCGTTAACGATTTAACTCCATTTCGCACTCGAAAAGTGAGAATTCTAAACGGTGCTCATACGGCAATGACTCCTGTGGCCTATTTATCTGGCTTAGATACGGTGGAAGAGGCAGTCAATGATCCTGAAATAGGATTATTTATTAAAGAACTGATCGCAGAGGAAATTATACCAACGTTTGAAGGGGATTTGGAAGAACTTACACTCTTTGCAGGTGACGTACTTAACCGGTTTGCCAATCCATTTATTAAGCATTATTTAATGAGTATTTCTTTAAATTCGATTTCAAAATTTAAGACAAGAAATTTACCGGCTTTGCTTGAATATGTGGAAAAGAATGAGTCACTGCCAAAACGGATGGTCTTCTCTTTAAGCAGTTTAATTTATTTTTATCGTGGCAAGCGGGGAGAGGAACCGATTCAATTGCAGGATCAACCTGAAATACTGCAATTTTTCCAAGCAATCTGGCAGCAATATGAGGATTATCTAGTAGAAGCAAAGGAATTAGCTGAAAAAGTTTTAAGTGAACAAAAGCTTTGGGAAATGGACCTGACTTCTATTCCAGGTTTGGTGGATGCTGTGTCCGCTAACCTACTTCAAATGGAACAAAAGGGTGTTAGAAATGCGCTTAAAGAACTTTATGGAACATCGATTAGGTAAGGTGGGGTAAAGATGAAAGATTTTCTGCAAATCCATAAGAAAGATAATATCATTCTTGCTTTGAAAGATTTAAAGAGGGGGGAACAGTTGAATGTCAACGGGACCGTCGTTCAATTAAAGGAAGATATATATCGGGGACATAAGGTCGCAATTCGTGATATCCAGCAAGACGAGAATATTGTCAAGTACGGTTATCCCATTGGTCACGCAATCACAGGGATTCATGCTGGAGAGCTTGTCCATACCCATAATACGAAAACCAATTTGTCTGGTACAGAGGAATATCAATACAATCCCAATCAACCTGAAGTTTCTTATAAGCTTGAGGAACGGACCTTTAAGGGCTACCGCCGGGCAAATGGAGCCGTTGGGATTCGTAATGAGCTGTGGATTGTTCCGACAGTAGGCTGTGTAAACGGTATTGCGGAAAAAATCATTAAGTGTTTTGAAAAGCATGTAGGAGACATCAGCCCCTTCGATAATGTTCTTGTTTTGAAACATAGTTATGGCTGCTCTCAATTAGGAGATGACCATGAAAATACTAAACAAATTCTATTAAATGCGGTGAATCATCCGAATGCAGGGGGTGTCCTGGTTTTAGGCTTAGGATGCGAAAACAATGAGCTGCCGGAGTTTAAAAAATCGCTAGGGGATGTAAATGAGGACAGGATTAAATTTCTCGTTTCCCAGGCAGTTACTGATGAAATCGAAGAAGGCTTCAAGCTAGTAATGGAAATCTACGAAACTGCAAAAAAAGATAAAAGGGAGGATATTCCTTTATCTGAATTGAAAATTGGTCTAAAATGCGGTGGTTCGGATGGGTTTTCTGGCATTACGGCCAATCCTCTTTTGGGCAGGTTCTCTGATTATTTAATTGCCCAAGGGGGGACGACTGTCCTGACGGAAGTACCGGAAATGTTTGGGGCTGAAACGATCTTGATGGAACGTGCCGCAAATGAGGAGGTTTTCCATAAAGTAGTCGATTTAATTAATGATTTTAAGGGATATTTCCTGCAGCATAATCAGCCTGTCTATGAAAACCCATCACCAGGGAATAAGGCAGGAGGAATTACCACCCTTGAGGACAAATCACTTGGCTGTACACAGAAGGCAGGGGCTTCAACTGTAGTGGATGTCTTGAAATATGGTGAGGTCCTTAAGACAAAAGGATTAAATCTTCTTAGTGCACCCGGGAATGACTTGATCGCTTCAACTGCACTCGCTGCGGCAGGCTGTCATATGGTTTTGTTTACAACAGGCCGTGGGACACCGTTTGGTACCTTCGTACCAACAATGAAGATTTCCACTAATACCCAAATCTTCGAAACAAAGCCACATTGGATTGATTTTAATGCGGGAATCTTACTTGAGGATGAAGTTTCGTCGGAACAGGTGTTATATGATTTTGTGAATTATTTGATCGAAGTAGCAAGTGGGGAGTTCGTCAATAATGAGAAGAACGACTTTAGAGAGATTTCTATTTTCAAAAGTGGGGTAACTTTATAGAAAATGACAAAGGACAGTAAAAAGAAACTGTCCTTTTTGCTGCGAGCTTTACCTTTTTTGTTAAAAGTTGTACTTAAAAATAGCCTTAATCAAACATGGAAAAAAATCCTAAATGGTGAGAGATGTATATTAAAAAAGTGTTATTGTTGTAAACCCTTTCTTTCTTTAAAGTTAAAAAGGGTGACAAAACATGATGCCCCTCCATCGCAATTTTTACAGAATCCATATTGGGAGCATTTTCGTAAAATTAGGAGATTATGCAGGGAGATTTCATCAAGTTTTTGGGACCCCGATGAAAATGGCGAAGAAATATCCTATATCTTGTATCTATCAAAAGGAATTCATCGTTGATACGATTCCAAACCGATGTTCCATACTGATGGATAGGGGGAGCTATATCCGGTGATTATCGAATCTTTATAAATGATCATCTGGTGAAGGACCTGGATCAAAACTTCTTTTATGATCATCGTAACTTAATGGGAGATGTTCAATCTTATTTAAAACAAGGAAAAAACGTACTTAGGATTGAAGTGAAGGTGGAGCATGTTTGGGATGGGGTTATTGATGCTCTTTATTTAACAGGAGACTTTGGAGTTTCCTTTAACAATCTGCATCAGCCGATATTAAATAGTCCGGCAGCATCTTCAACTATCCATCAAGGGCCATACAATGGATATCCGTTCTATGCCGGCACAATGTCATTTTCGCAAAAAATCACCTTAGATCAGCTGCCTGACACTAAAGAGTTTATTCTATCTTTTGCGGATTTGGATAAGCATATCCATGATTGTATCGAGGTTTTGGTCAACGGAAGTTCTTTGGGAGTGAAGGCATGGACACCTAATCAATGGGAAGGAGATTCGCAAATTCTTCATTCAGGAGAGAATGAGCTTGAAGTAAGGATTACGAATACACTAATTGGTCTATTGGAAGGGAAATATTTTGATTATCAAGAACATCAATTGCGAAAGGTTACTAGTTTGAAGTAATTGGAGAGGATTGTATTGTCATCAGTGGAAGAACTTTTCGATAAAATGTTATTTAATACAAAAAATAAAATACTGGGCTGGGAGTTTGAAACCATCAAAAATTAATTTTTTAGAAAGGAATACCTGGCATTTGAAAATCATGCAGGGATTCTTCTCATGTATTTCTACTATTATATAGAGGTGATAAAGATGCCTAAAATAATCATGACTTTTCCTAAAGGGAAGCACAAAGTATTAACGATGAGCTATGACGATGGCCGATCAGCAGATAGAAAACTTGTCGAACTCTTTAATCGTTATGGGATAAAGGGAACCTTTCATTTGAATTCTGGGTTAATGGGAATGGGGGATCGAATACCGAAAGAGGAGGTTCTAGGTCTATATGAAGGACATGAAGTATCCACTCATACAGTCACTCATCCGACGATTGCCAGGTCGCCAAAAGAACAATTAATTGAAGAAATAATGGATGATCGTAAAAACTTAGAAAATATTGTAGGTTATACTGTAAGGGGATTGTCTTTTCCAAATGGCTCCTACAATCGACTAATTAAAGAAATGCTTCCATTCTTAGGAATCGATTACGCCAGGACGGTACATAGTACAGGCAATTTTTCGTTACCGGATGATTTTATCGAATGGAATCCAACCTGCCACCATAATCGAAACTTATTAAAACTAGCCGAGGATTTTGTCCAGCTCCATAAAAAACAATATTTGTATATGATGTATGTATGGGGCCATAGCTATGAATTTGATCAGGATCAAAACTGGGATTTAATCGAGAACTTTTGTGACTATATCGGTAAACGAGACGATATCTGGTATGCAACCAATCTTGAGATTGTCGACTATATTAAGGCATTTCAAAACCTAAAATTCTCAGCCAATAGTCATTTTGTTTATAATCCTTCCGCTAAGCCTATCTGGTTAAGTGTGGACGAACAAATCGTCGAGGTAAAAGCTGGGGAACAAATAAAACTAGTGAAAAACTAGTTATATTGAAACCAGTCGAGCCATCGACTGGTTTCTTTTTTAAAAACCACAAACAGGGGTTTAAATAAAACCTACATATTGGTATTGTTAGTTTCATTTTTTAATTCTTCTTTGGCAATTTGCTCCATGCTGTTACCGCCATAATCCGGAACATTACCTGCGTGCTCACGATGATATTCAGAACCAGATCCTTGCGGACTATTGCTTGAATTCTGATTTTTATTATTTAGTGCAGCCACTTCATTCACCTCCAGACAATCTAGCAACAGGATAACTTTTAGCAGTCGTGATGTTTATTAAGATGAAGCGGTGGTGGAATCAGCCAGCCTTTTTCTTTATTTAGACGCAAAATCTTTGCACCAAGTGCAGCTTTTTGAATATGGAATTGTCCATACATCATTGCGACATCTTCTCTGATAGACATTCCGATGACTTGACTGCAAGCGACTAAACCGGCAGCCGTGTCTGCTGCAAGGGTAGCTGCAATCGCTGGATCCGGAATTCTGGCACCAATTGGAATGTCTTCTAAACAAGCTTCAGGTGGGTCGGGCATAACTGGTGGCAGACCAACGCCATTTTCCTTCAAGAGTTCTTCAATCTGCTTCTTTTGCTGTTCGCCTGTCTCGATTGCTTCAATAAGTATCTTTTTTAAATCCTCATCACCAGCATGATTTAACATTGTTTTATAACCAGAAATCATATTGTTTCCGGCTAACTGTGAAGCCCAAATGTCAAATACCTCGCCATAATGTAATGGCTCGTCTTTTGGATTCCCACTTAATATTCCCATCGTTACCCTCCTTAAAGTGTTAGAAAAGTGGTTCAGGATTAGTGCCTCCTTCCTTGAAGTGCACAGAGATAGTTTTCCTACGCACTTAAGAATTCATTCTCTTACGCAATAGTTTCTTCTATCCCAACAGAAACATTTTTAACATTTGTTCATGAATTGTTCATATTTACCTGTTAAGATAGATGTTAGTGAATTTGGGTTGAATCTTCTATTTAAATGTCAAATTTTTTTTGTCATAATAATGCACTATGAGGTGATGAGAAACAATGAATAAACTACTAAACAAGGGTCAAAGTATTTTTAATAAATATATTGGCTTTTTCTTTTTGTCTGTATTTCTACTATGGTTGAAAACATATTTTGTCCAATTAACCCAGTTTCAATTAGGGATCGAAAATACATTACAGAAATTTCTTCTGTTTTTTAACCCATTAGGGTCTTCCTTAATTTTCTTAGGAATTTCAGCCTTTTTTAAAGGAAGAAAAAAATATACTGTGATGATGATTATTTATTTTCTATTATCTTTTCTATTATATGCAAACGTCCTTTTTTACCGTTTTTTCAACGACTTTATCACTTTGCCGACCTTAACGCAGACACAAAATTTTGGTGACGTAAGTGGAAGTGTGCTCACTTTATTAAGACCTTATGACATTCTTTTCTTTGTTGATTTTATTGTATTGGTGGCACTGCTTGCTTTTCGTTTTGTTAAGGTTGAGGTTAAAGATATAAAGCGTAGGAAAATCTCGGTATTATACTCTTTAGCGCTAGTTATATCTTGTGTAAACTTGTCGCTGGCAGAATTAGACCGTCCACAATTACTTACTAGAGGATTTGACCGAAATTATATCGTGAAATACCTTGGTATGTACAATTACACCATTTACGATGCCGTTAAAAGTACACATGCCTCCGCACAACGAGTAATGGCGAGCAGCGATGATATTACAGAAGTTATTAACTATACGAAATCTAATTATGCTGAACCCAACCCCGCTACCTTTGGTGCAGGTAAGGGAATGAATGTGATTTACTTACACCTTGAATCCTTCCAAAATTTTTTGATCAACTATAAGTTAAATGGAGAAGAGGTTACACCTTTCTTGAATTCATTAATTAAAGATCAAAATACGATGTATTTTGATAACTTTTTCCATCAAACAGGGCAGGGAAAAACCTCAGATGCAGAATTTATGCTCGAGAATTCCTTGTTTGGCTTACCAGAGGGATCTGTTTTTACAACGAAAGGGTTAAACACATTCCAAGCAGCACCTGCCATTTTAGGGCAGAACGGTTATACATCAGCTGTTTTTCATGGCAATTCCGGGAGTTTCTGGAACCGTAATGAAATTTATAAATCGCTTGGTTTTGACAAGTTCTTTGATGCCAACTATTATCAGATTAATTCTGCTGATGAGGCCGAATATGGTTTAATGGATAAACCATTCTATCAGCAATCCATCCCACTATTGGAATCACTGCCGCAGCCGTTCTATACCAAATTTATTACGGTTGCCAATCACTATCCATATGCGATGAATCAAAAAGATGCAACCATTGCACCTGCTACAACCGGTGATAAGTCTGTGGATGGATATTTCCAAACAGCACGTTATGCGGACGAAGCGTTAAGACAATTTTTTGACTACCTTAAGAAGTCTGGTCTATATAACCATTCCATTATTATTATGTACGGTGATCATTACGGTATCTCTGAAAATCATAATAAAGCGATGGCACAAATACTTGGAAAAGAAATATCACCTTTTGATAATGCTGGATTACAACGTGTACCATTGTTTATCCGTGTCCCAGGTATGCAAGGTGGGGTGAACCATGAGTATGGCGGTCAAGTTGACCTTCTTCCAACTCTTCTTCACCTGTTAGGAATCGATACAAAAGATTATGTTCAATTCGGTACGGATTTACTGTCTAAGCAACATGATAGTTTAGTGGCATTCCGAAATGGTGACTATGTGAGTCCGACGATTTACTCGGTTGATGGTAAATATTATGATTCAACTACAGGGTTAAAGCTAAAATCGGACAAGTTGCCTGAGGCCAAGAAATATAAACAATTGGTTCAGGAAAAACTTACTTTTTCGGATAAAGTAGTCAATGGCGATTTATTACGTTTCTATACTCCGAAAAACTTTACTCCTGTTGACAGAACAAAGTATGATTATAATCCTACTCATCAGAATAGTAATGAAAAAACAACTGATAACAAATAAAAGGTTGCCGATAAGGGGCTGTTGACAAAATGGGAAAGGAGCTGTGAC